>CANRNW010000001.1 GCA_947632145.1 uncultured Clostridia bacterium
ATAATATTCAATCGCATTCATTTACTAAGAGTTTTGGATTATCAGTAGATGATAGAAAAACTTATGTCATAAGTAGGCTTGAACAAGAACAAATGGATAGAAAAAGTGGGTATATTGATGATGAAAATTATTATTCTGATGATTATCTATATTTATTGAAATATGATGCTGATTTTATTGAAGATTTTGATGAAAAAGTAAAATTTATTTTAGAAAATATTGATATATACGATAATCCTAATATGGGATATACAGACAGACAATGGCATCATAAAACAGTTTTAGAGCAATTTTTTTCTACAAAAGAATTTAATTATCATACAAATACGGGAAAAATCAGAATGATTGATTGTTATAAAGATATAAATAATAAAATACACTATGTTAATTGTATTTCAGTACAAACAAAAAACGGTACAGAGGTGTACATATATAACAAGAAAAAATATAGATACTGTAAAATGGATTTAATTGATTTTGCTAAAGCAGTTCAAAATGGATTAGTAATTCATAATTGCAATGTACCAGGTTTAAATAAAGTGTTAAAACAATTAAAAGAAGAAAAACATGAAAGGTAGGAAAAGAAAAATGAGTAATATATCAAGAGAAGAAGCATTTAAATTATTAAAAGAATATAATAAGGATAGTTTTCATATTAAGCATGCTTTAACAGTAGAAGGTGTTATGAAATATTTTGCAGAAAAATTGGGATATGGTGAACAAAAAGAATTTTGGGGAATTGTAGGATTATTACACGATTTAGACTTTGAAAAATATCCAGAAGAACATTGTATAAAAGAACAAGAAATAATGAAAGAAAAAGGAATTGATGAAAAAATCATACATGCAACCGCAAGTCACGGATATAATTTAACAGTTGATATAAAACCAGAGCATGAAATGGAAAAAATATTATATGCAACTGATGAGCTAACAGGATTAATTGGAGCAGTTGCTATTATGAGACCATCTAAAAGTGTACAGGATTTAGAATTAAAATCAGTAAAGAAAAAATATAAAAACGAAAAATTTGCGGCAGGATGTTCAAGAAAAGTAATAGAAGATGGAGCAGAAATGCTAGGATGGGAATTAGATAAATTAATTGAAGAAACAATATTAGCAATGAGAGTAGATGAAGAGAAAATAAATAACTTCATGAATAATATATGTGAATAAAAACAGAGGACAGACAAGGGGACGGAGCTTTTGTCTGTTCTCTGTCTTTCTCAAAAAAAATAGAGAGGTCAAAACCTCTCTATTTTTATATGGTGGGCAACGAGGGGGTCGAACCCTCGACCTTCTGATTAAGAGTCAGCTGCTCTACCAACTGAGCTAGTCACCCATAAATTAAATACGAAAACAATTATAATACATAATAAACATAATTGTCAAGTTATACAAATAAAATTACTATTGCCAAAAAACAAAAAAAATGATATATTAAAATATACATTTAAATTTATACAGGGGGATAAAGAAGATGTTTAAAGTATTAAAAAATTTGAAACATTCACTAATTTCTGTAATAATAATTGTTTTTTTATTATGCATACAAGCAATGGCAGATTTAGCATTGCCAGATTACACATCCAAAGTTGTAAATATAGGAATCCAAAATCGGAGGGATAGAAAGTGTTATACCAGATGCTATAAGAAAAGAGCAAATGGATAATTTACTTGTATTTACATTAGAAGATAATGAAATATTAGAACATTATTTTTTAATATCAAAAAATAATGTATCTGAAAAAGAGTATAAAAAATATGTAAAAAAATATCCAGTATTAGAAAATGAAGATATATATGTTTTAAAAAATATAAATAAAAAGCAAAGAGAAGAGTTAGAAAAGGTTATTGTAAAACCGCTTTTAGCAATGGATATAATTACTAATAAAGAAAAAAATGCACAAATAATACAAGGAATGATTCAAATTGTACCAGATGAATATAAACAAGATGTTTTAAATCTAACAATAGACACAATAAAGCAGATTCCAGAACAACAGCTAATATTTTTTGTTAATACTGCATACACAATTTTAGAAAACAGTTTTGGAGATATGATAAACAACCTAGAAATTTCTGCCGTAAAACAGGAACTTATAAACCTTGGCGTAAATATGGATGATTACCAAACAAGATATATAATTAAAGTTGGTTTGCAAATGATTGGAATAGCATTTGTAAGTATGGCATCGGCTATAACAATTATGTTATTATCTTCAAAAGTTGCAGCCAAATTAAGTAAAAATTTAAGGGATCAAGTATTTAAAAAAGTTTTGAAGTTTTCTAACAAAGAATTTAGAGAATTTTCAACAGCATCTTTAATCACAAGGAGCACAAATGATATTCAGCAAATACAAATGCTAATAGGAATGTTATTTAGAGTTGTTGTGTATGCACCTATAATGGGTATAGGAGGTTTCCTAAGAGTACTTGGAAACAGTCATACATCAATGGCTTGGATTATAGGAATGGCAATTCTTATAATACTTGCAATAGTTATGGTATTATTTATAGTTGCAATGCCAAAATTCAAAAAATTACAAGACTTAATAGATAAACTTAATCTTGTTTCAAGAGAAATATTAACAGGATTACCAGTTATAAGGGCATTTAACAAAGAAAAAACAGAAGAATCAAGATTTGATGTTGCATCACAAAATTTAATGAAAACAAATATATTTGTAAATAAAGCAATGAGCATAATGATGCCAGCACTAATGCTTGTAATGAATACAATATCAATAGCCATAGTATGGTTTGGTGGCAAGAATGTTGATGCAGGTGTAATGCAAGTTGGTGATATGATGGCATTTATACAATATACAATGCAAATAGTAATGTCTTTCTTAATGATTTCTTTAATTTCAATAATGCTACCAAGAGCTTCTGTTTCTGCTAATCGTATAAATGATGTATTAGAAACAGAGCCTAGTATACTAGATCCCGAGAAAGAAGTAGAATTTAATAAAGAAAAAATAGGGTATGTAGAATTTAAAAATGTATCTTTTAGATACCCAGATGCAGATACTGAGATTTTAGAGGACATAAACTTTACTGCAAAACCTCGGTCAAACTACGGCAATAATAGGAAGCACGGGAAGTGGAAAATCTACAATAGTAAATTTAATACCACGTTTTTATGATGTAACAGGTGGAGAATTATTAGTAGATGGAGTAAATGTAAAAGATATTTCTCAAAAGAAATTAAGAGAAAAAATAGGTTTTGTACCACAAAAAGGAATTTTATTTTCTGGAACAATAGAGTCAAATATAAAATATGGTAAAACTGATATAACAGATGAACAAATGAAATGGGCAGCAGAAATTGCTCAATCAAGTGAGTTTATAGATAAGAAAGATAAAGGATATGATTCCGAGATAGCACAAGGAGGAAGCAATGTTTCTGGAGGACAGAAACAACGTTTATCAATAGCAAGGGCTATTGCAATAAATCCCGAAATACTAATATTTGATGATAGTTTTTCTGCACTAGATTTTAAAACAGATGCAAAATTGAGAGAAGAATTAGCAAAGAATACAGAAAATAAAACTGTAATAATAGTAGCACAAAGAATTAGTACAGTTTTAAATGCAGATCAAATAATAGTTCTAGATGAAGGAAAGATAGTAGGAATAGGAACACATAAAGAATTGATAGAGAATTGTGAGAAATACAAACAAATTGCACTATCACAATTATCCGAAGATGAATTAAAGTAAAGGAGGCAAAAAATGGAACATAAGCCGAGAAGATTTGGACCAGGATCACGTAATGTTGGGGCAGTAGAAAAAGCAAAAGATTTCAAGGGAACAACTAAAAAACTAATAAAGAACTATCTGTCACAATATAAATTAAAGTTAGCAATAGTATTTATATTTGCTATAGGTAGTACAATATTTTCGATTGTAGGACCTAAAATACTAGGAAATGCAACAACTGAGATATTTAATGGGCTAATTAGCAAAATAACTGGAGGAAGCGGAATTGATTTTGGGAAAATTGGCAGTATACTAATAACCCTTATCATTTTATATGTTATAAGTACAGTATTTTCTTTAATTCAAGGATTTACAATGACAGGAGTTGCACAAAAACTTACATACAAATTAAGAGGAGATTTAATAAGAAAAATAAATAAATTACCAATAAGTTACTTCGACAAAAGAACAAACGGAGAAGTACTATCAATAATAACAAACGATATAGACACATTAAGCCAAAATTTAAATCAAAGTATAACGCAAATAATAACAGCAATATGCACAATTGTTGGAATAGCAATAATGATGATATCTATTAGTGTTTCAATGACTTTAATATCTATTTTGATATTACCAATTACAGGATTTATATTAAGTAAAATTGTAAAGAAATCTCAAAAATATTTCAAAAAGCAACAAGATTATTTAGGACATGTAAATGGTCAAGTAGAAGAAATTTATGGAGGACACTTAATAGTAAAAGCATTTAATGGAGAAGATAAAGCTATAAAAGAATTTACTAAGGCAAATGATGAGTTGTATCATTCTGCTTGGAAATCACAATTTTTATCAGGTGTTATGCACCCAATAATGAATTTTATAGGAAATATAGGATATGTTATTGTTGCCGTACTTGGTGGGTATTATGCAGCACAAGGAATAATAACTGTTGGAAATATACAATCTTTTATACAATATAATAAGCAATTCACTCATCCAATAGGTCAAATTGCGCAAATATCCAGTATGATACAATCTATGGTAGCTGCTGCAGAAAGAGTATTCGAATTTCTAGAGGAACCAGAAGAGAAGGAAACTAATAAAGGAAATATTGATGAAAATAGTATAAAAGGAAATATTATATTTAAAAATGTACAATTTAAATATGCAGATTCAGATAGAATAACGATAAATGATTTTTCAGCAGAAATAAAACAAGGACAAAAGATTGCAATAGTTGGTCCAACAGGTGCTGGAAAAACTACAATTGTAAAATTACTAATGAGATTTTATGATGTAGATAAAGGCGAAATTTTATTAGATGGGCATAATATAAAAGATTTCACAAGAGGAGATTTAAGAAAACAATTTGGAATGGTGCTTCAAGACACTTGGTTATTTGGTGGAACAATAAAAGATAATATAAAATACGGAAGACCAGAAGCAACTCAAGCAGAAATTATAGAAGCGGCAAAAGCAGCAAATGTTCATCATTTTATAAAAACATTGCCTAATTCTTATGATATGGTAATAAATGAAGAAAGCACAAATATATCTGCAGGACAAAAGCAATTGCTTACAATAGCAAGAGTAATACTTGCAAATCCAAAAATACTAATACTAGATGAGGCAACTAGTTCAATAGATACTTTAACAGAAATACAAATACAATCCGCAATGGATAATTTGATGAAGGGAAGAACAAGTTTCATAATAGCGCACAGACTATCAACAATCAAAAATGCAGATTTAATTCTTGTATTGAATAACGGAGATATAGTAGAAAAGGGAACACATGAAGAATTGTTAAATAAAAACGGATTTTATGCAGAACTATATAATTCGCAGTTTAATGAAGAAGAAGCAAGTTAAATTTCAATCGTAGAGTGGATGTTAAAACATCAAAGATTAAATAATAAATTAACAATAAAAAGTTGACATAATTAACATAACGTGTTATAATAAACTTACTGGTGAGGAAAAGTATGAACCAGTAAGTTTTTTATTTAGTAATTTAAAACTTTATAAATAATATATTAAAATTTAATAATTTAAAATTTAAATCTTGAATACACTAAAGAAGAGGAATAAGAATTTCACACGCAAGAGAAAATATTAAGAAATAATATTTTAAAGGAGGAAATAGTGTGAGAGTTATAAACTCTAAAGTATCAAGATTTATTTTTTATGTTTCAATTTTATTTTGTATAGGATTAGTTTTTCAATGTTTCGTATTTGCAAATGAATTACCAAAGGAAGAGATAGTAGTTGATACAAAAAATGCAATATTATCAAGTGAGGAAGAAGAAGTATTAAATTTAATAAATATAGAAAGAAAAAAAGAAGGATTAAGCGAACTTAAAGCATCTTCAGAATTACAAAAAGCTGCTAAATTAAAAGCAGAAGATTTAGTAAATAATAATTATTTTTCACATACATCTCCAATACTTGGAACTCCATTTGAGATGTTAAAAAATGAAGGTATAACATATAAATATGCAGGTGAAAATTTAGCAGGAAATGAAACAGGAATAAAGGCAGTAAAAGCATGGATGAATTCACCAGCACATAAAGATAATATATTAGATGAAGATTACGAATATACAGGAATATGTGTTGTAGATAGCGAAGTTTACGGTAAGGTATATGTACAATTATTTATGGGTGTGTAATAGTTAATAGAATAAATCAAAAAATAGGCTTATACGCCTATTTTTTGATTTTGATTATTTTCTTCATTTTCTACATTTTTTATATGTTCGCGTTCTACTGCCTTTAAAGAATTTTCTTTTTGCTTTAAATTGTCTTTTGCAACTGTCATAAGAAGTTTTATTCTATTAGCTTGATTTGCTTCACTGGCTCCAGGATCATAGTCAACAGGAGCAATATTTGCATCTGGGAACATTTGCCTAATTGTTTTTATAACACCTTTTCCAACTACATGGTTTGGTAAGCAAGCAAATGGCTGAACACAAACTATATTTGGTATATCATTTTCTATGTATTCTATCATTTCTGCTGTTAAGAACCAACCTTCACCAGTTTGATTTCCAATAGACAAAACATTCTTTACTTTTTCTTCTAAATGCCAAATATCACAAGGTGGCAAATAGTTTTTCTTTGAATTTGCAAGTGCTTTTCTTACGTCTTTCTCTAAAATATCAATTAGCTTAATTGCTAATTTAGAAATTTTTGAAGAAGTTTTATTTGTATTTAATAATTTATTAAACGTTATTTTATGTGTTGCCATAAACTTAATAAATCCCATAAAGTCAGGAAGTATAACTTCAGCTCCTTCATTTTCTAATAAATTTGCTACAAAATTATTTCCAAATGGATGATATTTAATTAAAACTTCACCAACGATACCAACTTTAGGTTTTTTAATAGATGTATCTAATTCAATCTTTTCAAAATCATTTACTATATTATAAATACTTTGTTTAAATTGCTTGTTAGTAGATTTTTGTACTAATGCTTTACATTTTTCCATCCACTCATTATATAGTTTTTCAGTTTCACCTTTGTTTACTTCGTAAGCTCTATTTTTTGTTAACATTTTTTGTAATAAATCACCATATATTACACCTTTTAATAATCCTTCAAAAAGACCGAAAGATAATTTAAATCCAGGCATTTTTTCCATTCCAACGAAATTAAATGATATAACAGGAATATTTGGAAAACCAGCATCTTTTAAAGCTTTTCTAATAAATCCAATATAGTTAGTTGCACGGCAACCTCCACCTGTTTGGCTCATTATAAGTGCAGTTTTATTTAAATCGTATTCACCTGATTCTAATGCTTCTATCATTTGACCTGTTACTAATATAGATGGGTAACAAGCGTCATTATTTACATATTTTAATCCAGTTTCAACGGTATGTGGAGTACATTCTCTTAAAAGCTTTACTTTATAACCACAAGATTGAAGAACAGACTCTAACAATTCAAAATGTACTGGTGCCATTTGTGGTACTAAAATTGTATATTCATCTTTCATTTCTTTAGTAAAAATAACTTTGTTTTGTTCGTAATTTCCAAGATTTTCATTTGGCTTTGTAGATTCTTTTAAACGTTTATTTATACTTGCAAGCAATGAACGAATACGAATTCTAACAGCACCTAAATTGTTTACTTCATCTATTTTTATTAAAGTATACATTTTATCATAACTTGAAAGTATTTCTTCTACTTGGTCTGTTGTAACTGCATCAACACCACATCCAAAAGAGTTTAATTGTACTAATTCTAAGTTTTTATGTTTTCCTACAACTTCAGCTGCGGCATAAAGACGAGCATGAAACATCCATTGATCAACAACTCTAATAGGTCTTTTTGCTTCTCCTAGATGGGCTATAGAGTCTTCAGATAATACACATAATCCAAGACTTGTAATTAACGTATCAATACCATGATTTATTTCAGGGTCAACATGGTATGGTCTTCCTGATAAAACAATTCCCCTTTGGTTATTTTCTTCTATGTATTTTAGTATTTCTTCACCTTTTTTATGAACGTCTGATCTGAAATGTTGATATTCTTCTTCTGCTTTTATAGCTGCATTTAAAAGTTCTTTTTTAGTGAAATTATAACATTTAAATTCATCCAATTCTAAAACCTTTTTAACTAGATTTTTAGTATCAAGTGGCAAGAAAGGATTTAAGAATTTAACATTTTTTAATTCTTCAACATTATTCTTTATAACCTCTGAATAAGATATAACAATAGGGCAGTTATAATGATTATCTGCTTTTTCATACTCTTTGCGAGAATATGGAATACAAGGGTAGAATATAGTTTTAATTCCTTGGTTAATTAAACTTATAATATGTCCATGTACTAATTTTGCAGGATAGCAAACAGATTCAGAAGGCATAGATTCCATACCCTTTTCATAAGTTTTTCTATTACTTTTTTCAGATAAAATAACTCTAAATCCTAAATTAGTAAAGAAAGTAAACCAAAATGGATAATCTTCGTACATATTTAAAACTCTAGGTATTCCTATTGTTCCTCTAGTAGCTTGTTCTTCAGATAAAGGTTCATAATTAAATAATCTATTAAATTTATATTGATACATATTAGGCAATTTTGAGTTTTCTGTAACATTTCCGTGAACCACGTTCACATCTGTTTCCAGAAATAAATTTCTTACCGTTGCTAAATGCATTTACTGTAAGAAGACAGTTATTTTCACAACGACCACATCTAACATGACTAACCTTAACATCAACATTATCTAGTTCTTCTAATTTGGTTATAGTTGATACATAAGTCATATCCATATTTACTTCATATTGCTCTTTTGAAAGTAATGCCATACCGTAAGCACCCATTAAACCTGCAATATTTGGACGAGTAACCTCTTTACCAACTGTTAATTCGAATGCACGAAGAACAGCATCATTATAGAATGTACCACCTTGAACAACAATATGATCTCCTAAAGTTTCTACATCTCTAACTTTCATAACTTTTTGAATAGCATTTTTAACAACAGAATAAGAAAGTCCAGCAGAAATATCTCCAACTGAATATCCTTCTTTTTGAGATTGTTTAATTTTTGAATTCATAAATACTGTACAACGAGAACCGAAGTGGAGCAGGTCTTCTAGATTGTAGAGCTTCATCAACAAACTCGTTAATAGACAAATTTAAACTACTAGCAAAAGTTTGAATAAAAGAACCACAACCAGATGAACATGCTTCATTAAGCATAATATTATCTATAACATTATTTTTCATTTTTATGTATTTCATATCTTGACCACCAATGTCTACAATACTTGTAACATTTGGCATAAATTGTTTTGCAGCTGTATAGTGAGCTATAGTTTCAATTTCATTTAAATCTATATTTAAAGCAGTTTGAACAAGTTTTTCTCCATAACCTGTAACACCACTATATCGTACTATAGCTTTTTTAGGCAATACTGAATATAATTCCTTTAGCATTTTTATAACGCTTTTTAAAGGATTTCCTTCGTTGCTTCCATATATAGAATGTAAAAGTTTACCGTCTCTATCAATCAATACAAGTTTTGTTGTAGTTGATCCGGCATCTATTCCTATATAGCAGTCACCTTCATATGTAGATAAATCATTAGTTTCAACTTTTGCTTTTTCATGTCTTGCCTTAAATTGAGTATATTCTTCTCCTGTAACGAAAAGTGGTGGTAAAGGCTCTGTTGTTGTATCTACAGAAGATTTTAATACCTGAATTTTGCTTTTTAATTTTTCTACAGTTATTGGCTTTGAATCTAATGAATCTAATGCAGCACCTTTTGCTACTAAAAGATGAGCTTCCTCTGGTACTATTATCTCATCTTCCTTTAAATTTAGTGTTTCTATAAACCTATTTCTAAGTTCAGGTAAGTAGCTTAAAGGTCCCCCTAAAAATGCAACTTTACCACGAATTGGTCTACCACAAGCAAGCCCACTAATAGTTTGGTTTACAACGGCTTGGAATATAGAAGCTGCTATGTCTTCTTTTCTTGCACCTTCATTTAATAGAGGTTGTATATCTGTTTTTGCAAAAACACCACAACGAGAAGCAATAGGGTATATTGTATTGTGATTTTTAGCAAGTTCATTCAATCCAGCAGTATCCGTAGATAATAATGATGCCATTTGGTCTAAAAATGCACCAGTACCACCTGCACAAGTTCCGTTCATACGTTGTTCAATAAATTTATCAAAATAAATTATTTTAGCATCTTCTCCGCCAAGTTCAATAACTACATCAGTTTGTGGAATATATTTTTCAACAGAACGTTTACAAGAAACAACTTCCTGAATAAATTTTAAATCTAAAAACTTAGCTGCTGACATTGCACCAGATCCCGTTAATGCTATTGTAAAATTAGCTTCTGGATAATCTAATGCTAATTTTTGTAATACATTGCAAACTGTATTTTTTGTATCTGAAAAATGTCTTGTATAATCTGTATATATAGTATTTAAGTCGTTATCCATAACTACTATTTTTACGGTTGTAGATCCAACATCTACACCAACATGAAGTATTTGTTCCATAATTTCTCTACCTTCTTAGAATAAAAATTTACTTATATTTTATAATGAATAGAGGCTTTTGTCAAATGAAATAAATGGCAAGAAAAGAGATTATAATCATATTTTATAAACGAACTCATAAGATTTAGTATGTTTGATTTGGGAGATTTAATATGTTAAATACTATATGGCCTATTTTTATTATAATTTCATTTGTATATGCGATTTTTTCAGGGAGAGTAAGTGAGATAAATGATGCTATATTTACTTCTGCAAAAGATGCAGTAGATTTGTGTATAACTTTATTTGGTACAATATGTTTATGGAATGGAATAATGCAAATAGCTTCAAATACAAAAATAATTGAAGTATTAAAAAAAATAGTAAATCCAATTATGAAAATATTGTTTCCCAAAATAAAGAAAGAAACACAAGTTTATACCGAGATATCAATGAATATGGTTGCAAACATTATGGGATTGGGAAATGCAGCAACTCCACTTGGATTAAAAGCAATGAAATCTTTACAAGAACAGAATGAAAAAAAAGATACATTATCAAACGAAATGTTCATGTTTATTGTAATAAATACTGCATCTTTGCAAATTATACCAACGACAGTAATTGCAATTAGAAGTTCTCTTCGGTTCAAATAACCCAACAGGAATGATTATTGCAGTATGGATTGCAACTGCATTTGCTTTTATTTCAGCAACACTATCTGCAAAATTATTATGTAGGGAACGAGACCAACATCGTTCTACAATAAATAAATCAAAAGGAGATTGATTCTAAATGACATTTGCGAATTATATATCTATGGTATCAATTCCGCTTGTTATACTTATTATAGTAGCAAATGGATTTATGGAAAAAAAGAAAACGTTTGATATTTTTATAGATGGAGCAAAAGAGGGAATAGGAATAGTTGTAAATATATTTCCAACTTTAATAGGTTTATTTATGGCGATAAGTGCTCTAAGGGTATCTGGAATATTAGATTTAATTATAAATAAAATAAGTCCTATATTAAATATTTTAAAGATTCCGAGTGAAATTATGCCACTAGCAATGCTTCGACCAATATCTCGGAAGTGCTTCTATGGCAATAGGAATAGATATAATGAAAAATTATGGGGTAGATAGTAAAATTGGAATGATAATTTCTACAATAATGGGTTCAACAGAAACTACTTTATATACAATTGCAATATATACAAGTGTTGTAAGTATTAAAAAAACTAGAGGAGTTTTAAAAGCAGCTTTAATAGGAGATGTTATTGGAATGTTGAGCGCTGTAGTATTTTGGCAGTTTTTGTCGTAACATTTTTGTTGACAACATTAAAAGAATAGAGTAATATAATTATTGTTAAATCAAATAAATTTTAATTCAAAAACATTTTTAGGAGACAAAATGATATTTAAAATCATATTATTTTTTATTCTTTATTTTTCAATGAAAAAAATTATTATCAAAAAATTTTCAAAACAAATTATAAAAAGAATTTCATAGAAAAAATGTATAGTAAGAATTGATATTAATCTTGTAGAGGAGTTAATTTTTTAAAAAGAAATAAGGCCCCTTTTTATTACCAATTCCTCTACAGCCCCCCAATAAATTAAACAACATTTAAAAATGGACTAGGTTCAAATCTTGATGCAACATATAAATCAACTGAATTTTTATTATAGTTATTAGTTGCTAATTCTTCTAAAACAGTTTGCTCTGCTAACTCTGGGAAATTATTTTCTTTACTTAAATGACCTAGCATAGCAGTTTTCAAACCAGAATCAATTAACTTAGAAATCGTATTTCCAGCTTCATTATTTGGAAGATGACCATTAGGTCCTGCAATTCTCCTCTTTAAATTATAAGGATATGATGAATATTGTAAAACCTCTGGATCATAATTAGATTCTAGCAATACAAAAGAACTATTTTGTAAATTAGTAAAAATCGAAGGAGTGATGTGACCAACATCTGTTGCAATACTTATTTTTTTATTTGAACCAAAGATATTAAATCCGCAAGGATCTGCTGCATCATGAGGTATACTAAAAGCAAGTATATCTAAAGAACCAATAGAAAATTTATTATCTATAGTAAAAGTTTTTTGACATTCTATTGGAACTTTTTTTGCTTCATTAGGCATTGCTTTCCAAGTTTTACTATTTGCAAAAACAGGTATATTATATTTTTTAGACAAAGTTCCAATACTTTTGATATGGTCGCTATGTTCGTGTGTTACAAGTATTGCTTCAATTTGACTAATATCAATACCTATGCTGTTTAAAGCATCAACTATTTTTGTACCACTAACACCTGCATCAACTAAAATGCAGGTGTTATCATTTTGAACTAATAAGCTATTTCCTGTGCTTCCGCTATATAAACTACAGAATTTTAACATTTGTATTGCTCCTTTTATTCGCTCACTCTTTCTATTTTTGCACCTAGACTTCTAAATTTTTCTTCAATATTTTCATAGCCTCTATCTATATGCTCTAAATTATAAACCTCAGTTTTACCATTTGCTGCAATACCAGCTATTATGAGAGCTGCACCAGCACGTAAATCTGTTGAACAAACTGGAGCACCAGAAAGACTTTTTACTCCTTCAAAAAAAGCAGACTTACCTTGAGCAGTTATTTTTGCACCCATTTTACACAATTCCTGTGTATATTGAAATCTAGATTCCCAAATACTTTCATTTATTGTGCTTGTACCATCAGCAATAGATAATACAACACCAGCTTGAGGCTGTAAGTCTGTTGGGAAACCTGGATATGGTAAAGTTTTTATATTTGCCTTATTAGGTCTTTTTGTACATTTTATTCTTAGTGTATCACCAGATTCTTCAACTGTTCCACCCATTTCTATTACTTTAGCAGTTATAGATTCTAAATGCTTTGTTATACAATTTTTTATTGTTATATCTCCTTTTGTTGCCATTGCTGCAAACATAAATGTACCTGCTTCAATTTGGTCTGGAACTATAGAATATGTAGAACCGCCCTTTAATTCTTTTACACCGTTAATTTTTATAACATCTGTTCCAGCACCTCTTATATCTGCTCCCATTGTATTTAAGAAATTCGCAACATCAACAATATGAGGTTCCTTGGCAGCATTATCTATTATTGTAGTACCTTCTGCCAAAACGCTTGCAAGCATTACATTTATTGTTGCACCTACTGAAACTATATCCATATATATAGAGGTTCCTACAAGTTTTTTTGCACTTGCAGTTATATTACCTTGAGTAACTTCTACATTGGCACCCAATGCTTCAAATCCTTTAATATGTTGATCTATTGGTCTAGCTCCTAAATTACATCCTCCAGGTAAACCAACTTGTACATTTTTACATCTACCAAGCATAGAACCAATTAAATAGTATGATGCTCTAAACTTTCTTGTTATATCTAAAGGTGCTTTGGTACAACAAATATCTCTAGTATCTATTGTTATTTCATTTTTTGTAATCCAAGTTATTTTTGCACCAATTTTTTCTAGTATTTCACAATACAATTTAACATCACTAATGTTTGGCAAGTTTTCAATTCGACATATACCATTTATCAATAATGTCGCAGGTAGAATTGCTACAGCTGCATTTTTTGCACCACTTATAGTAACTTCTCCTTTTAGAGGAGTGCCTCCAGTAATAACTAATTTTTCCAATTAAATTACCCCCAAATATATTTTTAGCGTAAGAACTCATTTTTACGAATAAAATATACCATAAAAGAGTTGTAAAAACAACTCTTTTTAAGAAATTTGTTTAGAAGATAAGGTAAATAAAAATCAAATATATATATTACTTATCTTTTTGCAACAAGTCCCCAACTTTGGAAGACTTCTATTAGTTTAAACTTAAATTTAACCTCAGTGTTAGCACCTGTAATCAAATCATATTCTTCAGAAGAAATATCATTTTTTAAAGTTCCTTTTGATTCTTCTGGAACTATTCCAGAAGTTACATCAACAAAGCATAGTGGAGGAAACATCACACACCACCAGTTTTTACCACTTGCATTACCTATTTCAATTCTTAAAGCATCGTAAAGTCCTGCAGGAAATGATACATCTCCATAAGTCTTTGTTGGAAATTCAAACTCACCAATAGATACCTTAATATCATAATCATAACCGTTTTGAATTACAGTATCTTGTGCTACTTTTTTTATATTATCCAAATTATCTTGAGCAATCTTAATATAATCATCTTTAGATATACCTTCTTTACAAACTGTTTTCATATATTCAATTACTTTGTCTCGCACTATATATTTTAAATTTTGATCTGAGTCAGAATCGCTATTTGCAATTACATGTAGCCTAAATACACTTTCTTGTAAATGTGCTGAAACTTTTGTGGCATAAGATAGTGCAGATGTGAATATAAATAGTAATAGTAAAAATATTATTAGTGTAAAACGATTTAATAAAAATTTTTTCATAATAACCTCCAATACTGTAAAATTATTTCTTAATAAAAAGTATTAACCAAAATTTTAAAAATATACATTTTAGGTTAATGAATATTGTCGAATTAAATTGTATGAAACTTTGTAATATTTTTGTAATAATATTGACACATTTGAAATAAAATGGTAAAATTTACCAGTAACGAAAATTTATGAGGAGGCTCTAAGTATGTACAGTAATGAAAATATTAAAAAAGTATGTAGTTTTTGTGTAAGTGATTTACATTTAATAACAATGTTGCTCCCATATTTAAATAAGAAAATAAAAGATCAAGAAAAAGTATTAACAATATTAGAAAAAGATTTAGAAGAACAAATAAATTTAGTTTTATCAAGATTAACATTAAATAAACAAGAAAAATCAAATTTAATAAATATAAATTGGAATAAAAAAGCAATATATAATTTTGAAATAATAAAAGGAGAAATCGATAAAGAATGTAATAATAGTAAAGTAAATATTATTGTAAATGGAAGTAAAGAGTATATAGACTTAGTAAATAAAAAGTTAAATGAAATATTTAATTTTTTGAGATTCAAGAGTGAAATAAAAATAATAAATTGTTATGATATAACTAAATTAGATGAAGATATAAAAGAGATACTAAAATCACACGATACCATACTTAATACATCAGGGGAAAAAGAAATATCAGAAGTATTTGAGGGGTATGAAAAACAAAAAGGTGCATAAAAGCACCTTTATTTTTTTAACAAATAATTTCTAGCTAAAATTGTATCAAGATGAATTTGGCTGTTTTTTTCTAAACATTCTTTTATAGTTAAATTTAGCATATATAAAATACTTGCATCTAAATCTTTAAATGCTAAATCTCGTATATAATCAACGTCTTCATAATTTCTATCTAATCCAATACCATCTGCAATAAATAATATTTTAGATAACATATTCATATTTTCTCCTCCAGTTGTATGAAGAGAAATTGCTTTACACATTTTGTCAGAAAATCCAAATTCTTTTTTACATATATCTGCTCCAATTTTTGCATGTAATAGAGTAGGGGAAGCCATTTCAACAGTGTTAACAGGTATATTATTGTCTTTTGCGTATTTTAATTTTTCATCAGATGGCATTTCTTTTGCTATATCGTGAGCAAGCCCAATAAATCTTGCTTCTTCTATATCTACATTATAATGTTGTGCTAATTTCTCACACATTTCCATCACGCATATACTATGAAAAAAGCGCTTTTCAGATAATTTATTTTTTAATACATTTTTTATTTCTTCTATTTCCATATTTTTACTCCTTTTGGTATTTAGGTAAGAATAACTATCGTGACAGTGGGTTATCTATGTAATCCTAATTCAATCAATTCATCTAATAATTTGCTATAACTAATTCCTGCTTCTTCCCATAATTTTGGGTACATACTAATACTTGTAAATCCTGGAAGAGTATTTATTTCATTTAAATATATTTTAGATGTATTTTTATCTACAAAAAAATCTACTCTAGATAGACCCTTTCCATCTATTGCTTTAAATGCTTTTATTGCTAGATGTCTTATTTCATTAGAAATGCTTTCTGGTAGTTTTGCTGGAATGCAAAGTGCAGAATTTGAATTTTTATATTTTGCATCAAAGCTATAAAATTCTTCAGCAGGTAGTATTTCTCCTACGCAAGAGGCTTTAACATCTTCATTTCCAAGAACAGCACATTCAACTTCGTGTCCATTTATAAATTCTTCTATCAATATTTTTTTATCAAATTTACTTGCATATTCTATATAATTTTCTAATTCTTCTAAATTATTAGCTTTATTTACACCAACAGATGAGCCAGAATTAGATGGTTTAATAAATAGTGGAAACCCTAATTTTTTAGAAATAACTTCACTTATTTCTTTAAGAGAAAGAATAGTTTCATTAAACTCATCATCTACATATATGTATTTTTCATTATATTTTCTAATATATACATATTTTGCTTGATTTATTTTCGCTTTGTCTAAAACTATTTTTGTATATGCTTTATCCATACCAACACAAGATGATAGAATATTGCAACCAACATAAGGTTTTTTTAATAATTTAAACAATCCTTGAATACTGCCATCTTCACCATATAATCCATGCAATACAGGGAATATTATATCTAATCCATTCAAATATTCTATAACATTTTCAATTTTTTCATTAACATTTATAGAATCTCCGACACTTAAAATCTTTTTATCTGGATCAAAATATTTATACCAGTTTCCAGTTTTATCAATATAAATTGGATAAATATCATACTTTGCACTATCTAAATTTTTTATTACAGATGTTCCAGAAACAATAGAAACATCATGCTCAGTAGACATTCCTCCAAAAACGACACCAACTTTTAACATTTAGAAATCCTCCTTAATACTATTAACAATTTCTATAAAGTTCATTCCGTGAGAAGCCTTTAAAAACACAACATCTTGTGGTTTTAAAATATTTTTAATTTCTGTAATTGCATCTAAATTATTACTGAACCAAAAGGCATTACTTGTATCAAATCCTAATTCTAAAACCTTATTATATATGTGGTTTGCTTCTTTTCCAACTGTAATTAAAATGTCAATATTATTTTTTACTACTTCTTTTGCAACATCTTCGTGTAATTGTTTTGAGAAATCTCCTAATGCTAACATATCTCCCAAAACTGCTATTTTCCTTTGACCATTGTGCTTTCCTAAATATTCAAGGCCAGCCTTCATAGAATCATAACTTGCATTATATGTATCATTTATTATAGTTATATTATTTTTTGTATGATGAATTTCCATTCTATTTTTTGTTAGTTCAAAGTCTTGAATACCAGATATTATATCCAAGATAGGTATGTTTAATTGTAATCCTATTAAAATTGCAGCTAGACTGTTATATACGAAAGGCTTACCACTAACAGGAACTTTAATATCAAAGTTTTCATTGTTAATTTTAACAGAAAAGATACTATCATCTTTATTATAAACAACATTTCCTGGTGATAAAGAAGATTTTTCATCAATTCCAAAAGTTATAATTTTATCAGATTTATTTTCTTCATAATACTTATGTAGTAAGTCATTATCATTATTGATTATTAGTTTTCCGGTTTTCTCGTAATCCTTCTAAAATTTCTAATTTAGCTTTTAAAATATTTTCTCTAGAACCTAAATTACCTATATGTGATGTACCAATATTTGTTATTACTGCTAAGGTTGGTTCTGCAATTTTAGAAAGATTACTAATTTCTCCTGCGTGTTCCATTCCTAATTCTACAACAACAGCAGTATGGTCTTTTAAATTTAATAAGGTTAATGGTAATCCAATTTGATTGTTCAAGTTCCCTTGAGTTTTCAAAACATTATATTTTTTAGATACAACACTTGCAATAATATCTTTAGTACTAGTTTTTCCAACACTTCCAGTAACTGCAACGATAGGAATGTTGTATTGCTTTCTTCTGTAATTGGCAAGATTTTGTAATGCTAAAACAGAATCTTTTACTTGAATAATAACCTTAGATTCATAATTTTTTAAAATTGAATAATCAATATCTCCATCTGTAATACAACCTATGGCACCTAAATCTAGTGCTTGTTTGCAAAATACATTTCCATCAAAATTTTCGCCTTTTATTCCAACATATATATCTTCTGGCTTAATTGTACGAGTATCTTTTGAAAAAGAAGATATTTTTGTATCTTCATCACCACATAAAAGCCTTGCATCACAAGCCTTTACAATATCTTTAACAGTAAGTTCTTCCATCGAAACCTCCATTTTTGAGCAAGTTTACTCTAATTCTCATATTATAATATGAATATTTTATAACAAAATTTACAAAAAATAAAGTAAAATATAAAATTCATTGACAAACATCATATACACAATATAAAATTATGATAAATGTAGGGAACAATGCTATAGACATTTCGTTTTCCAATATTAAAAATAGGAGATTAAAATTGAATAAAATAAAAGAATTATACAAAAAATATCGTGAAATTATTTTATATTTAATTTTTGGAGTATTAACCACAGTAGTAAGTTTAGTTGTAAAATATGCACTATTATTTACGGTATTAAAAGCAAGTAATGCTTTTGAACTTCAAGTTGCGGTAATAGTTTCTTGGGTTGCTGCTGTGTTATTTGCATATTTTACAAACAGAAAATTTGTATTCGAAAGTAAAACGACTAATAAATTAAAAGAATTTATTAATTTTATTGTTGCTAGAATTGCAACTCTTTTATTAGATATGTTTATTATGTGGTTCTTTGTGACTTTGCTTAAATTAAATTCAGACTTATATGTGGTAATATTTACTTTAATATCTCAGGTTCTAATAATAGTAGGTAATTATTTTTTAAGTAAATTATTTGTATTTAAAAAGACGGATAAATAAATCCGTCTTTAACTATACTATCACAATTTTTTGATAAAAAGTTTCCCCAAAAGTTACATTGTCAAAGTTCCATTAGGTGTATTTATAATAACTAGTATATTTTCTTCTTTTCCGATTTAAAGCATTTATATAAACTAGAAAATCTGTATCATCAACTTTTCCTTTAAATTCATAACAAAATATTTCAGTTTTCCATTCAGTTGGAATAATTGCAAAACCTTCACTCAAAATTTCTAAATTTTTATTTAAACGAGACTTTGCTTCTTCTAATGTTATGTTAGGTTCAGGAATTTGTCTGACCTCATGAGAGTTTAAGTAACCTGTTGTTTCAATTCCTAAAATTTCTCCATTATCTAAAGCAACCTTTACTTTAATTAAATCAGTATAAACTACAACTCCATTTTGGTTGTATGCATAATTTATTGTTATGATTCCGTTTTCTTTTAAGAAGTAAGTTTCCTTCATATTAGAATAGCCTTTTGATTCAAGAAATTCTTTGCCAATTTTATTAGCATCTTCATCAGATATTACTTCAGCACCAATATCTCTATTGTAATTCATAAATACAACATGACCACCTTTTTTAGAAATGGCAATGCTTACAGGATTGTTTTTATCTCCATTGTTTAATATACAATTAAAACTAAAGATAGGAATATTTCCATTTTCAGATAATCCTAAAGAGCTAGTTTCTTTAATTTTATCTTTACCAATCAAGTTTTCTGCAATTTCACGAGCTTTATCTTCTGTTATATCATCACCAGTAAGACCTTTTTTCTCTATTTTATCAATATGCTCGGAATATGCACCATCATAAATTAAACCAGCATATTCACCAAAATTGGAATCTATATTGCTAAAACTATCTTTAGAATTATTACTTACTTGTTGTGCAAACATAGTATTTCCTTTTTTGGTTAGTTCCTTCCAACTTATAGTTCCATCTGTCATTTCAGCAGATAGCTGATTTAAAGTGTTTTGCAAATCAACACAATATTGGTGCAAATCTTGCAAATTATCTAAATCTTCCTGTGTAAGAGATTCATTGTAAATATTTTTTCTAGATAAAGAATAACTATAATCACTAACTTGATTCAAGAACTTTTGTGCATTAGACAATCCTTCGTTATTGATTGGAATTTGAGATAAATATATTTGAGCAAGATTTGCTTCTTTCCAAACTCTAGTTAAAGTTTCTGCCCCGTGCTCAGGAGATGTTGAAATAAGAGACTTGGCTAAATAGTTTTCAACATTTTGTACATAATCTACAAGTTCAAAAAATGCTAAATTATATTGATTTTCCATTGCTTGTCTATACTCTCGTTGCTTTTTGTATATAATTCCTCCTAATACGAGACATATAACTAATAGTACAATTATAATACTAAACATATGTCTATCTTTTAATCTGTTTTTCCAATCAATCATTTTTTCTTTTAAATTCATAAAATTCAAACCCTTTCTATCTGTATAATTTATAAATATATAACAAAAGTAGCTATTGTCTCTCTTGACTACTTTAAGCAATGGAGACAAGTTTTTGTATAAGTATTGTTACCTCAACAAGAAAAATCAAATTTATTTACAAAAATGATGTTTCCCAATAGTTTTTACAATTTGCCTAGACCAAATCCACTTATTAGTTGCGGTATTAGGATTAAAATAATAAATACATCCATTTGTTGGATCCCATCCATTTAGTGCATCACGAGCAGCTTTCACAACAGTTGAGTTAGAATCAATTGGTACATTTATTTGACCATCAGAAACTGCAGTAAAAGCGCCAGGTTGATAAATTACTCCTGCAATAGTATTTGGAAAACTTGAATTCTTTACTCTATTCAAAATAACTGCACCGTACGGCAACTTGTCCCTCATAAGGCTCACCACGAGCTTCTCCATTGATTGCGCGAGCAAGAAGTTGAACATCAGAAGTTGAATTAGCAGTACCAGCTGCTAAAAGTTTGTTAGGCATAGTATTTATGCAAAAACTAAACAATATTAAACTTAAAAATATTACTATAATAAAAACAAAGCTATTTTTTTTCAAAATATCCTCCTAAAAATAAATTTAAATATATTTTTAGTAAAAAAAATATAAATTATACTTTGAAATTTACAAAAAAATGAAATAATGATATAATTTAAAAAATTAAAAATGGGGGAACATATGAAAAAAATATTGATATTATACGGTTCTTATGGTGGCGGACACAAATCTGCAGCTAATGCTATAAAACAATATATAGAAGCAAATCACAAAAAAATACAAGTAGAAATGGTAGATTGCATAGAATACATAAGTAATTTTCTAAATAAAATTACAGTAGCTTCCTATAACAATATGGCAAAAAAAGCACCATGGGCTTGGAAAAGAGTATATTTTGGTTCAGAAAAAGGTATTCTATTTAAAATAAGTAATGGAGCAAATGCTGTAATGGCAAGGAAATTAAACCATCTAATAAAAAAAGTAGAGCCAGATATAATAATATCAACACATCCATTTGCAACTCAAATGACAGGAAGACTAAAAAGAAAAGGTAAAATAGATTTGAAAATTGCAACAATACTTACAGACTTCGAAATCCACAATCAATGGTTACAAGAATCAAATTATATAAACCAATATTTTGTTGCACATAATGGAATGAAAGAATCTATGATAAAAAAGGGAATTGAAGAGTCAAAGATATATATTACAGGAATACCAGTTTCAGAAAGGTTCTTAGAAAAATTTAATAGAGAAAATATATTAAAAGAATTTGGGTTACAAGAAAATAAGAAAACAATACTTTTCTTTGGTGGCGGAGAAATGGGGCTTGGAAAAGAAAAAACTTGTGAAATATTAAAAATTTTAATACAAGAATTTTTAGAAACTCAAATAATTGCAATATCTGGAAGAAATGAAGAAATGCTAAAAGAATTTAACAGAATTGTAGAAGATAGCAATTCAAAAGCAAGAGTTAAAATATTAGAATATACTAAAAAAGTACCAGAACTTATGAGCATATCAGACTTAGTAATTACAAAACCACGGAGGATTAACAACTACAGAAAGCATTATTTCAGGATTACCAATGATTATAATAAATCCAATACCAGGTCAAGAAGAGCAAAATGCAGAATTCTTAGAAAAAGCCAAAATTGGAGTATGGTTAAAAAAAGAAAACAATGTAAAAGAAATATTAAAGTCAGTAATAGAAGATGATAATAAATTGATGCAAATGAAAGAAAACACAAAAAAGATTGCTAATAAAACATCAACAAAAGATATATGTGAAATAATATTGAGAGAATAAAATAACAATTTATATTTCTCTTCTTCCTTCCAATGCTTTAGCAAGAGTTACTTCATCAGTGTATTCCAAGTCTCCACCAACAGGAATTCCGTGAGCAATTCTTGTTACTTTAATACCCATAGGTTTTATAAGTTTAGATAAATACATTGCGGTTGCTTCACCTTCAACTCTAGGATTTGTAGCAAGGATAATTTCAGATATCTTATTTTGACTAATTCTATTTAACAATTCTTTTATTTTTATATCATCTGGTCCAATTCCATCCATTGGAGAAATAGAGCCATGTAAAACATGATATACTCCTTTAAATTCGTGAGTTTTTTCCATTGCAATAATATCTTTAACATCTTCTACAACACAAATTATGCTATTATCTCTTTTTGGACTAGCACATATTGGGCAAGGATCAGTATCAGAAATATTATAGCAATTAGAACAATACTTTAAACTTTTTTTAGCATTAACTATGGAACTAATAAAATCGTTTATTTCTTGTTCTCCTAAATCGAGCATATGAAAAGCAAGCCTAGTTGCAGTTTTATGACCAATACTAGGTAGCTTTTCAAAACTTTCAATTAGTTTTTCTATTGATGGTGAAAAATATGACATAAATTACTCCTTAAATTCCTAAAATTACATTAACCCTGGTATATTATATTTTCCCATTTGGTCAGCTTGAGCTGAATCTACTTTTCTTAAAGCTTCATTAACACAAGTTAAAATTAAATCTTGTAACATTTCTACATCATCTGGATCAACAACATCTGGTTTTATAGTTATAGATTTTAACTTTTTATCTCCAGAAACAATAGCTGTTACTGCACCGCCTCCGGCAGTTGCCTCAAATTCTTTAACAGATAATTCTTCTTGAGATTTTTCTAGGTCAGCTTGCATTTTCTTTGCTTCTTTCATTAGTTGACCTATGTTCATTCCTCCAAATCCTCCCATACCACCTGGGAATCCTCCTCTTTTTGACATACTATTGTCCTCCTTTTTATTATATATTTTAGATTTATTTTTGTAAGGGAGCATAAAAGCACCCTTTTATTTTAATTATCAATAATATTTATATTGATACCTAAATCAGATAATCCATTATTATTTCCAACATCTTCAATTACATTTGAAGACTTTGAATCAATAAGTTTAATTCTCATTTCTTTTCCTGCTAGAATAGAAACTTGTTTTACTAGTTCGTGCATATTTTCAGGTTGTTCAATTACCGTTTTTCCAAATGAAGTTAAACCATTTGGAAATTCAATACCAAGAGTTAAGTCGTTTATTTCGATAGCCGTAGTGTTTAATAAATTAGTATATAACATTATTTTTCCTTGTTGTTTTAAATTGTTTATAACGTTAGACCAATAATCAACACTCTTTCCGGCATTCGAAGTAATATTTTTGCTTTTCTTAGCTACTGGAGGTGTTTCTGCATGAACTGACTCCACTTTGTCCTCATTATTTAGGGGAGGCGTTTCGAGCTTCTTTTCTTTAGTATTGCTACTAATTTCATTTTTTGTAGTAAACGGTACACTCGTAATTCCGTTTTGAATTGAAACTCCATTTTTGAATTTATCTTCTAATGCCTTTATTCTATCTTCCAAACCACTGATATTGGTACATACTTTAATAATTCCAGCTTCAAAAACAATTTGCTTTTGAGAAGACCATTTAATGGAATTTGCAAGTTCAGAAAGGTCATAAATTAAGGCTAACAATCTATCTTTTGAAACTTTTTCAGAAACAACTTTAATTTGATCTAATTCATTAGAATTATAAAGTTGCAAAGTACCACAAGTTTTATAAAGTAGAATATCTTTTAAATATTTAATAATTTCCCAAAGGAAATTATCCAAATCTTTACCTTCATTTAAAACTTCATTTATAGTAAGTAAAGCATCAGTAGGATTATATTCAGCAATATTATTTGCTAATTTATTTATAAATTCAAGTTTTGGAATACCTACTAAATCCTTAACTTTATCTTCACTTATTTCGTTTTCTCCGGTCTTGAATACATCTTTCTAAAATACTGATTGCATCTCTCATTCCGCCTTCTGCTAAAACTGCAATAGTTCTTAATGCATCATTACTTATAGTAATATTACTTTCATCACAAATAATTTGTAACCTTTTCATAATATCATCAATAGAAAGTGTTTTAAAATCAAATCTTTGACACCTTGAAAGTATTGTTGCAGGTATTTTTTGAGGTTCAGTAGTTGCTAATATAAATTTTACATGCTCAGGAGGTTCTTCTAAAGTTTTTAGCAATGCATTAAATGCACCTGTAGATAACATATGAACTTCATCTATTATATATACTCTATATTTTGCAAGTGTTGGCAAAAAATTTACCTCTTCGCGAATAGAACGAATATCTTCAACACTATTATTTGATGCAGCATCCATTTCAACAATATCTGTAAGAGAGGAATTAAGGGCAGCTTTACAAATTTCACATTCATTACAAGGCTCTCCATCCTTAGGATTCAAACAATTTATTGCCCTAGCTAAAACCTTTGCAGCAGTAGTTTTACCTGTACCACGCCCACCATTAAAAAGATAAGCATGTCCAACTCTGCCAGAAGCTAATTGATTTTTTAAAGTTTTAATTATATGTTCTTGACCAACCATTTCACCAAATGTAGATGGCCTAAATTTTCTATATAAAGCTGTATATGCCATAAAACTCAACCTTCTTAATAAAAAAATAGTGTGACAATTTTTATTTCTCTATGGAAAGTAAATCCACATAAATACATTACTTATTGCTGCTTCCTTCCGGACCTGACAAGATTCGTAACTTTTTATTGAAATTACTCTCCATACAAAAATAAAAATTCTCATACCTAATGTGTATTATATACTCTAAAATAGATTTTAGCAATAGAAAAATTCAAAATTTTGCTTAATATAAACAAAATCTATATGTTATTCAATTACAAAATATTTGCATAACTAAAGCAATGTATGATAAAATGAAGAAGATATGGAAACAAGGAGATGAATCTATGCAAAGAATACTTAGTACAATGAGACAAGCAATAGAAAAATATAATATGATAGAAGAGGGAGATAAAATTGCCGTATGTTTATCTGGAGGAAAAGATTCAACAACATTGCTAATGGCTTTAAAAAATTTACAAATATTTTATCCTAAAAAGTTCGATATCATAGCAGTAACAGTAAATCCTGGGTTTGATTTTTTTGATGTAGAATATTTAAAAGATTTATGCAAAAAAATAGATGTGCCACTAATAGTAGAGGAAAGCCATATAAAAGAAATTGTGTTTGACATACGAAACGAAAAGAATCCATGTTCACTTTGTGCAAATTTAAGAAGAGGAATAATAAATAGTGTTGCAATAAGGGAAGGTTGCAATAAAATTGCATTAGGGCATAACAAAGAAGACGTTTTAGAAACATTTTTCTTGAATTTATTATATACTGGAAAAATACACACATTTTCGCCAATAAGCTATATGGATAGATCAAAAATCACTTTAATAAGACCACTAATCTATACAGAAGAAAAGGAGATAAAAAGATTTATAAAAAAAGAGGGAATAGAACCAATGGTAAAATCTTGCCCAATGGATGGAGTATCAAAAAGGGAAGAAATGAAAAATTTGATAAATAGCTTCTCAAAAGAAATTCCTCAAATAAAAGCGAATCTACTAGGAGCAATACAAAGAAGTAGAATAGATGGCTGGAAAGAATAGTTTTACATATTGACAAATAATAATGAATGATATATATTCATCTTACCTTTCTCAAGGTAGAAAGGAGGGACGTTCTTGATGGACGAATTACTAGGTTTGCTAAAACTTATAATAATTTACTACATAGTGAAGAATTTAAGTAAATAGCAAAAATGAAAAGACTAGGTTTGCTTTGGTAGGCACCTAGTCTTTTTCACGTTCTTTAATTTACGAATTACTATATCGACGTCTTGATGATATTATAACAACAATTTTTTAATATGTCAAATAAAATTTAATCATTAACTTAAACTTTCTAATACGTCTTTTTTCAAAGTTTCTAATTTCTCTTTTGCATCATCTAAACTTGCGCCTTTTACTCCAATGTAAAATTTAATTTTTGGTTCTGTTCCAGATGGACGTACACAGCACCAAGCATTATTATTTAAATCAAAGTATAGTACATTAGATTTTGGTTGGTTAATAGTAGTTTCTGTATTTGTTTCATAATCTATAGTTTTACTTGTTTCATAATCTGAAAATTTAGTAACTGTATATGCTCCAAAAGCCTTTGGTGGATTATTTCTAACTTTAGTCATCATTTCTTTAATTTTTTCAGCACCCTCAGCACCTTTTAATACAAGAGAATGTTGACCTTCAATATAGTAACCATATTTTTCATACATTTTATTCATTTGATCCCATAAAGTTAAACCTTGAGTTTTATAATATGCCACAGCCTCGCACAAGCACATAACTGCTACTATTCCATCTTTATCTCTTGCATGTGTTCCAATAATACAACCATAACTTTCTTCATAAGAAAATACACAGTCATACGTATGTTGTTCTTCAAAGTCTCTTATAACTTTTGCAATATTTTTAAATCCTGTTAAGGCTTCAAACATTTTAACATTGTAAGATGCACAAATTGCATCAGTTAAATTAGAAGACACTATAGATTTAATAACTGCTGCATTTTCAGGTAATGTGTTTGTTGATTTCTTTTGAGATAGTATATATTCACAAACTAAATTTCCTGTCATGTTTCCATTAAATTGAATATACTCACCAGTTTTGCTATCTTTTACATATACACCTAATCTATCTGCATCAGGATCGTTTGCTAAAACTATATCTGCATTTTTTTCTTTTGCTAGTTTTAGAGCTAATTCAAATGCATTTGGATCTTCTGGATTTGGGTAAGCTACAGTAGGGAAATCTCCATCAGGTAGTTCTTGTTCTTTAACAACATATACATTTGTAAATCCAATTTCCTTTAAAATTCTTTGTACTAAAACATTTCCTGTTCCATGTAAAGGAGTATAAACTATTTTTATATTTTCAGCTTCTTGTTTAATTAGTTCTGGGTGAACTAATAGTTTCTTTAATTCGGCAATATATTTGTCATCAATTTCAGTTGAAATAATACTATATAATCCTTTTTGCTTTGCTTCCTCTAAACTAATAGTTTTAATTGCTGAATAATCTGTAATTGAATTTACTTCATCAATAATACCTTTATCTATTGGAGCAACAATTTGAGCACCATCTTCCCAATATACTTTATAACCATTGTATTCTGGTGGATTGTGGCTAGCTGTTACTATAATACCAGATATACAACCTAAATTTCTAATTGTGAAAGATAGCTCTGGAGTAGGTCTCAATGAATCAAATATATAAGTTTTTATTCCATTAGCATTTAAACATAATGCAGCAATTTGGCTAAATTCTTTAGACATATGTCTTGAATCATAAGCTATTGCAACACCTTTGTTTTGACCGTTTTGCTTAATAATAAAATTTGCTAATCCTTGAGTTGCTTTACCTACAGTATAGATATTCATTCTGTTTGTTCCAGCACCTATAACTCCTCTTAAACCAGCTGTACCAAATTCTAAATCTTTATAAAACCTATCTTGAATTTCAGCTTCATTTTGAGAAATACTAAGTAACTCTTGTTTTGTATCATCATCAAATAATGGGTTATTACACCATTGTTCATATTTTTCTTTATAATCCATTTTAAACCTCCTAAGAATTATTACTCCAATAATCTGTATATAACTTTCTTGCTGTTTCTGGGCTATCTACTCCAGTTGCATTTTTTACAGGAGCAAACTCATCTTCTCTTTTTACTCTTAAAATAGCCATATCATCTAATGCAGTAAAAGCATCAAAAATAAATGCTTCGAATTTATATGCATTAGGTACATCTGATGTAACAATTTGCTTATTTTCATCCATATAATTTGCTTTCTTAAAAGCAGAGTGATAAGGTAATTTGTTTTTATATATTTTTTCTAAAGCCTTTATGTTAAATACATTACAAACCATATGCAAATCACCAAAAACTAATTCTCCGTTTTCATCTCTTAAATTTGCCATTTCCTCTGATATTTCTGTGTATTCAACAATACCAGGTTTACCATTTTTCTTGCAAAATACACCAACTCTTTCATTAGGACCAGTTTTAACTGTTGATTTTCCTCCTGCTAAAATATTGTTATTTATACATAATCCCATAAGAAGAGGGTCAACCATTTTTACTAAAACATTATCTACTCCACATATGAAAACCCATTCTATGCCTTCAGACTTAAGTTCATCTAAAACATTGTTTTTAAACATAGATTCAAAGATTCCACCATGTCCATTTGCAGCAAGTTTTACTAATCCATTTTCATTTAAAAGGATTTTTCCATCTGTGCTAATCATAGGCAATTCACCTTGTTTAAAGAAATGAACAGCTTCTTTTGGATAATTAAAGTAGTTGTGCTTTTCAAAGAAATCTATAGTATCTGAATTATTTTCATTACTTGTCATAATATACCAAGGAATTACAACTCCATAGGTGTTTCTTGCTGAAATTAGTGTATCACAAAGAAGCTCAAAAATAGATTTGTGACTTGGAAGACCTAAATCGTAAGTTCCTTTTGGACCGTTATGACCAAGTCTTGTACCTTGTCCACCAGCCATTGTTACAACAGCAAGTTTACCTGACTTTATAGGTTCTACTCCTTTTTTATAATATAAATCTAATTCCTCTTTAGATAATTTAGATTTATCAACATAAGGCATTGGTTCTATTGAATCAATATCAATTTCAACAGGTTTTTTTGTATTCTCATACAATTGATTCATCAATTCAAAGTCGATATTTAATATTTGATTTAATAGTAGTTCTTTATTTTCAGAATTTAAATCATCAAAAAAAGTAAGTAAATGTTCTTGATGGTATTTTTTTAACAATTCTTTAACTTTTATAAGTTTTTCCTCCATTAAAAAGCTCCTTTCCATATATAATTTAATTGACTACATATTATAACAATAGAAATGATTAGTCAAGAAGATAAATTTTATTCCTAAAAATTTAAAAATACTATTTTCAAAATTGTTTAGGCATGTTATAATACAAATTATCTAAAAGGTATGAAGCGACACCCTCGTCGTTTCAAACATATGGTATATGTATCAATTTTTAGGGGGAGGATGTTTAAATGATATTTAAAGATTACTACAAAATACTAGGACTAGAAACAAGCAAAGTGACTGCGGAAGAAATAAAAACAGCATATAGAGAACAAGCAAAAAAGTATCACCCAGATGTAAACATTGGAGATAAAAAAAGTGAAGATAGATTTAAAGATATAAATGAAGCATATAAAATATTAAGCCAAATACAATCAAAAAAGAAATATGATAGGCAATGGAATAATTATATAGGAAGAAAAAAAGCTAAAACAGATAACGAAAAAAGTAATACACAAAATGAATTTTTCTCTATGTTTTTTGGATCAAATCAAACTAGCGAAGAATCTGAAATCAAAAAAGCAAAAAAGATTCCTATAAAAGGCGAGAATATAGAAACAGAGATAAATATTTCAATAGAAGAAGCATATTATGGTAGTGAAAAGAAAGTTTCTTTAAGAACTGTAGATGGAAAGATGAAAACTTTTTCTATAAAAGTTCCATCAGGAATTAGAAGTAATGAAAAAATAAGACTTATAGGACAAGGTAAAAATGGATCAAACGGAGGCAAAAACGGAGACTTATTTATAAAAATAAATATAAAAAATGATTCAAAATTTAAATTAAGTGGCAATAATTTAGTAACAGATTTGTTTTTATCACCTTGGGAAGCGGCATTAGGAACGAGAGTTAGCGTAGATGGAATAGATGAAAAAGTTTCATTATATATTCCACCAGGAATTCAAAGTGGAGAAAAAATAAAAATACCTAACAAGGGTTATCAAGATGGAAAAGGTGGAAGAGGAGATTTAGTTGCAGAGGTAAAAACAGTAGTTCCAAGAAGGTTGGCTGAAAACGAAAAAGAATTATTCGAAAGATTAAGTGAAATTTCAAAATTCAATCCAAGAGGGAATTAAATTTATAATTTAATTCCTTCTTAGATTGAATGACACCCTCGTCAGTCTGCATTATAAAATTTAATTTACATAATTTACAATAATGTGTTGACAAATGCCACATATATAGAGTATAATTATAAATAGTTATGATACAAAGGATAAATTAAGAATTGTAGAAGAGAGGTGCTATAAATGGAGGAATTTATGCAAGGAAAGCACTTTAGCATTACAGATCCTCAAAATGTAAATACAGTAATATATCAAATAAAAGAAACAGAGAAAGAATATTTAAAAGAGTCACCCAAATATACAGTTGAAAGGTTAGATTATACAGAAGAGTTGGTTGGGCAAAATAAAAAGAAAACATTTTTTGTTGATGAACCACATCCTGAGGGAAATAAGTTGGTCATTCTTTCATTTGGAAAAGAAAAAGTAGTTGTAAACATGGGAATTTTAGAAGATAGTAGAGTAAGAATTTCTAAAAAACCAGTTCCAATGAATTTTAAAACTTTGTATAATGAAGAAGAAACCGAATTTAAAGATTTTACATATACACCTAATTTGAAAAGACCAATAACAATAATAGATTCAGAAACTACTGAAGAAGTAAAACCAGTTTTATATATGGATGAAGATACTAATGAAATAAAAGGAAAATGCAAATTAAAACCATATAAGAGTTATTTTGCGTTTGAAGTAAGAGATGATAAGACTAAGCGAGATTCGTAAGGAGGATATAAAATATGTCAAAGGAAGTAAGTAAAACAAAAAAAGCACAAAAGCAAAGTATGGTAGAGATAACATTCGTTAATGCAGTTGTAGAAAAAGGTGGAAAAGTTTTAGATGAGCTATTAGATGGAAAAAAAATATTAGAATATCCTATACACGAAGCTGAATTAACTATAAGTCTTGAAGATAATGCAATAGATAAAGATGGAAACAGATTCGATCCAAAAACAGGAAAATTATTAGGAATAAAAGGAAGAATAGCAATACCAGAAAAAATGAAAAAAGAGTGGGAAGCAAAGAACAAATTAGAACATAAAGAGACATTAAAAGGTGAAGAAATAGAACAATAATAACACAAAAGAAAAGGTGAAAATTTATGGGATATAAATTTAAAGGAGCAATAAAAAAATATAAAAATAAAATAATAACAATAATAGTACTATGGATAGTGTTAACCATAGTACTTATTTGCCCATTAGCACTTGCAATACATGATTCATTTGAAGCAGAAAATGGATGGGATAGTGCAAGTTTTTTTGTGACATTTGGCGATAATATAAAAAATCCTTTTAAAGCTCTTGGTACGTGTTTTTCAGCTAACTATCTTGATACATTTGGACAAACCTTTATGTGGTTTAGCATAATATATGGACTTTTCATGTTAGTAGGGTTCTTTAAGGGAATGCCTAAAAACGAATATGAAGATATTGAGCATGGTTCAAGTGATTGGAGCGAAAATGGGGAACAATACAAGGTATTAAGCCCAGACAAAGGAATAATTTTATCTGAAAAAAATTATTTGCCAATAGATAAAAGAGGAAACACAAATGTATTAGTTGTCGGAGGTTCAGGTTCTCGGAAAATCTGCATCTTATGTTATACCTAATGCATATCAAGCTTTAGGTTCTTATGTATTTACAGATCCTAAGGGAGAATTATATGATAAAACTGCAGGATACCTAAAATCACTAGGATATGACATAAAAATATTTAATTTAGTAAGACCACAAAATAGTGATGGATATAATCCACTAATGCATATTGCAAGTGAAATAGATGTTGACATTATTGCAAATACAATAGTTAAAGGACAAGGAAATGTAGGAGAGAAAGCCGACCCATATTGGGAAGATATGGCAGAAATGTTATTAAAAGCCTTAATATATTTCTTAATGGCAACTCGTCCAGATGAAGAACAAAACTTAGCAAGCTGTGCAGAATTAGTAAGAGCTGCTAATAGTAATTCAAGTGGAAATCTACTAACAGAACTTATGAATCAATTACCTTATGACCATCCAGCAAGAATGAATTATAAATCTATTGAAATAGCACCAGAAAAGACATATGGTTCAATATTAAGTACATTACAATCAAAACTTGGTAAGTTTGATTCAAAAGAAATCGCAGAATTAACCTCAACAGATACAATAAATTTTGAAGATATTGGAAGGAAAAAAACAGCAGTATATGTAATTTCTTCAGATACACATGGTGCATACGATTTCTTACTTACAATATTCTTCTCACAAATGATACAACAATTATATGATTTTGCAGATGAGAATGGTGGAGCTTTACCAATACCAACATATTTTATATTAGATGAGTTCGCAAACATTGGTAGAATACCAGATTTTGATAAAAAAATATCAACAAGTAGAAGTAGAAAAATATCATTTAGTGTTATATTACAAAACTTAGATCAATTAGAAGCTGTATACGAAAAATCACACGAAACTATAATGGGTAACTGTGATACACATCTTTTCTTAGGAAGTAATTCACAAAAAACGGTAGAATATTTTTCAAAAGCATTAGGAGAAAAAACTTTAATAAGAGATAGTATTTCAGTAAATAGAAATAAAGATAACTGGAAGCAAGGTTCTAGTGTATCAGATCAATTGATGGGAAGAGCGCTTCTTACACCAGATGAACTTAGAAGATTAGATAATGATATTTGTATAATATATGAAAAGGGAATAAAGCCAATAAAGGCAAACAAACATTATTACTTCAACGATAAATCAACTGTTAGCAAATTAGAATCTACAAAAATGGATCACAACAATATTGAACCAATAAACAGAGGAAAATGGAGAAAATATAATCCATATAATCCATATAAGGAAGAAACAGAAGAAGTTAAAGAAAATACAAAAATAGAATCATTAGATGATTTATTTGATGAGCCAGATGTAGAAAATAACGAAAAAATCGTTCCAGAAGAAACTAAAGTTGCTTCAAGTTCAACCCAAGAACCAGAAGCTCCAATGTTGCCACAAGATGATGAGATTTTTGGAGAACCAGAAAAACAAGAAGAAACAGTAGATTTACAAAAAGAATTAGAGTCAAAATTTGATGAACTTTTCGGAGCATTCGAAGATGATGATAATTAAAATAAATAAAAAAGAACACTTTAAGGTGTTCTTTTTTTGTTGACTAGCAAAAATTTATATGATAAACTATAAAAACAAAAGTTCTCTTTATAAACATAAAATAATAAGGAGTTAATACTACAAAATCTTCGATTTATGAAGGAGGAAATAATATGAAATTCGTTCATATTGCGGATATGCACTTTGATGCTCCATTTACAATATTAAGTCAAAACAAAAATTTAGGAGATTTAAGAAGAATAGAGCAGAGACAAGTATTTAAAAAAGTAATAGATTATATAAAACAAGAAAATATACCATATTTATTTATATCAGGGGATTTATATGAAAATGAATATATAAAGAAAACCACTATTGAATACATAAATAATTTATTTAAAGAAATACCAAATACAAAAATATTTATATCACCAGGAAATCATGATCCAATTTTAAAAAATTCTTATTACAATAATTTTAATTGGGCAGAAAATGTAAAAATATTTAAAAATGAAATAGAAAAATACGAGGATGAATTTGTTTCAATATATGGATATGGTTTTAGCGATTTTACGAATTTCGGTGTAGATATAAATAGTATAAATGTAGATACTACTAAGATAAATATATTAGTTATGCATGGAAGTATTGATACAAGCAAAACACTAGAAATACAATACAATCCTATAAAAACTAGTGAGTTAAAAGAAAAAAACTTCGATTATGTTGCATTAGGACATATTCATAAAACTAACTATAAAGATAATACAAATATAATATATCCAGGTTCTACTATATCCCTTGGATTTGATGAATTAGGAGAGCATGGAATGATAGTAGGAGATATAGAAAAAAATAAATTACAAATTGAATTTAAAAAATTAGATAATAGAGAATTTATAGAAAAAGAAATAGATATTTCAAATATATTTTCAAAAGAAGAATTAGTGCAAATTATCAATGAAGAAAATTTAAACGAAACTAATATGTATAAAATAATATTAGTGGGTAAAAGGAATTTTGAAATAAATATAAACCAAATACAAAAATCTATAGTACAAGACAATATAATAAAAATAAAAGATAGAACAAAATTAGCTTATAATTTAGAAGAATTATCAAAAGAACAATCACTAAAAGGAATATTTGTAAAAACAATGTTAGAAAAATTAAATAGTGGCAATTTTGAATATAGTGAGATTGAAAAAGCAATAGAAATTGGATTAGAAGTATTGTAAGGTTAGTATATTTTATCTTTACTCCAATAATAAGGGAGTAAGGAGCGTTGTTCTGCGTTAGAAAGGAAATGGTTATGTATATAAATAATTTAAAAATAAATGGATATGGAAAAATAGAAAAAAAAGAAATAGATTTGCAAAAAGGAATAAATGTAGTGAAGCGGAAATAATGAATCTGGAAAAAGTACTTTGCTAAATTTCATTTTTTCTATGTTTTATGGAATATCTAAAAATAAAAATGGAAAAGATATATCAGATTATGATAAATATACGCCTTGGAATGCAGAGGAATTTTCAGGAAAAATGAAATACACTCTAGATAATTCAAAAACATTTGAAATTTTTAGAGACTTTAGTAAAAAAAATCCTAAAATATATAACGAAAATTTAGAAGACATATCAAATAATTTCAATATAGATAAAACAAAAGGAAATCAATTTTTTATAGAGCAAACTGGCATTGATGAAACATTATTTTTAAACACAATGACAATTTGCCAAACAGAAACTGTTTTAGATAATACTAAACAAAATGTGCTTATACAAAAACTTACAAATGTAGTAAGTTCAGGGGATGATAATGTATCATATAAAAAAACAATTGATAAATTGAATAAAAAACTATTAGAAGAAGTCGGAACTGCTAGAACAACTGAACGACCAATAAATATAGTGGAAGACGAAATAAAAAAACTAGAATTAGAAAAAAGTGATTTAGAATTATGCAAAGCTAATATGCAAAACATAGAAAATGAAGAGGCAAGAGCCAAGATTGATTTAGAAAAAATAGAAAATAAATTAAATGTGTTAAAAGAAATAAAAGAATATAAACAAACAGAAATACTAGAAGAACAAAGAATAGGAATCAATAAGAGTAAAATAAATGAATATAATAATAAATTAAATGAACTAAAGCAGAATCAAACTAATAATAAGTTTGCAGATAAAAAGTGTTTAAACCCAGTGGTTTTACTAATAATTTGTATATTAGTTATAGGAACTAGTGTTTTACTAAAAAATAAAATAATAAGTTTAATTTTAGGAATTATTTTAGGAATTGTGTTTCTAATTGATTGCTATAAATATAGTAGTTTTAAGAAAAACTTAAATGCACAAAAAGAAAACTCAATAAAATGTAGTAAAGAAATTGAAATAGTTAAAGAAAACATAATTCAATGTGAAAGTGAAATATCAAAAGATAGACAAAAAATTGAGGAAAGACGAACAGAAAAGAAGCAATATATAATAAATAAATATGGAGAAGATAACAATTTAGATGAATACATGTTAGAGGAAATTAAAGAGATTGAAGAAGATATAGAACAAAATCAAAAAGAATATAATGAAATTATATTAAAAGAAAATACAATAAATATAGAAAAAAGTAATATGGCAAATCAATTAGAAGACTTAGTAAATAAAGAAGAAAGATTACAATATTTATATGAACAAAAATCAAACTTACAAGAATTATCAAATGCTATAAACCTTGCAGGTCAAGGTTTGGAAGATGCATATAAAATAATGAAAAATACAATCACTCCTAAATTTACGAATAAATTAACAGATATAATAAAAACAATAACAAATGAAAAGTACAAAAATGTTAATTTTAATGATGAAAATGGACTTACAGTAGAGTTAGAAAATGGAGAATATATAAATTGTTCTAGATTAAGTATAGGAACAATGGATCAAATGTATTTAGCATTAAGATTATCTGTTTTAGATGAAGTGTCTAGTGAAAGTATGCCAATAATTTTAGATGAAGCCTTTGCTTATTATGATAAAGAAAGATTAGAAAATATATTAAAATACATATCTAAACAATATGCAAATAGACAAATCATAATATTAACTTGTACAAATAGGGAATGCGAAGCATTAGATAACTTAAATGAACAATATAATTTAGTAAATTTTTAATAAGTATGGGCGATTAAAATCGTCCTACTTGTGTTTTCTGTTAAATTGTTATATAATAGTATAGTTAAAAATAAATAAGGAGAGTCTAATTATGTTTCAAAAATTAGAAGATGTTGAAAAGCGATACGAAGAGTTAAATTCAAAAATTAGTGACCCAGAAGTTATTTCAAATCAAAATGAATGGAAAAAACTAATGAAAGAACACGCAGAAATAACAGATATAGTAGAAAAATATAGAGAATACAAAAAAGTAAAACAAAATTTAGAAGAAGCAAAAGCTATGTTAGATGATAAGGAATTAAGAGAATTAGCAGAAATAGAAATTGAAGAGGCAAAAGAAAAATTACCTAAAATTGAAGACGAATTAAAAATATTACTAATTCCTAAAGATCCAAATGATGATAAAAACGTTATATGTGAAATAAGAGGCGGAGCAGGAGGAGAAGAGGCAGCTCTATTTGCAGGAACATTGTTTAGAATGTACTCAATGTATGCAGAATCAAAACATTGGAAAATAGATATAATGAATGAAAACGAAACAGAACTTGGTGGTTATAAAGAGATAACATTTATGATAACAGGAAAAGGAGCATATAGCAGATTAAAGTTTGAAAGTGGCGTTCATAGAGTTCAAAGAGTTCCAGACACAGAATCAAGTGGAAGAATACACACATCAACAGCAACTGTTGCAGTACTTGCAGAAGCTGAAGATGTAGAACTAGAAATAAATCCAGCAGATATAAAAATGGATGTTTATAGAGCATCTGGAGCTGGTGGACAACACGTAAACAAAACTTCATCAGCTGTAAGGCTTACACATATTCCTACAGGAATAGTTGCAGAATGCCAAACAGAAAGATCTCAATTACAAAATAGAGAATACGCAATGAGATTATTAAAATCTAGATTATATGAAATCGAGCAAAGAGAAAAAGAAGAAAAGTTAGCAAAAGAAAGAAAAAGTCAAGTTGGAACAGGAGATAGAAGCGAAAAGATAAGAACATACAACTATCCGCAAGGAAGAATAACAGATCATAGAATTGGCCTTAGCATATATCAAATGGAAAATTTCTTAAATGGAGATTTAGATGAAATGATAGATAGCTTAATTGCAAATGATAGAGCAGAGAAATTAAAAGGTGAAGAATAAAAATTGACTTTGATTACTATTTGCATTAAAACAGGACTCCCTAAAAATAGGGAGTCTTTTTAAATTTATAAACAATTAAAAATTTTTCATAAAACTTCTTTATATTTAATAAACTATATAGTGAAATTTATTGTTAAGGAGTTTTATTTTGGAAGTATTGATAAAAACGACATTACTTGGATTATTTTTTGGTACATTTGGAACTACAATTGGAGGTATAATTGGTGTTACATTCAAGAATAAATCAAATAGATTTTTAAGTTTTATATTAGAATTTGCAGCAGGGCTCATGATTTCAATAGTTTGTTTTGATTTAATTCCAGAAGCATTAGAATTATCAAGCCTAAACTATACTGTAATTGGTATAGCAATTGGTGTTGTTAGCATGATTATTTGTGATAATATCATAAAAACTAAATACAATAAGAAGAAAGTAAAAAGCAATAGTTCGCTATTAAAAACTGGAATAGTAGTTGGAATAGGTTTGGCTCTTCATAATTTCCCAGAAGGTTTAGCAATAGGTTCTGGTTTTGGTGCATCAATAAAATTAGGTTATTCTTTGGCAATAGCTATTCTACTACACGATATACCAGAACGGTATTTCTATGAGTGTGCCAATGAAATATGGTGGAATGAATAAAACTAAAGTAGTAATTTACACATTATTTTCAGGTGTAACCACAGGAATAGGTGCATTTTTTGGAGCCCTTCTTGGAACAATTTCTGTGGGCGTAATAAGTATATGTTTAAGTTTTGCTGCAGGAGCAATGTTATACATAGTATCTGGAGAGTTGATCCCAGAATCTAAAAATTTATATAAGGGAAGATTTGCTTCTCTTGGAAACATTTTAGGTTTTGTTATAGGAATGTTAGCAATGAATTTGTAAAAAATATTTATAATCCTTTTATATACTTTGTTAATTTTCAGTGCTATAATTAAAAAATAGGAGTGATACATTTTGAAAAAAATAATGTTTATATGCACAGGAAATATATGTAGAAGCGCTATGGCACATGCTTTAATGGACAAGCTAATAAATGAGAAAGGAATAGATGTAGAAGTTTATTCGTGTGGAATATTTGCAGAAGACGGTGACATGCCCACATATAATGCTATTGAGGCAATGAAAGAATATGGTGTAGATTTAAAAAATCATAGGGCAACCAATATAAGAAATTCAAAAATAAAAGATATGGATATAATTCTATGCGCAACAGTTTCACACAAAAACCACGTAATAGCTATGTATCCAGAATTAAAAGATAAGATATTTACAATAAAGGAGTATGCGAATTTTGATGAAAATGATTTAGATATTCCAGATCCTTGGGGATATGATATAGAAACATATAGATTTTGTGCTAATACAATAAGCAAATGTTTAGAAAAAATAATAGAAAAGCCACTCATTTCTGAGTGGCAAAAAGGTTAGAATAAAACATTAAGTTTTGTTTCTGACCATCTTAGGGATTTTTGTTGGAAATCCTTTTTTCGGGATGTGAGAAGAATACTTAGCCCGACAGCAGTCAGCGTAATACTTAGCTACTGTATTGTACCTCTTGTTTTTTCTTACACCCATAATATGTACTCCTTTCGGATTTATTCCAATATTTTATCATACAAGTTAAATTACGTCAACCTTCATATTATTGACAAATGTTTTTTTTATTATATAATATACAAACTGTAGAGGCAATGCTATGCCATTTAATATAGCGAAATCACCTTTTTTATTGCACAAATTTAAGGAGTGAAGAAATGGAAGAACAATTAAAAGAATTAAATGATAAACAATATGAAGCAGTTATAAATACTGAAGGACCTTGCCTAATAATAGCAGGAGCAGGAAGTGGAAAAACTAAAGTATTAACATATAAAATTGCTTATTTAATAGGAGAAAAGAATATAAAGCCTTGGAATATATTAGCTATAACATTTACAAACAAAGCTGCAAATGAAATGAAACAAAGGGCAGAAGCACTTATTGGAGATAATGTAAAAGATATGTGGATTGGAACTTTTCATTCAATTTGTGTAAAAATTTTAAGGAGATATATAAGTACAATAGGTTATGATTCTTCTTTTGCAATATTTGATACAACAGATCAAAGAAGTTTGATTAAAGAATGTTTAAAAGAGCTAAATATAGATGATAAATTATTTACAGATAGAGGAGTCTTATCAGAAATAAGCAATGCAAAAAATGAAATGTTAGAACCAGATACATATAAGCTAAGAGCAAATGGGGACTTTAGAAAAGAGAAAATTGCAACAATATATGAGCTATATCAAAAAAAATTAAAGTCAAATAATGCACTAGATTTTGATGATATAATAAATTTAACAATAAAAGTATTAACAGAAACTCCAGAAAGTTTAGAATACTATTCAGAAAAATTTAAATATGTTTTAGTAGATGAGTATCAAGATACAAATAAGGCACAATTTATGCTGGTTTCAATACTTGCAAGTAGGTATGGAAATATTACAGTTGTTGGAGATAATGACCAATCAATATATTCTTTTAGAGGAGCAGATATAACAAATATACTAAATTTTGAAAAGGATTTTCCTGGAGCAAAAATAATAAAATTAGAGCAAAATTATAGGTGCACAGGGAAAATTTTAGAGGCAGCAAATGAAGTTATAAAAAATAATACAACAAAATATAAAAAGAACTTGTGGACAAAGAATGAAAATGGTGCAACACCTAAATTTTATCAAGCAAGAGATGAATATGATGAAGCAACATATATTACAAGCGAAATAAATCATTTAAAAAGAGAAGAATATTATAAATATTCAGATTTTGCGGTATTATACAGAATGAATACACAGTCTCGTGCTATAGAAGATATTTTAAGAAGAGAAAATATACCATATAAAATTGTTGGTGGACTAAAGTTCTATGAAAGAAAAGAAATAAAAGATACAATTGCATATTTAAGACTAATACATAACCCAGCAGATAATTTAAGTTTAAAAAGAATTATAAATGAACCAAAACGTGGAATAGGGAAAACTAGTTTAGATAATATTGAACAAATTGCAGAACAAAATGGAATATCTATGTATGAGGTAATAAAAAGAGCGGAGCAATTCGGATTAAATAGAGTATTTGTAAATTCTAGAGAGTTCATAAATGTTATAGAAGAATTGATACAAGAAAAAGAAAATGTATCAATATCTGAACTAATAAAAATGGTATTAAATAAAACAGGGTATACAAAAGCATTGGAATTAGAAAATACAGTAGAAGCAGAAAATAGAATAGAAAACCTTGAAGAATTATTAACTGTTGCAATAGAATTTGAAGAGCAATATGCAGAAAATACATTAGCAGAATTTTTAGAGAATATAACATTATCTAGTGATGTAGATGATTTAGAAGAAACGGAAGATTCAATTACTTTAATGACTTTACATAGTGCTAAAGGATTAGAGTTTGAAGTTGTATTTTTGGTTGGAATGGAAGAAGGAATTTTCCCAAGTTATCGTTCAATTGGAGAACCAAAAGAGTTAGAAGAAGAAAGACGTTTGTGCTATGTAGGAATTACAAGAGCAAAAAGATATTTAAACATAACTTGTGCTAGGCAAAGAACGATGTTTGGTTCAACTAGTTGTAATGCAATGTCTAGGTTTGTAAAAGAAATTCCAAAAGATTTATTAGATGGATTTGACGATGAAAAGCCAAAGAACAACTATGTTGATGAAACAGCTAAATGGACATATGGATCATCTAAAACAAGTTCTATAAAAACAAATAAACAGCCAACATTTGCATTTAGAACTGCAGAAAGTTTCTTAAAAAACATATCAACAATGAAGCAAGAATCAAATGTAGATTTAGAACAGTATAAACCAGGACTTAGGGTATTCCATAAAAAATTTGGAGAAGGGACAATAAATAGTGTTGAACAAGAAGGAGATGACCTAAAAGTAGATATATCTTTTGATAAGGCTGGAAATAAGAGGTTAATGGCAAAATTTGCTGGTTTAGAAATAATATAAAAATAAACACCATGTTGCGAAGCAATATGGTGTTTATTTTTATATTATTTTGTATAAATTATTTAAAAATGTAAATAATAACGTTAAATTAACTTATGAAAGGGAGGATAAATATGGCAAATTTAAGTCAAATAGAACTTCAAAATTTAAGACATTTAATTGGAGCGCACGACACAACATATCAAAAGTTAAATTCATATGCATCTAATTGTGTAGATCCACAAATAAAACAATTATTTACAAAATCAGCACAAGATGCATTAACTACAAAACAAAAATTATTAACATTTTTAAATAATTAGGAGGTAAACTTATGGATGAAAAGTATATGGTTAACGATGTATTAGAGGGACTAAAAGCAGAATTAACAACATATCAAGGGGTTATTTCAGAAGCGGAAAATACTCAATTAAGACAAACAATTCAACAAATAAGAAACAATGATGAAGCATTTCAATATGAGTTGTTTAAAGTAGCAGAGGCAAAGGGATATTATACTCCAGCAGGACAAGCTACACAAGATGAAATAAATAAAGTTAGAAACGAAGTTAGTCAATAATTTTATTGAGAAAAAAATTATTCAAATATGTGTATATGGGCGTTATTGCGCCCAATAAAATTTATATTACCAAAATATTACAAAAACATTACAAAAACATTAAGAGAGGTGCTGTTTAGGCACCTCTTTTTGTGTTGCCCGTAAGGAAAAACGTTAATTAGTTAGTAAAAAAGAGAAAAAAAGAGAAAAATAGAGTAAATTATATATAATTTTAAATAATAAGGAATAATAAATTTTGTAAAAGAAGTGCTAATCATATAAACTATATATGTTAAAGGAGTGAGTTAAAATTCTTAAATTTATGAAAAATATATTAGTGCATATTCGTACATCATTTAAATTAATATTTTTACTAGTTGCAAGTGTAATAATAATTTTAGCCGCTATTAAATTTATATATAAACCAATGTATAGTGTAACCTTTAATGGAGAATTTGTTGGTTATGTTCAAGATAAAGATAAACTAGAAAATAAAATAAAAGCATATATGAAAAATGGTGAAGGCGCAAATGTTGATTATGTAGATATACCAGTATTGCCAGAATATAAAATATGTTTATTAAAAAATGATAAAAAGGCAAGTGATGATGAAATTTACAATATGGTTAAATCAACAGGTATAACTTATTACAAATATTACGCAGTAACAGTTGGAGATGAAGAAAAAATATATGTAAGTACGAAAGAACAAGCAGATGAAATAATAGAAAAATTAAAAAATAAAAATAGTAGCAATAAATCAAAACTTGGAGTTACTGAAAAAAGTGAAACAGAAGTAAAAGAATTTACAGAAGTTGCACAAGCAGTAGATGAACTTTATGTAGAGCCTGTTAGAAAAACTTATGTTGCAACAACAGGAAGTGTAGGAAATGTTGGAGGTTCAAATACAGCAACTGGTGTACCTATTTCAATATCACTATCAAGACCAACATCAGGTGTAGTTTGGTCTAGATACGGAATGAGAACAAATCCAGTAAGTGGTAGTTATACAATGCATACAGGAATGGATATAGCAAATTCTCAAGGAACTAGCATAACTGCATCAGCAGCAGGAACAGTTAAATTCACAGGATGGTTTGGTGGCTATGGAAATCTAGTTATTTTAAGTCATGGAAATGGTGTAGAAACATATTATGCACATTGTCAATCAATATTAGTATCAGCAGGACAAAGTGTATCAGCAGGACAAACAATAGCTTTAATGGGATCAACAGGTAATTCAACAGGACCACACTGCCATTTTGAAGTAAGAGTTAATGGAGTAGCACAAAATCCTCAAACATATGTAAATTAAAAAAAGATGCCAAAGGCATCTTTTTTTCTACATAAAATATTTGCAACACGTTTCAATTGCATTATTTTTTATAACAACTTTTCCATATTCACTAAGTTTCTTTTCAAATAAATCAGAATTATTTATATATGTACTAAATTCAGCGGTTAGTGAGCAGAAAGATTTTAGTAAAGATAAATCGGCTAAAATGTTATTTAATACTAAATAATAAGATCCATTATATGAATATAATACAGCTTTTTTGATTCTTTTTATAATAAATTTACAATTAGAAGAATGTAAAAGTGTAGCAAAATTACAAAAATCATCAAAGGAAACAAATTTATATACTGCTAATTTTTTATCAATTTTAACAGATCTTCTTCTTGTTATAATTTTTACTTTCTTTAAAGCATCAGATTCTGGAGTAATTCTTGTTACATTTAAAATAAATTTTTCATCAGGCGTTGATAATGCTTCTAGCAATATTTTATAATCATCAGTTCTAAAACCAACTTGACTTTCGGCTATCTTTAACATATCCATAAAAAAGTCTTGTGCTTCAGCAGAATTAGATATAAATGAATGAAAATCTAAATTTTTTTCTTTTAAATCATCCAAATTTAAAGTAATTCTAATCTTATTTTCTGTAATCTTTTCAATTTTCATCCTAAAATTCCCCCTCATTTTGCATGTATATATAATAATTATACTACTAAGATGTAAATATTTAAATAATAAAAATTTGGTAAAAATACCAATAGTAATATATTATATTATTTGAAAACCAAAAATGTACTTATAATGATAGCATAAATATTCAAATAATGAAATAAAAAACCTAAAAAAATATGTAATTTACTTGAAAAAAATAGATTTTGCATATATAATATGTAAGAAAAATAAAACATAAAAAAAGGAGTAATAATAATGGCGACAAAAGACAAAAATATATGGATACTACTTATATTTATATTATCTGGACTAGTTATAGGAGGATTACTAGGAGAATTAGCAAATCAAGCAGGAGGACTATGGTGGTTATCTTATGGACAAAGTTTTGGACTAAGTACACCAATACAACTAGATTTAAGTGTAATATCAATAACTTTTGGGTTGGTATTTAAAATAAATATTGCAAGTATAATAGGAATGGCCTTAGCAATATTCATTTACAGAAAAGTTTAAAAATTATGGGGGTAAATCATTTTGAAAGGAAGAGTGAGGCCACAATGCCAATAAAAATGAAGGAACTCCCATTATCAGAGAGACCCTATGAAAAATTAGAATTATATGGAGCAGAGACTTTAACAAATTCAGAATTATTAGCAATAATAATAAAAACAGGGACAAGAGATGAAACATCTGTTATGCTAGCACAGAAAATTTTAAATTTAAACCAAAACAAAAATCAAGATTTAAGATTTTTACAAGACATATCTATTAAAGAACTAATGACAATTAAAGGAATAGGTAAGATTAAAGCAATACAAATAAAAGCAATAGGAGAGTTAACCAAACGATTATCTAAACCAATTAACAATATGAAAATTAAAATAAAAAGTCCCAAAGATATTGCTAATTTATTTATGCAGGAATTAAGATACGAGAAAAAAGAAATTATGAAATTAGTTATATTAAATACAAAAAATATGGTACAGAAAATTATAAACATTTCTTTAGGGGCTACTAATAGCGCATCAGTTGAACCTAAAGAAATTTTATTAGAAGCAATAAAATGTCAAGCTACCAAAATAATACTAATACATAATCATCCAAGTGGTGATCCAACACCAAGTCAAGCAGATTATAGAGTTACAGACAGAATATATGAATGTGCAGATATTATGGGAATAGAACTGTTAGATCATATAGTAATTGGAGATGGAAAATACGAGAGTATTCTAAGTAGGGGCACTGCTTGTGGAAATACTCATTAAATTATGAAACGACTGTGCCCAATCTAGTGAATAATACAAAATTACTATTCGCAAATTTTGAGGGAGGAATTAAAAATGTTTAAAAAATTTAATTTATTCAATTTTGGAGGAAAAGACATAGGAATAGACTTAGGAACAGCAAACATATTAGTAACATTAAAAGGAAAAGGAATAGTATTAAAAGAGCCATCAGTAGTTGCAATTGATAGAAGAACCGGATCAATACTTGCAACAGGTCATGAAGCAAAAGAAATGCTAGGAAGAACACCTGACCAAATAAAGGCAGTACGTCCATTAAAAGATGGAGTAATAGCAGACTTTACAGCAACACAATTATTACTTAAAAATATATTAACAAAGGTATGCCAAAGATATAATGCAGGTAGACCAAGAGTTGTAGTTGGAGTTCCATCAGGAATTACTGAAGTAGAAGAAAGAGCAGTAGAAGAATCAGTTTTACAAGCAGGGGCTAGAGAGGTTTATTTAATAGACGAGCCAATGGCAGCTGCTATCGGAGCTAGCTTAGATGTTGCAGAACCAACAGGAAATATAATAGTTGATATTGGTGGAGGAACTACAGAAGTTGCTGTAATATCATTAGGAGGAATAGTAATTAGTCACTCATTAAGAGTAGCTGGAGATGAATTAGATGAGGCTATTGTTAACTATATAAAAAAAGAGATGAATTTAGCAATAGGAGAAACAACAGCAGAAGAAATAAAAATGGAAATAGGATGTGCATCACCTCTTGTTACAGAAGAAAGTATGGAAATAAGAGGTAGAGATTTAACTACTGGATTACCAAAAAACGTAACAATAACTTCAACCCAAATAGAAGAGGCTATGAAAGATCCAATTTCAGAAATTATAGATGTAGTAAAATCAACATTAGAGAAAACACCACCAGAACTAGCATCAGATATAGTAGAAAAAGGAATATTCTTAGCAGGTGGTGGAGCCTTAATTAAAAATTTAGATAAATTACTTAGCCAAAAAACAAATATGCCAGTATTTGTTGCAGAAGATCCATTAGATTGTGTAGTTAAAGGAACAGGAAAAACATTAGAAGATTTAGAAAGATTAAAATCTGTTTTAATAAATGCCAGAAAACATAGATAGAACTTAAGGAGAATTTTTATGATAAATAGAGATAAAAAATCGGGCATTGTAGGAATAATAATAACTGTTATCATTTTAATAGTACTAGTATCAGTTACCAATAATTCAGTATTCATTGAAGGCTTTGCAAATAAAATTGTAATGCCTATTCAAAATGGATTAGTATATTTAAAAAATAAGATAACAGGAAATAAACAATTCTTTTCAGACATACAAAATTTAAAATCAGAAAATGAACAATTAAAACAAGAAAATAAAGAATTAGAAGAAAGACTAAGAGAGTTAGAAATAGTAAGATCAGAAAACGAAATGCTAAAAGAATACGCAAATTTAACTGAAAAATACTCAGAATATAGCACAATACCAGCATATATAATAAACAAAAATATAAGTAATTTTAGTGATAATATAGTAATAAATGTAGGAAGTAAAGATGGCGTTCAACCTAATATGGCTGTAATTTCAGAAAAGGGCTTAGTAGGATATATTATATCTACAACAGATACAACATCAAAAGTACAAACAATAGTAGATGTTTCAACAAATGTTAGTGCTTCACTTACAACAACAAAAGATAGTATAATTTGCAAAGGAATATTAGACAGTTCTACAACAGTAAAGGCAACATATATTCCTGTAGATGCAAATTTGGAGGTCGGAGATAAGGTTGAAACCTCTGGAATGGGTGGAATATACCCTAGAGGAATTACAATAGGAACAATAAAAGAAATAATAAATACAAAAAACATATTAGATAGATATGCAATCATAGAAACAGCAGTGGATTTTTCAAAAATAGATACAGTTTTAGTAATAAAATAATGATAGGAGGAGAATATGAAAAAAGTACTAATATATATTGGAATATTTATAACATTTATTATCATATATCTCCTACAGTCAAATCTTTTTGTATGGTTTAATATAGCAGGAATTATGCCAAATTTATTTATAATTCTAGTACTATTTTGTGGGTTATTTACAGGAAAGAAATCTGGACTAATATGTGGATTCATAATAGGAATACTACTAGATTTATTTTTAGAAACAAAAGTATTGATTGAACCAATAATGCTTGGAATAGTTGGCTTTGTGAGTGGAATCCTATCTAAAATTTTTTCGAAAGAAAATAGATTTAATATAATGATAATGGTAATTGCATTAACATTTGCTTATGAAACAAGTGTATATGTATTAAAAATATTATTAAATGGAATAGAGCTAGAATTATTGCCATTCATAAAGATAATATTTGTAGAATGTTTCTTTAACGCAATGCTTACAATAATAATATATCCAATATTCCAATACTTTGGATTAAAAATAGAAGATAAAATCTTGGGGAATAAAATGCTAAGATATTTTTAGTAGTATTTATATGAGAGAAGTGGTTGCAAGCAGGAGGTGACAAACAAGTGATAGAACCTGAAAAAAACAAATTAAGATATAATATTTTAAATTTATTGATATACATTATTGGAATTGTACTTATATTGAGACTATTTGATTTTCAAATAATTCACGGAGAAGAATATAGACAATTATCAAACAATAGATTAACAAGAGAAATAAAAGTTAATCCAGCAAGAGGAAATATTTTAGATAGAACTGGAAATGTGCTTGTTGGCAATACTATGGGATTTGAACTACAATTATATAAAAGTAAAATAGAAATAGAAGAACTTAACAATACAATACTAAAAATAATAAATATAATAGAAAAAAACGGAGATACATATACAGATACATTTCCAATAAAGATGAGCCCATCTATTGAATATACATATACAGGAGATGAACTTGCAAATTGGAAAAAAACAAACAAAATAGGAGACGATGTAGGAGCCGAGGAGGCTATATATATATTCAAAGATAAATATAAGATAAATAGTGATAATATAGAAGATATAAGAAAAATAATATCAATTAGGTATAGAATACAAACAGAAAATTATAGCAGTACAAATCCAATAATAATATCAAAAAATGTTAGCAGACAAACCTTCTTAGAAATAGATGAAAGAAGAAATGAACTACCAGGAGTAGATATAGTAACACAATCAGTAAGAGACTATAGAAATGGTAAATTAGCATCACACATAATAGGTTATATGGGAAGAATAAGCGAAGAAGAATATAACGCAAGACCAGATTATGGAATGAATGATTATATAGGAAAACTTGGAATAGAATATATTTGCGAAGACTATTTAAGAGGAAAATCTGGAACAAAGCAAGTAGATATGGATGTAAATGGTATGGCAGTTGCAGAGTACGATACAAAAGAAGCAATACAAGGTTCCAATGTAGTATTAACAATAGATGCAAACTTACAGAAAGTTACAGAAGATGCATTAGCAAAAAATTTGGAAAAAATGCGAAATGGTAGTTTTGGTGAAGTATGTAATGCTACAAGAGGAGCGGTAGTTGTTACAAATGTTAAAACTGGTGAAATCCTTGCCATGGTTAGTTTACCAGACTATGAACCACAGTTATTCTTAAATGGAATAAGTGAGGCAAAATGGTCAGAATATAGAGAAAACAATGCATTATACAATGTTGCAGCACAAGGAAGTTATGCTCCAGGTTCAACATTTAAAATGGTTACAGCAATAGCTGGTCTAGAAACTGGAAATATTACAAGAAACGAACTAATAAATGATATAGGGGTATATCCTTATGGACATCATCCAGAATGTTGGTATAGAGCAGGACACGGACCTATAAATGTTACAAATGCAATAAAACAATCTTGTAATTACTTTTTCTATGAAGTTGGGTATAGAATGGGAATAGAACCACTAGAGACTTATGCAAGATATTTTGGATTAGGAGAGAAAACAGGTGCAGAAGTAATAGATGAAACTTCTGGAACATTAGCAGGAAAAACATATTATGACAAAATAGGACAAACGTGGTATTTAGGAAATACATTATCAGCAGTAATTGGTCAAGCAGAAAATTCATTTTCTCCATTGCAAATGGCAAAATACATAAGTATACTTACAAATGGAGGAAAAAATATAGATTTAACACTTATAAAAACAATAATAAACCAAGACGGCACTGAAGTTCCAAAAGAAGAAATAAATAATTATATAGATCAAAAAATTGGTAGAACAAGATCAACTAAAGAAGATTTAAACATAGATCCAGAAAACTTAAAAACTGTATTAGAAGGAATGAAATCTGTTGCAAATGACCCTGGAGGAACAGCTTATAACACATTTAAAAATTTTGAAATAGAAATAGGAGGAAAAACAGGTTCAGCAGAAGCTGGTGATAAATCTAATGGATGGTTTGTCGGTTTTGCACCATTTGATGAGCCAGAAATAGCAATAGTAGTATTCGTAGAAGGTGGAGAACATGGATCTTATACAGCAGAAGTTGCAAAAGATGTAATATCTGAATATTTTGGAATGAACCAAGCAAAAGTAGTAGAAGATAATACAATATCTAGCTACAAACAGACAATAAACATGTAGGGGCGCATGATTGCACCCGAGCAAATCACAAAAAAACGTAGGGGCGCATGATTGTACCCGAGCAATCACAAAAACTGTAGGGGCGCATGATTGCGCCCAAACAAAAAAGGAGGAATTAAAATGGAAAACTGTATTGCCATAAATTTAAAACAAGGAGAAATAATTATTAAAATAGCAGAACAAGTTAGTTATGAAGAAATGATAGAATGTTTAAAAGAAAAAGTTGCACAATTAAGCAAAATGTATAAAGAAGAAAAAAATCCAATATTTGTAACAGGAAGAGTATTAACAACAAAAGAAATGGAAGACATAAAAAACATAATAAAAGAAGAAATAGATGTAGAAATTAAGTTTGATAGTCCTAAAGAAATGGGACTTTCAGAAATAAAAAAAGTATATGAAAGAGATACAGAGAATTCAAATACAAAATATTATAGAGGTTCATTAAGATGTGGACAAAAAATGGAATATGAAGGAAGTATAGTAATTATAGGAGATATAAACGGCGGAGCAGAAGTAATTGCAGGAGAAAATATAATAGTTTTAGGAGCATTAAGAGGACTAGCTCACGCAGGAGCAAAAGGAAATAAAAAAGCCATAATTGCAACAACATCAATAGATGCACCACAAATAAGAATAGCAAACTTAGTAAAAGAAGTAGTAGAAGTAGCACCAAAGAAACATACATACATATATGTAAAAGACAACGAAATTGTAATAGAATAATCCCCCTCAGTCACCTATCGTGACTGAGGATTTTATCCTACCAACAGCATAATCAATGTGATAAAAAGCCAAGTATCATCGACACCTTCTTCATATAAAAAGAAAATTAAAGTAATAAGTAACATATTATCCGAACTTAAATTTATCATTTATCATCACCATTAGATTTAGTAAACATATCCATCACTCTAGAAATATTTAAAAATTGAATATATTGGTCAATTTTATTCTTTTTATTATCTTTCAAGTATGGTTTTAAAGAAATAAGCAATTTAGATCTAGGATCATCTTTAGAATTCATTTTATCCATAATATTCTTAAATTTCATAATAGTTTCAAAATCGATATTATAACTTGAATTAGATGAATTATTAGTTGAATCATCTTTTGCAGTATCTGAGGTATTATTTTTATTCAACATAGAAACTAAATTGTTAATAGCTTCTGGAGAAATTCCGCTATTTTTATTAGAATCAGTATTAGAATTAGAAGAATTCATATTAGAAATAATGTTTTGAAACTCATCTGGAATATTACCATTATTCATTATAGATTTAATTTTATCAAAAGCGTTATCCTCCATAAGTCTTACCTCCCTATGTACTTTTTTCCACCATTACCTAATGGAGCCAAATCACATGTTTTTCATTTTCTTTAAAATGTCTTCCTTACTATTATTTTTCAATATTTCATTAGCTTTGGCTATACCATTTTGTAATTCCTTTTGATCCATTTTGGACAATATTTCCATAAGTTTATTCATATCAGAATTATTCATAAGCCTTCCCTTTCCTTTCTTCCCTAGTAATATAATTTATGTACTATATACTATAATATGATAAAAAAACTAATTGGTTACAATTTATAAAAATGTAATAGAAATTTAATATTTTCGATTTCATAATTCGACAAAATACTACTTCCGTAAATTAAAAATTAGGTAAAAATAGGAAAAAATACAAAAAAACACCTATAATAAGCCCTATAAGTATTGACTTATTCAAAAAAAAATGGCATAATATAATTATGTATATATAATTATGGTAACTAAATTTGAATTATGTATATAAGTGGGAGGTAAAATATATGCTAACAAAAATTTGTAAAAACAAGAAAACACAGAGGATATTAGCAATTTTGCTGATAATTACAATGACACTTGTAAATATCTTATTTTTGGGGAAGAATTTAATAGCGTATGCATTCGAAACGGATTTAGAGTCACAAAATGAAAACACACAATCAAACAATGTAAAATTTGATGCATATTTTAACGACAACGGAGGTAAAAATGTACACTCTGCTATTTTTGATGCAACAAGTAATAATTCGATAATAAACTTACACCTTGCAGTAAAAGATGCAGGCTACCTAAAAGAAGCATATATTGATTTTAGAGATGAACAAAATTCAACTGATACGAATTATGATATAATTTCAGATTTGGATGATACAACACTAATCCAAAATGTTAATAAAGAATTAAAAACAATAGCACTAAACTTTGTGGATTATGGAACAGATGCAGTAATTCAAATACCAGTAAGAACAGTAATTCCAAATTTGATGGACATAAATAAACTAAAACAAAAAACTAATGTAACACTTAGAGGAATATATGTAGATAGACTTGGAACTGAAATGGACATATTAAAAACAATAACTTTAAGTTTAGGTTGGAACATAGAAACAGAGTTAAACCTAGAACAATCAGTTGTAAAATATATTCCATACACAAACAATGAACAATCAGGAATTTTATTACAAATGCAAGTTACAGAAAAACAAAATAAAGAAGATTTTGTTTTACCAGTAAAATCTTCTGAAATAAAAATAGAAGTACCAAAAATTGCAGATGTTTTACCAGAAAATGCAATAGTAATTGCAGATCAAACTTTAGCAACAAATGGAGACAAAATCGAATTTACTGAAAATAATTGGAACTATGATAAAGAAAATGGAACAATTTCAATTAAATCAGAAATGTATCAAGAAGAAGGAAAAGTATGGGCAGGAACAGGAGCTGATACATACTTAATCACATATATATATCCAAATGCAACAATAGACGAGGAACAAACAATTACATCTAACATAGAAGCAAAAATGGAAAACTTTAGTGCAGAAGGAGTAGTAGAGAAATCAGCAACATTAAATGAAGAAATAATATTAAATGAAGAAATAGGAAGCATAGTTACATACAGTGTAAAAGCAAATCAAGAAGAAATGTCAAAAGGAAGAATGTATGCAAACTGTAATTCAGATATAAAAAATTATGATACAGCTTATGAATTAACAATTAAAGCAAATGTATCAAACTACGAAACAGTAGAAAAATTAGCATTTGAAATACCAACAGACACTTTCTTAAAAGGAGAAAAAGAATATTCAATACCAAATACATATTCTAATCAAATAACAATAAGCAAAGCAAATATGCAAAAAGTACTAGGAGAAGATGGATTTGTTAAAATGTCTGATGGAACAGGTACATATATAATAAATTCAGAAACTGAAGATGTAGATGGAAACTACATAATCAATTTAGACGAGCAAATATCAAATATTATGATAGAAACATCAAAACCAATAGCAGACGAAATATTTAAAATAGATGTAAGCAAAATTATATCTAAAGATTTAATATATCCAAAAGCACAATTAAAAGAATTCGATACTTTAAAAGTAAATGTTTATGCAAATAGCGATGTTATATCTGACACAATTGCTTTAACAGAAACAAGCACAAATGCAAAATTAGAAATGAGTAATGTAGACCTAGTTTCATCAACAGAAAATAAAGATGTAAACTTCAAAATAATTTTAAACAATAGCAGTGAAAATTCAGATTTATATAAAAATGCAGTATTTGAAATAGCTCTACCAAAATACATAGAAGATATATATGGAATGGCAAATATATTATATTCAAGTGGATTAGAGATAGACAAAATAGAAAAAGTAAGCACAGAAAATGGAATAGTATTAAAAATAATAACAAAAGGTGCAGAAAACTTATTCAGTGATGGAGTACTTACAAATGGTGCAGTTATAACAATAGATGCTACATTAAAAATAGGAGAATTAGAAGAAAATGTATCAGATAAAGTAATATTTACATATACAAACGAAAATGCTATTGCCTATGAAAATGAAGGAAAAGAAGAAATTGATGTAAACTTTATTGCAAGACCAAAAACAGAAACACAAAATGATCAACCAGAAGTAGTAACTAATCCAAACTTAACAGCTGATTTAGATGAAAAAGCAACATTAGAGGCAAATACAAAGATAATCTATCAAGAAGAAGAAATAGACTCAACAGATTCAGTAATGGAAAAACAAGAAGTAATATATATAACAACAATAAAAAATACAAGTACAGTTGATGCTACAAATGTTCAACTAGTTACAAATATACAAAATGGAAAAATATTAAATACAAATATGAAAATATTAGATGAAACTGGAAGTATATTAACTACACAAGACCATACAGTAAATGAAGAAAATGTAACTACATTCACAGCTAACTGGGAAAAAATACCAGCAGGAGGAAGCGGAGTATTAGAATATATTGTTATTCCAAAAGATGTAAAAGAAATAAAAACAAGCGAAAATCTATCAACTAGAAATGACCAATATATAAAATATGATGATGAAGGTAATTCAACAGTTATTACTTACGAAGAATATATTGAGTACTTAAAGTTAAAAAATACAGTAGAAGTAACAGGACAAAACTTAGATGAAAAAATAGAACATGAAGTAAAGAATATTATAAATGAAACTGATATAGTAGTCGAATTGTCAGAAGATAGCCAAGCAATTTTCTTAAATGATTATGAAGTTCAAATGAATTTGGTTGTAAGCAATGTATCAGAAGAAGACATAAATGATGTTGTTATAACACAAGTTATACCAGAGGGGTTAGAGTTTGTGCCATTAAAAGGGCAAGAAGATATAAAATATAATGAAAATACTAGAACTATAACTATAAATGTAGATAAAATTGAAGCTAATAGCCATTTTATAGAAGTTATAAATGTAAAAACAAATTTACCAGAAACAGTTGGAAATATGCAAATAGCAAATAGGGCAAAAGTTAGTGTAGAAGGAAAAGGAACTTGGTATTCAAATACAACAACATTAAATGTAATTGCCCCAGTATTAAGTGTAAATTTAAATTCAAATATAACAAATGGATCATATGTAAAAGAAGGACAAAATATTGAAATAACAGGAATAGCAAAAAATACAGGTGGAACGATATCAAGGAATACAATACTTTCAATAAATTTACCAGATGGCTTTGAAGTAACAGATGCAACTTATACACTAGATAGTGGAGAAACACAAGAATTAACAACAATATATGGAAATGAATATCAGTTAACTACTTCATTAGACATGGGAGAAAAAATTGCATTTAAAATAGTAGGAACGGCAACTGTTCAAAATGGTTTGGCTGAAGAAGAAATAAATATCAAAGCTACAATTGAAGATGAAAAGAGAGCTCCAGTATCATCAAATGTGTTAACATATAAAATAGAAAAAGTTATAGATGATCCAGACAATCCAGATGACCAAAATCCAGATAATCCAACAGTAAAAACATATAGAATATCTGGTAAAGCTTGGTTAGATGAAAACAAAGATGGAAAATTAGATGAAAATGAAAAACTATTAGAAGGAATAAATGCATTATTGATAGATTCAAAAACTGGAGTTATAGTTACAGATAGAACAAATGGAACGATTAAAGAAACAAAAACTTCAAGCAAAGGTGAATATACTTTTTCAAATTTACTTCCTGGTTCATACATAGTAATATTTGAATATGACTCTAGCTTATACAACATAACAGAATACAATAAATCAGGAGTAACAGAAGATTTATCTTCAAAAGCAATACAAACAAATGTAAATAGAGATGGAGTTACAAAGATAGCAGGAGCAACAAATACAATTACAATTTTAGACTCAAGTATTGCAAATATAAATATAGGATTAGTGGAAAATCCAAAATTTGATTTAAGTTTAAAAATGGAATTATCTAAAGCTACAATAGTAAATTCATCTGGAACAAAAGAGTATACATTCAATAATGCTAAATTGGGAAAAATAGATATACCAGGTAAATATTTAAGTTCAACAACTGCAACAATAGAATATAAAATAACAATAAAAAATGAAGGAGCAGTTGAAGGAATTGCTAAAAAAATAGTAGATTATCTACCAAGTGATTTAAACTTTGATGAAATACAAAACCCTGGTTGGTATAAAGATAAAGATGGTAATATCTATAACAATACTTTAACAAATACAATAATAAAACCAGGAGAAACACAAGAATTAAAACTAATACTAACAAAGAAGATGACAGGTGAAAATACAGGAACAATAACAAATAGAGCAGAAATATATGAAGATTATAATGAACTTGGACTTAAAGATTATAATTCTAGCACTGGAAATAAGGCACAAGGAGAAAACGATTTAGACTATGCAAACTTAATAATAACAGTTAAAACAGGACAAGTTGCAGTGTATATAACAATTACATTTATAAGTATAGCAATAATAGCACTAGGTGTTTACGAAATAAATAAAAGAGTATTGAAGGGAGGGATAAACTAATGAGTAAGAAAAAGAAAGCATTTATTATAGTATATGTAATAGCACTTATAGCAATTGTAACTCTTATACTAAGCAAAATATTTGCTGCTGGAAATTCTGGAAGTCAATTATCAGGAAATGTCCAATATGCAGCATATGAAGCAAATGAAGTTGGAACTCCTAGAGACGAAATAATAGCTGAAGGAAATTATAAAGACGAGACAGATGTAGAAAATAAGGCCCATGGAAATGTTGATGATGATGATATAGGATTCGTGCACGAAGATTTACAATTTGATGATGATGTATTTTGCTTTGCTGGTGAGAAACATTTGTTTTTAAGAGCGGCACTTACTGTACAAAAAATAGTTAGAGCTAATAGTGTAAATTATACAGGATATCATGATAATGTTTACTATGTAGATGAAAATGAAAATCCAATATATGTGTTGGTCGATAATTTGACTTCAAGTGATACAAAATATTATAAAGATAGATGGACAAGTACACCATTTAGTTTAATGGGCAAAAGATATTTTGTCTCTCAAGTAGTTAATTTAAGTGTTTTAAAGGTAGATAAATATCCAACAAGTTATGCAGAATCATATATATTAGCTCAAAAGGATAATCCCGACTATCAAGCATTATATACGCGTGATGGTACTTCATTTAAGTATAGTGCACGTCAATTTGCAATATGGGAATTAAAAAAGGGAAGTACTCAAGATTCATATATAGGAGATGATAAACCTATAGCCAAAAAATTGTATACAGAAGCAACTGAATTTGAAACCTTTAGAAATGATTTTAAATTACCAAAATTAAATAGTAATAGCTCAGATTATGAATTTAAATATAATATAGAAGGAGATTACTTTATAGCAGGACCAGTAAAAATGGATTATTCAAAATTAACATTAGATTCAGAGGTAGTTGTAGGAGAAATTACTGGTGCTGAATTGTATGGAACTAATAGTAATGGAAAAAAAGATCAAACGGTACCTTTTGAAATTACAGATGAAAACGGAAATAAACAAGATTTTCCTACTAGTGGTGGACAATTTACATTTTATATAAAAGTTCAAAATAGCACAGTAAAATCAAATAAAATAAAGGAAATAACAAACTTTAAAGTTAAATTCAAATATTTAGATGCAACTGGATATGGATATACAATAACAGATCCAACAAAACATGGAATAGAATATTATAAATGGATACAAGCAGTAAAACATAATAATTGTTATATTTTTAACTGCGCTGGACAAAGAGAATATATTTCAAATTGCCAAAATGATGATCATACATATTGTAGCGATGATAAATGCACTAAACTACATACAATATACCATGATAAAACGTATCAATTGCAAAGAGAGAGTCGTCCTAGAAATTATGCTGAATGGCAACCACTATTTGCATTTGGTGAGGCAAAACTATTTTGGAGATATTATGAATTAGAAATTACTTTTAAACAAGATAGTTTACCAACATATATAGATTTAGGTGGAAAAGTTTGGATAGATGGTCGAATGGATAATGGAAAAGTAATTGATAATGCAGATGGAATTATTAACAATGGAGAATTGGGAAGAGAAAATGTGTTAGTAGAATTATTCTTCTTTGATGGAACATCAGTTAAAGTTAAACAAAATGAAGTAGTTGAAGATAAGAGAAATACAAATTTGATCAATCCATCAAATGGACAAAAAGTAGCATATAATAATACAACCTATGGCTATGCGATGTATACAGATAGCAATGGAGAGTATATGTTTTATGGATTACCAGTAGACCAAAAATATTATGTAAGATTTACGTATGATGGACAAACTTACACTATAACTCAATATTTAGCAGATGATGGAAATGAAGGAAGATATATAAATAATCCAAATCAAACAAAATATGATAATAATTCAAAAGTAAAAGATGAATTAGATAGACCAACATTTAATAATAAATTTGGAGTAATCACTTATGAAAATATTGGAGCAAGAGATACAGGAAAAGCAGAAGGAACATCTCCTATTTTAAAATATTTTAATAATAAATACAAAGAAAGTGGAGTTGACTACATTAAGAGTAAAATAATAACAACAGATAATAATCGTGACGCAGAGTATGGCGAAACAGGAACTCCACAAGGACCAAATAAACAAACAGGAAAAGTAATAGATCCATTTAAAATACAAGCAAGAACTCCTAATACTTTAAAATATCCTTTTGAAAAAGAAAATGAAATAATAATATATAGTGCTAGAGAACCAGAAATACTAAATTATTTACAACACATAAACCTTGGATTAAAGTTTAGACAAAGAGCAGATTTCCAATTATCAACACAATTAAAAGCAGGAGCTACAACAATAAAAGACAAGGAAAAAGTTGTAATATATCCACAAAGTGCTAAAAAAGAAGATTTAAGCATAGACTTTACAAGACAAGAGGATGAATATATAAAACAAGAAATTTCTGCTGCAGACTATAACTGGAGAACTCAATTTACAAAAATATATGGAGATGGAGAACCAATCGATGGTACTGGTGCAACAGGTTATGTAGTAGATGAAGAAAAATTACATGTATATGTTTTATATAGAATAGCAATAAAGAATCAATGTGAGGATGTTAATGACTATGGAATAATAAATGAAATAATTGATTATTATGATGATAGATTAGAAAGGGTTCCAAGAAATGAAATTGCTAAAGCAAGTAGATTATTTAGAGAAGCCGGACTTAAGGTTTCATCAACCGCTTATGATTCTTGGATTGAAGGAACCAATAGACGAGTTGATTGGATTAGTTCAGGCTCATATGGAAACTATCGAATGATGAAGTCTACAACACCAATAACAGTAGGAGCTAACAATGGAGAGTCAGCAGTATACTTAATGTTAAAAGTAAGAGATACAGATTCTGTACTTGATGGAAATACAATACCGAATGGTAGACTAGAAACAGGAACTGATAGATCTGATAGAGATGGAATGCAAAATATTGCAGAAATTGGTTCATATACTGTAAAAAATGGAAATGATTTTGTAGGAAAAATAGATAAAGATTCTGCACCAGGAAATGCAACACCAGGAGATAAAAAAACTTATGAAGATGATACAGATGCATCTCCAATGTTTAGATTAGAAATAAATTGGACACCTAAAGAGATAAAAGGAAATGTATGGGATGATACTGTAGGAGCAACAGCAGGAGAAAAAGATGGAATAGAAGTTGGTATAGAAAATGTTACAGTAAAATTGGTAGAACATATTGTACAAGAAGATGGAACAGTAAAAGAAGTTGAAAGACCAGGAATAGAATTTGTTAATTCAAATCAAAGTGTAAAAACAGATAGAAATGGAAATTATAGCTTCTATGTAGAAGGTGGAAACTACTCATTAAAATTCATTTATGGTGATCAAGAAATGTTACAAACAAACAAAAAATATAATGCACAAGATTACCAAGCAACTAAACCATATAGCGCATTAAGTAGTGGAAATGTACCGGGATATAATCAAAGTGATAAATTAAAGGCATTTGCTACTAATGCTGATCTTGTAACAGGAATTAAAAATTTCTTAGTAGTAGGTCAAGAAGGAGAAAATGGTGACCTTGGTTGGTGGAATCAAAACTGGAATATAGGTGATATGTTTGCTGATAAAAAAGGTTCACAATCTAAGAAAGAAAATGAAGGTGTAAGTAGTACAGTAAATAATGTAAGTTCAGCAAGAGATAAAGCTACAATAAGGGCAGATATAATAAAAAATACACAAGACTTGATTTACGATAATGCAAGTATACTAAATAAATTAAATGCAGATATTACACTTAGCTCAAGTGATGCAATTTCTCTTAGCGGTGGAAATACAGCTGAGCCAAGACACGAGTATAAAGGCGATGGAAACTGTACATATATGGAAGCTGTATCAGATATTATAGTAATAGCATCAAACGATTTAATAACAGAACCTAATGTTATCAACCTTGGATTAAAAGAAAGACCAACTGCTAGTAGAAAATTAGAGAAAAAGGTAGATAGAATTATTTTAACAGCAAGTGATGGAACAGTTTTAATAGACACTGATGATGATACAAAACAATCTGGATTACAAAAAATGCCTAATGGAAAAGGTGAGGTTGATATACAACAAACATTTATCAACTTAGAGCCAGGTTTAATGGATGGAGCATTATTAGATATATACTATACTGTAACAGTAACAAATGACTCAAATACTGATGATTGCTTAAACAACTATGTATATGTAAGTGGAACTGTTACGACAGGAGATTTACGAAATGATGATCATCAGGTAATGTCTAATTTAGGAACTGCTATAGGAGGATATGGCTTAACAACACCATTACCAATTAAAGCAACAATATTTGACTATGTAAATATAAACTTAGAATATAGAGCAGAGGATAATAGCAATGGAACAATATGGGATATAGTATATGAAGAAAGTGGTAATACAGGTAATTCAAAAAATGAAATAAACGATGGATGGCTTTCAGATACAGTTAAAGAAGGAATACAGAGAACTCAAAAGAAAGTGTCAAAAGTATTACAAACAAATACATCTAAATTTGATAATGATGGATTAACTGCAGGACAATCAGTTCAAATACCAATTCATTTAGGAATAACATTATCAGAAGATACAAGTGGAAAGAACTTAAATGATTTCGATTTCTCAAACTGTGCAGAGTTAACACAAATAATTACAACAGCAGGAAGAAGAGATTACGAAACAGTTCCTGGAGATTATGTACCTTATGATACAGATGAAAATAACAAGAAACAAGAAGATGCATATTTAACAGGAACAACAGCAATAACACCACCATTAGGAGAAGGAAGATTCTATTACGTAATTGCAATAATTTCAGCAACAATAGTAGTTGTAGGAATTGTGTTAATAAAGAAAAAAGTTTTAAAGAAATAAAACAAATAAAAAAATAAGGGGGTAATTTTAAAATTACCTCCTTATTTTTATGCAACCAACGAAATAGGGCGCAATCATGCGCCCCTACAATATCAAATTTATACATAACAAAATGAATTGGTGTATATATGAACACCGTAGGGGCGCATGATTGCGCCTATCGTAATAACACATTATTCCCACATTTTAATTATACAATGTAAAACAGATAAATCTTTTGATTTAATTGCTATTGTGTATGTGTTGTCAGTCTTTGTGAATATACAAGCAATTTCATCTCCTAATTTACATTCTTTTTTATACATTATCTCTAGGTTTTTAAAATCCATATTATTGTAGTCATCATCAGGCATTAGGTTTGTTATCATTTTTAAATAAGATAAATTATTTGCATGTCCATTTATATCTAAATCATTTCTTGTAATTGTATAATACTTAATAAAATCGTGATTATCTGGTTCTTTTAATTTTGATATTGGCTCTTCAAATATACAAGTATTATCTGGTTTATATATATCAAAAATTTCTTGGGATGTTTTTTCAATGTTTAATGTATTAGTGTTAATAAGTACCCATTTTGATGTTGCTTTAGCAACTAATTCATTATTTTTTGTATATATTTCAAAATCACGATATGAATATAGTTTATCTGATGAGCTTGGCCATGTTTTTACAGTTAATTCAGAATTCCATATAGGTCTTGAAAATACTTGTAATTTCCAATTTAAAAGTAGCCAGTTATATGGTTTTTCTTCCATATGGTTTATAGAAATTCCTACAGAATCTGAATGGGCTCCAGCAATTTCCTGCATCATTCTAAGAATTCCGTAGTTTGTTAGAGCATTCTTTGTATCTATATCACATATTTCAACATAAAATTTTCTTTCGAATAAATTCATTTTATTTTCCTCCTAGAAATTTTAAAAAACGACGATGACGTCGTTCCCTACAGTTAGAACAATTTATAAAAATTATAGCATATAAAAAAAATTTTTGCAAATATTTTTATGTTAAATGTTGACAAGCCGTATTTCCGTATGATAGAATAATATAGCCTATTTGTAAAAATGGGCAAAAATGGTTTTTGTATATAAATTTAAGGGAGAGGAATTAAATTTTAAAAAACCTATTTTACTTAAAATCCATTAGGGCAGTACGGTTTTAATGTAAAATAGTTAGTTTATTATTTAAGAGGGACTTCTTTAAAATGAATATAAATTTCTTCTGCTCAAAAATTTTAAAATCTTGAAGGAGTTGATTCATTTTGTTAACAGATGTAAAACACGAAAAGTGTACTAGAAAAACATTTGCTAAAACAGGCGATTTCATTGAAATGCCAAATCTTATTAAAGTACAGATTGATTCTTACAATTGGTTCATAAAGGAAGGCTTAGGAGAAGTTTTAAGAGATATTTCTCCAATAGAAGATTATTCTCGGAAATTTAGTTCTTGAATTTTTCGACTATTACATGGAAGAAAAAAGTAAATACACAACTGAAGAGGCAAAAGAGAGAGATGCTACATACTCTACACGTTTACACGTTAAAGTTAGATTGATAAATCGTGAAACTGGAGAAATTAAAGAACAAGAAATTTACCTTGGAGATTTCCCACTTATGACAGAAAGTGGAACATTTATTATAAATGGTGCAGAAAGAGTTATTGTTAGCCAATTAGTTCGTTCACCAGGATGCTACTATGGTTCAGACTATGACAAAACAGGTAAAAAAATATATACATCTACGGTTATGCCAATTCGTGGAGCATGGTTAGAATACGAAACTGATGCAAATGATGTTTTCTATGTTAGAGTTGATAGAACAAGAAAATTACCAGTAACAACATTACTAAGAGCAATAGGTGTTTCAACAGATGAGCAAATTATAGATTTATTTGGTGAAGATGAAAAAATATTAGCAACAATAGCAAAAGATACAGTTAAGACAAGTGATGAAGCTTTGGTTGAAATATACAAAAAATTAAGACCAGGAGAACTTCCAACTGTTGATGCTGCAAGAAATTTATTCAATGGTTTATTCTTCGACAATAGAAGATATGACTTATCAAAAGTAGGAAGATATAAATTTAATAAAAAATTAAATTTAGCTCATAGAATAACAGATAAAGTAGCATATGCTGATATCATCAATCCAGAAACAGGAGAAGTTTTTGTTGAAAAAGACAATGTAATATCAAAAGAAGTTGCTATACAAATTCAAAATTCTGGAATAAATATAGTAGATGTTAAAGTTGAAGACAAAAAAGTTAGAATAATAGGAAACGGAACAGTTGATATTAAAGCATTTGTAGACATAGATTTAAGTGACTTAAATATAAAAGAATTAGTAAATTATGAAGTATTAAAAAACATATTAGAAAATACAAAAAAACAAGATTTAAAGAAAGCAATAGAAGAAAGAATTAGCGAGTTAGTTCCAAAACATATTGTTACAGAAGATATGATTTCTTCAATAAATTATTTATTAAATTTACAATATGGATTAGGTAAAGTAGATGATATAGACCATTTAGGAAATAGACGTATAAGATGCGTTGGAGAGTTATTACAAAATCAATTTAGAATCGGTCTTACAAGATTAGAAAGAGTTGTTAGAGAAAGAATGACAATACAAGATTTAGATGTTGTAACACCACAAACATTGATTAACACAAAGCCAATAACATCAGCAATTAAAGAATTCTTTGGTAGCTCACAATTATCTCAATTTATGGATCAAACAAATCCACTATCAGAATTAACACATAAAAGAAGAATTTCAGCATTAGGACCTGGTGGTTTATCTAGAGAAAGAGCTGGATTCGAGGTAAGAGACGTTCACTATACTCACTATGGTAGACTATGTCCAATAGAATCTCCTGAAGGACCAAACATTGGACTTATATCAGCACTTTCATCATTTGCTATAATAAATGAATATGGATTTATTGAAACACCATATAGAAAAGTAGATCCAAAAACTCATGCTGTAACAGATGAAGTTGAATATATGACAGCTGATGAAGAAGATGACTACATGATAGCTCAAGCTAGTGAGCCAAGAGATAAAAAAGGAAAATTTGTTAACAAAAAAATAAAAGTAAGATACTTAGATGAAATTATAGAAGTTCCTTCAGATAAAGTAGATTACATAGATGTATCTCCAAAACAATTGGTTTCTGTTGGTGCTGCAATGATACCTTTCTTAGAGCATGATGATGCAAACCGTGCGTTAATGGGTGCAAACATGCAACGTCAAGCAGTTCCACTTATGATTACAGATTCACCAATAGTTGGAACAGGTATTGAATATAAAGCAGCAAAAGATTCTGCAATAGTTGTTGTTGCAAAAGAAGGTGGAGTTGTACAAAAAGTTACAGCTGACCAAATTATAATTAAAAATGATAAAGGTAACACAGATACATATACATTACGTAAGTTCAAGAGAACAAATGGTGCAACATGTATTAACCAAAGACCAATAGTTAAAGTTGGAGAAAAAGTTAACAAAGATGATGTTATAGCAGATGGACCATCAACACAAAATGGTGAAATGGCATTAGGAAAGAATGTTTTAATAGCATTCACAACTTGGGAAGGTTATAACTACGAGGATGCTATATTACTAAGTGAAAGACTTGTTAAAGAGGATGTTTATACATCAATACACATTGAAGAATATGATTGCGAATGTCGTGATACAAAACTTGGACCTGAGGAAATTACAAGAGATATTCCAAATGTTGGAGAAGATGCATTAAAAGACTTAGATGATTCAGGAATAATTAGAATAGGTGCAGAAGTTAGACCAGGAGATATTTTAGTTGGAAAAGTAACTCCAAAGGGAGAAACAGAATTAACAGCAGAAGAAAGATTACTTCGTGCAATATTTGGTGAAAAAGCAAGAGAAGTTAGAGACACATCTTTAAAAGTACCTCATGGAGAGCAAGGAACAATAGTTGATGTTAAAATATTTACAAGAGAAAATTCAGAAGAATTAGGACCTGGTGTAAACCAAGTAATAAGAGTATATATTGCTCAAAAGAGAAAAATATCAGTTGGAGATAAAATGGCTGGACGTCATGGTAACAAAGGTGTTATTTCAAGAATATTACCAGTTGAAGATATGCCATTTATGCCAGATGGAACTCCAGTTGATGTCGTATTAAACCCATTAGGTGTTCCTTCTCGTATGAACTTAGGTCAAGTTTTAGAAGTTCACCTAGGAGCAGCCGCACGTATGCTTGGATGGAAAGTTGCAACACCAGTATTTGATGGAGCATCAGAAGAAGAAATAGAAGATTTACTAGAAGAAGCAGGACTTGAAAGAAATGGAAAAACAATTCTATATGATGGAAGAACCGGAGAACCATTCGATAAGCCAATAACAGTTGGTGTTATGTATATGTTAAAACTTCACCACTTAGTTGATGATAAGATACATGCTCGTTCAACAGGTCCATACTCATTAGTTACACAACAACCTTTAGGAGGTAAAGCACAATTTGGTGGACAACGTTTCGGAGAAATGGAAGTTTGGGCACTAGAAGCTTATGGTGCAGCTTATACTCTACAAGAAATTTTAACAGTAAAATCAGATGATGTTGTAGGAAGAGTAAAAACTTATGAAGCAATTGTTAAAGGTGAAAATGTTCCTGAACCAGGAGTTCCAGAAAGCTTTAAAGTATTGATAAAAGAATTACAAAGCTTAGGACTTGATGTAAAACTATATTCTGAGGACAATCAAGAATTAGAATTAAAAGAAAATATAGAAGAAGGAATAGATTTTAACTTAGAAGAGCATAAAGGTCTATTAGGTGAAGAAGTAGAAGAACCCGAAGAAGAATATATAGAAAATGATGCAGAAGACTTAGATTCTGATGCTATCTTCAATGATGATGATATATTAACAGATGATGATGATTTAGCATTAGATAATATTATGAATGATGAAGATTTAAACGACGAAGACATAATAGATGAATAAAAAAAGGGGGATCCATTAAATGGATGAATTAGAATTGTTTGATAAAATAAAAATTGGATTAGCATCAGATGAAAAAATAAGAGAATGGTCAAAAGGTGAAGTAAAAAAGCCAGAAACAATAAACTATAGAACTTTAAAACCAGAAAAAGATGGATTATTCTGTGAGAAAATATTTGGACCTACAAAAGACTGGGAATGTCATTGTGGTAAATATAAAAGAGTTCGTTATAAAGGTATAGTTTGTGATAGATGTGGTGTTGAAGTAACAAAATCTAAAGTAAGAAGAGAAAGAATGGGCCACATAGAACTTGCAGCACCAGTAGCACATATTTGGTATTTCAAAGGAATACCAAGTAGAATAGCTTTAATGCTAGATATATCTCCAAGAAGTCTAGAAAAAGTAATATATTTTGCTTCATATATAGTTACAGATAAAGGAACATCTGGATTATCTAAATGTGATATTTTAAATGAAAAAGAGTATCACGAGGCAGAAGAAAAATACGGAAAAGGTTCTTTTAAAGCAAAAATGGGAGCAGAAGCAATAAGAGAATTACTAGAAGAAATTGACCTAGAAAAATTATCAGAAAAATTAAAGAAAGAATTAGAAAAAGCAACAGATGCTAAAAAAGCAAAAATTGTTAAAAGATTAGATACAGTTGAATCATTTAGATTGTCTGATAATAGACCAGAATGGATGGTTATGAATGTTATACCAGTTACACCTCCTGACATTAGACCTATGGTACAACTAGATGGTGGTAGATTTGCAACATCAGACTTAAATGATTTATATAGAAGAGTTATAAACAGAAATAACAGATTAAAAAGATTATTAGAATTAGGTGCACCAGAAATAATTGTAAGAAATGAAAAAAGAATGTTACAAGAATCTGTAGATGCCTTAATAGACAACAGTAGACGTGGTAGACCTGTAACAGGAGCCGGAAATAGACCTTTAAAATCTTTATCAGATATGTTAAAAGGAAAACAAGGTAGATTTAGACAAAACCTTTTAGGTAAGAGAGTTGACTATTCAGGTCGTTCAGTTATAGTTGTAGGACCAGAATTAAAAATCTATCAATGTGGATTACCAAAAGAAATGGCAGTAGAATTATTTAAACCATTTGTTATGAAGGAATTAGTTGGTAGAGGATTAGCACATAACATTAAAAATGCAAAAAGAATGGTAGAAAAATTAAGACCAGAAGTATGGGATATATTAGAGGATGTTATAAAAGACCATCCTGTAATGTTAAACCGTGCTCCAACACTACATAGACTTGGTATTCAAGCATTCGAACCAGTTTTAGTAGAAGGTAGAGCAATAAAATTACACCCATTAGTTTGTACAGCATTCAATGCTGACTTCGATGGAGACCAAATGGCAGTACACGTTCCATTATCTCCAGAAGCTCAAGCAGAAGCAAGATATTTAATGCTTTCTGTAAATAACCTTTTAAAACCACAAGATGGTAAACCAGTAACAGTTCCAACACAAGATATGATTTTAGGAAGTTACTATTTAACAATGCAACTAGATGGTGAAAAAGGTGAAGGTATGTACTTCAAAGATAAAGATGAAGCATATATGGCATACCAAAATGGAGACTTAGAATTACATGCAAAAATAAAAGTAAGAATGACAAAAGAAATAGATGGAAAATTATGCACACATCCAATAGAAACAACAATGGGAAGAATTATATACAACGAAGGAATACCACAAGATTTAGGATTTGTAGATAGAACAAACTATGAAGATAAATTTAGACTTGAAATTGAATTCCCAGTTATGAAGAGTAATTTAGGAAAAATAATTTCAAAATGTGTTGATAAACATGATTTATCTGTAACAGCAGAAGTTCTAGATTATATTAAATCAATAGGTTATAAATATTCTACAAAAGGTGCTATAACAGTTAGCGTTGCTGATGTTGCAGTTCCAGAAGCTAAAAAGAAAATATTAGAAGATTCTGAAATTCAAGTTGAAGAAATATCTAAACAATTTAGACGTGGTTTAATAACAGAAGATGAAAGATATTCATCAGTTATTAAAGTTTGGGAAAAGGCAACAAATGATGTTACAGAAGCTATGAAAGACAATTTTGATAATTTAAACCCAATATATATGATGGCACAATCTGGAGCTAGAGGTAATATGAACCAATTAAGACAAATTGCTGGTATGCGTGGACTTATGGCTAACACATCTGGTAAAGCGGTTGAAATACCAATTAAATCTTGCTTCAGAGAGGGACTAGATGTTCTTGAATACTTTATTTCATCACATGGTGCTAGAAAAGGTTTAGCAGATACAGCATTAAGAACAGCAGACTCTGGATACTTAACAAGAAGACTTGTAGATGTAAGTCAAGACATAATTGTAAGAGAAGATGATTGTGGAACTACTGAAGGAATTGAAATAGAAGCTATAAAAGATGGAAATCAATTGATAGAAAAACTAGAAGAAAGACTATTGGGAAGATTTCCATTAGAAGATATTATAGATCCAAACACAAATGAAGTTATAGTTGATAAAGACACAATGATTACTACTGCATTAGCTGAAAAAATAGTAAATGCAGGAATAACCAAAGTAAAAGTTCGTTCAGTATTAGAATGTAGAACAAAACATGGTGTATGTAGCAAATGTTATGGAATGGGACTTGCAACTCGTCAAAGAGTAAACATAGGGGAAGCAGTAGGAATAATTGCAGCACAATCAATTGGTGAACCTGGTACACAGCTTACAATGAGAACATTCCATACAGGTGGTGTTGCAGGAGGAGATATTACACAAGGTTTACCTAGGGTTGAAGAGTTATTTGAAGCTAGAAAACCAAAGGGATTAGCCGTAATTTCAGAAATCTCTGGTGTTGTATCAATTCAAGACAATAAAAAGAGAAAAGAAGTTACAGTTACAGGTAAAGATAATTCTAAAACTTATATAATAAGCTTTGGATCTAAGCTAAAAGTAAAAGAAGGTATGGAAATACAAGCAGGAGATCCGCTAACAGAAGGATCTATAAATCCTAATGAAATATTAGCAATAAATGGTGTTGAGGGAGTTCATAAATATTTAACTTCTGAAGTACAAAAAGTTTATAGAAACCAAGGTGTTGATATAAACGATAAACACATTGAAGTAATTGGTAGACAAATGCTAAAAAAAGTAAGAGTTGAAGATAATGGAGAGACAGGATTGTTTGCAGGTTCTTTAGTTGATATGTATGAATTTGAAGAAGAAAACAAAAAGGCGATAGAAAAAGGTTTAAAACCAGCAGTAGGAAAGAGAGTTCTATTAGGAATTACAAAGGCATCACTTGCAACAGAAAGCTTCTTATCTGCAGCATCATTCCAAGAAACAACAAGAGTATTAACAGAAGCAGCAATAAAAGGAAAAGTTGATTCATTGATAGGATTAAAAGAAAATGTAATTATAGGTAAGTTAATACCAGCAGGAACAGGAATGTTAAAATACAGAAATACACATATAAACACAGAAGATGTGGAAGAAAGCGGAAATGCAGAAGAATAATATTTATTAAAAATGGAGTACATAAATGTACTCCATTTTTTTGTATCTAAAATTCAATTTTTATTATATAAATCTAATGTAAATCAGACGATTCTTTCTTTAATGTAACATCAACGATACTTCCTTCTTCTACTGTTGTTCCAATAGCAGGAGATTGACTAACTACTATTCCGTGCGCCATCAAATGTAATATTTAAATTCATGGCTTTCAAAATATTTGTAGCTTGTGCCAAAGTTTTTCCCTTTAAATTAGGAACTGTTACAACTTCTTTTGCAGTACTTTCTTCTGAATATAAACATATTGTAGAATGAGATGCTTGTAGTTTTACACCAGCTTTTGGAACTTGATCTGTAACTATTGCTTCATCTTCTTTTACTCCAGTATTAACATATTTTACATTAAATCCATAAGATTTTAGTATAGATTTTGCTTCAGAAATAGTTTTGTTTCGTATATCTGGAACAGTAGAAGTTGTAGTAGATACTGAATTGTCTGTATTTGTACTAGAAGATGCAACACCCATATAAGGTAATACTTCACTTAATATTTGTGATACTACAGGAGCTGCAGTTCCTCCACCTGACGCACCAGCAACAGTTGGCTGATATAATGTTACTAAAATAACTAATTCTGGGTTTGATGTAGGAGCAACAGCAACAAATGAAACAGTTGTACCTTCCTCTGGTCTATCTGGATTTGGTTCTGATGTACCAGTTTTTCCACCGATTGAATATCCTTTAACTGCACCATAAGAACCTCCACCTTCACTTACAACAGATTCCATACAATCTAGAATTTTCAAAGAAGTTTCTTTTGATACAACTTGTCTTACAGCTATTGGTTCAATTGTAGTTATAGCTCCTGTATCTGGATTTTCAATTTCACTTACTATACGAGGTTGCATAAGAACACCATTATTTGCAATACAAGAAATTGCAGTAACTAGTTGAATTGGTGTAATATTAAATCTTTGACCAAATGATATTGTCGCAAGTTCTATAGGACCAACATTTTCAATGTTATGGAATATGCTATTAGATTCTCCAGATACTGCTATTCTAGTTGTATCAAACAAACCAAATGCTTTATAATATTTATATAAAGTTTGAACACCTATTTTTTTACCTAATTGCATAAAAGCAGGGTTACAAGAGTTCTCTAGTGCTTCTCTTAAGCTTTGTGAACCATGAGGTGCATAATATCTCGAACATCGTATTTTTGTATTACCGAACATTTCATATCCATTACACATTAAAGTTTTTGAATCTGTATCCACAATGTTTTCTTCTAGTGCAATAGCTGAATTTATTACTTTAAATGTTGAGCCAGGCTCATAAGTATTGGATACAACTTTATTTCTCCAAACAGAAGAATCTACTTCAAAAGGTGAATTTAAATTGTAATCTGGATAAGTAGCCATAGCTAATATATCTCCTGTGGATGGTTTCATTATTACTGCAGTTCCACCTCTTACACAACTGTCTTCAGTTACAGCTTGTTCCAAATATTTTTCTACTATTGTTTGAATATTTGTATCTATTGTAAGTGTTATATTGCTACCATTTTGGGCAGGAATGTAAGTTTGTTCTGTGTTTGGAATTTCTTGACTAGTAGGACCTTTAGAAGATATTTTTTTACCAGTAACACCTGTAAGAATATCATCCCATCTAGCTTCTATTCCCTCTAAACCTTTATCTGTGCCATAAAATCCAATAAGGTTTGAAGCTAAATTATCATAAGGATAATATCTTTTTGTATCTGAATCTATATTAACACCAGCTGTTATATTATTTTCTTTAAGTGTTGTTTTTAATAAATCTATTTTATCTTTTTCTTGCTTTTCTGCAATAACAACAGAAGAAGAATTACTATTTATTTTTGCCAAAACATCTTCATATTCTAAACCAAAAATTGTAGAAAATATTGTTGCTAATTTAGAAGGTTCAACAAGAGTATCATCTTTATATTTTACTTTTCCTGGATTTATAGAAACAGTATCAACTTGTGCACTGATTGCCAAAACCTTTTTATTAGTATCATAAATTGTACCTCTTTTTGGCGAAATAATAGTATCATTAACTTGTTGTTGATAAGCCATTTCTTTTAAAGAACTAGATTGAACAATTTGTAGCCAACCTAAACGAATAAACAATAAAATGAAAATAATAATATACGCAAAGAAAGTTCTATTAAGTTTTTTTGTTATACTACCAGACTTAACTGATTCTTTTTTTAATTTTAATTTTTTTATATTATTTTTTTTCTTCATATCTACCACTCTTTTGTATAATACTTCAAGAATATTTTATATGAAAACAATATAAAAATCAACATTGCAATAAAATTATTTTGTGATATAATACAAATTATGTAACAAAATGGCACTAAGATGGAGGTATGAACTTGGATTTGTATTCAGAGACAATGCAAATATTAAAAAAATACAATATATCAGCAAATAAAAAATTAGGGCAAAATTTTTTAATTGATGAAAATATTGTTGATGGTATAATAGAAAAAGCAGAAGTAGGAAAGCAAGATTTAGTAATAGAAATAGGACCAGGGCTTGGTACATTAACTAAAGAATTATTGAAAACTGCTGGAAAAGTTATATGTGTAGAACTAGATGAAAGAATGATAAATATTTTAAATGAAAGATTTTCTAATGAAAATTTGTATATAATAAATGATGATATTTTAAAAGTTGATTTGAATAAATTGATTAAAGAAGAGAAAACAGAAGAAATAACCAATGTGAAAGTAGTTGCAAATTTGCCATATTATATTACAACACCAATAATAATGAAACTATTAGAGGAAAAATTAGATATTACTAGTATAACTGTTATGGTACAAAAAGAAGTTGCAATAAGACTTGCATCTGATGAAAATTCTGGTGATAATGGGGCAATTACTTATGCAATCAATTATTATACGAATCCTAAGATAGTGTTAAATGTACCGAAAGAATCATTTATACCAGTACCTGAAGTGGAATCTAGTGTTATTAAGTTAGATATATTAAAAGTTCCAAAGGTAGAAGTAAAAAGTGAAAAGATGCTTTTTAATATTATAAAAGTTGCATTTATGCAAAAAAGAAAAACTTTAGTAAATTCATTAACAAATGGTAAAATTTTAAATAGTAAAGATGAAATAGAAAATATGTTAATGAACTTAGATATAGATTTAAAAATTAGACCAGAAAAATTATCGTTGGAGAAATTTGCAAAAATTTCAGATTATGTGTATAATATTGAGGAGTTTTAAAAATATGGAATTAGAAGTTTTAGAAAAAAAATTAAATATGAATTTTTCAAACAAAGAATTGCTACAAACAGCGTTTATTCATAAATCTTACGCTTATGAAAATCATATTGAAAGTAATGAAAAATTAGAATTTTTAGGAGATGCAATATTAGAATTAGTAACTAGTGAGTATCTATATAAAAATTATTATAAGCTAAAAGAAGGAGAAATGACTAAAGTTAGAGCTACAGTAGTATGTGAAGCAAGTTTATATGAAGTTGCAAAAAGACATAATTTTAGTGATTTTTTAAAAGTAAGCAAAAGTGAAAGATTAGCTAAAGGAAATGAAAATCCAGCAATTTTAGCAGATTCAGTTGAAGCGTTTATAGCAGCAGTTTTTTTGGATTTAGGACTAGAAAAGGCAAAAGAATTCATACTTAGCAATTTAAGTGAAAGCATTGAAGCAGCTAGTAAAAATGTTGGAGTTAAAGATTATAAAACTGTTTTACAAGAAAAATTGCAAATTCATGGAGAAGTTAAAATAGTTTATGAACTAATAAAAGAATCTGGACCTGATCATAATAAAATATTTACGGTAAATGTTTCATGCAATGGAAAGGTATTAGCAATTGGATCTGGAAGAACCAAAAAAGGTGCAGAAATGGAAGCGGCAAGAATCGCATTAGAAAAAATATAAAAAATAATCATAGTGAGCGTATGGTTGAAGGAGGATATATGGAAAAGAAACACTTAATAATACCAATATTTGTGCCACATTTGGGATGCCCTAATAATTGTATATTTTGTAATCAAAAAAGTATAAGTGGACAAACAAAAGAGGTTACAAAAGAGGATGTAAAGCAAATTGTAGATGAGCATCTTAAAATGTTTGGAGATCAAAAAGCATATAAAGAGATAGCCTTTTTTGGCGGAAGTTTTACAGGAATTGATGTAGATAAACAAATTGAATTACTTGAAGCAGCATACGAATACATTAAGGCAAAAAAGATAAATTCTATAAGAATTTCTACTAGACCAGATTACATAGATAAAGAAATTTTAAAAAGACTAAAGAAATATAAGGTTAAAACAATTGAATTAGGAGTACAATCAAGCAACGACTTTATTCTAGAGAAAGCAAAAAGAGGACATACTTTTGAAGATGTAAAAAGAGCATCAAAGCTAATAAGAAGACATGGATTTATACTAGGACATCAAATGATGATAGGATTACCTGAAAGTGGATTACCAGATGATATGAAAACAGCAGAAGATTTGGCAAAATTAAAACCAAAGATTATGAGAATATATCCGGTATTAGTAATAAAAGGAACAGAGTTAGAAAAAGAATACAATGAAGGAAGATATAGACCATTAAATGTACCACAAGCAGTAGAAATGTGCAAAGATGTATATTATTATTTAAATAAGAAAAAAATAAAAGTAATTAGAATAGGTTTACAAACAACAGATTTAATATGCAACCCTAAAACAGAAGGAAGCACAGTTGTTGCAGGACCATACCATGAAGCATTTAGGCAATTAGTTGAAGACCGGAATGTGGTATGACAGTATATTAGATAGAATAAAGCAACTTAGTGTAAGAGTAATTGAGGCTGAGATTATAGTAAATCCTGTAAATGTAAATAATGTTTCTGGACATAAAAAAGAAAATATAAATAAATTTAAAGATTTATATGATATTGAAATAAGAGTGAAACAAGATTCCAACATACCAGAAGGAACATTTGAAATGAACGTAATAAAATCTTATAGAGATTACAAATACTGGTAATAATTGAATAAAATATTTTAAATAACTCATAATATATATGGGTTATTTTTTTATATGAATAAAATATATTGAGGTGAATTGTTTGGTTGATATAAAAAAAGCAAAAAGAATGCTAAAAATATCATATTATGGTGTTGATTTAATTCAACTAATAATTGGAACAGCACTAATGGCAGCTGGAACAGCTTTTTTTATGTTGCCAAATAAATTATCTACTGGTGGATTTTCTGGAATTGCTACAATATTTTATTATTTATTTAATGTTAATATGGGTGTAACGATACTAATATTAAATATTCCTCTATTTGTAATAGCATGTTTTAAGTTAGGATTGAATTTTTTAAGTAAAGCAATAATTGGAACAGTTTCACTTTCAATATTTATAGATTTATTTATTCAGTTTCGGAGTTATAACTAGTGATAGGCTACTTGCATCAATTTATGGAGGAATTATAACAGGACTTGGAACATCAATGGTTTTAAAGGCAAATGCATCTACTGGTGGGAGTGATTTGTTAGCAGTAATAATAAAAAAGTTTAAACCATATTTTCATACTGGTAAGTTGATAATGATAATAGATTCTATAATAGTAATATTAAATGTTATAACTTTCAAGCAATTGGAAATTGCCTTATATTCTGGAATATCTATATATATAATGGGAAAAGTAATGGACATATTTTTGGAGGGAATACATTTTGCAAAAATAATATATATAATTTCAGATAAAAATGAAGATATATCAAATAAAATAAATAAAGATATAGGAAGAGGAACAACACTTTTATATGGAAGAGGCATGTATAAAGGTGAAAATAGAAATATTCTACTATGTGTTGCATCACGAAATGAAATTGGACAAATAACACAAATAATTAAAAAAATAGATAAGCATGCTTTTACAATAATTTCTAATGCAAGAGAAGTTTTTGGAAAAGGGTTTAAACAAAATTGATTTTATATAGAAACTATGGTAAAATGTATATTGGTGATTTTTTAGTGAACATACAAAAATATACTATTAAAAATAGCTCATTTGAGCCAAAGCATATATTTGAATGTGGTCAATGCTTTAGATGGAACAAACAAGATGATGGTAGCTACATAGGAGTTTTCGGAAACAATGTAATGAGTGTAAAAAAGGAAAATAACACTATTGTATTTAAGGGAATTTGTGAAGAAAACATACAGAAAGTGTGCGAAGATTATTTTGATTTAAATAGAAATTATGAAGAAATAAAAGATAAATTAAGTAATGTAGATGAGTTCCTAAAAACAAGTATAGAATATGGTTATGGAATTAGAATTTTAAATCAAAATTTATGGGAGTGTATAATATCTTTTATAATTTCTGCAAATAACAATATACCAAGAATCAAGAAAATAATTGAACGTATATCTTGCAAATACGGTAAAAAAATAGTGTTTGAGGGTAAAGATTATTATACATTTCCAACTCCAGAACAGTTGTCTAACGCAACAGTTCAAGATTTAAGAGAACTTGGGTTAGGCTTTAGAGATGTTAGAGTATATAATACAACAAAAATGATTTTAGAAAAGCAAGTGGATTTACATAGATTGGAAGAATTAAATGATTCAGAAAAAATTAGAGAAGAACTATTAAAACTAGACGGAGTAGGACCTAAGGTTGCAGATTGTATAATGCTATTTTCTACATTAAAAAGATTAGATGTATTTCCAATAGATGTTTGGGTAAGACGTGTTATGAATGAATTATATATAAAAGCAGAAGATGAGACAAAAGTTAATAAAAAAGAAATTTCAAAAATTGCAGTAGAGAAGTATAAAAATTTAGCAGGAATAGCCCAACAATATTTATTCTATTGGAGACAAAGTAGAGGTGCATGATTGGGGTCAATAATTGATGGCAGTTTTTATAGGAGGAAATTATATGAAACTTATTTCATGGAATGTAAATGGATTAAGAGCTGTATACCAAAAAGGGTTCGAAGATTTTTTTAAGCAAATAGATGCAGATATTTTTTGCATACAAGAAACAAAAATGCAAGAAGGACAGTTCGAAATCAATTTACCAAACTATAATATATATATGAATAGTGCCATAAAGAAAGGCTATTCTGGAACAGCAATATTTACAAAAATAAAGCCAATAAGTGTTAAGTATGGAATTGGTATTGAAGAGCACGACCAAGAAGGTAGAGTTATAACACTTGAGTTTGATAAATTCTTTTTGGTAGATGTATATACACCAAATTCACAAAGAGAGTTAACAAGATTAGAGTATAGAATGAAATGGGAAGATGATTTTAGAAAATATCTAAAAGAATTAGACAGAATAAAACCTGTAATAATGTGTGGGGATTTAAATGTTGCACATAATGAAATAGATTTAAAAAATCCAAAGCAAAACAGAAGAAATGCAGGATTTACAGATGAAGAAAGAAACAAAATGACCGAATTATTAAATAATGGATTTATAGATACATATAGAACATTATATCCAAATCAAGAGAATGCATATACTTGGTGGTCATATATGGCAAATGCAAGAGAAAAAAATATTGGGTGGCGTATAGATTATTTTATTACTTCAAAATCATTAAAAGATAAAATAAAAGATGCAAAAATTTACTCAAACATAATGGGAAGCGATCATTGTCCAGTAGGACTAGAAATTGAAATGGAGGGAATATATGAATAATAAAAAAATCAAAAATTGGACAAAATGGCTATATTGGTTTACATTTGCAGTAGCAATAATAGCAGTATACAAAACACTAGATAATTTTAATGATATATTAGCATTTATAAAAAAATTATTTGGTATACTAATGCCATTTTTTATGGGAGTGCTACTAGCATATTTATTTTACATACCATCAAAAAAGCTAGAGAAGTTATATAGTAAAGCAAAAATATTAAAAAGATTTTCAAGAAAATTAGCAGTATTTTCTGTATATGTGATTGCAATACTTTGCATAATACTTTTGTTTAATGTAATATTACCTGCAATATCAAAAAGTGTAACTGAGTTAACAAATAATTTTCCATCTTATTATGAAAGCATCAAAGGCTATATAAATGAATTGCCAGATAATTCTATAATAAATAAAGAAAAAATTAAAGAAGCTATTAGTAATATTGGTAATATTGATTTTGCAAGTTATTTTAATACAGAAAAGATAATAGACTATATAAAAGGTGTAGTGAATGTAGCACAAGGAATATTTAGTGTATTTGTTACAATAATAATGTCTATATACATATTACTACAAAGAGATGACATAGTAAAATTTATGAAAAAATTCGCAGGTGCAATATTTAAAGAAGAAACATGTAAAACTTTAGGGAAATATTTTAAAAGAGGAAATGAAGTATTTTTTAAATTTATATCTAGTCAATTATTGGATGCAATACTTGTTGGAATAATTACTTCAATAGCAATGTTAATAATGAAGGTAAAATATGCAGTTTTACTAGGATTTATAATAGGTCTATTTAATATAATACCTTATTTTGGAGCCATTGTTGGAGTAGGAATAGCAATAGTGGTTACGTTAATTACTGGAGGATTAAGTCAGGCAATATGGGTAGCAGTAATAGTAATAATTTTACAACAAATTGATGCAAACATAATAAATCCAAAAATAGTTGGAGATTCATTAAGTTTAAGTCCAATACTTGTAATATTTGCGGTTACAGTTGGAGGTGCATATTTTAATTTTTTAGGAATGCTTTTAGGAGTACCAGTTGTTGCTGTTATAAAAATAATTATATGTGATTATATAGATTATAGAAATGAAAAGAGAGAACTTGTAAAAAGTGATTGACATTATTAAGAATTAAGTTTGTTAATATAAAAAAAGTAACCAAAAACAATAAAACACATAAAATAGAGTAAAAACATTTTAGGAGGTAATTTTGAAGAAGTTAAAATGTTTATACGTAATTCTATTTATATGTGTTTTTATTATGCAACCAATTTGTTTTGCATTTTCTCCATCTAGCCTACCTTTGCATAATGGAATAGATGTTAGTATTTGGCAAGGAGAAATAGATTACAAACAAGTAAAAGCAAATGGTATAGAGGTTGTTTACATACGTTCAAGTGAGGGATCATCTTATGTTGATCCATATTATTTAAGAAACTACAATAATGCAAAAGAAAATGGATTACAAGTAGGATTCTATCATTTTTTAACAGCTACAACAGTAGAAGAAGCAATTGCTCAAGCCGATTTTTTTGTGGCTTTAGTTGGTGGGCTAGAACCAAATTGTAGATTGGCGATGGATTTTGAACAGTTTGATGGATTAAGTATAGAGCAAATAAATGAAATTTCATTAGCGTTTTTAAGAAGAGTAGAAGAGAGAAGCGGAAAAGAGGTAGTAATATATAGTGATGCAGATAATGCAAGAAATACATTTGGAGAGGAATTAGCTGAAAAATACCCAATATGGGTTGCTGATTATGACGTGGAGACACCAGAAAGTAATGACAAATGGGAAACTTGGGTAGGTTTTCAATACTCAGATTTAGGTAGAATAGATGGAATAGATGAAAATGTTGATTTAGATTATTTTACTCAAGATATATTTTTAAGTGATACTACGAAAATTCCAGAACCTGAGACTCCTCCACCAACTCCAAATGATACAGAATCGATAATCATAAAAAGAGGTGATACATTATCTGAACTTGCGATAGAATATGGCACCACTGTAGATAGATTAGTTGAGTTAAATAATATCGCTAATCCGAACTTAATATTTGCTGGGAGTACATTACTTGTTCCAATAAATGATGGAAAAAAACAATCTGTAACATATACTGTAAAAAAAGGAGATACGTTAAGTAGTATTGCAAAAAAGTACGGAATTACAGTTTCACAAATAGTAAATATAAATAATATTAAGCATCCAAATTTAATATATGTAGGTCAGGTACTCACAATACCTACGGAAACTAATATAAATGATATAGGTCATATATTATATAAAGTAAGAAGAGGAAATACTTTATACCAAATAGCAAGAATGTATAATACATCAATAGCTCAAATTGTAAGATTAAATAGAATCGCAAATCCAAATTTGATTTATGCAGGACAAATACTAAGAATAAATAATTAAAACCTTGTCTCCCTTATTGTAGAAAACGATGCCGATATCGTTCCAATTAAGATTATCCAAATCCCACAAAATATAAAATTCCGTAAGAAAAAACTTGTAATTTATTGTAGTTTTATGATATAGTATATTTATCTTTTTATGGAGGTAATTTCTTATGAGTAAAGGGAGAAGATATGATGGTCCAAAACTAAACTTAAAAAAAGTTTTTGGAGTTTTAATAGCATTTATAGTAGTAATTATGGTGATAACATCAATTGTAAAATTAGTAAAAAATCATCATCAAGTAGATCAAATTATGGGTACTGCATACTTTCCAGCATTAGAAAATAATAAATGGGGAGTAATTGATAATAAAGGAAATATAGTAATACAACCATCTTATGATGAAATGATAACAGTTCCAAACAGTCAAAAGGGTATATTTATATGTACTTATGATTTTGATGGTAGTACATATAAAACAAAAGTTATAAATGAAAAAAACGAGCAATTATTTTCAGAATATGAGCAAGTAGAAGCAATAGATAATTATGATTCAAATTCTAATACTTGGTATGAAGATAATGTTTTAAGAGTAAAACAAAATGGAAAATATGGCTTAATAAATTTTAAAGGAGAGAAAATATTAGATATAGTATATGATGATATTTATTCTTTAAAAGGAGTAAAAAATAGCTTAATTATAAAAAAAGATGGAAATACAGGAATTTGCAACAATTATGGATCAATAATTGCAGATACAATATATAAAGATGTTTTAGCAATAAGCAATACAAATGAAAATGGCTATATTATAGTTACATCAGAAAATAAATATGGAATAATAGAGATAGATAAGAGTATAAAAATTGAACCAGTATATGAAAGCATAAAATATATCGGAAGCAAAGACTACTATGCAGTAAAAATAGATGGAAAAATGCATTTATTTGACAATACTACTAAAACAGTAGGGGATGCAACTTATGATTCAATAGAACATATAAATGGAGAAAACATAATTGTAAAAATAAAAGATGGTTATGGAATTGTAGATAAGGCTGGAAACAAAAAAGTTGATGCTAATTATGAATATTTGGAATATGCATTTTCAAATTATTATATAGCTAAAAAATCTGGTAAATACGGTATTATAGATGTAAATGGAACAGAAATTGTAGAATGTAAATACAAAGATATAATAGCTAATAAATCTGGAGAATTTGTTAGAGCAGATTTAGATGATGTAGAAAGTGTACTTTTAGATGGAACTTTACAAGAAAGGGTAAAAGGAACAATTAGCGAAATAAATGAAGAAAAAGGTTATATAAAAGTTAGAGTTGATCAAGATTATAAATATTATAACTTCAAACTAGAAGAAAAACAAAATAAAGATATACTTACATCAAACACATTATTTTTAATCAAGCAAAACGGAAAGTATGGATATGTAAATAAAGAAGGAAAAATTATTGTAGAATGTAATTTTGATGATGCAAAAGAACAAAATTTATATGGTTATTGTGCAGTTCAAAAAGATGGAAAATGGGGAAGCATAAATAGTAATGGAGCAATTGTTCAAGATACAAATGTTGATTTATCTAATAATATGTATATTGATTTTATTGGTAATTGGCATTTGAATATTACTGGAGATTATTATACAAAATAATAATTTTAGTGACAGAAATATTATTAAGTTATAGGGGGTACAAATGAAAACATCAAAAATAACAAAAAAAGATGTTATTTTAATGGTAATAATTACATTAGTATATGCAATAGTGTCTTTTATAAATCTTGGAAGCAATACTAATCCACAAACTTTCTGGAAAACAGAAAATGTAGGAGATTCTATAACATTTAAAATAGAACAAGGAGATACAAATGTTACAAAAATAAGATACTACACCGGAGTTGATTTTGGAGATTATAGTTTATATGTTTCTTATAATGGAGAAAATTATTCTGATCCTTTAACAATAGAAACTGAAAAAGTTTTTGCTTGGAATGATTTCAACTTAACAGGAAATTTTGAATACATAAAAATTGTAGGAGAAAAACAAGGTATATATTTAGGCGAAATTGCAGTATATGATGATGAAGGAAATATTTTAAAATTAACACCAATAAGTGAAAATTCTAATTTAGTTTTAGATGAACAAAATACTGTACCAGAAGAAATCAGTTATTTAAATTCAACATATTTCGATGAGATATATTTTGCAAGAACTGCATATGAACATCAACATAATTTACCTATATATGAATGGACACATCCACCTTTAGGAAAACTTTTAATGGCAGTTCCAATGTTATTTATGGGAATGACACCATTTGCATATAGACTAATGGGTAATATTGCAGGAATTTTAATGATACCAACAATATACATTTTTGCAAAAATGTTATTTAAAGAAAGCAAATACGGAGTGCTTGCAGCGATTATAATGGCAGCTGATGGAATGCATTTTGTACAAACTAGACTTGGAACAGCAGATGGATTTTTAGTTCTATTTATAATCTTAGAATACTTATTTATGTATAAATATATAATAAGTGAAGACAAAACTTTACGAAAGAAATTATTATATTTATTTTTCTCTGGATTATTTATGGGACTTGCAATAGCTACGAAGTGGTCAGGAGTATTTGCAGGAATTGGATTAGCATTAGTATTTTTTGTAAATATAGCAATAAATATATTTGTTAAAAAGAAAAAATGGAATAAAGAAGATACTATAACTATTCTTTCTTGCTTTGGATTTTTTGTTTTTGTACCAATAGTAATATATTTACTATCATACATACCATATTATATAGTGGAAAATGCATATATTAAGGATTTAAAAACTTTTATAGAATGGCAACAACAAATGTATAATTATCATCACAATTTAGTTGCAACACATCCATATTCTTCAATGTGGTATACTTGGCCTATAACAAAACAATCTATATTGTATTGGGTAGGAACAACTTCTAATGGTGCAATTACGAGAATAGCTTTACTTGGCAACCCAGCAATATGGTGGTTTAGTATTCCTTGTATAATATATACAGTTATTGCTACAATTAAAACAAGAGATTTTAAATATTTATTTATACTAATACCAATATTTAGTATGATGGCATCTTATGTAGGAATAAGTAGAATAATGTTTTTATACCACTATTTCCCAATATTACCATTTGTAATGCTTACAATAGTTGCTTTTGCTAAATGGATATGTGATAAAACAAAATCAGATGTATTCATTTACATATTTGTGGCAGTTATAGTTATAGTATTCATAAGATTTTATCCAATATATTCAGGATTTCCAACTTCTGCAGAGTATATTAAGGAGTTACAATGGCTAAAAACTTGGATATGGTAAAATTATCCTAAGGTCAATTGTTATTTTAAATCAAAAATGCCTAGAACTATACTAATTCTTTTTCTAATTTATGAATTTGTAGAGGAGATTAAATGAAAATTTTTTGCGGTACAGATATTATAGAAATAGATAGAATAAAAAGCTCTATTGAAGATAGAGGAACTTTATTTTTAAATAAAATTTATACTCAAGCTGAAATTGAATATTGTGAAGGTAGAAAGAATGCTAAATATCAGCATTATGCTGGACGATTTGCTGCAAAAGAAGCAATATTTAAAGCAATATCTGAGACTTTAGAAGATAAATATGAAATAACTTGGTCAGATGTAGAAATAGTAAATGACAAATTTGGCAAACCAAAAGTGCATTTTCTAAATAAAAAATTTAATGTGCAATGCGAAATATCTATATCTCATTGTAAAAGTTATGCTACAGCAACAGCAATTATAGTAGATGATTAAGCTTTAAAATGTCAAAATTTGTCGATGAAAAAGTGTTGACAAGGTGTAAAGAATATAATATAAATTAACTGAGGGGCAGAAATTTTTTATTCTGCCTTTTTCTATTTTCTTTTTTTGATTGTGCCTATTATATCAATTAATTAAATTCAATGGCAAATCTGCCAAAAAAATTTCCAATGAAGTAAAATAAATTAAAGAAAGAAGTGATGTATATCGAATTATTAAACCCCAAAAATGATTATGTATTTAAAAGAATATTTGGACACAGAGGTAATGAAGAGATAACAAAGCAAATGTTGCAAACTATAATAGCATGTCAAATAAAAGATATAAAATTATATGAAAGTAAAATATTAGAAAAAGATCTATTAGATGATAAACTAGGAATAGTAGATATATATGTAAAACTAAATGAAAATGTAAATGTAGATATTGAAATGCAAGTAGCTAAAGAAAGCAATATAGAAAAAAGAATGTTATATTATTGGAGTAAATTGTATACAAAAGAACTAAAAGCAGGAGAAGATTATAGTAAATTGCATAAAACCATAGCAATATTGATGGCAAATTTCAAAATTAGTGAACTAAAAGAAATACCTAAATTTTGTACAAAATGGCAAATAAAAGAAGAAGAATACACATCTGTCATATTGACAGATGCACTAGAAATATATATAATAGAAATACCAAAAATAAGAGAAGATAAAGGAGTAGCAAGAAAAGAACTAAAAGAATGGCTAACATTTTTGGAAAATCCAGAAAAAGTGGAGATGATAGGAATGAGCACTGAAAATAAAGAAGCAATAATAAAAGCAAAAAAGGTATTAGAAGAAATAAGTGCAGATGAACATGAAAGATATTTAGCTCATTTAAGAGAAAAATATATAAGAGATTCAAAATCAATAGAAAAGTACGGATACGATAATGGATATGGTAATGGATACGATAATGGATTGGATGATGGATTGAAACAAGTAGCAAAGAAAATGTTAGAGCAAAAATTTACTATGGAGCAAATTATATCTGTAACAGGCTTAACAAAAGAGGAAATAGAAAAATTAAAATAATTAATATATTAAAACTGTGCGATGAAACACACACCTTAAATGTTAAAAAAATTTAACATATTAAGGTGTATTTTTTATTGTGATGTTTCCATATTTTGCCATGTATACACAAAAACTAACCATACTTAAAAACCTACTATGCTTACACCTACAAGGTTTACAATCAAAAATTTGTTCTAAAAATATTGAATTTAAAAATTTTATAGTATAAAATGTAAGAAAAATTGATATACTATAAAATTTGTTTTTAATAGGTGTTTTATGAGTAAATTATTTGATCAATATAAAAGTTTAAAAGAGAAAGATGAAGGTAAAATATATTTATTTAAAAGTGGAATATTCTATATAGCATTAGACAAAGATGCGGAATTTTTATCGAATGCGGTAGGATTTAAACTTACACCTTTAAATGAAAACATAAAAAAATGTGGATTTCCAATAAGTAGAATCGATTATTATAAAAAAATATTTGATATAGGAAATATAAATTACGAGTTAATAGATATGAATCCTATTATAGTAGATGCAAAAAATTTAAAGGAAAATAAAGATTTGAATTTTATGATAAATAAACTACAAAATATAGATTTTAATGACATTACATATAAACAAGCATATGAAACATTAGAAGATTTAAGCAACAGGGCAAAACAAATTACTTTAAATTGTATGGAATAATAAGACCATAATAAAATAAAAAAAGAAAGGATGAATTACAAATGAAACTAAGAAAAACATTAACAGTACTAATACTTATAATAATGTTTTGTGTATTATTACAAGGTTCAGTACAAGCAGCATTACAAAGTGTACCAAAAGGAACAACAAAACGCGATACTGCAACAAATTGGGTAATCAATGTAAGAAAAATGGAAAATGCAGGAGGAGGAATGGGACTAAAAGAAACAACAAATGAAACATCAGGACTTGCAGAAAGCCAAAGCAATAATATAGATGTGCATTTATTAAAAAGTACAGAATATGGAGCGATAGTATTACTTGGAGCATCAGATTATGGGAAACAGGGAACAAGTATAGATGCAAGAAGAATGGATCAAGGAGCAACAACAGGAAATGATGTACAAGCAAGTACAACAGGAAACAAGTATGGAATATATGAATTAGGATATGAAAACATGCAGGCGGACACTAAAAATGCATATTATGAATGGGTAGCAGGAGGACTATCTACATTTTTACCTAATATAGCACCAAGATATGTAGATATATATACAACAGATAAAGTAGGAAAACCAGGTGATGCAACAATAGAAGGAAGTGTAGACTTCTCTAATTGGCATACAAGCTCTCCTCTCAGCAATTGGGTTACGTCTAGTAACCCTGGCTTCAACCGTGGCTACGTGAACTACGGTGTCTTCTCTCGCAGCTTCAGTACTGCTAGTAGTAGTTACGGTGCTCGTGCGTCTGTCGTTTGTGGTGTCGGACTTTAATGATGTACTGATTTTTGTTCTTTGATGTAGGGCGAAAATTTCATATAGGGATTATGCTGTGGCACTCCTAACAGCAATTGGGTTACGTCTAGTAACCCTGGCTTCAACCGTGGAAACGTGAACAACGGTGTCTTCTATCGCAACAACAATACTGCTAGTAATAGTAACGGTGCTCGTGCGTCTGTCGTTTGTGGTGTCGGACTTTTATATGGCAAAATATATAAAATATATTTTAAATCAGAGGGGTAGAACTTTACGGAGGCTACCGTGTATTACATATAAAAGAAGCATAATTCCTTCCTTAATTGGTAAAACAAAAAAACTTAATGCAGTGCAAGTAGAAATTTTTGAAAGTGATGCATTAAATAAAATTTTAAAGAGGAAATATATGCCAAAAGTAGATAATAGGTTAGTTACCTATGAAAAAATTACAATGCTTATATATTATTCTAAAAACTTGCTAAATAAATATCCTAAAACAGAAAGATTTGATTTATGTACAGATATAAAACAAATTTTATATAAATGTTTAAGAAATACAACATTTGCGTGGAAAGAGTATTCAAACAAAGAAAAATTGAAATATTTAAAAGAAGTAGATGTAGATTTGGTAATGTTAAAAAGTTTAGTTAGAATATCATATAATTTTCAGTATATATCACAGAAAAATTATATGACATGGAATGAACATATTAGTGAAATTGGAAAACTAATTGGAGGATGGATTAAAACTTGCCAAAGCGCATAGATAACATATTTCGTCCTAAATTAAAATTCAAGAATATGTTAGAAGCATATAAACGTGCTTCAGATAAGAAACATTACAATAAAGAAGTAATTATTTATGAAATGGATTTAGCATCAAATTTAGTAAAAGTGTTAAAAGAGTTGTATAGTAGAACATATAAAACAAGTGAGTATCGTTCGTTTACTGTTTATGAACCAAAAGAAAGAATAATAAGAGCATTGCCATTTAAAGATAGAATAGTACAGCAATGGTATGTTGAGGAATTTATAAAGCCAATATTTTTACCTAAATTTATATCCGATTCGTATGCCTGTATTCCTTCAAGAGGAGTACATCAAGCTGTACATAAATTGAGACAATATACTTATAATATGAGCAAAAAAAATAAAGATTTTTATTTCTTAAAATGTGATATAGCTAAATTTTTTAATAGTATAGATAAAGACATTTTATACACAATAATTAAAAGATATGTTAAAGATAAATATTTTTTAGAATATACAAGATTGTTAATATATAGTGATGAAGGACTTGCTGGAATTCCAATTGGTAATTATACATCACAATATTTTGCAAATATATATTTAAATACATTTGACCACTATGTGAAAGAAGTTTTAAAAGTAAAATATTATGTTAGATATATGGATGATTTTGCTTTTATTTTAAATTCTAAAGAAGAATGCAAAGAAGTTCTAGAAAAAGTAAGGATTTTTTTAGAAGAAAAACTTAAACTTAAGCTAAATAAAAAAACGAATTACTTTAAGGGAAAGCAAGGAATAAACTTTTGTGGTTATAGAATATTTGCAACACATATTTTGTTAAAACAATCTAATAAAAAGAAAATGTATAAGAAATTAAAAAATTGGAACAAAGCATATGATAAAAAGCAATTAGAATTGAAAGAAACATTTACAAAGTTAGCATCTTGGGAAGGACATGCAAAAAATGCAGATACATTTTATTTAAGAAAAAAAGTAAGAAAAATGTGCAACTGGTTATATGAATAAAATCCTAACAAAAGGAGAAAAGAATGAAACAAAATGTTAGAAATTTAAAACAACAAAAAATATATAGAAGAAGGAGAACCGCTCTTATCGTACTATTAGTAGCGTTAATAGCTCTAATAGTGGCAATATATGCAACAAATAGTACACTTAAAACAACTGCAGAGGTAGGAAATAATATAGATATAAAAGGGCGTAGTATAGATATATCTAATGTAATAAGTGCTGAACCGAATCCACCAGTAGTTGGAGCAGGAATGATACCAATAAAATGGGATGACGGAATCGAAATGTGGGTAATAACAACTGCAAACGATAAAGAGTGGTATGACTATTCTAAAGGCAAATGGGCAAATGTAATGCTAAGTGATGGTTATTATAAATCTGAACTAGAAGTAGGAATAGCAAACGACCAATTGGTATCAAATTCAGTAGGAGTAAGCGTTTCAGATGATAAATTAGGTACAATATTTACATGGATACCAAGACTTACATATTTAGAGGAAAGAGTAGAATATTTAAAAGGAAATAGTATATTAGAATATCAATGGACAACAGAGAGCTGTTTTAATTTAGAAAAATATGGAGCAAATAAATTAGACTTAGCATTTTTAGGAATATGGATAGGACAAACAGAATATAAAGATATAGCCGAAGTAGAAACAAAAAATTCAGAAATGAATGAAGAAGAAAATGAGCAAGGTTTAATTACAAATGAAATGGTTTCAACCTTAACTGCAAGCGATAAAACAGCAGTACAAAAACTATACGACAAAACTATAGATGGAGCAGACTTAAGCAAACTTCATGAAATTATACAAAATCCAGAAGAAATACAAAATAGACAAACAATTAAAATAGTAAACACAAATAATAGAATACCATTAGTTGGAACACATGAAATAAAAGAAGATTATATAATAGTAAAAGAAAAATATGCAGAAAATACATTTTTATATAGTTTTAATAAAAATGGAGAATTACCAACAGGGGCAGGATATGTAATAGATGATAAAGAAACAAATTATACTTTCTATTTAGTAGATAACATAGGAAATATAAGAAGATACAAAATGAGCTATGGTAGTGGAAAACCAGACATAACAAAATTTAATCCAAGCAATACATTTTATGTGTTATATGATGAAGAAGGAAATGAAAACAGTGTAATACCAGTAGGAGAAAAATTAACTAATGAACAACAGGAACAATGGTATAATTATAAAGATTCAAAATGGGCAAATATAGTAGTAAGAGATAACGGATGTGAAAACTATTATGTATGGATACCAAGATATATGTATAGAATAACTGACACTGAAAATCAAAGAGTGGAAGTAAAGTTTGTAGACTTAAGTAATGTATGTACAGATGAAGAAAAAGAAATAGATTTAAATAATACAGATTTTAAACTACCAGAAGCATTTACATGGGAAGACCCAGAAAATCCAAGCGAAAAGATACAATTAACAGGATTTTGGGCAGGAAAATATAAATTACAAGATAGAGAGGAATATGAACCAGAAATAAGTGGTGGAGCTGGAGTAATCAGAGTAAACAATATATTATCACATTATGGAGAAGGATATAAATATGAAATGTACCTAATACAAGATGGAAAAAGAGTAATACAAGATGGAGAAAATCTAGTAGAGGGAACAGATCCAATAAATTTAGAGGGAAACTATACATTTAAAGGTATAGAACCTGGATATTATACAGTTAACATAGCAGTAAAAGATAGTGATGGAAATTATATAAAATCAATAGCAAAGGAAGTTTTAGTAAGAGAATCTTCAGATCCAGAAAAACCAGACTTAACAGGATTTAATCCAAACTTAACATACTATGTAACATATGATGATGAAGGATATGAGCAAAGTAATATTCCACTAAATGATGAACAACCAGCAGATTGGTATGATTATGATGCTTCAAAATGGGCAAACATAGTAGTAAGAGAAAATGGATGCGAGAACTACTATGTTTGGATACCAAGATATGAATATACTTTAGACACATCACATGAAAAAACGAATATACAATTTATAAAAGTAGATGAATTTGCACAACCAGGATTTGTATTACCAGAAGCATTTACATGGGAAGACCCAGAAGACCCAGACAAAAAAATACAATTACCAGGATTTTGGGCAAGTAAATACAAATTAAGAGATGATACAGTATATAACTTATCAGTATCAGTAACATCAGGAGAAACAAGTATAAAAGTTAGTGGATTTATACCTAAAACAGAGAAAGTTCCAACAAATTATGAAGTTAGTTTAATACAAGCTGGAAAAGTAATAGAAACAAGAAAGATAGAAAATACAACAGATGCAAGTTGTTTATTTGAACAATTAAAACCTGGAGAAACTTATGGAATAAATGTAATAGCTTTAGATGAAGCAGACAAAATGATATCAGGATATTCAACAGAAGTAACTTTAGTAAAAATAGAAATAGATTTATCTAAATTTAATCCAAATACTACTTTCTATGTAACATACGATGAAGAAGGAAATGAAAATAGTTTAATTCCAATAGGAGAACCTATACCAGACAATTGGAGCGACTATGCAAACCAAAAATGGGCAAATATAGTTGTAAGAGATAATGGATGCGAGAACTATTATGTATGGATACCAAGATATGAGTATGTAATAAATGAAGGAGAGCAAAAAGCAAAAGTAGTGTTTACAAATAAGGATGAGGCAACACCTGGTTATATAATACCAGAAGCATTTACTTGGGAAGATCCAGAAAACCCAGATGAAAAGATACAACTTCCAGGATTCTGGGCAGGAAAATATAAATTACAAGATAGAGAAGAATATGAGCCAGAAATAAGTGGTGGAGCTGGAGTAATTAGAATAAATAATATATTGGCACATTATGGAGCAAATAATAAATATGAAATATATTTAATTCAAGAAGGAATAAGAATTAAAAACACTGCTAGTAGTCCAATACCATTAACTGATAATATTCATACAATTGGAGATTTAGAAGAAGGAACATACTCAGTAAATATAGTAGTAAGAGATAAAGATGGAAATTATATAAGATCAATAGCAAAAGAAGTATATGTAAGAAAAGAAGCAACGCCAGAAAAGCCAGACTTAACAGGATTTAATGAAAACTTAACATTCTATGTAACATATAACGCACTAGGACAAGAAGAAAGTTATATTCCAATAAAGGATGAAGCACCATCAAATTGGTATAATTACAATGCAAGCCAATGGGCAAACATAGTGGTAAGAGAAAATGGACATGAAAACTATTATGTATGGATACCAAGATATGAATATGCTTTAGATACAGCACATGAAAAAACAGATATACAATTTATAGATAAAAATGTAGTTGAAGCAGATGATGGATATACAATACCAGAAGCATTTACTTGGGAAGATCCAACTGATTCAAGTCAAAAGATACAGTTAGCAGGATTTTGGGCAAATAAATATAAGCTAAGAGATGGAGCAGATTCAACAGCATTTAGACTAGATGCATCAATAACAACAAGTGGAAATAAAATAAAAGTAAGCAATATTGTAGCATCTGATAGTACAATACAAAATTATACAGTATATCTAATAAAAGCTGGACAAATACAACAAACACAGCAATTACCACTAGGAGGAGATTATACATTTACAGTAGGTAGCGAAGGAACATATTCAGTAGAAATAGTACAACATAGCACAACAGCAGGAATAGTAGCAGGGGTTGCAAAAGAAGTTGTAGTAAAAGAATTAGATCCACCAGATGTAACAGGATTTAGAGTAGATACAACATATATAGTAACATATACTAGCGATGGAACAGAAAATCGTACAAAATTAGCAGATGTGTTAGAAGCAGGAGCAGTATTAAATGATGACCAAACATTAAAAACAGGAAAAATAGACAAAAGTAAAGTAAATGGATGGTATGATTATGCAGAACAAAAATGGGCAAACATAGTAACAGTAAATCAATTAGAAGATGGTAGTGTTGTAGAAAACTATTTCGTATGGATTCCAAGATATGAATATGTTTTAGGAAATATATCTCAGCAGAGAATAGCTGTTAAATTCCTAAGAAAAGATGAAATGGCAGATATAGGCTATACAATACCAGAAAGTTTTACATGGAAGAAAGATGATGGAACAGTAGAACAGCTATCAGGTTTCTGGGCAAGTAAGTATAAGTTAAGACAACAATAAATATAAATGTATGGGGCATAATCGTATGCCCCATACATTTTGTTAATATATTGCAAAAATACAACAAATGATATATCATTGTAGGGTGCCAAAAAGAGTGCACACTAAATTGGAGGTAATATATGAGAGTGTTTGATTCACATGCTCATTTTGATGATGAAAAGTTTGATTTAGATAGAGATGATTTGATACAAGAAATTCATAAAAATGGAGTAGAAAGAATTATTAGTGCTGGATATAGTTTAGAAGGTTCAAAAAAAGCTATTGAATTAGCTAATAAGTATGATTTTTTTTATGCAACTTGTGGTATTTCACCTAATGATATAGATGGGATGAAATTAGATGATTTGCGAAAGATTTATAATTTAGCAAAAGAAAATGAAAAAGTAGTTGCTATTGGAGAAATTGGGCTAGATTATTATTGGAATAAAGAGAATAAGGAAAAACAGAAAAGTTTTTTTATAAAGCAAATAGAAATTGCGAATGAATTAAATTTACCCATAGTAATCCACACAAGAGAAGCTGTAATGGACACAATAGATATTTTAAAGCACCAAATAAACTGTAAAAAATATGGTGTATTTCATTGTTGCCCTTTAAATATAGAGTTAGTAAAGGAAGCATTAAAACTTGGTTTTTATATATCAATGGCAGGACCTATTACTTTCAAAAATTCTAAAAATGCAGAAGAAATAATAAATTATGTTCCATTAGATAAAATTTTAATTGAAACAGACTCACCATACTTAGCACCAGAGCCTGTTAGAGGAACAAGAAATAATTCAAGTAATTTAAAATATATTGCACAAAAAATTGCAAATGTAAAGCAAATGAATGTCGAAGATATTGAAAATGCAACATATAATAATACTTGCAAAATATTCGAAATAAAATAATAGCGTCTTTTATAGACGCATATTATCTTTCATCATTTGGATTAGAATATTCATTATCTCTAAAAATATTTAAACTTTGTTTTGGAAATTGTTCTGCTAATACTTTATTTAAATTCTGGAATAAAGTATTAACTAGCATTTGCTTACTTGCCATTGAATATGGATTAGATATATTTTTTTTATAAAAATATATACTATCTCCAAGAGCTAAATTCAAAGGAATAATAGTTTCTCTGCTGGCAATTTTTGCAAGTTTTTGCTGTTCCTTTTTTTCTTTACAATCAGTCTCTAATTGTTTAATCGTTTCAATAATTTCTGATGATTCACAAATACGACTAGAAGTGGTTAAACTTAAAATTCTTTCATTTGCTAAAGCAGTATTTATAAAACCATCAATTTTATTATCAGGAATTGCAGTATTAGAATTTTCAATTAGTAAAAGACCACAATTTCCAGCACTAGCAAAATATTTATTATTAGATTTTTTGTTATTAGAAATACTATCGTTAGTACCTTCATCTTTTATTTGAGAAATTAGTTTTGAGTATAATTCATTTATATTCTCATCTGTTTGATTATGACCAATAATATCGTTTGAAAGTTTTAAATGTGTTAAATCAAATAATCTAACAGATATTGGTTCATGTTTACTTTCAGCCAATAAAGGTATAACATAGTTATCAAAAAAATTTTTAGATACTTCTCCAGTTAAAGGATCTGTTATCAAAAATTTAAAAAGCTCATTAACTTTATTAGTTTTATTTATTGATGAATTATCATTATTTATTATATAATTATGAATTTGACTTGCAATTTCAGGATCAATATCTAACTTACTTTCAAATGCTGATTCAGGCATAATTGATTTTAATCTTTCTACATATGATACCATATTATCGTTTGTTTTTTCTAAATTATGAATAACAACATCTAATAAACTATTTTTTAATATTCCATAATACTCTATTGGTAATGAAGTTGATTCTATTCTATAATAAGAAAAATAGTTAGTTAGTCCTTTATAAATTGAGTCAGATAGCATTTCTTCAGGTGTTTTAAATTTATTTTTATTATTTAATTTCTTTTTACGATTTACGTTTAATTCAGTATGTGCGTATAGTTCATCAAATGTTGGATATACAGAAGAATCCATAGAGCTAGTTGTTATAGTTAATCCATATACATCTTCACTATGCTCTTTTAGTGCAGTATCTATATATTGAAAAGCGGAATCCATATCTCTTTTATACACATTTGGAGTTAAAAATCCAAATTCATCTCCAGCAATTCTTACAATCATTGTATCTTCAGGTAAAGTTTCTTTTATCAATCGAATAGATTCAAATATTGCTTTATCTCCAATTTCAAAAGAATGTGTTTTATTTAATTGATTAAGTTTATTAAAATCTCCAAATGTAAAACAAAATAGTTGATCATCTGAAAAATCTTGATACATACTATAAAGAATACTATTAAAATATTGTCTAGAAAAAACACCTAGATTTTTAAGTTTTGTATCATATACAAAATCATTTAAATAATTTTTCGCTGATTCCATAATTACTCCTTTGGCATTTTCATTATATATCCTATTTTAAGTTTTTAATTGCTTCAATTCTATCTTCTATTGATGGATGGGTAGAAAATAGGCTACTTGATTTCTTTTTCTTATCTTTTAGAGGGCATACAATATACATATGTGCAGTAGATGAATTTGCAACTTCTAATTCATCAGGGTCTGAATCTAATTTTGTAAGTGCAGAAATTAGTCCATCTGGATTTCGTGTAAATTCAATGGCTGTAGCATCTGCTAAATATTCTCTTCTTCTAGATATTGCAAGTTGCATTAGTTTTCCAAAAAGAGGAGCAAATATAAGCAAAATGAAACCTATTATCATAAGAATACCATTTGCTTTACTATCATCATTATCTTTTCTACTAGCACGAAAAGTCCATCTAGAAAACATATCTGACAACATAACAATTAGACCAAGCATTACAGTAACAACTGCAGATAATCTTATATCATAATTTTTTATATGAGACATTTCATGAGCAATTACACCCTCTAGTTCATAATAATTTAATTTTTCTAAAAGACCGGTTGTCACACATATTACAGAATGCTCTGGATTTCTTCCTGTTGCAAAAGCATTTGGTTGAGAATCTTCTACAACATATAATTTTGGTCTACTTTCAAGACCACTAGATATCATAAGAGTATCTAATATATTAACTAACTTTTGATCTTCTTCGTGTGTTGCAGGTCTAGCTTTACTCATAGATAAAATTATTTTGTCTGAGTTATAGTAAGTAATATATGCTGATAAAACTGAAAAGATAAGTGCAATTATAATAGATGATGTACCTAATTCAAAAGCCATACAAACAAAATATATAATCAATGTTACCATTAAAATAAAACCAGAAATTACAATACCACTTTTTATTTTATTATTTTTTATATCTTCGTACATAAATTATTCCTTTCATAAAGATAAAGGATAGATATAATATAGATTATAAACTATCCTTTATTTTCTTAGTTATTAAAGTCTATTTTTACATTTTTTCTAGCTTCATCACTATCTACTTTGAACATTTCTTCTGGTTTAAAACTAAATATAGCAGCAATAATATTTGTAGGAATTACTTGTAATTTTGTATTGTATCTTGTTACTGTGTCATTGTAGAATTGACGAGATGCAGCTATTTTATTTTCTGTAGCTCTTAATTCTTCTTGTAGTTCAGAAAAGCTTTGATTAGCTTTTAAATCTGGATAATTTTCAGAAACAGCCATTATTGTTTTTAATGCTCCAGAAAGTTGATTATCTAAGTCAGATTTTTCAGCAACTGTTGATGCATTAGCCCAAGATGTTCTTAAAGCTGTAACTTTTTCTAGAACATCACTTTCATGTTTCATATATCCTTTTACAGTATCAACTAAATTAGGAATTAAGTCAAATCTTCTTTGAAGTTGTACGTCCATTTGAGCAAATGAATTTTTTACTCTTTGTCTTAATGTAACTAAACTATTATAAATAGCAATAATAAATAAAATTAAGACAATAACGATTGCAAGTATAACGTATCCCATATTTTTTTCCTCCTTATAAATTATAATTGAAGTATATCATAAAAAATATACTATTGCAACAAATTTTTAATGTATATTTGCAATTGACTAATGTAGAAATAATTTATATAATAGTTAAAATAAAGGAGGAGATTGTTATGGGGCTTAGGTTAATATACGGTAGAGCAGGAAGCGGAAAAAGTAAATATTGCTTTGACCAAATAAAAGAAAATATAAATAGCAATAGCCCAATATATATCATAACTCCTGAGCAATTTTCTTTTACAGCAGAGCAAAAACTATTAGAAACAATAAGCATGTGTAAGGATCATCATTCACATTGTTCCGTAATAAATGCCGAAGTAATAACTTTTAATCGTATGGCAGATAGAATATTTAATGAGGTTGGAGGAGTGAATAATACACACATAAGCAAAGCGGGAAAGTCTATGCTTATTTCTAGTATTTTAAAAAAACAAAAGAAAAATTTAAAGTTTTTAGGCAATACAGATGAATTTACAGATGTTATATTAAGAACTTTTAAAGATTTTAAAAAACATAATGTAACTTTAGATTTCTTAGAAGAAACTATGAAAGTTATAGATAATAAATATTTAGAGTCAAAGTTAAATGATATAAATTTAATATATACTTTATATGAGGAAAAATTAGAAAACAGATATATAGATGATGATGATGTACTAACAATTTTATCAGAAAAATTAGAAAAAAGTGAAATGTTTAAAAATTCTATAATATATATAGATGAATTTGCAGGATTTACTAAACAAGAATATATGTTAATAACGGAACTATTAAAGGTAGCAAATCAAATAAATATAACAGTTTGTACAGACACATTAGAAGAGCCACAATTCATAGATACAGATATATTTTATTCAAATAAAGTAACAGCAAAACGTTTGATAGAATGTGCAAAAAATGCAAATGTAAAAATATTAGAACCAATAAAATTAGAAGGTTCTAATAGATTTAAAAGTGAAGAATTAAAGCATTTAGAAGAAAATTTATATAACATAAATTATAAAAAATATAGTAAAGATAATAACGATATAACCTTGTTTTTAGCAACAAATTCATATTCAGAAATAGAGTATGTTGCACAAAATATAATAAAATTAGTAAGAAACGAAAAGTTAAGATATAGAGATATATCAATTATAACAAAGGATATAAATACATATTCTTCGTTAATAAAAGCTATTTTTCAGAAGTATAATATACCAGTTTTCATTGATGATGAAAAAGATTTAGGTCAAAATGTGCTAATTAAATATATTTTATCAATATTAGATATTTTTTCTAATAATTGGTCTTATGAAAGTATGTTTAATTATATAAAAACAGGATTTTTAGAGTTAGAAAAAGATGATATTTTTGAATTAGAAAACTATTGTATAAAGTACGGAATCAAAGGTAAAAAATGGTATGAAGATGATTTTAAATATGGTGAAGAAGAACAAATAAAAAAATTAAATGAAATAAGACTAAAGATTGTAACACCACTAATTGAATTAAAAAATAGTATTAGTAAAAGTAAAACTGTTAAACAAATTAGTCAAGAGTTGTATTTATTTTTAGTAAAAAATAAAGTATTTGAAACTTTAAACAAAAAAATAGATTATTTGCAAACAATCAATGAAATAGACATGGCAAATGAATATACTTCAAGTGTAAATTTAGTTATAAATTTACTAGATGAAATTGTTTCATTATTTCAAGATGAAATAATTTCTTTTGAAAATTATAGAGATTTATTAAAAATAGGATTTTCTTCTAGCAGTTTAAAAAATATACCAGCAACTTTAGATCAAGTAATAGTGGGAGATATAGATAGATCAAGGAGTCATAAAGTAAGAGCAATTTTTATAATAGGATTAAATGATCGGAGTATTTCCAAGTGCAAATAAGGATGAGGGATTTTTAAATGATGAAGATAGAGAGTTTTTAAAACAAAATGGTATGGAAATAGCAAAAACTACCAAGGAGCAATTATATGAAGACCAATTTAATATATACAAAGCTTTTACCACAGCAGAAGAAAAGCTGTTTTTATCATATCCCTCAACAGATAGGGAATCTAAAGCATTAAGACCATCAATGATAATTTCTAAAATTAAAAAAATCAATCCAAAATTAGTTCTTAAGAGTGATGTTGTTTCAAGAACTTCAGAGATAATTACTGCATCAAATACTTTTGAAGAATTATTAACTAACATTAGAGCATATAATGATGGAGAAGAAATTGATGATATATGGTTTAATGTATATAATTTATATAAACAAAATAACGATTGGAAAGAGAAGTTAGATACTTCATTGATGGGATTAGGTTATACAAATAAGGCTCAAAATTTAAGAGAAGAATACATAGAAAAAATGTATGGAGATACTTTAAAAACAAGTGTTTCTAGATTGGAACAATACAAAAGATGTCCATTTTCATTTTATTTAAAATATGGATTAAATTTATCTGAAAAAGATAGTGGAAAAATTCAGTCAATAGATACAGGTTCATTTATGCATGAGGTAATTGATGAATTTTTTGATACAATTAAACAAAGAGAAGTTAATATAAAAACATTAGAAAAAGAAGATATTAGGCAAATAGTAAATAAAATAATTGAAGAAAAATTAAATTTAAAGAAAAATTATATATTTACAAGTACGCCCAAATTTATAGCATTAACCAACAAGTTAAAAAAAGTAGTATTGGAATCTATAGAATATATTGTTTATCAGTTATCTGTGAGCAGTTTTGAGATTTTAGGTAATGAAATATCTTTTTCAAACGATGGAGAATATCCAGCAATAACTTTAGATTTAGATGATGGCAGAAAGGTAGAAATAACAGGTAAGATAGATAGAGTAGATATTGCTAAAATGAGTGATGGAAAATATATAAGAATAATAGATTACAAATCTTCTGTAAAAAATATTGAGTTAAATCAAGTACTTGCAGGTTTACAAATACAGTTGCTTACATATATGGATGCAATTACTAAAATAGAAGATGTACTTCCTGCAGGAATTTTGTATTTTAATTTGTTAGAACCTGTTATTAAAAAGAGTAAAAGCTTTTCAGATGAAGATATAGAAGAAGAAATAAAAAAACAATTTAAAATGAAGGGATTAGTTTTAGCCGATATAAATGTTATAAAATTGATGGATAATAAATTAGAAACAGGTTATTCAAATATTTTGCCAGTATATGTGGGAAAAGATGGAATAAGTCCAAGTAGGTCAAGTATTGCCACAAAAGAAGAATTTTATAAAATGCAAAAATATATGAATAGACTAATCAAGCAAATTTCCAAGGAAATTTTAAGTGGAAATATTGAAATTAAACCATACTATGATGCAAAGTATAAAAAAACTCCATGTGAGTATTGTGCATATAAACCAATTTGTAAATTCAATACAAACCAAAATGAGTATGAATATATAGGCAATTTATCTAAAGATGAGTGCATGGAGAAGATGGAGGGGTAAATATGTCAGATTTATCTAATGAAAGTGTAGTTCAAATAGAAAAAAATGGAATAAAATATATACAGTTTAAAAAATTGCTAGAATATGAAGATGTTTTAACTCATTGTTTTACATTAAAACCGCTAGATTTTGGTGACAATAGTAATTATGAAGAGAAAAAAGATATTGTAGACAAAAATTATAAAGCAATATGTAATGAACTTAATATGGATTATAAAAATATTGTAAGACCATATCAAACTCATACAAACAATGTAAAAGAGTTAGGAGAAAATGTAGGAATATTTTTAGAGGAACATACAGACATAGATGGACTTATAACTAATAAAAGAAATAAAGTGTTAAGTTTAACTTATGCAGATTGTACTCCAATATATTTGTTTGATCCAATAAAAATGGCAATAGGAAATATTCATTCTGGATGGCAGGGAACAGTTAAGAAAATTGCAAAAAAGGCAATAGAAAAAATGATTCAAGTTTATAATAGTAATCCAAAAGATATAATTTGTGTAATTGGACCAACAATAAGAAATTGTCATTTTGAAGTAGAAGATGATGTGAAAGATATGTTTTTAAAAGAGTTTGGAGACATAGAAAATATAATAACTAAAGGAGAAATAAAACAAAATAAACAAAAATATTATATAGATACTGTAAAAATAAATAAAAATATGTTAATGAAAATGGGATTAAGAGAAGAAAATATAATAGATAGTAAAATTTGCACAGTATGTAATAGCGCATCAATTCATTCTTATAGAACGGACGGAAAATCAGCTGGAAGAAATACAGCATTAATTATGTTAAAATAAAAGGAGGTAAATATGTTACCAAAAAAACTAGAAAAAGGTGATACAATAGGAGTTATTGCTCCATCAAATCCTATAACCGAAAAATCAATGCCAGATATAAATAACTCAATAAAATTATTTGAAGAAAACGGATACAAAGTAACTTTAGGGAAATACGCATTAAACAATGAATATGGGTATAGTGCATCTCCTAAAACTAAAGCAAAAGATATAAATGAAATGTTTGAAAATAAAAATATAAAAATGATATTTTGTGCGAATGGAGGATTCAATTCTAATTCCACTTTTGATTATATAGATTATGAACTAATAAGACAAAATCCTAAAATAATATGTGGATTTAGTGATAGTACAAGCCTTTTAAATGTAATTCATGAAAAAACAGGACTTATTACATTTCACGGACCAACTTTTAAATCACTAACAACATGGGAAACAGATTATGGATTTAAGGAAACTATGAAAAGATTTGAAAAGATGAGCTTAGAATTAGGAACAAGTGAAGATGAGTATTTAACAGTAGCAGAGGGGAAGGGTATAGGAAAATTAGTTGGTGGAAATTTAAGTTTAATTTCTAGAATGGTTTGTGGAAAATATAGTGTAGATTTTAAAAATAAAATATTATTCATAGAAGACTTAGGCTTAGAGTCACCTCCAGGGTTGATTTGTAATTATCTATATTATATGAAACAAAATGGAGTGTTTGATGAGATTTCTGGAATTTGGGTACGGAAATTATGAATCAGAAGAAAAAATAAGTTTAGAAAAAATATTACTACAAGTATTAGATAATGACTACAAATTTCCAATTATTAAGTCTAATAATTTTGGTCATACGGAAAAAAAGACAGTAATACCAATAGGAATAGAGGCAAAGATAGACACAACAAAAAAAGATAAAATAGTATTATTAGAGAATTGTGTAGAATAAAAATAAACCAAGCAAAAGTAAATTTTATGGCAATATCTTCAAATTATGTTAACTATGTGCTATAATTATATTTATAGGGAAAAAATGTAATAAAAATGTAAAAAAGTATGTTTCTGCTATTTCCCTAAAAATCCTAGAAATATCACAAAAATAGCATATTGATATAAATTATATTATTTATATAATATATATCAATAATATAATTTGGGAGGATATTATGAAAGAACCAATAAAGATAAAAATAATTTTTATTATTACTTTCGTTCTAATATTTTTATTAAAAATAGACGTATTTGGAGTTAATATAGAAGATAAGATTGGTAAAGTAGAATATACCGAAGAATATAAAACTTGGTTAAATTTAACGGATGAAGAAAAAGAAAATTCTGTAATGCCAAGAATGTATGATATAAATGCTTATAATAATAGTTCAATATTTAACACATTAAAATCAGCAGTATTTTCTCCTAGACTTACAGCAACGAATTATAGTAAATATGATTTAAGAGATGATATAAATATAAATGTTAGAAATCAAGGTAATACTGGTTCTTGTTGGGCATTTTCTACTAATAGTGCAATAGAATCAAATATAGAAAAAACAACAAATAAAGTTTCACCATTATTTTCTGCAAGATATACAGAATATGCAACTGCAAAAACTTTTTTGGATGGTAGAAATTCAAAAGCATATAATAGAGAAGTTAATAGTGGCGGAAATGTAGAAATTGCATTAGGTCTTTATACTAGTGGAAATGGACCAGTCTTAGAAAATGATATGCCATTTATAAATAACAATAATATAATAAATTTATCTAGTATACAAAATAAACCTACACAAAAACAAATAAAAGATTATGTTAGATTTCAAGGAATTTACAAAACATATAATGGTGGAAGTGTTACATATAAAGATGCAAGCGGAAATGTTTATAGTTCTTCACAATTAAAACAAATAAGGGATGAAATAAAAGCACATATATTAAAATATGGAGCAGTTGTTTCTCAAACCTATGGGGTTGGAGGAAGTTCTGGTGGTGCAATAAGGTATTATAACAATACTAAAGATGTATTAAAATCTACCTCATATTTTTGTAATAATCCATCTGTTATAGCTGATCACCAAATTACGATTATTGGTTGGGATGATACATATTCTAAAAATAACTTTAATGAAAATTGTAGACCAAGTACAAATGGAGCATATATAGTTTTAAATTCTTGGGGAGAAAGTTTTGGGGAAAATGGTGTATATTATGTATCTTATGAGGATTGCTTAATAGAGAATAATATATTAGGTATTGTTTCAGCTACAGATATTGAATATGATAATATTTATCAATATGATCAATTAGGAAATAACTATGCTTTGTATTCAACAAAGGATGTTTATGGAGCAAATGTATTTGCAAGAAAGACAAGTTCAAAAGATGAATGGCTTACAGAAGTAAGTGTATCAAGTCTAGTTGATATAAAATGTGAGATATATGTAAATGCAAAAGATGGAGATTTAAATTCTAAAAAATTAACTAAAGTTTCAGATGTGTTAGAATTAAAAAATGGATATCATACAATTAAACTAAAAACTCCAGTACAATTAACAGGAGATAAATTTGCTGTAGTTGTAAAATATATTAAAAATGGTGGAAGTGCATATTTTGGATTAGAGTATCCAGATTCAGGTTACTGGAATACAGCTACTGCAAGTAAAGGACAAAGTTATATTTCTTTTGATTTAAATGAGTGGTATGATATAAATGAATTATCATTTACAACGGCGATACCTACAAATTCTAATTTATGTATAAAAGCTTTTACAGAATATGATTTAGAAATGGATAAATTTTTTGAAGTAAATAAATATAATATAGACGACAAATACATATTTAATGTAGCACCGGGAATAAAGGTAAGTGAATTAGATAGTAATATTTCTACAAATATGACATATAAAATATATGATAAAAACGGAAATTTAGTACAAAAAAACGATATAATATCTACAGGAATGAAACTAGAAAATGAAACTGATACATATAAAATAGCTGTAAAAGGTGATTTAAATGGAGATGGATTTGTAGATATATCAGATATGTTGAAATTGAAATTATATTTAGTAGGTATATCAAAACTAAAAGATGAATTTTATAGGGCTTCAGATATGGATAATGATAATATGGTTACAATATCAGATTTATTGAAAATGAAATTAAATAGCATAAAATAATTATAATATCGACTTTTAGGCAATCAATGACTTCAAAAAGAGTGGTATAAAAATATTTAGGAGATTTTAAATGTATAAAGATTGGGAAGAATTAGAAGAAGTATGTAAAGATTGTAAAAAATGTAAGTTGTGCAATAATAGAACAAATGTGGTTATAGGAACTGGAAATAAAAATGCTGATTTAATGTTTATAGGAGAAGGACCACGGAGCAGATGAAGATAGAATTGGACTTCCTTTTGTAGGAAAAGCAGGAAAACTTATGGATGAAGCTTTTAAGGGAGTTGGAATAAATAGAGATGAAGTATATATTGCAAATGTTGTAAAATGTAGACCACCAGGAAATAGAAATCCAGAGGCTGATGAAGCAGAGGCTTGTTTAGATTATTTAAGATCACAAGTATTACTTGTGCAACCTAAAGTTATTGTTTTACTCGGCAGTGTTGCATTAAAAAATATTTTAGGTGAAGAGTTTGGAATTACAGCTTCTAGAGGGAAATGGGTTGAAAGGAAACAAATAAAATATATGCCAACTTGGCATCCGGCAGCACTACTTAGAGATGAGAGTAAAAAAATAGATTTTTGGAAAGACTTAAAAGAAGTGAAAAAGCAATTTGAATCTTAATATAAGATAAACAGAAAGTATAATAAAAAATAAAACCACTTATGCATAAGTGGTTTTATTTTAAATTTATATTAAATTCATTTTCTATATTTGTAGAGTTTATTTTAAACAATTTACATATTTTTTTAATAATTGTTTTAAATATTTTAATAATCTTGTTAGAATTATCTATAACTAATAAATTTTTATTAGTATTTCTATAATCTACCATATTTCCATTTGCTTCTATATAATCTCTTATTGAATCTAATGCAGTCATTGTATTGCGATAAAATTCATTGTAAAAATTATAATCATCAGTATAACATAATACCGTTTTAAAGTTATATAATGTATCTTTAAAATCTTTAACATCATCTAATGTAGAGATATTATTAAATTCTTTTGTAAAGCAAGTTCCGTATAATTAACTCTTGTGTGCTTAAGAATACTTTTTTTATTGCAGTTTTTCTATTTAAAATAAGTCTATTTAATGATTTAATATCTTTTTCAGTTGTAGCATTTTGAAGTTCAACAGTAAAGTAATATAAATCATCTTCTAATTTTAAAATTTTATCGAAATTTACTTCTATTTTATTGTATGTTTTTTTATCTGAATAAGAAATAAATGTGTTTTTGAAAAGATCATTTGAATTCAATGTACTATGATAAAGCGGATAGGTTCCAGTAAAATATACCATTTCATTAAGTAATGCACATTGCATAGGGTAACAATCTGGACTTATTGTATTTATATTTATATCATAATATTTAGCATTATCAAAATTTAATTCTTGGGCGATTGATGCCATAAATTGAACAGCAGCTTCATTTAATGCAATACCAGAATTACCTAATGTATATAATCCTAATCTTTCTAATTTACATTTATCATTTAATTTAGTTTGAATAAAATGGATGCACTCGTGTAAAGCAAATATAGAATTTTCTGATACAGATAAATCAATGGTATCATTAAAATATATAGAATTATTTATATATAAATATTTTGCAGCTACATCGTTTGAAGGCATTTTTGCTAAATACATATCAATTCTAGCAATTGATGAAAATAAGTCATCATAGTTCAATAGATATTCTGAAAAATGTGCACAAATCTTATCAGAAATATTTTTTGCAATTCTATTGATTTCAAGTGTATTAAGACTTCTAACAATTGAAATACCTTCTTTTTTTAAAACAGAATCAATATGCACTTAAAGTTACCTCCATAATTATTTGACTCTATTATATAATATTTTTATTTGATATTATATTTCAATTCCGTTAAGAGTATATTACATTTGTGTTACAAGTATTTATTATTTTTTTAAATATTGTATAATATAAAATATAAGAAAAGTTTCAATATGTATACGACACTTTACACGGATACATATTAAGGAAACTAAACTCTGTTGCTCTAGAAAAATCTGTTGATTTTTTCTTATGCAATAAAAAATAATATTATTTTTACAAAGGAGAAATAACTATGAAACAAAAGAAAACTTTATTAGTTGCAATAATCACAGTGTTACTTATTATTTTTAATGTAAATTTTGCATATGCTGCTGAAGGAAGTGCTAGTATAGAAATTGTGCCAAATGTACAAAATGCTAAAGAAGAGGAAACAGTTACTTTTACAGTATATTTAAAAGATATAGTGTCAGAATTAGGTATGGGAGGATTACAAGGAGCTTTAAACTTCAGCGAAGAATTTGATATTAGTACAGTTGAAGTTAAAGGATTAAATGGAATGTTAGTTACATATAATAAAACAAATAATTATGTTACTTTATATAAAGATGATTTAACTACTGAAGATGAGTTAATAAAAAATAGAACAGCGATAATGGAAGTATCTGTAAAAGTAAAAAAGGGTGCAACTGCTGGAAGCAAAGCAACAATGGCAGTAGTACCTCAAGATTCAGAAGAGGGTCAACCAGCTAAACTATTTGTTGCAGAAGCATATTATAGAGAAGATGAAATTGATACTAGACCAATTGAAACATCTCCTGCTACAGCATCAATTACAGTATCTGAAAATGGAGGAACAATTGTAATTCCTCAAGCAACACCAAGTGCTAAACCAACAGCAACAGCATCACCATTAACTGTAAATTCACCAAAAGCAACAACACAACCAAATAACTTACCACAAACAGGAATTTCTGATAATCCTGTACCAGTATTATTTGGATCACTAATAGTATTATTGATTTCATATGTAGCATATAGAAGATATAAAGATATCTAGAATGTTAACAAATGATAAAAATATAATAAATAAAAAATAGAAGTACATTTTAGTACTTCTATTTTTTTGATATAATACTACTCACATTAAAACTTGTGAACAATTTTTCATCAATCCACTTTAGGTGTCACGGAGAGTTCTATTATTTTACTACAATATTATAGATTTTATTTTTTACATATATTTCTTTTACAATAGTTTTTCCTTCTAATAATTTTGCTACTTCTTTGTGTACAGTTTCTTTAACTGCTGATTCATCTGCATCTAATGGGATTTTTACTGTTGCTTTTACTTTTCCATTAAACTGAACAGGAATTTCTATTTCATTATCAATTGTTTTTTCTTCATCATATTTTGGCCAAGTAGAATCTGATATTGTATGTCCTGTGTTTAATAATTCATATAACTCTTCTGTAATATGTGGTGCAAATGGATTTAGTAATTCTAAGAAGGTTTTAAATTCTGCTTTATTTATTCTTTTTAATCTATAAAATTCGTTAATCATTGTCATAAATGTTGCAATAGAAGTATTAAACTTCATTTCTTCAATATCGCTAGATACTTTTTTAATAGCTTTATGCATCATTTTTTCAAATTCAGGTGAGTAACTATCTCCATCTACTAATAATTCTTGTAAATTCCAAACTCTTTCTAAGAATTTATAGCATCCTCTAATACTATCCATAGACCATGGAGCAGCTTGATCAAAAGGTCCTATAAACATTTCATAAACTCTAAATGTATCTGCACCAAATTCATTAACTATATCATCTGGGTTTACAACATTACCCCTAGATTTAGACATTTTTTCTCCATTACTTCCTAAAATCATACCATGTGATGTACGTTTTTGATAAGGTTCTTTTGTTGGAACTACACCTATATCATATAAAAACTTATGCCAAAATCTTGAATATAGTAAGTGTAGGGTAGTATGCTCCATACCACCATTATACCAATCTACAGGAGACCAATATTCTAGTGCTTCTTTTGAAGCTAATGCATTATTGTTATGTGGATCCATATAACGTAGAAAATACCAAGATGAACCTGCCCATTGAGGCATTGTATCTGTTTCTCTTTTTGCGCTTCCACCACAGTGAGGACAAGTTGTGTTAATCCATTCAGTTTGTTTTGCTAAAGGAGATTCACCATTTTCTCCTGGTTCAAAGTCTTTTACTTCAGGTAAAACAAGTGGCAAATCTTTTTCATCTAATGGTACCCAACCACATTTTTCACAATACACCATTGGAATTGGTTCACCCCAATATCTTTGGCGAGAAAATACCCAATCACGAAGTTTAAAGTTAACTTTTCTTTTTCCAATTCCTTTTTCTTCTAGGTAGTCTATACAAGTTTTTATAGCATCTTTTACTTCTAATCCATTTAAGAATCCAGAGTTAACCATTTTACCTGAATATACATCTGTATGAGGTTTTTCTTGTACATTTTCTCCACCTGATACTACTTCTATTATAGGTAAATTGAATTTCTTTGCAAATTCCCAATCTCTATCATCGTGAGCAGGAACTGCCATAATGGCACCAGTTCCATATGTAATCAATACATAATCTGAAATCCAAATAGGAATTTCTTTTCCTGTTAATGGGTTTATTGCTGTTATTCCTTTTAATTCTACACCAGTCTTATCTTTAGAAAGTTCAGCTCTTTCAAAATCTGATTTTAATTTTGCTTGATTTTGATAAGCTTTAACTTCTTCTAAATTAGTAATTTTATTTTCGAATTTTTCAATCATTGGATGTTCTGGAGCAATAACCATATAAGTTGCACCAAATAAAGTATCTGGTCTAGTTGTATATACTATAAGATCTTCATTATCAAATCCTGTTAATTTAAATTTTACTTCTGCACCTTCACTTCTACCAATCCAATTTTTTTGTTGTAATTTAATTTTTTCTAGAAAATCTATATCATCTAAATCATCAATAAGTCTTTGCGCATATTCTGTAATTTTTAACATCCATTGGCTTTTTTCCTTTTGAACAACAGGGCTTCCACATCTTTCGCAAACACCATTAACAACTTCTTCGTTTGCTAAACCTACTTTACAACCTGTGCAATAGTTAATAGGCATAGTTGCTTTATATGCTAGACCATGTTTAAATAATTGAATAAAGATCCATTGAGACCATTTATAGTAATCTGGGTCTGTTGTATTTATTTCACGAGACCAATCAAAAGAAAATCCTAAAGCTTTTAATTGTTCTCTAAAATGATCTACATTTTGTTTTGTAATTATCCTTGGATGAATTTTGTTCTTTATAGCATAATTTTCAGCAGGAAGACCAAAAGCATCAAATCCAATAGGGTATAAAACATTATAACCTTCTAATCTTTTCTTCCTTGCAATAATATCTAATGCTGTATAACTACGGGGATGACCAACATGGAGTCCTTGTCCTGATGGATATGGAAATTCTATCAATCCATACCATTTTTTCATAGTATAATCATCTTTTGCATTAAATGTTCCTTCTTTTTCCCATTTTTGTTGCCATTTTTTTTCTATCTCTTTAAAATTATAAGACATAAGAAAACCTCCATATTAAATAAAATAATGAAAATATTATACTACAAAATTTAAATATAGTCTAGGGAAATACAGAAAATTTTTGTGCACATTGGAGAGGTAAAAATCATTGCATAGGAAAAATCGCTTGAATTTTACCACAAGCAATTTTTGTTCCAGAATTTCCGGCTGGGTTGGCTTGTAAAATCATCAGGCATATCGTGAACAATAACTACCTTACCTAGAATATCTTTTATTGTAAATTTGCCAATTAAAACACTCATATACGCATACCCATTATTTTCAATTAAAGGAGGCAAATCTCCAATATGAAAAGGATGTGGGCAATTAGTAGTATTCAAATGAGATTTAGCATTTGCAAATTCATCACTTTCGTTTCCAGTACAAGATGTACCTTCGTGTATATGGAAACCAAAAAATCTACCTGTGCAATTATCTTTTGATTGTGGTAATCCGTTAATTTTGGCAGTAACTAAAACGCCATTTTTTGTTTCCTTAAAAGTAACACTTCCATTTATATTTGGATATTTTTTTCCACCCTTTATATGAGCTTTTGCTGTATAAAAAAACATACAATCACCTCTAATTTCATAGTATGAAAAATATGAATAAAATGTTAAGAAAAATAAAATAGAAAGAGAATGTGTTATGATAAGAAAAAATTATAGTTACAGATGTATACATATAAAATTTTAATGAATATTAAAATGTAAAAATTATTGCAAATTAAAAACATATCATATATAATTTTTGTAAATGAGGTATAGATGTATGCAAAAAAGTTTATTGATTACGGAAAAGCCAAGTGTTGCAATGGAGTTTGCAAAGGTGCTAAAAATAAATACAACTAGAAAAGATGGTTTTTTGGAATCTGATGAGTGGGTAGTTACATGGTGCGTAGGTCATTTGGTTACAATGTCTTATCCAGAAAAGTATGATGAGAATTTGAAATTTTGGAGATTAGATACTTTACCATTTATTCCAAATGAATTTAAGTATGAAGTAATACCTGCTGTTGAAAAACAGTTTAATGTTGTGAAGAGTTTATTAACTAGAGAAGATATATCTAAAATTTATGTATGCACTGACTCTGGGCGTGAGGGAGAATATATATATAGATTAGTAGACCAAATGGTTGGAGTTACTGGAAAAGAGAAAAGACGTGTATGGATAGATTCTCAAACAGAAGAAGCTATTTTAAATGGAATTAGAGATGCAAAAGATTTGTCTGAATATGATAGTATTTCAGCTTCTGCATATTTAAGAGCAAAAGAAGATTATTTAATTGGTATAAATTTTTCAAGACTTCTTTCAATTATATATGGTAGAAGAGTTGCAAAGCAAATAAATGAAGATAAAGCTTCTATATCTGTTGGTAGAGTTATGACTTGCGTATTAGGTATGGTAGTATCAAGAGAAAGAGAAATTAGAAACTTTGTAAAAACAAAATATTATAAAATTCTAGGTGCTTTTGGAGATGATATATCTTCATTTAAAGCAGAATGGAAAGTAACAGAAAAGTCTAAAATGTATAATTCAATAGAGCTATACAATGAAGCTGGTTTCAAAAAGGAAGAGGATGCAAAAAAATTTATATTATCTTTGCAAGGAAAAAATGCAATTATAACAGAAATTAAGAAAAATAAGCAAAAGGAAAATCCACCATTACTTTTTAATTTAGCAGAATTACAAAATGAATGTACAAAAAAGTTTAAAATAAAACCAGATGAAACCTTAGAGATAGTACAAAACCTTTATGAAAAAAAGTTAGTAACATATCCAAGAACTGATGCAAGAGTTTTATCAACAGCAGTAGCAAAGGAAATTACAAAGAACTTAAATGGGATAAGCAAGGGATTTCAAAATGAAGAAATAAAAACAATAATAAATAAGATGATTAGTGAAAAGTATTCAACAAATCTTTTAAAAACAAAATATGTAAACGATAGTAAAATAACAGACCACTATGCAATAATTCCAACAGGACAGGGATATGAAAATTTTGATAAATTACCTAAACTACATAAAGATATATATATAAATATAGTAAAAAGATTTTTGAGCATATTTTATCCACCTGCAGAATTTAATAAGGTATCTGTAACGTTAGAAGTCGAAAATGAACAATTTACTACAAGTGGAAAGGTTTGTACAAATTTAGGGTATTTAGAAATATTAAAACAGCCTAAAAATAATGTAGGAGTTGATACTCAAACAAACAATCAAAATCAAGAAGCCACTGTAGAAAATGGAGTTCTCGACGAATCATTAATTGAAGAAACGAATTTAGATATCCTGAACACATTAAAAAAGGGACAAAATATAAATGTGGTAAATTATAAATTAAAAGAATCTGAAACAACACCTCCAACAAGATACAATTCTGGTTCTATAATTCTTGCAATGGAAAATGCAGGAAAACTAATAGAAGATGATGAATTAAGAGAACAAATAAAAGGATGTGGAATCGGTACAAGTGCAACAAGGGCAGAGATTATAAAGAAATTAGAAAGAATAAAATATATAGATATAAATAGTAAAACACAAATCATAACTCCAACTAACAAAGGAGAAATAATATTTGATGTGGTGGATTCATCAATGCCAGATATGCTAAATCCAAAGCTAACTGCAAGTTGGGAAAAGGGATTAGAAATGGTTGCAAATAAAGAAATTGAATCAGATGAGTTTATGGGAAAACTAGAAAACTATATAAAAGGAAAAATAAATAAATTGGTAATACCAGATGGAAAATTAGCTATGAGGTAATTGCCAAGTAAATAGTTATTTGAAGGAGGTACGTATGAAAATTGGAGTAGATTTAGATGGAGTTACATTTGATACAGAAAAACTGTATAGGGTATGTACAGAATTGTATGATGTATTAGATTTAAAGAAAAATAGTATTAAAGATAATTCTAATCTTATGTTTCAGCAAAGATATAATTGGACTGAAGCTGAAACACAAACTTTTATAGATAAGTACCATGAGTATGTCGTAAGAAATGCAAATTTCATGCCTGGTGCAAAAGAAGTGCTAAAACTATTAAAAAAAGAGGGACATGAACTTATACTAATTACATCTAGAGGTAGCAATTTTGAAGAAAAGTATATAAAAATAACAGAAGAAATATTTAAAGAAAACGATTTTGAAGTTTTCGATAAATGTTATTGGGGAATATTAGATAAAGTAAAAATATGTAAAGAAGAAAACATAGACTTAATGATAGATGATTATAATGAAAACTGTTTAAAAATTGCAAAGGAGGGCATAAAAGTAATATATTTACAAGATGCTCCATCACATGAAATAAATAATAATGAATATATTAAAACATTGTATAATTGGGGAGAGATTTACAGATATATAAAGGAGAATTAAAATGAAAGAAATAGAAATTTCGGAAGGAATAAGATATATTGGTGCTAGTGATAGAGAAACAAAAGTATTTGAAAGTCAATATCATATACCAAATGGTATGGCATATAATTCATATTTAATAAAAGATGAAAAAAATGTTGTAATGGATACTGTAGATAAGCATGTAACAAATCAGTGGATTAGTAATTTAGAAAAAGAACTAAACGGAGAAAAGGTAGATTATTTAGTAATTTCACATATGGAACCGGACCATACATATAATATAGGATTACTTTGCAATAAATATCCTAATATGAAAATTGTTGGAAATGCAATGACTTTTAGAATGTTAACTAATTTCTTTGATATAAATATAGAAGAAAGAAAAGTTGAAATAAAAGAAGCGGATACTTTAAATATTGGAAAACATACGTTACAATTTTTTATGGCACCAATGGTACATTGGCCAGAGGTAATGGTAACTTATGAACAAACAGAAAAAGTGCTATTTTCAGCAGATGGATTTGGAAAATTTGGAGCAATAGATACTGATGAAGATTGGGCTTGTGAGGCAAGAAGATATTATTTTGGAATTGTTGGAAAATATGGAGAACAAGTACAAGGACTATTAAAAAAGGCATCTAATTTAGAAATTAACACAATTTGCCCATTACATGGACCAATATTAAAAGAAAATTTAGAATATTACATAAATAAATATGATATATGGAGTAAATATGAACCAGAAGATGATGGAGTATTTATAGCAGTTGCATCAATTTATGGAAATACTATGGAAGTAGCACAAAAAGTTGCTCAAATATTAGAAGAAAAAGGAGCAAAGAAAGTTACTATAACAGATCTAGCAAGAGATGATTTTGCAGAAGCAATGGAAGATGCTTTTAGATATGATAAAGTAATACTTGCTGCATCTACTTATAATATGAGTGTGTTTCCACCAATGAGACAATTTTTAACAAATTTAAAAGAAAGAAATTATCAAAAAAGGAAAATAGGAATAATAGAAAATGGAACATGGGCGCCAGCAGCTGGAAAGTGCATAAAAGAAATATTAGAGCAAATGAAAGAAATAGAAATTGTAGAGCCAATGGTTACAATAAAATCAAAAATGAAAAATCAAGATATTGCAAGTTTAGAACAGCTTGCTGATGTAATTTTAAAGGAGGAAAAGATATGAAATTAAAAAAATGTATGAAATGTGGAGCTCTTGTTAGAGTGATTGAAGAATGTAAATGTGGTGAAATTAGTTGCTGTGGAGAAAAAATGGTGGATGTAATACCAAATTCTACAGATGCAGCAATTGAAAAGCATGTACCAGAATTAAGTGTTGTAGATAATAAATTAGTTGCAAAAGTAAATCATGTAATGGAGGAAGACCATTTTATAGAGTGGATTTCATTTAAAAATGGAGACTTGGAAAAAACAGTATACTTAGAGCCTGGAAAACCAGCAGAAGCAAGATTTTGCAGAACAACAGGAACAACAGTATATGCATACTGTAATAAACATGGATTATGGAAAAAGGAAATATAGGTATTTAAATGTGCATATTTGCAAAGCAAATATGCACATTTTTTCTTAAATCCAATTTTTATAGTGCCTAATATAATCTTTCTTTACAATCATTGCAACTACTACATAAAGTAAAGGTATCAATATAATTACAGAAATATATTTTAAAGGTAGTGCAACTAAACCAATCAATTTACCTAAAAATGTAAATGGGAATATTATTGCAATAATGCTAAGTGCAATTGATGAAAAGTATACCATTTTTGAAGCATTGCTTTCTTTAATCGGAATTTTTGCGGTACGTATAACATGTAGTCCAACTAAGTTTGAAACTATACCATACGTAAACCAAATTGTTTGAAATAATGCCGCATCTGGTAACCTTAATTTAAAGCCAAACCACAATATTGCAAAAACAATTAAGTCAAACATAGAACTTATTGGTCCCATAAAAAACATAAAGTTTTTTATGCTCTTCAAATTCCAGTTTTGAGGTTTACCTAAATATTCTTCATCTACATTATCAAAAGGTAAAGTTAGTTGACCAATATCATATAACAAACTTTGAACAAGTAATTGTATTGGGGTTATTGGGAAAAAAGGTAAAAGCATACTTGCAATTAGAACTGATAAAACTTCTCCAAAGTTAAAACTTACTGCCATTTTTATATATTTTAATAAATTACCAAAAGTTTTTCTTCCTTCTCTAACGCCTTCAATCAATACATTTAAGTCTTTTTCTAAAAGAATAATATCTGCTGTTTCTTTAGCAATATCAACAGCTGTATCAACAGAAATTCCAACTTCTGAGTTAGTAAGTGATGGAGCATCGTTAATACCATCTCCCATATATCCAACAACGTTTCCAGCATCTTTTAAAAGTCTTACAATTCTAGCTTTTTGTATAGGAGAGAGTTTTGCAAAAATATTGGTATTCCTTAATATTCTTAAAACTGCAATATCGCTCATTTTATCTAACTTATTTCCTGTAAGTATTCTTGAGGTATTTATACCAACTTTTGAACAAATACAGTTTGTTACAGCTTCATTATCTCCTGTTAAAACTATTACTCTAATACCATTTTGGTTTAGCTTTTCAATAGAAACCTTAGCTGATTCTTTTGGAGGATCTAAAAATCCTGTAAAACCTACTAATATCATATTATTTTCATCTTGAATGCTAAATCCATTTGTACTTTCAATGTTATTTTTATATGCCACTGCAACAACCCTTAAACCAGATTCGTTTAAGTCTTTTGTAAGTTTTCTTATAAACTCCTTTTTTTCGGTAGTGATGGGTGTAACTTCGCCATTGTAATCTACAAATTTACATACACTTAAAATTTCTTCTAAAGCGCCTTTCGTTATCATTTTGCAAGAATTATTGTTATCAGAAACTATAATAGATAGTCTTCTTCTCGAAAAATCAAAGGGGATTTCATCAATTTTTTTAAAGTTGTTTGTAAATTCAGTTAAACCTTCGTTACGGGCTCTTTTAATAATAGCCTCATCAATATTTCCCTTTAAACCTGTTTGAAAATATGAATTTAAAAATACATATTCTAGAATTTTTTTATTTTCATTTCCTTGTACATCTAAATATTTTTCTAAAACAATATTATCTTCTGTTAAAGTTCCAGTTTTATCTGTGCACAAAATGTTCATTGCACCAAAACTCTGAATAGAATCGAGTTTTTTTACTATTGTTTTTTTCTTAGACATCCTAACAGCGCCTTTGGCTAAACTTGAAGATAAAATAACAGGAAGTAAAAGTGGGGTAATTCCGATTGCTATTGCAACAGAAAAGGTAAAAGCAACAAGAGTGTCATGTTTCCAAGCGTTTAATAAAAATGCTACAGGAATCATAACTAGCATAAAACGAATTAACAATTTGCTAATGCTTTTAATTCCTTTTTGAAAGGCAGTTTGAGGTTTGCCACTACTCATTGTGTGAGCAACTTTTCCAAAATAAGTATTTTCGCCAACTGTAAATACAACACCTTTTGCATATCCACTTATAACATTAGTTCCCATAAAGCAAATATTATCTAAATCAGTAATTGAATCTATTGAAGTATTAGTTGTATCTATTGTTTTTTTTACTGCATCAGATTCGCCAGTTAATGAGGATTGACTAACATATAAATCTTTCGATTCTATAATTCTTAAGTCTGCTGGAATCATATCTCCAGCAGATAAGACAACAATATCACCAACAGTTATTTCTTTCACAGGAATTTTTGTTTCTTTGCCATTTCGAATAACAGTTGAAGTGGCTGAAACCAATTCCTTTAGCTTTTCTGCTGCTTTATTAGAACGAAATTCTTCAAAAAATTCTAGCAATGTACTCGTAATAATTAGTATTAAAATAACAATTATATTTGCGTAACTAGGTTGATCTAAAAGAATAATATCTGTATAGATTAAAATTAAGATTATTCCCATTAAAATACCATTAAATGGACTAAATAAACTTGCTAGAAGAAAGTTGTACCATTTCTTTGGCTTTGCTTGTTTTATTTGATTTAACCCATATTTTGCTTTTGCTTCTTCTACTTCACTCATAGATAGGCCATTTGGATTTATAGAAAACGCTTTTAAAAAATCATCTTTTTTTAAAAGCGATGGTTTATTATACATTTTTGTTAAATTATCTGAAAAACTATTTTGCTTTGCGTCCAAAAAATCAACTCCTGAATGAATATATATATTACAAATATGTTCTCCTAAAATTTCTATTTTATAACTGAATTTGCTAAAAAGCAAAAAATGAAAGATAAGTAGCAACATAAAAACGGTTCACGAATTTTTTTCATGGATTTTGTATTGATTTTTAGCCAATATAAATATAAAATAGTAACAATAATTAAATTTAATGGGGGTTTTTATGTTAAAAAGAACAAATACCAGAAAAATAATGGTTGGAAATGTACAAATAGGAGGGCAAAACAAGGTTGTAATTCAATCTATGTGTAATACAAAAACTAAAGATGTAGAAGCAACTGTAAAGCAAATATTAGATTTAGAAAAAGTAGGATGTGAAATTATAAGAGTTGCATGCATGGACATAGAAGATGCAAAGGCAATTAAACAAATAAAAGAGAAAATACATATACCGATAGTTGCAGACATTCATTTCGATTATAGAATTGCATTAGAAGCAATTAAAGCAGGGGTAGATAAAGTAAGAATAAATCCAGGAAATATTGGATCAAGAGACAGAGTAAAAATGGTTGTAGATGCCTGTAAAGGAAGAAACATACCAATAAGAATAGGAGTAAATTCTGGATCATTAGAAAAGGATTTATTAGAAAAATATAAAAAGCCAACAGCTAAAGCAATGGTAGAAAGTGCAGCAAGACATGTAGCAATTTTAGAAGAATTAGATTTTAGAGATATTGCAATATCTCTAAAGGCATCAAATTTAGATTTATGCATAGAAGCATATGAAGAAGCTGCAAAAACATTCCCTTACCCATTACATTTAGGAATAACAGAAAGTGGAACAGATTTTAGCGGAACAATAAAATCAAGTATTGGTTTAGGATGTATGCTAAGACAAGGTATAGGAGATACTTTAAGAGTTTCATTATCAGATGACCCAGTAAAAGAGATAAAAGTTGCAAAAGAAATATTAAAAAATTGCGGATTATATTCTAAATCTCCAGTATTAGTATCTTGTCCAACTTGCGGAAGAACACAGATTGACTTAATACCAATTGCAAAGCAAGTAGAAGAATTTTTGCAAACAATAGAAGCAAATATAACAGTTGCAGTAATGGGATGTGCAGTAAATGGACCTCGGAGAAGCAAGAGAAGCAGATATAGGAATTGCAGGTGGAATAAAGGAAGGATTGTTATTTAAAAAGGGAGAAATAATAAAAAAGGTAAAACAAGAAGAAATAGTAGAATGCTTAAAAAAAGAGATATTAGAAATGATAGGATAAAAATCATTATATTATTAGGCATAATATTTGATAAAAATCATAAAATATGTTATAATCATAATAACTTATGTTATCTCTCCTAAACTAAATGACTTTGAGACAGCATAGGTAATAAACTTCAACAAAGGGGGGGAAATGTTTGCATGAATATGCAGACCGAAAAAGATGTTGTTGTTAAAGTGGGGTTAAATTCTCGGGAGATAAACAAAATAATTATCGAAAAAGAGAAAAAAGGCTTCATATTTAAAGAAGCAGTCAAGGAAGGTAAAACTGCTGAGAGTATCAGATTAGTTTTTGAAACTTCACGTGATATCAAACCCATCTATTAAAACAACAAACCTTGCAACTTGCGAGATTTATCTCGTAAGTTGTTTTCTTTTTAAAACAAACGCAGACAAGGGGAGAGAGACAAAGAAAATCGAGACAAGGGGACGGAGCTTTTGTCTTAGGCTTTTGAGACACTTTGTCTCTCGTTCCCTTGTCTTTGGGTTGATTTTCCCTAAGACAAAAGCTCCGTCCCCTTGTCTCAAAAAAAAATGGTGCAATGCACCATTTTTTTAAAGTATTATACAGATTAGCCCTCCGCTTCCTTCATTTATTATTCTTTCCAATGTTTCTTGTAATTTCTCTTGAGCATCCTCTGGCATCTTATATAATTTGTTTTGCAATCCTTCATTTACTAATTCGTGTAAACTTTTTCCAAATATATTTGATTCCCATATTTTTAATGGATCATTTGAAAAGTCTGCTAATAATGAATTTACTAGCTCTTCTGATTGTTTTTCGCTTCCTACAATTGGAGATACTTCTGTTTCAATTTCTGCTCTTATCATATGTATTGCTTGGAACAAACAGAAGTATTTTTACGCCCTCTATTTATACGATATTCTAGTGTATCATCAATTAATTTTAAATTTACTTTTACATCAATAACATTTTTCTCATCTGTTTTATATACTTCTATTTTATCTAGCAACTTATCAATAACAGAATTATTTACAAAATTATCAAAATCAAGTTCCTTTGCGATTACTTGTCTTAATGTTTCAATACTTTTTTCTACTTCAATGTTTGCTTGTTCTTGTTCTTCTAAATCTTTTATTTTAACTTTTAATGTATCTATTTCAAGATTAAAAGAGTTGTTACGTTTCTCAAATTCGTCATCACTTAATTTACCAGCAATAGACAAATCAAGTAATTTATCTTTTCTTTTTAGAATATCATTGATGTTTACTTTACATTTTGCAATATCTTGTGTAATAGTAGACTGTTGAGATAGGGAAGTATATATTTTAATCAAATCGTGAATTATATCAGCTTTATTAGTAACAATTTCATCATAACATTGTTTCATAATTTGGTTAAGTTCAGTAGTATATAAAATAGGCATATCACAACCCTTTTTACCTTTATTGACATATTCTCTACACTGCCATATTTCTTTATTTCCACTAGGGTAACGATACATACTTCTTTGATAACTGCATTTATGTTCGCCACAAATTATTTTGCCAGAATAGGTATATTTATTATTATAACTTATAGGGTTATCACTTTTTAAATTATTACTACGTTTTGATAATATTTTATTTGCTTTTTCCCATAATTCTTCACTAACAATAGGTGGTACATCTTCTTCATCTTTATACATTACCCAGTCTTTCTCATCAAAAACTTTTCTGTTCTTATTTCTATAATCGTATTTATGTGTTTTTCTTCCACAATAATAACCTTTATATTTTGGGTTTATTAAAATATTTTTAATAGTAGAGAACGAAAAGGGGTTACCTTCTGTGTTTAAATACCCTCTTGCTGTTAATTCATTTGCTATTGCACGAATTCCCATATTTTCAGTAGCATATAATTTAAAAATAAGACGGACAACTTCTGCTTGTTCTTCATCTATAACAAGCTTTCCATTATCTTTTTTATAACCCCATATTTTATTATTGCCAAGAACAACCCCATTTTCAATAGCCCTTTTAAAGCCAAATTTTACACGTTCAGAGATTTTACGAACTTCATCTTGTGCAATACTTGACATTATTGTAAGTCTTAATTCGCTATCTGGTAATAAAGTATTAATATTATCCGACTGGAAAAAAACACCAACACCATTTTGCAGAAGTTCTTGTGTATATTTAATACTATCTAATGTGTTACGAGAAAAACGACTTATTTCTTTCGTAATAATAAAGTCAAATTTTCCTAATTTTGCGTCATCTATCATTTTTAAGAAACTATCACGTTTTGATACACTTGTACCAGAAATACCCTCATCAATATACCCCTCTACAAAAGTCCAGTTATTATTACTTGTTATAAAATCACTATAATATTTTATTTGATTTTGTAGAGAGTTTAATTGCTCATCTTTATCAGTAGAAACACGAGCATAGTAAGTAACCCTTATTGGTAATTCATATATAGATTTTCCTTTATTTATTTCAGTTCTCATAGTATATAAGTCCATAAATAGTACCACCTTTCAAAAACATATCTGTATGTTACATATCATTATAATATATACATTATAGCTTGTCAATAAAAAAGCCTACAAGATTATACATTTCTTGTAAGCTATATGTATTTAAGATTTTATTATAAGTTCTTTTGCTTTTGTGTAGATTTCTTCTGTTATGTACCCTTTTTCAAAAAGTTTGTGATTAATAGATAACTTTACTTCAATTAAAAAAGAGTTCATAGCCTTATCTTGTTTTGTCTGCTCAATTTGTTTCATTTATCTATAATCACCAACCTTTCTGTTTAAGAATATGATAAACTAGTCCAAATTAGAACTCTTATTTTTTTGATTTTATTATTTTATTATAGTGCTTATAGTTGATAATATTTATTATCTTATCATCTTGTGAAAGTTTTATTGTTTTTTCAAATGTGAGTGCTTGACCTTTTACTTCTTGCATAGCTTGATAATGTGTCATTTTTTCTACTTCTGGAAATACAATACCGTCTACTGCAACGGTATAGTCTAAAATTCGTAGGGTAGAGGTATAGACGACCGACCGTTTTATAATAGACTTCCTTTTTTCTTTTTCATCTATATTAGATGACATTTCAAATAGTTTAGAAACGTCAAGATTACAAAGGTAACTTGTTAAATAAACTCCAACATTATTTATACCGTTTCAATGATTTTATACTAACCCAACCATTGTGTTGCCAAATATCATATAATGTAGAATTTTCTATAAATGGTGCTTTTTTAGGGAAGATATAAATTATATGCAAGTGCCAAGCACCACGACCGTTGGGGTTCTGCACAAGCTATATATTCGCATTTTGGTAAATTATTATTTTTTAAATAACGTTGAAATCTCATATTAAATTTACGATAATCATTATATAATTTTTTAGTATCTTTCATATTTTCTTTGTAAGTAAGAGTAACCCATAAACAATTATTTGTATTTACTACATTTGTATTGATTATATCTCTTAAATTTCGTAGACTTCTTGAAATACTTTCTATATTTTCAATTCTCTTTTCACTAGCTTTAAAGTTTTTTATTTCTCCGTGTACCGTAAATCAACATATTCTGCTTTATTCAATTTTTTTATTGTAGCCTTTTTATCACGAGCCATTGAACGAATTTCTGTTATATTTCCCATACGTTTTACAGTTACAAGACTATTTCCAGAGATAGTAAAATTTTCTTTTAATTTTTCGACTTTCAAAAACTTAATTCCTTTTGACGTGATAAATTATCATAAGAAACAAGATAAATGCAACCTAACGGTTGCTACGTTCTGCTACGGTCTTATGCTTCGCAACGACCTACACAGAACGTTACAACATTATCTTTTCATAGTTTCTTTTACATTGTCAATTAAAGTTTCTATGTCATCAATTTTTAAAACTTTACATCTCTGTATATCTTCTCCAAAAGGTAAAATATAACCGTTCTCCTTGCTTAAAGCTATTAACAAGCATTTTGTCTTTGCAATCATCAAATAACATATTTTTTTGTTCTTTACTTAATCTGCCAAGTGCAATTATATTTTTAAAATTTTCTCTTTCACTATCAAAATAATTCATCTGTGCTTTTTGAACGCCGAACGATTATTCTCATATTTAGTTCACGACCTAATCGCAATATATTACTTATCATTGTTAAAATATGGTCTTGTTCGCTTTTAGTCTTTCTTGATTTTATTAATGAACTTAATTCATCTACAAATAAATAACGTATAGAGTAAGGGGTTGTTTGTTCTCCATTATCTGCAATTCTTCTTTTCAATTCTTCATCAAAAACTTCAATACCTTTTACAGCATTATCATAACCATAAAAGTTAGGTAAACCGTGAAATTGTTTAAAACTATTTTTATAATCTGCTATTGTAATACTCACATTGTCGTTATATTTTGCTATTTTACCAAGAATATTTAACGCACAATAGCTTTTACCGAGAGCCAGTTTGTCCTACAATTAAGCAGTTGTCCATTGAAGATAAAGCATTATCTCTAACATCTATATAATAAGGTGTTACATATTCGTAAGGTAGAATAGGTATGCGAGCAATATCTGTGCCAATTCCAATGTCCATATTATAGACTATTCCTTTGAGAATTAGTTGAAGACTTGAAATATTTTTCTCCCAAACTTCCATAGGTATTTGCACATTATCAAATTCATAAATAATACCGTGTTCTTTTTCATAATCTTTATATACATTTCTTAAAGTAGGTACTTCGTTGGTACTTGTTTTTAAACCACAACGTCTAAAACCAGTTTCACATCTATTTTTTAATTTTCTATTAGCAACTTTACCTATTGATATAACTACTTGAAATAAAAGTAATAGTAGTACAATAGCAATAATTGAATAGTAAAATATCGATACTATTTTATAAATTAATTCTGGTAATTCATTAAATGTAAATAATTCATATATAGCACAAGATATATTCCATAAGAAAAATGCAACAATAGTATATAGTACAATAAATATAAACTTCCACTTTTTTTTCCATAATTCTTTAAGTCCGTCATTTATTAGTGCAAAAATATTTTTTTGATTACTCATAACTTATAATCTCCTTTTTTAATTTGTAGAGGGGAACTAGTCCCCTCATTTAACTTTATTTTTCTTGTACTAACTCAATTTTGTCAGCAGTAGCTCTTAATTCAGCTTTTCCATATTCAATAGATGAAACTGTTAAAACTAAATTTGTAAATTTACAGTAAACTTCATTACCACCAATATAATTTGGAATAGTACAAGCACCTGGTACTTTTATTTCTAATTTCTCGTACAAAATCTCTTTACTTGGGTTATGTACTACTACTGTGTATTTAGTACCAGCTATTTCATCTGTGTATTTTTTGGAAACTTGGTCGTACCTCTTATAAGTGTCCATACCAATTAATACAAATTCATTTTGTCCTAATATCGTTTTGCTAACTTCTAAATAACTTGATTTTACTTTCATAGTATTTGTCCTCCTTATTTCAAATTTTAATTTAAGTATTTAATTTTCAATGTGCTATCGGTTAACCTTATGCTTATTATACTTGCATACTTGAACATTGTAAAAAAATATGTTATTATATTTTTTATAAAAATAAAGAAACATTTTTTAGAGGAATTTTATGAGAGATTATAAGTATATTGTTGAAATATCAAAGGAAAATAAAGAATTAATAGGGAAATTATATAATAAGAAAAAGGGTACTAGTAGCCCAGAAACTTATACTTTTTGTCCTACAAATTTATTATGCGACCTAACAATTATGAGCAGAAATCACTATTTTAAAAACGATAAAAACTTGCAGAATATGGGGTATAAAACAGAATATGCTTTTGGAAAACCGATACATATCGACAAAACAGAAAATTTTTATTACTATTACCCATTAGCAGAACTAATAAAAGATAGTATTTTAAATGATAAAAAGATTACAATAGAAGAACTAGAAAAGATAAAGTTATTTTTTAATATTAATCTTAATTATAGTATTACATTGAGAGAACGTAACCCATTTTATGATAAATTAAAAGGAAAGAAGAATATTAAAGAATTTACATATATACCATTAGAGTATGGGCATTGTAATATAGATAAAATATTTGAAGATAATAAAACGAAGTCATATAAGTATTTATATAAATGTGATACATTAACGGAAGTAATTTTTGCAATTTTACATTATTTAATAACAAATAAATATAATAGAACAAGAAAGTGTAATCATTGTGAAAAGTTTTATTTTTATAAACACAGCAATAGTAATTATTGTAATAGAAAAACACCTATAAAAACTTATTCACATTTAAACTGTGAACAAGCTGTAAAAGATATAAAGCAACTATGTGAAAGACGTAACAAAATTATAGATGAAAAAATAGATATGGAATATTATCATAACTTAAAGAAATACAGAACATATTGGAAGAAATATAGGGAAAAAGTAGAAGAAAACCCAACAGTTGAAAATTTAAAAATACTTGCACATTTTACAAGTAAGAAATATATAAAAGAACATTATTTTATAGATGAATAATAAAAAAGTAATTTTGGATCAAATAAATTTAGAATCCAAAATTATTTTTTATTTCTTTTTTAATTGTAATTGCAGAATAACAACATTTCTATTCATTATCTCCATATATTTACTTATCAATGTTCTTATTGTAAGCTAACATACTTTTCTTTTTATAATGTCAATGTCATAAACCTATTGGGCTGTTTTTTGACATTATCGAAAAGTATGTTTTTTATTATGCAGAACATTGACAAGTAAATATATTACACAGAGATAATTAAGAAAGGAAGTGTCTGTTATGACAAAAAATGAACTTTTAGAAAAGTACAACAAGAATTACACAGAGGAGGAATTTTACAAGCAAAATGTTACTTATGCTTTCTCTAATGAGCAATTACAAAATGCTATGAAGAAATTAGGTGCAACAAGCGAAGATGAATTGACATCTTTTGGTTATGGTAGTATTTGCTTAAAATCAAAATTCAAAGAAATAATACAATGGATGTTGAAAAAAGAGAAAGAAAGAAAAGAGTGGCTTAAAAGTCTACCAGATAAAGAAAAAGACATCATAATAGAATATGAATTATACAATTATGAGTGTGATTATACATACGATATAGACAACGTAGTAGACTTATTCAAAAATGTTTTTACTTGGAACGACATAATGCACGTATTCCACAAAATAACAAAGCAGTAGCAATTAAGCTACTGTTTTTTCTTTTTATTTTACTTTTTTAGCAACTACGACCATACGACCGTTTTCTTGTGAATATTCGCAAGTAACTAATGTTATAAGCTGTTCGCCATAGTTAGCTGTTTTTCCAGTATCATATAATTGTATTTTTTTGCAATTATTAATATATTCGTTATATTGTTTTTCGTTTTTAAAATCAAAGTAACTGTAAAACCTAAAAACATTTTTTTCATCTTGATAAAATATTTTTGATTTAAAAGCTACAATTATTTCATATTCTTGTTCGATTTCTTCTGTTGCTATTCTTATAATAGGGTGTTGTTCATAAAATTTTTTATCTTTATATTTTAATAAGTCCTTAAACATTTGACCGTCTTGCATATCGTGTCCATATATGATTACGTTTGCATTTTCATTTTTTATATCACAATTACTATTAATAAAAATACTACCATAGCTTGATTTTTCTTTTTTATAATTGTGAGTTAAGTAGTAATCATTATTTGTTGTTTGTAATAGGGGGTAATTAATTTTTGTATCATCAATTCGCACCCAACCTTTTATATCTGTATTTTCTTGTTGCAATTCTTTTACTTTATCTACAAATTGATTATTTACTTGTGCTAGTTCGTTTGTTGTTTCATCTGTTATTATGTCTTGCTGTAAATCATCATATAAACTTTTATTTTTATTTGAATTGATAAAGTATATTACTAAATAAGAAATCGCACATATAAAGCAAATAGAGAGAAGTATAACTAATATAATTTTAATCTTCTTATTCTTTTTTGATGTTGTTTTTTCTTTTCTCATTTATTGCATAACTCCTTTATAAATTAATACCCTAGAATTATATTATAATTCCTATAATATTTCTAGGGCATACATAAATTTAATTATTGATTATTTTTTGAATTTTATTATTGATAGTCCACCTAGTGAAATAATTGCTATTACACTTGCAAAAACTGTATAATTTATAACCCCAGTTTTTGGCTCATTATCTAATACTCTATCATCTGCTTTATTGTCTGTTTTAGTATCTTTTAATGCTATCATAAATGGAGAAAACTCATTAACTGTTATTGTTACTTTTCCATTTTCTACTTTTGCTGTAAATGTTTCATAAGTATTATCACTCTTTTTATGTAATATTTTTACTTCCTTTCCGTTGTAATTAGTTCCAACATTAAATGATACTTTCATATCTTTGTCAGTAGTTCCATAAGCAGTTAACTCATAACAACCTATAATATTTTTTAGTCCGTCTTTTTCTAGTTCTTTTGCCATTTCTTTATAAATTTGGTCATCTTTTTCAAGTTTTGCCATATTTACTGGTGTTCCATTTTCTAATGTTGTTCCATAAGCACCTAAATTCCAAATTGATTTTGTTTCATATAATACACCATTTTTATAAAAATGTAATAGCATAGGCATTCCCCAAGGTGTTCCACCACCGAAGCCACCAGCATACATAGAAGTTTTAATAGTAATTGAATTGTCATTTAATAATTTAGTAAAATCATAAGTCTTTTCAGTCCATTTATTAGCATTTTCTTCATCACCTATATTATAAATTGTAAAAACTGCATCAGTTGTTTCTGTTCCTACATCTTTATATTGAGCAAATTTAATATTTTTTACTGCATTTTTTACATAAGTTTCATCAGTTGCACTATAACTACTTTCTTTTGCATAATTAATTGTTACATTTTTTGAAGATTTTATTGTTCCATCTATGGTTAATGAAATTGTTATTGTATTAAAATCAAAAAGTGGGTCTTGCATTTCTGCTTTAATTGTTTCTTTTTCTACTATTTCTTCATCCATATACCCTGAATTTTCAAATAAAGTTATTATTTTTGTTTGTACTTCTGCATTTATTTCTTCTACTGTTTTCACAAAAATATCACTATTCTCATTTTTTTCATTTTCGATAATAGCATTTACAAAATCTGTTTTAGTTTTAGTTACATTAATAGTATTTGGAACAATGCTATCAAATTTTTCTTTTGTTATAGCATTAAAAAGTTCTGCTCCCATACCATTTGTTGGTAATTGGTTTGATTGGTCTGTTGTTTCGTCTGTTTTTACCTCTGTTGCTTGTACCATATTTGTATTAAATAGGCACATTGTTATTAGTAAAATGCTTACTAATAATAAAATTTTCAAATTTAATTTTGTTTTCATTTTTTTAATTCCCCCTTTAATTATAAAAAATTATATTACATTTTTCGACAAAAATCTACATTTGTCCAAAAAATTATAATCTTTCTCTACAAAATGTTTTCTTTAAATAATCTGCTTGTTTATCAGTTAATCTATTATTAATAACTGCTAGATTTAATAGAGCGTTAATATTTTCCCATTTCATAGTTTTACATTTTCCTTTTGCTGTAAGTTCTATATATTCTATTATTTCTTCAAATATATAGTATGGTATATCAAAATCTTTATTTATTTCTTTCATAAAATTATTCCTTTTTAGTTTGGTTAATTGAAGTTGTAAACATTTTATCACAAATATTTTTTCAATGCAATAAATTAGTTCGACAAATTGAAAAAAATTTTTAAAATTTCAACTAGCCAAAGTAGTGTAACATTGTATTTTCGTATAATTTTATTAGTTTTTCAAATATTAAATAAGGGGGAACTTATGAAATTATCAAATGCGATTAGAAAAAGAATTAAATTTTATCTAAAAGAACAAAATATAAATGTATGGACTTTATGCAAATTATCTGGAATTCCGTGTTCTACAATATCTACTTTTATGAGTGGTAAAACAGAATTAATAAAATTAGATACTTTATTGCATATATGCGAGGGTTTTAACATTACATTAGGAACATTTTTCGCAGACCAAATATTCGATGAAGTAGAACAAGACTAAAATTAAAACACCGTCTTTTTTAAACGGTGCTTTTTCTTTTATACAGCAATATATAATTGTACGTTGTAAGTTATATCTATTGGAACATTGTTTTTCTTTCGTGGGAATTTTACACTTCTGTTTGATACGTTCAATATGTATTGAAGGTGCTTTTGCTTTTAGCTTAACGCCATATCTTGAACCTTGTTTTACCATTTCTGGCTCATCTAATATAAGCTCATCCATTGAAGGTGTTACTATACCATATCCCTTTCTCTTTACTTCATCTAATGCACATGCAATTTTATCATATTCTTTTTTTACTTTTGCCATTTCAGTTATTGTTACAAATAAATCTCCTTCATTTTGCACTTCAACACCAGATATTTCTGTCAGTACTTTATAGAATAATTCTTCCTTCATACTAATATCAACTGTTATAGAGCCATTTCCTAAATTGATTGATTCCACTGTCGTTTTCTGAATTATTTCAGTTTTTTGTATTCCACTTATTCCATTATTTACTTCTCTTAGCAAGTGTATTCCTCTAAATGATTCTTTTATTTCTTTATATAATTCTACTTTTAGAGGATTTTCATAATCTAAGCTTTCTATCCATCTTGGCAAATTGATATTTACTCTTTCTATTGGAAATTCGTATAAAATTTTTCCAAATATATTATTTATATCTTCTTCTCCTAAATTTACACAGTTAGTAGGAATTACTGGTGTATTGTATTTATCTTCTAACTCTTTTGCTAATTGCCTTACATTATCTGAATATGGATTATCTGTGTTTAATACAATTACAAATGGCTTATTTAATTCTTTTAGTTCTCTTACTACTCTTTCTTCTGCTTCTACATAATCTTCTCTTGGAATTTCTGTTATAGATCCATCTGTTGTAACTAATATTCCTATAGTTGAATGTTCTTGAATAACTTTTCTTGTTCCAATTTCAGCCGCTGTTTCAAATGGTATTTCTTCACTTGACCACGGAGTTTTTACCATTCTTGGTGCCTCATCTTCCATATAGCCTAATGCATTATTTACAAGGTAACCTACACAATCAACTAAACGAGTTTTTAGTTTTAAGTTATCTCCTATAGTTATTTCAATTGCTTCATTTGGAACAAACTTTGGCTCTGTTGTCATAATTGTTCTTCCTGCAGCACTTTGTGGTAATTCATCTTTTGCACGTTCTTTTTTATATGAATTTTCTATATTTGGTATAACCATTAAATCCATAAAGTTTTTTATGAATGTTGATTTACCAGTTCTTACTGGACCTACTACTCCTACATATATATCTCCATCTGTTCTTGTTGCAATATCTTCATATATTTCCAAATTCTCCATAAAAAATTTACCTCCTAATAAAATTAAAATGTTTGTACTATAAAACTTTAATAAATGTATATTAAGTCTTTGTTACTAATATTCCTTTTTTTAGTATATTTTCCATATTTTTTGGAAAATATATATTTGATTAAATTACGGGTGACTTTAGGGTCTCCCACTACTAATATGAGATAAAAAGAGGAGGCATTGGTAATTTGAATAAAAACTTTATAAAAGGTATTTCTAATTTTTTCCTATATAAACCTTCATCAAAATATGAATTCACATTGCCAGATTATTCCTCAGATGAAGATTCTAACAATGATAATCCATATTTAGAAGATGCTTTAGATCCTGCTACGAAAAAAATTAGTTCATCACTTGATGATAATTTAAATTATATTAAGGCTAAATATAACTCACTAATAAATAGCGATATCAACATTAGAGAATTCTATATTATGGCTGTAGATAAGCGCTTTAAGGCATTTTTAATTTATATAGATGGTATGGCTGATACAGATAGCATAAATCACTTTATTTTAAAACCTTTAATGTTAAGGAATAGAACAAACACACATAAAAAAAGCAATATTTGTAAAATAAAAATCAATAACAATAATGAAGATTTCAATTTAGAAAATCATATTTCAGATTGCCTTTTACCACAAAATAGAGTGAGTATTATAGAAGATTTTTCTAAAGTTACTTCAGATACAAATATGGGAAATTGTATAGTTTTTATAGATAGTTTACCAATTGCTTATAGTGTTGATGTTAAAGGCTTCAAGCAAAGAAGCATATCAACTCCACAAAACGAGATTATAGTAAGAGGATCACAAGAAGCATTTGTTGAAACTTTAAGAACAAATACTTCAATACTTAGAAGACTAATTAACAATGAAGATCTTATTATAGAAAATTCTGTAGTTGGAAAAATAAGCAAAACCAATGTTGCTATTTGCTATATGAATAGTATTGCAAATGCAGATTTAGTTGCCGAAGTACAATATAGAATAAACAATTTAGATATAGATGCTTTAGTTTCTTCTGGTCAATTAGAACAGTTAATACAAGATGATAGTAGCAATCTATTTCCTCAAATCATTGCAACAGAAAGACCAGATAAAGCTGTATATTCTCTTTTAGATGGTAGAGTTATAGTTATAGTCAACGGTTCGCCTTATGCACTAATTATGCCTGGTGTTCTTAATGATTTTCTATCATCTCCTGAAGATATAAATTTAAAATATCAATTTTCTAATTTAGCTAAAGCAATTAGGTTACTTGCCACCTTTTTTGCACTACTATTACCAGGTTTTTACATTGCAATTAGTAATTATCATCAAGAACTGATACCAACAGAATTATTATTTGCAATTGCTGCTTCTAGGGAATCTGTTCCATTTCCTATTATATTTGAATTATTATTTATGGAAATATCTTTTGAACTTATACGTGAGGCAGGATTAAGAGTACCATCTCCAATTGGTCAAACTATTGGTATAGTTGGAGCATTGATATTAGGAGATGCTGCTGTAAAAGCAAATATTGTAAGTCCAATTTTAATAATTATAGTAGCTTTAACTGCACTTTGCTCATTTGCAATACCAGATTTATCTTTAAACTTTACATTTAGAATATTACGTTTTGTATATGTTTTTTTAGGTTATTTCGGTGGATTTTTAGGAATCGGTTTAGGAATTTTTGCTCTATTACTTTCTCTTTCTAATCTTACATCTTTCGGAGCACCTTATATAATGCCTTTTCTTACAAATATAAGTAATGGAACTACTACTTCATATTTTAATTCGCCTATTTGGTTAAGAGAAAAAAGACCTAAATTCTTAGATACAAAGAAAATATTTTCTCAAGGCAATATAAGTAGAAAGTGGCAGTTTTATAAGAAACAATAATATTGGAGGTTATATATGGATACTACAAAATTGGGATTATTCGAAGCAATTTCGTTTGTTCTTATTGTTATTACTAATAAAATAATTTTAAATCTTCCTAAAAATGTAATCGTTAAATGTGGTAATAGTGCTTGGATCAATGTAATCTTTATTAGTATAATAGCACTCTTTTTTACTATGCTAATTGTTAAATTATTTAAAAATTTTGAGGGTTACAATATTTTAGGGATTTCTAAATATCTTGGTGGCAACATTTTTAAAAATATTTTTAGTTGTGCTTATTTATTAGTTTTCATTTTAATAGCTACAATAGTTCTAAGAGATTTTTCAGAAACATTAAAAACAATATATTACTTTAATTCACCTCTAACTTTCATTATGTTGTTTTTCATAATTGGAACTATATTAGGAAACAAATATGGCCTTAAAGCTATTGCAAAAGCAAACTTATTTATACTACCAATCGTTATTTTAGGCATTTTTGTTATATGTATTTCTAGCTTTAAAAATTTTGAATTTACAAGATTGCTTCCAGTATTAGGTAATGGAATAGATACAACTTTTATGAGTGGAATTACTAATATCTTTTGTTATAGTGGTATTGCATATTTGTTTTTTATTATGCCATATTTAAAAAACAGTAAGCAATTCAAAAAAATATCTATAATATCTATTATTATTTCTAGTTTATATTTGCTTTTAAGTGTTCTTTGTTTAACTTTAGTATTTTCATATATTACTGTTACAGAAGAATCTAACTCAATGTATTTGTTAACAAGAACATTGGAATTCGGTAGATTTTTTCAAAGAATTGATGCTATATTTATACTTTTATTTATAATGTCTTGTCTTTCATACTTAACAATAACACTATTTTTAATATTAGATATATTCAAAAATATCACAAACATTAAAGATTCTAAAGCTATGTCTTATTGCTTTGCTACATTGATTTTAGGACTTGCTTTACTTCCAAAGAATATATCTATAGTTCGAACAATCCATTACAATATATTTAAAAATTTAATATTATATTTTGTTTTTGGATTTAGCACCCTTGTACTAATCCTTGCAAATATTAAGAAAAAGCGAGAACAACAAGGACATGATTCACTACAAACTTTGCAGTAAATTTTAACTAAGGAGATTTTATGAAGAAAAAAATTTTATGTTTGTTTTTAATATTGTCTATATGCCTGTTTTCTTTAACTGGTTGTTATGATGCTACAGGAATTGAAGATTTATCTTATGCTATTGCAATTGGCTTAGATAAAGGTGATAACAATATTTTAAAACTTAGTATACAATTTGCAACGCCAAGTGCTATGGGGAACAGTTCCGAAAGTAGTAGTCAATCTAATACTACAACAATAACTTCTATAGAATGTTCATCAATTTCATCTGGAATCAACTTAATAAATGGATATATAAGCAAAAAAGTAAATTTATCTCATTGTAAAGTTATTGTTATATCTGAGGAATTAGCAAGTAGTGGAATTTCAGAATATGTGTATACTTTAATGGATAATGTGGAAATTAGACCTAGTTGTAATGTTGTTGTTACAAAATGTGATGCTATAAATTTTTTAGAAAATGCAAAACCGACCCTTGAAAAATTAACAGCAAGATATTATGAAGCTGCTATAAATTCTAGTGAATATACAGCATACACCGCAGATATTCAACTAATTGATTTTTATTCTGCTTTAAAATCTTCATCAATTCAACCTGTTGCCATTTTAGCTGGAATAAATACTAGTCAGACACACTTAGATTCAGAATATATAGACAAGTTTAATATAGATTCTTCATATAAAGCAGGTCAAACACCAATAAAAGATAAAACAAGTCTAGAGTGTACTGGATTAGCTGTCTTTAAAGGTGATAAGTTAGTTGGAGAATTAAATGGTTTAGAATCTATTTGCTACTGCATTTTAAGTAATAAATTAGATGACTGCATGATTACAATACAAAATCCTTTATCTTATAATAATTCACTTGATATTTATTTAGATTACAAAATTCGCCCTAAAATCACAGTTAAAATGGTTAATTTAACTCCATATATAAATGTAGATTTGTCTTTGAATGCCTATATTGCATCCACTGATAATAGTAGTGAACATTCACCAACAGAATCGTTAGATATTATTGGTAAATCTACGAGTAAATATTTAAAAGAACAACTATCTGCATTCGCATATAAAACATCAAAAGATTTTAAATGTGACGTAGTAGGATTTGGAAAATATGCAATAATAAACTATTTAACTGCAGAAGATTGGCAAAATTCTAATTGGTTATCTAACTATGAAAATTCTGTTTTTAACATAAATGTAAATGTTAATGTAAACTCCGGTGAATTATTCTCTAAAATGTAGGTTGGAGGTTTTAAATGAAATTTTTATTATTTATTTTAATAATTTTAGTTTTTAGTAAAACTATTAGTTATGCATTATTTGAATTAAAAGAAAATAAAAATAAACCCGCTGCAATAACAATAATTTGCCTTGCATTGGGTTCTTGTATATTCACAAGTACTGTTGTATTTATAAAATAACCCCACATTAGCCGTAACTTTAATGAAATTTTAAGGACCTGCTCTTACACAGGTGGGTGCCTTCCTAAATACTTATGGGTTTCTTAAATAAATTTAAGCATACACGCCATATTTAGAGATTTAAGCTCCCTTTCCTAACTTGTTGGTTCTAAAATTTCAGTCTACACGCACTACGCAGGGAATTTTTATCTATATCTAATTTGTAAATTTATTTTACTATATAAATATTGTTTCCTCAAATCTATAAATTCTTTGTTTTTTTTAAATAATTGTTAAAACTTTATTTTTTCTTCGTTTTTCTTTAGTTTTTTCATTTAATTATATATTTTTATATTTACATTATGCCCATTTTCTTTGCTATTTTTCTTCCTTTTTTCATTATTTTTCTTTTATTCATAGAACTTTCTGAATAAACAAGTGCAACACCTGCTGAAAGAACAGTTCCAAGTAGTATTCCTTTAACAAATTTCATCATAATTCCTCCTTATTTTATATATTTTTATACATTACTATTATTTGCTTTTCTTTTCACATTTATACTGTTTTATTAAACTATATGTTTGATAAATTGCAATCAAAAGTAAAAAAATTCCAAAATATTTTTTTAAAGTCTTTACATCTAAATTTATAGAAACTTTTGCTCCTATAATTGCCCCTATCACACCAAAAATAGTTACTGGTATTGCTATCTTCCAGTTAATTGTTTTGTTTTTTATATTTATAATTATTGAAGTAATTGAAGTAGGTATAAAAAAGACTAAATTTGTAGCTTGTGCTACATGTTGATCTAATCCTAAAAAAAGAGAAAGAATCAATATAAGTATTGTTCCTCCTCCCATACCCATTCCACTTATTACTCCTGATATTACTCCTGTAAGAACCTCTATCACTTAAAACCTCTTTTTAAATAATCATTTTTATAGAAACATAAAATAAAAATATTATAAATGAAATCTTTAGCACCTTATCTGATAATTTTCTTAACAATTTCGAACCTATATATCCGCCTATAATTCCACCAATTGCACACAATATGCCGATTTTCCAATCAATATAATTTCCCTTAAAATAAAACACACTACTTGCTATCACCATAGGCAATATTGCGAAAATTGATGTTGCTCTTGCACCGTGTTTCATCCATTTTTAATATGCTTATAAATGATGGTACAAGTATCATTCCTCCACCTGATGCAAATAGTCCGCTAACTAAACCTGCTAATAGTCCAATTACTATATTTTTCTTCATTTTAGGCTCCTAAATATATTTATAATATTTATTTTGTCTAAAATTACTCATTTTATACTTATGATTATTTATTTAATAATTCCATACACATTAGTATTAGCCTCTCTTCGCATCTGTGCATTTGGTATAATACTTGTGATTTTAATTCTTCATCTTCTATATTATCTACTTTATCAAAAAATATTTGTAGTTCTTTTAAATATAATTTATCTTTTTTCTTTAGTTCATCAATATTCTCTTTAAAATTATATTTTTCCATATTTATGTCCCCTTATTTTTAACTTATATATTTCACCTTGTACTATGTTTATTTTACTGCTAGGCAACTTTTTGTTACTTTTACGGTTATATTTTGCTTCTTATGTGTTATTTTACATTATAAAATGATAAAATACAACAAAAAGAGCAAAAATATGACTTTTTATTATAAGGATTGGTGAAGTATGATTAGAATTAAATTATCTGATTTGCTTGGTAAACATAAAATGAATCAAAAAACTTTAGCTAATTTAACCAAAATCAGACCAGCTACAATTTCTAAAATGTATTATGAAGAAACAAAAAGATTAGATATAAGTCAACTTAATAGCATTTGTCAAGCTTTCAACTGTGAAATATCTGATTTACTAGAATTTATACCTGATTCAAAAAATGATAATACAAGATAAGAAAGTGGTACTTCCACTTTCTTTTACTATGCGCAAAAACACTATATTTTATTCTATATAAAAATTAAATTTAGGTATTGACAAACGTATATGTGCGGTAGTATAATACAAAATGTCAGTTCAATAAAATGCAGATGTGGCGGAACTGGCAGACGCACAGGACTTAAAATCCTGCGGTTGAATAAACCGTGCCGGTTCGATTCCGGCCATCTGCACCAAAATAATATCAAGGGTTTGCAAGATTCCTCTTGGTATTATTTTTTTTACCCTTTCGAACCGCAGACAAGGGGACGGAGCTTTTGTCTTAGGAAAAATTAGGTCTGGACTATTAAATAATAATATGATATAAATAAGGTGTGGGGGCAAATTTTATATAGGAGATGATAATTATGCCCCGCAATGCAAGAAAAAATATTGAAAGCAACTATGTTCATTTAATTATACAAGGAATAAATCGAGAGTATATTTTTCAGAAAAATGAATGGAAAGAAAATTACATAAAAATACTAAAGGCAAAAATAGCAAATACGAATGTAGAAATTTTAGCATATTGTATAATGGACAATCATGCACATTTTTTAATACATTATGAAAAATTAGAAGAAATATCTAATTTAATGAGAAAAGTTAATACAACATATGCAATGAGATATAATACAATTAACAAGAGAGTAGGTTTTGTTTTTAGAGACAGATTTTTTACTCAACCAATATTAGATGAATTACAATTATATAATTGCTTAGTATATATACATAAAAATCCAATAAAAGCAGGAATATGCTTTCAAATGCAGGATTACAATTATTCTAGCTATAATGAATATATAAAAGAAAAAAAGCTAATAACGGACAACAGTATAAAATTATTATTTGGTAGCAAATATAAATATAGAGAGCAATTTAACACCATACATAGAGAATTACAAGAAATAGAAGATATTAAAGATGTAATGGAATATGAATATAATATCGAAGAATTACTAAGAAAGTACGAAAACAAAATTAAGGGAAACTTAGTAGAAAATGAGAGAGAATTTGGTAATTTGTTATTAGAAATGAGACAAAAATATGGAATATCATTAAGAGAAATGTCAAATATATTTAAAATTAACAAAGATACATTAAATAGGTATATTCATAAGATTATAGACAATAGTGAAAGCGTCCCAAAAGCCTAAGACAAAAGCTCCGTCCCTTTGTCTCACTAAAAGCACCTTCAATACACAGTGAACGTATCAAACAGAAGTGTAAAATTTCCAAGAACGAAAAACAATATTCCAAAGTTTAACAAGAAAATATATAACTAATAGAATTGTATTATATATGAAATAAAGACATTCTTATGAATGTCTTTATTCTATAAACTTTAAATGCCCAAAATATACATTTATTCCTGCCCAATCTGGCGGAGGTGTATCTTCAAAATATGCAGGATAATTTATTGCAAAATAATCGTAATCATGTATAAATTCATGTACTTTAAAACATCCTCCTAAATCATGATTATCCATTGATTTTTGTAATAATTCTATAATATTTTCAAATTCTTGTTTCGTTTCTTCATCTTTTATTATATCTTTAATTTTTTTAAGTTTTTGTAATTTCATATTAAAGCAATCTATTGTATCTGATCCAACACCTGTTAATGGATTTGTAAATGTACCCCCATAATTATATTGCTCCCAATAAAAAGAATTTGGGTCTTTAATAACATTAACAGAATCTAATAGTTGCATTTCCATATGCACATGTGTCCACCTAGTTAATTCTTGAATTTCTAATATTTCTTCATTAGTTAAATCTTCAAAAATTTTAGCTCTTAATTCTAATATTTGACTCTTTTCAGGTTTTTCTAAATCACTCTTATGTAAGTAATATCTAATATTAAAGGCTGCTAAAATTTCTTTATATTCCATTTCACCTATTTTATATACTTCTTCTTGTCCATTAACTTTAATTTTTACTACTGCTACACCATACATAAAAAATTCTGCTTCCGTACTTCCTTCTACTTTAATATACCAAGAATAGTGGTCTCTATCTGTTGCCTCTATCGTTTTAATACCTGCTGCGCCTGTCTCATTTTTACAATTTTCCCAATTAGCATTAGCTAATAATTTTGCAATTTTCTCAATTTTTTCTGGTTCAATAACTGTATATGTTGTTGGATTTTCAAGATCTGAATCGTAATTTATTGCGGTGATTTTATTTACGCCTTTTCCTATACTATTATTTGAATTTTCTCCATTTGATACGTTTTCACTAATATCACTATTTTCTTTACTTGCTAAGACTTCTTGAGGTTTTTTATTTATAACAATCAGCATTGATACTGAAAAAGCAATAATAATAACTATTACAAGTATTACAATTCCTAAATATATTTTCTTATGTTTATTATAATTTTTATTTATATCATTCATATAAATACCTCCATATACATATTAACTCTTTTGAAAATAAAGTTACAATAATTTTAAAAAAATTATATATTTATTATGTATTATGAAATATCTTTATAAAAATTTGTTAATAACTGTAACTTTTTATAAAAAAAGGTTAATATATAATTATATTATATTTATAAGGAGGTTCTATGAATAAAGAAAGTTATATTACTGATTATATTGTAAATTATGATTTAGATATAGAAAAAATGATAGCAGATTTTAAAAATTATGTACTGCACATAATCGAAAATAATAGTAAAGGTTCTTTTTCTTATGAAGATAAAGAAGAAATTATTTCAGATGTATTTTTAAGTATCTGGCATAATAAGGAAAAAATAGATACTACAAAGCCTCTTAAAAACTACATAGCAGGTATTACAAAAAACTTATTAAAAGTTAAATTTAAAAAGATAAATAAGGTTGAAACTGAAATTACTTTAGAAGACGAAGATACAGTAGATTTGAAAAATATTGATATTGTATATGAACAAGATGAAATAAATAACGTTATAGCAGAAGAATTAAACAATATGAAAAAACAAGAGTATCAAATATTCTGTAAATATTATTATTTATCTAAAAGCATAAGAGAAATAGCTAAAGAAATGAATCTTTCTGAAAATAATGTGAAAGTTAAATTACATAGAGTAAGAAAAAAATTAAAAACACGACTAATAAAAAGAGGAATAGGTATTAAGATAGTATCAATAATACTTGTACTTTTTGTTGTAACTGGTGTAGTATTTGCAAAAGAAATAGTACAATTTGTAAAACATATATTTATAAATACATCTGATGGCGTAGAAAGTGCAATTGAAAATGGATATATACAAGAAGTTAATATGGATTATATACAAAACAATAATGTAGATATTAAAGTAGATTATATTCTCATGGATGATTTTAACCTAAATATCATGTTTAACATTGATTTAAAAGAAATAAAAGAATTATCTTTGATTGAATTAAATAACGTAGCTATTACTGATGAAAATGGCAATATACTCCTTACAGAATTTAAAGATAAAAATAAATATTTAGAATTCTGTAAAAAAAATAAAATAGAAAATACAAACAATTATATTGCTTTAGGTTATTATAATTACAGTTCTCTAACATATGACTATCAAAATTCTACTTACTTATATTCATATATTGTACGCTCTGAGAACTTTCCAAAATCAAAAAAACTACATATAGCATTTGATGAAATTGTTTTATTTTCTGGAAATACTATTAATAAGAAAATATTAGATAGCATAAGTGGAAACTTTGAATTAGATATAGATTTGGATGAGAAAATGTATAATAGAAAAACTCTAGTATATAATTTAGAATACTGTAATGATAATAATTTAAAGTTACTTAATGCAACAGTATCTGAAACTGGTTTAAAAATTAAATGCCAAACAATTTGGGGAGATCCTATTTATTCAAATGAAGATTCACCTGAAGAAATAGAAAGAAAAAAACGTGAATTTTATGATAGACCACCTTCTATAAACGATTCTCTAATAAAAAATGAATATGTATTAAATGAAGATGGCAAAATATTTTATCCTACTCATAGTAGCGAGGGTGATGGTGGATATGCTCAATTACTTGATGGTAGTTTAGTTTATTGGCAAACATTTAATTTAGCAAAAACAGATGTTACAGATCACCTTACAATTGTACTCTATAAAGGTGGAGATTGGCAAAAAGAAAAACGGAGAGAAAATAATTATAAAATTATCAAGAAAATAGTAAAGACATTAGGAGAATAATATATAAAATTGCATCTAACTGAAAAAATAAGTGAGAACTAACTTTTCACTTATTTTTTTTACAAGTAAAAATAGTTCTGAGACAAGGGGACGGAGCTTTTGTCTTAAGGAAAATTAAGTCTAAACTATTAAACAATAATATATTATAAATAAAGTATGTGGCAAATTATATATGAGATGATAATTATATCCATCATTGCAATAAAAAATATTGGAAGTAACTATGTTAATTCAATTATACAAAGAATAAATCGAGAATATATTTTTCATAGACAACAGTTAAAGCGTCCCAAAAGCCTAAGACAAAAGCTCCGTCCCTTTGTCTCTGATTTCCTTGTCTCCATTTGTCTCTCTTACAAATATGATTTTTTTGACAAAATTACCAAAAATTAAAACAAAAAATATTGAAAAAATTATTGAAAAATAAAACTAATTAGTATATATTTATAAACATAGTAGGTTAATTTATACTAGGCTTAAAAATATATAAAATTTATTATAATTATTTACAAAGAAAATGTATTGTAAGCTGTAGGGGTTGCATGTTATGCAACCCGCTACTTCAACGAAATTACTTATAAAAACAAAGGAGGAAATTTTATGAAAAATTTTCAAGCAAAATTAGTATTTATAATAGCAATAATATTTGCACTAATAATGCTAATTACACCAACAACACAAGCAGGATATCAATCTATAAGAACAGGAAATCCAGTAGATGAATCTGCTACTACTTGGATAAAAACTATACGACAAATGGAAGGCGAAAGCCAAGGTATGGGGCTTAATGAAACAATAGATACATCTAGTACATCAACGTTGGTTGCAACAACAGATCCAAACAATATTGATGTACATTTGCTTAAAAATACAGAATATGGAGCAACAATACTTCTTGGAGCATCAGATTATGGAAAACAAGGAAGTAGTATTGCTGATAGGCGTATGGACAAAGGAAGTACATCAATTGGTACAAGTGTGCAGGCAAGTACAACAGGAAATGTATCTGGAGTATATGAACTTGGCTATGGAGCAATCAAACGTGGCGATTTTGAATGGGTAGCAGCTGGAGGAGAAACTTTTATAAATACTAATATAAATAAAAATTATATTAATAGATATACTACAAATAGAGATTCAGCCAAAATAGGAGATGCAATGATACAATGGCATGAAGAAACTAACTTTACTTGGTTTGGATGGTTACAATCATCTAATTTAGGAATAGGACGTGGCAATAATGGAACATTTGCATATTATTCTTCTTCAGGAACTTCTTCTGGATCGAATAGAATACACAATGCAACTACTGCTTCTTCAAATGGACTTGCCCGTCCCGCTATAATTTCAGGTACTGGACTTTAATATATGTATTTAAAATAAGACAAAAATAAAAGATACAAGGAGTAATCCTATGAAGAACAATAAAAATATGCAAAAAATATATAAACGTAGGCGAATTGCAATATTAGTAATATTTGCAATAATATTGTTATGCCTAATTGTGTCTTCTATAAATAAAAATCGTGTGCAAAAAATAGCACAAGGCGAAAATATGCTAAAAATTAGTAGTACACTAAATGTAGATATAAGCAAAACTGCAAGTTCAACAGAAGTAAATCCACCAGCAGTAGGAGCAGGAATGATACCAATAAAATGGAATGAATCTACGAAAATGTGGGAAATAACAACAACTGATGATGAAAATTGGTACAATTATAATAATGGAACTTTTGCGAATGTAATGCTAAGTGATGGGGTATATCAATCTGAATTAAGATATGATATGACAAATAAAGAATTAGCAAAGGTAGGAACGCAAATACAACCAGAAGAATTAGGAACAATTTTTACTTGGATACCAAGATTTGCTTATTCAAATGAAAATGATGATATACTATTTTTAAAAAATAATAGTATATTAGAATATGGTTATACAACAGAAACTTGCTTTAATTTATTAGGCTATGGACCAAATTCATTAGATTTAGCTTTTACTGGAATATGGATAGGACAAGAAGAATTTTCAAATGAAACACAATTAACAAATAAAAATACAGAAATGAATAAAGAAGAAAATGAGCAAGGGTTAATAGCTAATGAAAAAGTATTAAGTATAGAGGAAAGCGAAAAAACAGCAGT
>CANRNW010000002.1 GCA_947632145.1 uncultured Clostridia bacterium
ATGTATTATTATTTTTATAAAATCCAGTATTCTCAACGATTTGCTGTTTGGTGTCAATAAATTATCGGCACTCCTGCTCCACTTCCACCACCAAAAGGCAATCTGTATTGTATTTCTTCCTCTTTATCTTTTTTGGTATATTCATCTAGTGTTTCTCCTTTAAATTCACTTCCACCTGCTGCAAAACCAAATTTTACTTTTGATATTGGTATTATTACTATTCCATTGCTAGATTCGATAGGTTCCCCTATAATTGTGTTTACATCTATCATTTCTCGAATACTATTCATAGCCGTTAGCATAAGACCTTCTATTGGATGTTCGTTTAACAAAATAATCACTCCTAAATAATAATTTAAATAATATACTTATAATATTTACCAATTTAATCTCTATTATACCGTTTAAAATAATCTTTAATGAATTTTTATTGTTATAGTTTGGAATTATTAAATATTTATATTTTTTCTCATCATATTTTTTTATAACTTTAGCCAGTGCCATTGAAATTATTATTGATATAATAGTTATTAAAAATGTTGTTAGCAAAACATCTTCTGTTCCTAATTTTAACTCTAAATTTAGTTCTTTTAAATTTATATTTAATCTTTTTAATATATCTATATCCATTTTTACATTTTTCTTTTTTTCTTTAACTGATTTACCATTTAAAAGTTTGTTTTTTACTTGTTCTATTCTTTTAGAATTTTTTACACTCTTTAAATCATATTCATTTATATTTTTATTAAATATTTTTATCTTGTTTAAAATATATACACTAATTGACATTTCAAATTTTTTTATTATTGGAGTATTTTCAATTTCGTTAGATACTTCTAATTTATTTATAGATACTCTTAAATTAGATATCGAAATAATCAATACGAATAGTGCCATTAAAAACAGTAAAATAAAAACTAATACCATATTCATTGACAATTCCTTTCTATGTAATCTGGTATTAGTTTTTCCATTTATTTCTTATTTAAACATTATTTAATCTTATTATTTTTTAGTTACTTTATCTTCATTTTCTATTACATTTCTTTTTACTTTTTCTACTACTATATCTCCAAATAGTTCTTCTTGCGTTGCTGTAACCTTACTTCTTCTAGATAATTCCAATAATCCAGAAAATGCAGTTACTACTTCTTGTTTATTACATTTACTTAAAGTAAACAGTTTATTAAATATAAATCTTGGTTTTTTAATAAGTTCTCTAAATATATCTTTAACCTTACTTGCAACAGTAATATTTTCTATAACTGCGATTTTTTCTATGTTTTCTTTATTTTTATTTATTTTGTTGTTATTTTTCTCTATTAAATTTTTATAAGAATTTGTAATAATTTCTTTATTATATTCTGCTTCTATTTTTTGTTTTGGTAATTCAACTTTTTCTGGCAATTTATAAAATCTTTTTGAATATATTTCATACATTTCTTTTAATTTCTTTGATATTTCTTTATATTTTTTATATTCAATTATTCTTTCTAGTAACTCTTCTTCTGTAAGTTCTGCCTCATCTTCAGTTGTTTTAGGTAATAGACTTTTAGATTTTAAATAAAGCAATGTTGATGCCATAATTAAAAATTCACTTGCAATTTCAAGATTATAACTCTCTAGTTCATTTATATATTGTATATATTGATCTGCTATATCACTAATTTTTACATCATATATGTCCATTTTGTTTTTATCTATTAAATGACATAATAAATCTAGTGGTCCCTCAAAATTATCAAGTTTTATAGCATATTTATTTGTTTCTAGTGTTAATATATTATTTGCCATATTCTCTCCTCTTTATTTTATATGTTCCCCATTGCTATATCTATTGTTTCTGACATATAGCCTTTTTTCATTAAAAATTGTTTTAATTCTAATTCGTCCATAGAATTGTTCTTTTTATTTACAATGTTTGTTGCAGAACTTATTTCATATTCTAACAGCTTTTCTTTGTTCTTTAAAACATAATCATCTATTAAATTTTTAGACAATCCTTTTGTATATAGTTTATATGTTAGTTCTTTTATTGATAAATTCTTTAATGCAATATATTCATCTACACTTCTTTCTATATAGTTAGTATCATCTATATACTTTTCTTGCTTTAAATATTCTATAACATCTTCTAACATATTTCCAGTATTTTCAGCAAATTTTTGTCTAACTTCTTGTTCCGTTCTCTTTTTATATAATACATATTTCAATACTTTTGTTTTTAAATTGTCGTATTCTTCAATTTCTTGTGTTATTTTCATTCTTTTCACCTTTTATGAAATTTATTATATTATTCTTCTTCTGGTTCTTCTTCTGATTCTTCAGTTCCATCTCCAAGGCTTTTTTCGAATGCTGCAGAGAAATTATCTCTTATTTTCTTTTCTATTTCTTCCATTACTTTAGGATTTTCACTTAAATATTCTTTTACATTTTCTCTTCCTTGTCCAATTCTCTCTCCATTGTAGCTAAACCAAGAGCCACTTTTCTCTATTATATCTAATGTAACTGCCATATCTAAAATATTTCCTTCTTTAGATATTCCTTTTCCATAAACTATGTCAAATTCTGCTTCTCTAAATGGTGGAGCTACTTTATTTTTTATTACCTTTACTCTTGCTCTATTCCCTGTAACTTCTCCATCTACTTTTATATTTTCTATTTTTCTTATATCTAATCTAACAGATGCATAGAATTTTAATGCTCTACCACCAGGAGTTGTTTCTGGATTTCCAAACATTATACCAACTTTTTCTCTTAATTGATTTATGAATATTATAACAGTTTTTGATTTATTTATTACACCTGCTAATTTTCTTAATGCTTGTGACATCAATCGTGCTTGTAGGCCAACATGCGCATCTCCCATATCTCCATCAATTTCAGCTTTTGGAACTAATGCTGCAACAGAATCTATAACTATAACATCTATTGCGCCACTTCTTGTTAATGCTTCTGCAATTTCTAATGCTTGTTCTCCTGTATCAGGTTGAGATACTATTAAATCATCTATATTTACTCCTAAATGTTTTGCATATACTGGATCTAATGCGTGTTCTGCATCTATAAAAGCTGCTTCTCCACCCATTTTTTGTGCTTCTGCAATTACATGTAAAGCTAAAGTTGTTTTACCAGAAGATTCTGGTCCAAATATTTCTATTATTCTTCCTCTAGGAATTCCACCAATACCTAATGCTATATCTAAGCTTAATGCTCCTGTTGGTATTGCTTCTACATTCATTTCGTGAAATTCTCCAAGTTTCATTATTGATCCTTTACCAAATTGTTTTTCTATTTGTCCTAATGCTGCTTCTAATGCTTTTTTCTTTTCTGAATTTTCTGTACTCATATTTTATCTTTCCTTTCTTCTTTTGGGTGGCGTAAATCGTCAGCCTCTATATTATTTTTACTAAACGTTTGTTTGTATTTATTATATATGATAAATTTTATTTGTCAACACTTTTTTGAAATTTTTTTATTTCATAGAAAAATCAACCTTCTAATTGATAATATTGCTACTACTTTTAAACTTGTCCCATTTACACAATAGAGATATTTTTAAACCTCTATTTTCCAGTTTTCAATATTATAATACAAATTATACCAAGTTGGAGTTATTGCACCAACTATTTTTGAATTATATATCAATACGCTATTATCAAAATACAAACTTATAAATGGAATATCTGTTTTATATATTTCTAATAATTTTTTATATTTTTCTTTTAATAAATTTTCATCATTAATTTCATTTATTTCATCTATTATGCTAATTACCTCTGGATTTTTATAGTTTATTAAATTATTATCTCCAAAAAACATACTTAAATCTGGTGATACTCCTGTGCTTATTTGAACTAAAGCAATATCATAATTTTTATTTTGAACATATGAATTGATCGATGATACTTTAGTTATGTTTATTTTTATTCCAACCTCTTCTAGTTGTTGTTTTATACTTTCTGCAACTTTTATTCTTAATTCATTATTTGAACTTACAAGCAAATTAAATTTTAATTGAACATTTTTATTATCTATACTTTTTTGCCATACATTATTTTTGTATTCCCAACCATTTTCTTCTAAAATTTTCTTTGATTGTTCTGGATTATAGCCAGAACTTGTATCTTGATTTGAATATAACCAATTTCCGTAATCTAATGGATAATTTGCAACGTAGTACTTATTATTAAATATGCTCGATACTATTAGATTTTTATCTATTGCAAAGCTTATTGCTTTTCTAACTTCTATATTATATAAAGCTGTATTTTTGGTATTCATACATAAAAAGTCAAAATTTCTTCCATAAAAATTTCTAACTGTATACCCTAATGTTCCTATATAGTTTGAATAATCTAGGTTATCCGTATTTATTATATCTATATTTCCTATTTTAAAATCATTATATGCTTCTCCCATTGTTGAATAGTTCTTAACTGTTATTGTTTTTATTTGTACATTTTCTATATTTTCTTTATATTGATTCCTTGTTAGTTCTACCTTGTTTTGCTCCATTTGATTTATTTTGTATAATCCTGTTCCTATTGTATAATCGCTAGAATTTTGAATTGGGAAAATTAGATTATATTCAAAAAAAGCTTCATCGTTCAATAAATCTAGTCTTATTGTGTAATTATCTATAATCGTAATTTGTGATATATTTTCTACATTTACCTTGTATATTGAATTTTTTTCTTGCTTTATTTTATTTATAGTAAATTCAACATCATTTGCTGTAAATTCGTTTCCATTATGCCATTTTACACCTTGTTTTAATTTTATTATATATGAATTTTCTGCTGTTTTTGCCCATTCTGTTGCCAATACTCCTTTAATTTTATAATTTTCATCTAATGTAACTAAAGATTCATATATCAATTTAGAAACATCTTGTACATTTTTATTATTGCTTATTATTGGATCAAATGAATCCACAGCACTTATTCCTATTCTTAACTCTGTTCTATATGTTTTTTCTTCAGCCATTTGATTTATTGATTGTTGTTGATTATTTCCTTGTTTTCTTACTATTACAATTGCTATTATTATAATTATTATAGCAGACAATAAAAATAGTCTTTTCATTATTCTTTCTTTCATAAATTTCTCCTTTATTGTTTGAGTTACAATGCAAATGTACTTTTATGATACTTTTATATCACAAAAAAGGGTACACTTTCAAGATAAGTGCCCCCTTTTATTTTTAAATTTTTCTATATAAAAACAGACTAAGATCTTGCTTCTATTATAAGCTTTATTCCTGTTCTATTTTCTCCTTCAACTTGCACATCAGCAAATGCTGGTATACAAACTAAATCTACACCTGTTGGTGCTACGAATCCTCTAGCTATTGCTACTGCCTTTACCGCTTGGTTTAATGCTCCAGCTCCAATAGCTTGCATTTCTGCCTTATTACTTTCTTTTACTAATCCTGCAATTGCCCCTGCTACTGAATTTGGATTTGATTTTGATGAAATTTTTAAAACTTCCATTTTTTGCCTCCTAAATTTTTAAATTTTGTTTCATTTGTTACAAACATATTTATATTATATTTTAATTTAATTGTCTATATGTTTTTTAAAATTTAATTGTTTTTTCATCGCAAAAAATGCTAGTTTTTTTCATTTTTTTACATATTTATTCTATTTATTTCCAATACTTTACAATTATCATCATTTATTTTAATTATACATCCATTACAGATTGCATTTTTATCGCTACTTACCTTATATCTTTCTGGTAATGTTGTTACAAATCTTTTTATTGAAACATCTACATCCATTCCTATAACAGATTTTTTGGGCCCTGTCATTCCTATATCTGTTATATATGCGCTACCTTTTTCCAATATTGTTTCATCTGCTGTTTGAACATGTGTATGTGTTCCATAAAGACAGGTTACTTTTCCATCTAAGAAATAACCCATTGCAATCTTTTCTGCTGTTGCTTCAGCATGAAAATCAACTATTATTATATCTGCTTTATCTTCAATTTCGTTTATAATTTCTTCTACTGTTAAGAATGGATTTTCTGATAGTACATTCATATCAACTCTACCAATTAAGTTGATTACTGCAATTTTTTTATGTTTACACTCATATATATTATACCCTTTACCACAAACTCCTTTTGGATAATTTGCAGGTCTTATAATATCTTCATTATCTAGTAAACTAAATATATCTTTCTTGCCCCAAGTATGATTTCCCATTGTTATGACATTTACACCATTTGATATTAAATCTTTATAAATATTTGTAGTTATTCCCATTCCTTCTGCTGAATTCTCTGCATTTGCTATTACAAAATCAATCTTTTGCTCCCTAGATATTTTATTTATTGTATCTTTTGCCTTTTTTACACCAATTTCTCCAACAATGTCACCTATTATCAATATGTTCATATTTTCTCCTTCTTGTGGCATTTTTCATACGCCACCCTACAATTATGTTTCCTACTACACATTTACATCTAAATCAACACCACTTAATAAATCACTGTATTTATTCAATACTGGATTAACATATTCTTCTATAAAATCTACTACTTGATTTTTTGCTCTTCCACATAAATTATCTGGATTTAATATTTTTAATATTTCCTCTTCTGTTAGCCCAAAAGAATCATCTTTTGCAATTCTTTTTACTAAGTCATTTGGTCTACCAAATTCTTTTACTTCTTTCCCTGCTTCCATTGAATACACTCTTATTTTTTCGTGTAATTCTTGTCTATCTCCACCTTTTAAAACAGCATTCATTAAAATTTCTTCTGTTCCCATAAAAGGTAATTCTTGCATCATATTTGTTTTTATTACATTTTCATATACTACTATATTTTTAGTTATATTTCCATATAGTATCAATAATGCATCTGTTGCTAGAAAACTTTCTGGAACACATATTCTTTTATTTGCAGAATCATCTAATGTTCTCTCTAACCATTGTGTTGCAGATGTTATTGCAGGATCAATGGCAAGTGTTATTACATGTCTTGATAATGAGTTTATTCTTTCGCTTCTCATTGGATTTCTTTTATATGCCATTGCAGAGGAACCAATTTGACCTTTTTCAAATGGTTCTTCTAATTCTTTTTCGTGCTGTAATAATCTCATATCGTTAGCAAATTTTGATGCACTTTGTGCAATACCTGATAATACATTTAAAACTCTTGAATCTAATTTCCTTGTATATGTTTGTCCTGATACTGGATATACTTTATCAAAATCCATTTTTTCTGCTATTTTTTTATCTATTTGTTTTACCTTTTCTTCATCTTTAAATAGCTTCATAAAACTTTCTGTTGTTCCTGTTGTTCCTTTGCAACCAAGTAATTTCATATTACTTTCAACAAATTCTAGTTCTTCTAAATCCTCTAATAAATCTTGTAGCCATAATGTTGCTCTTTTACCTACTGTTGTAAGTTGTGCTGGTTGAAAATGAGTATAACCTAAGCAAGTTACACCTTTATACTTTAGTGCAAATTCTTTTAAGTTATTTATTACTACAATCAATTTTTGCTTTATTAGTTTTAATCCCTCTGTCATTAAAATTACATCTGTATTATCTGTAACAAAACAAGATGTTGCACCTAAATGTATTATAGGTTTAGCATTAGGGCATTTTAGTCCAAATTCATATACATGTGCCATAACATCATGTCTACATTCTTTTTCCCTTTTACTTACTACATCATAATCTATATTATAAATATTTGCTTCCATTTCTTTTATTTGTTCATCTGTTATATTTATTCCTAATTCTTGCTCTGTTTTTGCAAGTGCCACCCATAATTTTCTCCATGTAGAATATTTTGTATCACTTGACCATAGCTTATTCATTTCTTTACTTGCATACCTACCAGATAATGGCGTTACATATATATCGTTATTCATTTCTTCCTCCTATTTTCCTAATCTTGTAATATTTATTTCTTTAATATATTTCTGATCATCATATTTTACTGTTACTTTATAAATCTTTGTTGACTTTACTTGATCTATATTATTTATTGAATTTTCTCCCCATGTAATTGTGTGATTTTTATTCACTAGATTTGTTGTATTTACTAATGATATTAAACTTATAACCTGTTGATCTAAAATTTCATCTCCTATATATGGCAAAAAGCTACTATTGAATTTTGTTGCATCTGCATTTTCAGTTTTATCTTCATTTGTTACCTTTTCTGTTATTCCTTCTCCATCATAAGAATTTTTTAACTTATTGTAAAAAGGAAAGAAATTCCAAATTATTGCTATTATAAGTGCTAATATAAGTATCAATCCCGCTATAACAAATGGCTTTTTTTCTGAATCCTTAAATTTTTTCATACACATCCTCCTATTTAATTATAAAAGTTCTTGTAGTACTTCTTGCCAAAATTATTTGTAATACTCTATTCCTGATTCAAATATCCTTTGATCTTTATTTCCTGGAATATTTTTTAATATATCTCTATATGCTCTTTCTGAATGTCCCATCTTTCCTAGTATTCTTCCATCTTTACTTGTTATACCTTCAACTGCATAAATTGAATTATTTGGATTGTATGCTATATCGTATGTTGCATTTCCGTCAAAATCTACATATTGTGTTGCTATTTGTCCGTTTTTTATAAGTTCATCTACAACTTCTTTACTTGCCATAAATCTTCCTTCTCCATGTGATATTGGAATAACAAATTCATCACCTAGATTTACTTTATTAAACCAAGGAGATAGCTTTGATACAACTTTTGTTTTTACCATCATAGATTGATGTCTTGCTATCGTATTAAATGTTAGAGTTGGCATATTTTCATTTGGCTCTACAATATCTCCATATGGTACAAGGCCTAATTTTATTAATGCTTGAAATCCATTACAAATTCCTAACATTAAGCCATCTTGCTCATATAAATGTTTATGCACTGCCTCTTTAATTTTTGGATTTCTAAATACCACTCCAATAAATTTACCAGATCCATCTGGTTCATCTCCTGCACTAAATCCACCTGGCAACATTATTATTTGAGCTTTTTTTATCTCTTCAGCTATTTTTTCTATTGATTCTTCTATATTTTCAGGTTTTAAGTTTTTAAATACAGTAGTTGATACAATTCCACCTGCATCCTCAAATGCCTTAGTTAAATCGTATTCACAATTTGTTCCAGGAAATGTTGGAATATATACTCTAGGCTTAGCAAATTTTGTATGTGCAACTATATTGCATGTGTTTTTGCTCAATACATTTTCTATTTCAGTAAATGCTGATTTTACATTTGTTGGGAATACTTTTTCTAGTGGTGCTTTCCAAATTTCAATTAATTCTTCTAAGTCTAAAGTATTTCCTTTTACTTTTATTTGTTTTTGACTAATTGTATTTCCTAAATTTACTAATTTTGCATTATCTACATTTTCTTTTAATTCAACGATGAAACTTCCATACATTGGACTGAATAGCTCTATATCATTATTTGTAAATTCAAATCCAATTTTATTTCCAATACACATTTTAGTAATTGTTTCAGATATTCCTCCTGCTTTTACTATTGATACTGCTAAAACTTTTTTATCATTTACTAATTTGTGTATTATTTCAAAATTTTCTTTTAAATCTTCAAAATCTGGTAAAAATTCATCTGTCATTTTTGTATTTAATATCATAACTTTAGAATTTGTATTTTTGAATTCATTAGATACTACATTTGTTGTATCTATTGTTCCTAAACAGAATGATACAAGTGTTGGAGGTACATCTAATTCATTGTAACTTCCAGACATACTGTCTTTTCCACCTATTGCTGCAATTTGTAATTTTTCTTGAGCATAATATGCTCCAAGTAATGCAGCTAATGGTTTGCCCCATCTTGTAGGTTCTGTTTTTAGTTTTTCAAAATATTCTTGTAAAGTTAACCAAGCTTTCTTGTAATCTCCACCTACTGCAACATATTTTGATACAGATTCTACTATTGCCATTACTGCTCCGTGGAATGGACTCCAAGTAGATATAAATGGATTATATCCATAAGACATAACTGTTCCAGAGTTTGTGTATCCCTTTAAAGTTGGTATTGTTGCTACCATTGCGTCTGCTGGTGTTAATTGGTATTTACCACCAAATGGCATCATAACAGTTCCAGCTCCGATTGTACTATCAAATCTTTCTACTAATCCTTTTTGTGAACATACATTTAAATTTGATAAGGTTTGTTTCCAAGCATTAACAACATCTTTTGTATGTTCTTTCATTGATTCATTATCTTTTCTTAATGCTTCAAAATCTGGGCAAACAACTTCTACTTTTGCATTTTTAGTTGCTCCGTTTGTATCTAAGAATTCACGACTTATATCAACTATTTTCTTACCATTCCAATACATTGTTACTCTAGGATTTTCTGACACTTTTGCAACTATTGTTGATTCTATGTTTTCATCTTCTGCTAATTTTATGAATTTTTCTACATTTTCTTTTGCTACAACAACAGCCATTCTTTCTTGTGATTCTGATATTGCAAGTTCTGTTCCATCTAATCCTTCATATTTCTTTGGTACTGCATCTAGATTTATTTCTAATCCATCTGCTAATTCTCCAATTGCAACAGATACTCCACCAGCACCAAAGTCATTACATCTTTTTATTAGCTTTGTAACTTCCTCATTTCTAAATAATCTTTGTATTTTTCTTTCTTCTATCGCATTACCTTTTTGTACTTCTGCACCGCAAGTACTTAAAGAATCGCTATTATGTGCTTTAGATGAACCTGTTGCTCCGCCACAACCATCTCTACCTGTTTTTCCACCAAGTAGAATTACAATATCTCCTGGAATTGGTCTTTGTCTTACAACATTTTTGCTTGGTGCTGCACCTACTAATGCACCAATCTCTAATCTTTTTGCAACATATCCTGGATGATATATTTCTGCAACTTGACCTGTTGCTAAACCTATTTGATTTCCATAAGAGCTATATCCACGTGCTGCTTCATTTGTTAATTTCCTTTGTGGTAATTTATTTGGCATTGTTTTTTCTACAGGAACTGTTGGATCTCCACATCCTGTTACTCTCATTGCTTGATATACATATACTCTACCAGATAATGGATCACGTATTGCTCCACCTAAACAAGTTGCAGCTCCACCAAATGGCTCTATCTCTGTTGGATGGTTATGTGTTTCGTTTTTGAACATTATTAAATATTCTTCTTCAACTCCATCAACTAATATATTTGCCTTTATACTACAAGCATTTATTTCTTCGGATTCATCTAAATCTTTTAAAATTCCTCTTTTTTTCAATTCCTTTGCAGCTATTGTTGCAACATCCATTAAGCATATATTTTTGTCTCTATCTTCATATACAAATTTTCTTGAAGCAATATAATCTTCATATACTTTTTTTAGTAAATCCCATTTTATATCTAACACTTCTAATTTTGTTAAAAATGTTGTGTGTCTGCAATGGTCTGACCAATATGTATCTATCATTTTCATTTCTGTAATAGTTGGATCTCTTTTTTCTGTATCTCTAAAATATTTTTGGCAGAACTCTAAATCTTCAAAATCCATTGCAAATCCATATTTTTTATAGAATTTTTCTTCATCTTCTTTTGTCATATTTATAAAGCCTGTAATTGTTGCAACTTCATCTGGAACATTTACAATTTGCTCTAATGTTTCTGGTTTTTCTAACACGCATTCTCTTGAATCTACTGGATTTATTAAATATGCTTTTATTTTTTCTATTTCTGCGTTGCTTAAATTTCCTTTTAACACATATATTTTAGCTGTTTTAGCCATAGGTCTTGTACCAGATGTTATAATTTGTAAACATTCAGACAATGAATTTGCTCTTTGATCGAATTGTCCTGGTAAAAATTCTACTCCAAATACATTATCGTTTTTATCAAACGGATACTTTTCATCAAAGCAAATATCAACCTGTGGTTCTGAAAAGATTGTTGTTTTAGCCTTTTCATAATCTTCATCAGATATTCCAGATACATCATATCTATTTAATATAATAACATTTTCTAAATTGTTTATTAAAAGATTTTCTTTTAAATCTGATAACATTCCTTTTGCCTCAACATCAAATCCTTCTTTTTTTTGTACATAAATTCTTTTTACAGACATTTTTTACCTCCTATATTTTGGTATTCATTACTGGCGGTGCCATTTACTACACAATATTTATTTCTTTATTTCCTTCTACAACCTCACCAATTTCATAAGCTTCCTCTCCCTCATCTTTTAATATTTGCAAGGTTTTTTCTACATCTTCTTTAGATACAATTAAAGCCATTCCAATTCCCATATTAAATGTATTGTACATATCTCTTTCTGGAATATTGCCTTCCTTTTGTAATAGCTTAAATATTGCTGGTACTTCATAAGAGTTTTTGTTTATGTTTAATGCAACTTTATCATTCAACATTCTTGGTAAATTTTCATAAAATCCTCCACCTGTTATGTGAGATATACCTTTTACACTTACTTTTTCTAGTACTTTTAAAACTGGTTTTACATATATTTTTGTTGGTGTAAGTAAGCTTTCTCCTAATGTTTTTCCTAATTCTTCTTTATATTCATTTAAGTTTTCTTTGTTTACATCAAATATTTTTCTAACTAATGAAAATCCGTTTGAATGAACTCCTGATGATGCAATTCCTATAACTTTGTCAGATATATTTATGCTATCACTATTTATTATTTTATCTTTATCTACTATTCCCACACAAAATCCTGCTAAATCATATTCATCTACTGGATAAAATCCTGGCATTTCAGCTGTTTCTCCGCCAATCAATGCACATCCTGCCATTTTGCATCCATCTGTAACTCCTTTTACTATTGTTGCAACAACCTCTGGAATATTCTTTCCTAGTGCAACATAATCTAAAAAGAATAATGGAGTTGCACCACAACATATTATATCGTTTGCACACATAGCAACACAGTCTTGTCCTATTGTATCGTGCTTATCAAGTAAAAAAGCCAATTTTAGTTTTGTTCCTACTCCATCAGTACCAGAAACTAAAATTGGTTCTTTCATTCCTTTAATATTTGGTGCAAAAAGTCCACCAAATCCACCTAAATCTGATATAACGCCATCTATATATGTGCTTTGTACACACTTTTTAATAAGCTCTACAGATTTATATCCTGCAGTAACATCTACCCCTGCATTTTTATAGCTTTCGCTAAAACTCTTTTCCATAACAGCAATTCTCCTCTCATTTTTCAATATAATTATAATACTATATCTTCCTTTAAATATCAATATCTGACAAGAATTTTTTATTGCATAATTATATTAAAATCTATTGCAATTACAGTCACTTTTGTTGTAAAATAAATATTAGACAGTTGCAGGTATAATTTAGTGGTAGAATGCCATGCTTCCGACCTGGTCGCGCGAGTTCGATTCTCGCTACCTGCTCCAATGATAAATCTGTTCAAACTTTTTGGACATTAAATATATTTCATCTCTATCTAGAGATGATTTTTTTATTAAAATTATTAATAGAAAATAATTTATACAAAAGGGAAAGATGATATTGAACTTTAATTGATTGTATCATCTTTTTCAAATTTTTATTTTTTAAGTAATTTCACCATTATTTCCGGAAAACATTTTTTTTGAAAGTCTGGACAATCAAAGCATTCAGAAAAACTTGGTGCATCTTCTCTTTGAATTATCTCAAATCCCATATTTTTAAAAACATTAGAATTTTTTGCCACTAAATAAAATTTTCGCTCTCCATATTCTCTAATTATTTTATCAATAGAAGCATTTACTAAAGCAGTACATACTCCTTGTCCCTGCTTTTCAGGAATCACTGCTACTTCATCCAAAATAAAATCATCATTTTCTTTGCATATTGTTATAGCACCTACAAAATTACCATCTATTTGTGCTATATAAGAAAATATAGGAGGATGAAAATATTGTTTATCATCATTAAATTCAATACCTCTTGAAATATAAAAATCAACTAATTGTTCGTGCTTATAAAATTCCTTTATTATCACAATAACACCTTCTTTATAAGATTAAATTACTATTTACTTTTTATCAATTTTATCATAAAAGTTCATGTTTCCCAATACATTCAGAATAATTTGTGATAAAATATTATCAGTGATTGATATTTTATATATCAAATCGTTATGAGTGAAAAGTTGTAAATATCTTCTACAATCGCTCCAACGATAAATCTGTTCAAACTTTTATAACGTACAAAAAAACTCTAGCATAGCTAGAGTTTTTTTGTTTCTTTATATACCAGAAGATGCAATATAATATTTTAGTCCATCTTTTACTACATAAAATTCTATACCCTCAGTTTCTTTTTCATAATCATCTAATTTTACTTTTAAAGTACAAGTTACTTTCTTTAACTTTTTAGAACCTTCTACTTTTTCTTCTTTAATATCTTTTACAGAAATTTTCATTTTTGAACCTGTGTCTAAATCAAATTGATCTTTATATGTTTCTTTGAGTTCTTTTAATTGATTTTGCTTTTCTTTATCTTCTTTTATCTCTTTATAAATCTCATCAAATTTTGATAAGTCATTTTTTGTAGATTCAAATGCAGCCATTCCTGTCATATCCATAAGATTGATAATTTTATTTGAATCTCCTTTTTCCATTGCTTTTGCAAAGTCTTTAACAGTAGCTTTTGCTCCTCTTGTCATGAACATAAGTACTACAGCTAAAATAATTACAACTGCTATTGCAATTATACCAATTAATTTTGTGTTTACTTTTTTTACTGGATTTGTGTTTGTTGATGTTGTTGGTTCTTGAGAACCTAAATTTTCTTCATTGTTTTCCATTTTTTATACCTCCTCTTAATATGTATATTATATTATTATATTTAAAAAGACTTGTCAATATAATATGTTTAATATTTTATAATTCTAAAGAATCATCTTCTAATTTTCTATCCTTGGTTGTTATAGAAGGTTCATCTATATCTCCTAAGATAAATGCATTTCTGTGATTTGCAGTTTCTGTTTTAAGCATTTGTATTAGTTCCGGATTAGTACAATATATTCTTTTTAATTCTTCTTTAAAAGCGACTTCGTTAAAATTTGGAGCATTTAAAATATTTTTTATACTTTCATATTTTTCTAAATCTAAAGTTGAAGGGCACCATTTTAAACTAATTTTATCATTAAACACCTTTTTAAACTGTCTCATTGCCCTGTTACCATGAGTACATGTTGTTACAAGTATTGCTGACTTAATCTGTATACCTGTTTCTAGTTCTTCTGCTTCAAAAATATTTTTACAAAATTCAGCATTTTCTTGTGTACTTGTTGACATTGCTTCTGTTAAAACATCTTCTGGGTTTACTCCTATACTTTTAAGAAATTCATCTGTTAATTTTATATTATGCTGTTTATAATCTTCATCAAATACATCTGGAATAAATGTCTCTGCTCCCCAATCTGCCTCTGCAAGATCTGACCATTCTTGCTCTATTTCATTATTATCCATATATTCTTCTAGTGATGTTGGATGCATATAACCTTTTACATCTCTTCCATTAGTTAAACCACCTGTAAATATTATTTTCTTAACAATTTCTAATCTATACAATTCAAAAGCTTTTATTGCTCTTTCTCTAGTAGTTTGTAATTCTCCATTACCCAAAACTATTGCAATATCAGCAGAATTAGCATTTCTATTTTTAGTTCTTGCAAAATCTGTTATATTATCTCCTATTACAAAATCAAAAAGTTCTTCTGGTGTTAGTTCTCTACCTTCAGGAGTAGCTATACTTTTCACGTGTTTGTCATCTACCCAATGCAAATATCTTGTTTTATCCCCAATTTGAACTTTTCTTACTTTTCTATATTCTTTAAGCTTTTCATCATCTTCATAATATGGTGTTTCATTATCCATGATTAACTCTGATATTCTATATTCTCTTGACATATATTTTTTCTCCTCCTTATTAACTATAACTTGTTAAAGTTTCATTATGGAGCCACTGGGGAGAATCGAACTCCCGACCTACAGGTTACGAATCTGTTGCTCTACCAACTGAGCTACAATGGCATATATAAACACATTATATATTTTATATAATGTGTTTGCAAGTATTTTTTCCTATTTTTTTATAGCTATTAAAGCTTTTATTTTTATACCTTGATTTGTAAACATCTTCTCGTGTTCTGTTTCTATATTGTTTGTATCAGTTTCTTTATGTAAATCATATGTCAATTTTTGTATCTCAAATCCGGATTCTTTAAAATATCTTTGACTTGCTAAAAATAAGTTATCATCATCTGTTTTAAAATAGATTTCTCCGCCTGTTTTTAAAAATAGTTTATATTTTTCTAATTGCTTTGTATGAGTTAATCTCTTTTTATTATGTCTGGCTTTGGGCCAAGGATTACAAAAGTTTATATATATTCTATCAACTATATCTTTTTCATCAAATATATTTTGTATAAGTTCTATCTCTTGCGCCGTTATTAACACATTATCTATACTTTTGTTCTGCTCACCATATTCTTTTTCTATATTTCTTTTTGTTAATCCTAACATTTCACTTTTTATGTCTATTGCTATGTAATTTATATTCTGATTTTGACTTGCAAGTTTTGATATAAAAGTTCCCTTACCGCAACCTAATTCTAAATGTATTGGATGTTTATGTTTAAACTTTTCGTGCCATTTTCCTTTATTTTCTATTGGATTATCTACAAAAAAATTACATTCTTCTAATTCGGGTCTTGCCCATGCTTTTCTTCTAATTCTCAAAATTTTCACATCCTATTTTATAGTAAAAGAGCGATTAAAATCGCCCCTATAATGTTTATATTTATGAAGTAAATCTATAAGCCGGGTTCTGTTTAAAATAGTCATTTATCTAGGATATATATTTCTATATACCTCAAGCCACCTTACTTGAAGACGACGAGCAGTCTTAACCTTCTTTTTAAGATGTTGCTCCAGGTGGGGTTTACACAAACATAGTATGTCACCATACTACTGGTGAGCTCTTACCTCACCTTTTCACCCTTACATAGAATACTCTATGCGGTTATTTTCTGTTGCACTTTCCTTAAGGTCACCCTCACTGGGAGTTACCCAGCACCATTGCTCTGTGGAGCCCGGACTTTCCTCATATACTGCCTCACGGCATTGTATCCGCGACTATTCAAATTACTTCAACAATTATTTTAACTTATTTTATATAAAAAGTCAAACTTTGATTATATAGTTTGCAATAAGAAAAAACCGACGAAATCAATCGCCGGTAAAAAATTTTTTGCTACTAACTTATACATACATTTTATTGTACTTTAAGCAAGCTGCAATTTTTTCTTCAGAAGAAGCATACAATGGATGCTTATCCAACATGCGATATGCATAGGGACGTAACATTCTCTTTGCAAGATTATGCCCGTTTGAGTCTTGCAAAAAAGTTTGTACATTGCTCTCCAAGTCTACCAATCTCTCGATTATTCTGTCCGTTGTGCCTTGAGAATTTGCAATTCTGATAATTTTTTCATACAAATTCTCTCCAGATACAACAGATGCCATATAGCTGTCGGAATAATCTCTAGCTATGGTCTTGTTTAGCAGAACCCCATAAATTTCCATTGCCACTTCATCAAAATGCTCGAGCATAAGTTGCAATGGAGATTTGCCTTCAGAACAGATTTTTACAACCTGTTCCATAGTGTGTTGTTGCACCAGCCACATTTGGAAATATTCCTTGTCAGAAATCATATTTCTGCACGGAAAACCAGGCACAACAGCCAATGCCATAATTGGTCTACTTTCCTTACTCAAACTACAGCCATTTTCTTTTAACATATCACACTTAGTATGTGGTTTGTATATATCAATTATATTACTCCCACATTCCCGAACGTGAATGTCTGAAAATATATTGCCATTGGGAAGGACTTCCAGTGAGACTGAATATTTACCTACTTTAATTTCACTCATTACGTTTTCTACCGTAAAAGGTTCAATGTCCATAGGTAAAACCGAACAACTGCCGCATATACAACAATTTTTGCACAGCGCACATCTTTCTGGCTGAATGTACTCGATTCCGTTCAACCGCTTCTGTAAGAATTCTTTTTTGTTCATAAAAACCTCCTGTTATTATTCGGAGGCTTCCGCCTCCGAAATTTTTCATTTCTAAGACGGATTAACGCGAATAAAATTCACTATATAATTTTACTATATTTTACATAAAAAGTCAACGTTTGCTTACATGCAGAGATATTATATAAATTATATATTATTGCATTGCATTCATTAAATTTTTATATTTTATATAAAATATATCTTTATCTTTTACATTGATAGAGTTTTTTAATTCCTTTATCAAAACATATATTCTTAATGTTTCCTCTTGTTTGTTTTGTATATAATCTACATCATTTATTACTTTAGTATATGCATCATCTGCCTGTTCTAATTGATTTTGAACTTCATTCCAATCTTCATTTTCTACTAATGAATATGCCTTTAATATATTGTATTTTGTCTGTAATATGTTTTTAGTACTTTCTTCTATTGATAATTCATTGGCATACTTAGGTAGAAATTTATATAAATCCGCAAGTTTAAGTAAACTTTTCTTTTTATCTTCAGATTTTATGAAAACAACCGCTTCATCTAGTGCTTTACTAAAATTCAATATATCTTCATTTGTAGCATTAACACTATATAGATCTAATATTATTGAATTCCACCCTGAGTACATTAGTTCTATTTCACTTTTTAACTCATTCCAATCTATATCTTCTTTATCTATAACTAATATATTACTTGGTTGCATTTGCAACAGTTTTATATTTTTAGATTCGCCTTGTGATTCACTACTACTAGATGTTTCCTCAGATGAACTTTTTTCAGATTTTTCCTCTCCAGATGATTCACTACTACCTGATCCTTCGCTAGAAGATTCTCCTCCGGATGATTCTTCTCCAGAAGAACCATTTTTGTTTGATGAATTGCTCTCACCTTCTTTTTGAGAAGGTATTTCTTTTGTTTTTACTTCATAGTTTTCTAGTGTTATATTATTTAATTTATTCATCATCCCTATTATTTTTTTATCTATATATTCTATTTCATTTTGAACTTTTTTATCTATATTTTTATCTTCTTCCTTATTATTACACCCACACAAAAACATCATAGATATTAACATATATATAATTAGTATTATCTTCTTTTTTTTCATAAAAAATCTCCTTTTTCTTATGTACAGTATTTCCGAAAAATTACCTTTTATTCCATTGTATAAATACTTTTTTTGTAACAAATACTATTTATATAAAGGAGTTTTTAAAATGAATGCTATTGTAGATTTATATAGTTCTAGGAAAAATGATATATCTATCTTCTTAAATAATTTTTATAATGATAATGTTTGCAATAAAAAAACAATGAGCTGGGAAAAAACCTTTGATAATCCCGTTGAAATGGCAGATATTATTGGCGTATTTGTTGATAATAATGATAAGTATAGTATCAATATGTGGATCAGCTTAGATAGTGATTTTTTTCTAAATGTTACAGATAATAATGTTAACCAAATTATTAAATATTTATATGAACGTTACCCATATTAAAATGTATGGAAAATTCAATCTTTTCCATACATTTTAATTATTCTTTATTCATTATTTTCTAAAAATTCTTCTTTTTCATTTTTTACTATTTCTGCTTCCTTTTCATTTGTATCATCTATATCTGTCTCATCTAATTGTTCTATTATTTTCTCTTCTCTAGGTTTAATATTATATTGTTTTTTACCACAATTAGGACAGAAATTATATTGAATCATTATTTCGCTAAAACAATTAGGACATTTCTTCATATCTTTTAGCATTAAAATACGCTCTATTGAACTATCTATTTCTTTAGAATATCTATCTATTTTTCTACATTCTTCTTTTAAATCTTGCTTTATATCTATATTTTCTTCTCTTACGTGTTTTTCATATACTTTTTTACCAATTTTATTATATATATCTTCTATCTCTTCTTTACATTCATTTATATGCATTTTTAGTTTAGCTCTCTTAGCCATTTTATTTGTTTTACATACTGTTACTTTGCAAGTATTTGTTGCTGTTTTTCCAATTTTATCTAAACAACTCATATATTTTTGTCTTCCTTTCAAAATTAAATATATGGTTATTATGTGTAATTTTGTTATCTTTTATGCAAAAGAAAATGCACGCAAAGTATAATTTGCAACATTTATTTTGCATTTACTCCAATTATTCCGCCAAGCATTCCTGCAATAATACTTGCAATTATCATTATTATTGCATTTATTCCAAGAGAAAAATTGCCTGTTACTATACTAGAAATTAAATATAGTACAATTATATATATTCCCCCTATTATTCCTCCATTTATTATTCCATTTTTTCTGATTTTTCGTGTGCTAATCTGACTTGCAATTAAAATACTAACTGCTGTTATTACAATTATTACTGGATTTGATACACTTTCTGAAACATTAGTATATGTAAGTATTGCCGAAAACACAAATAAAAGAATCATACTTGCACTAATTGCAAGGATTACACCTTTTGCTATTATTCCTATATTATTATTTATCTCTAAATTATTTCCATCGGTTGTTTTATTCATAATTACTACCTCCTACATAATATTATTATGCTTGGAAATGATTTAGAACAAGTTTTAAAATATTAAAGGCACGTATTAAAACGTGCCTTTGGTATTAAAATTGTAATTCTATATCATATGCTTCTACTACATTTACTGTTAATTTTGAATTTACATTTATTGTTTTTCCTGGTTGTATTTCACTTAAATATACTTGCATTCTATATATTTCTTCTCCTGATTGTGTTTTGAATACTATATATGCTGATTTATTTCCTATTGCTTTATCTGTTACATTTTTTATTTTTGCTGTAAAATTTGTTTCTCCTTCTATTTCATTTAAATCTATAGCACTTATTTCATATCCATCAAATGTTTTTGTTTCTTGTAATTTTTCACTCGTATTAAATTTTGCCCCGTTTTCTTCTGTTTTGTATGTTTCTACTGGTGGTTGCTCATTTTCTTTGTTTTTTCTCGTTGCAAATATTATTATAGCCACTATAACTGCTATTATTACTAATATTGCAATTATACCTCTATAATTTAATTTGCTTTTTTTATTTTGTGTTTTCCCCATATTTGCCTCCTTTGTATATTTATATTTTTATTTTCAAGGTTACATTCCTAAATTATAACCTTGAAAATATTTTAAACTATTATTTTACAAATGTAAATCCTACACTTGCAGAACTTGTTGAACTTGATTTTATTCCATTTTGTGTACTTGATTTATATCCACCTTCTGGGCAAGGTACTATTTTTATATATACTACTTTTGTTTCATTTACGCCAACTAATCCTGCGTGTGTCGCTGCTGTGTTTATATTTGAACTGTAATAATATGTACCTGTTCCATATATTGTTCCAGATGTTGTTCCTGTTACTTCTACTGGATATATATTTCCTGAACCATAATTATAATAATTAGATTGTAAGCTATTTGGATTTGGCATTATATTTATTTTTTCTCTTATATGCTCACTTTCTCCACTTGCGTCGTTATAGTTATACGCTTCATATATCATTGATTCACTTAATGTTACACTATATGGGTATGAACTTGTAGATGACCAACTACTAACATTTGAGTTTGTGTGTGGATTGGTACTTCTATAATATAGCCAATCTGATGCTGAAAAATTAATATATAGTACTGTATTATATGGATACCATTTTTCTCCATTATATATAACTGCATCATTGCTAAATGTAAATGTTGGAACTGGTGTAATTATATAACCATAAATTTGTTTTATTGGAGATATGTTACCTTTATCATCTTTTACATATACTTTTATCGTACGATTTCCTGATGTTGTTACATTATTAAATTTATGTACATTTTCTGTAGTTTCTACATATTCTTCATCATCTATACTGTAATAATAATTTACTATATCTGCTCCTTCACTTTTTGCATCTACTGTTACTATTATTGAGTCTTCTCCTGAGGTTGTAACTACACTATTTATTTTTGGTCTTGTTATTTCATTGCCGTTTTCATCTATAAATACGAATCCATTATATGTATATGTATAATTACTTGTACTTACTCCATATCTTGTACTTCCAATGTATCCTGCAACTGGTGCTGGAACAATTTTTATATATACTATATCAGTTTCATCGATATCCACTAATCCCATATGTGTTGCTGCTACATTAATATTTGAGCCATAGTAATATGTATCTGTTCCATATGCTGTTCCACTATTGCTTCCAGTTACTTTTACTGGATATATATTTCCTAAATAGCTTTCATAATAAACTGCTCCACTAGTTTCACTTGGCATTATGTGTATTGTTTTTCTTACCTCTTCTGTTTCTTTATTAGAATTATCAGTTAATTTTGCTATATATGTAACTGAATGATATAAAGATGTAGTATAAGTTTTACTACTAGTAGTGTACCATCTACTCGTACTTCCGGTTTCTTTCATCAATATATTGATAATATCCTCTTAAATTAGTCATATCATCTGCATAAGTTATTGTTAATTGAGTTCCATATGGATACCACTCATTACCTTCTTTATCTTCTATTGGTGTTACATTTTCATCTATTGTTATTGTTGGTGTTACATTATTTGTTACTACATTTGTTGTAAATTCTTGTAATTCTGATGTAGCATTATTTTCATCTCTTGCATACATTTTTACCGAATGAATTTTGTATGCTTCTATATCTGTAAATGTATATATATTAGATTCACTTTCTTGATATGGACCATCATCTATGCTGTAATAATATTTTTTTATACTTGCTCCATTATTTCCCTGTACATCCATTGTTGCTATTATTGTAGTTTCACTTCCAATAGATAATGAGGCTGATTTAACTGTTGGTGCTACTATTTCTGTTCCATCTTCCGTTACAAACATAAATCCATTATAACTTGTATCTGTATAACTACTTGATGTACTATTATATTTTTTTACAGACTTATATCCACCTTCTGGAGAAGATACTATTTTAATATATACCGTCTTTTGTTCTCCAGAATTTACTATTCCTAAATGCGTTGCAGCACGACTAACATATGTATAATAGCTATTCCATCCAGATGTGTAATAAGATAGATATATATTATTTCCATATGGACTTGAATTATCTCCTGTAATTGTTATTGGATATATTTTTCCATCAATATAACTTGAATAATTACTTGCTCCTGCATCATCAGGCATTATATTTATTTTTAAGGATACTTCTTCAGAATTTTCTTTATATTTTGCATAATATGTTGTAGACTGAGATAATGTAGTTGTATAAGTTGAACTTGTTCCATTGCTAGTCCAATTATTTACTGTTCCTGTTGTTTCATTTTTATATTTATACAAATGATAATTACTTCCATTTATATTAGTATAATTGCTATCCCCCCATGATATTGTTACTTTTGTACCGTAAGGGTACCAAGGTTCATCGTTAAACCATACCGGTTCTGCACTCTCATCTACTGTTATCGTTGGTACAAGCTCTTCAATTGAAATTGGTTCAACTTTTAGTGAATTAAATTGTGCATAATATGAAGTATTATAACTACTACTTGAATGGTAACGCTCTAGATGCAAATAATATTTTTGTCCTCCTTTTATAATTGTTGAATAATCATCTACTTCTGTTTTATTCTTTACATTTATAAATCTTCCACTATTGCTACTATTTGATAATGGATCTGGTTTAGTAGTTATTGTTGCATACATATATCCATTTTCAGTATTTTCAGCATTTAGTGTTACCTTAAACAAATCATTTTCTGAATAATTTGAATAGTCTAATATTATATATGATCTTGCTGGATAATATCCGCTATAATAATATCCAACTCCTCTTATTGCATCCCCTTCATTCGTAAAGTAATATGAAAGGTCATTAGCATATACCTTATATCCAGATAAAGTTACTGGATACCAATCTGTTTGTTCTAGTATTTCATCTCCATTTTCATCTACAAATATATATCCATTTTGTGCTGTTGTATATTCATTTGATTTTATATTATTCATCAAACTTGACTTATATCCACCTTCTGGAAATTCTATTATTTTTATATATACAAGTTTTTCTTCTCCATCTTTTACTAATCCCATATGTGTTGCAGCTGTATTTATATTTGAGCCATAATAGTAAGTTCCTGTTCCATATATTGTTCCCGATGTAGTTCCTGTTACTTGTACTGGATATATTGCACCTATATTATTATAGTAATTTTGTTGCATAGTTCCAGTTGTATATGGCATTATATTTATTTTTAATTCTGCTTGCTCACAATCACCAGTATATCCTGCTTTTATTATTGAGCTTTCAGTAATTGTAATTGTAGTAGTATTTCCATTTGTTACTTGTCCTGAAGTATATATATTTCCATTTGGATATTGTATTTTATAATATTTATTAGCATCTTCGTCAAAAGTAATTGTAATTTGAGTTCCATATGAATACCATGTTTCTCCATTTCTATCTGTTATAGGAGCATAGGTAGAATTTATTTCTATTGTAGGATTTTTCATATTTTCTAGTTTTTTTACTGTCAAACTATTAAATTTTACAATATCTAAATCCCTATCAATACTCTGATCTTTACGATATCCTAAATGTAAGTAATATTTTTCTCCGCCATTGATGTAAGTAAAATAATCTTGAGTTTTTACCGTTCCTGATATATACACAAATCTTCCTGCTAAGTTGTCATATTCAGGTGCTTGAATTGTTTTTGTTATTGTAGCATATCCATAGTCAGCTCCTTCACATGATGCTTCTGCATTTAACCTAATTGCTATTATATCATCAGGACTATAATTTCTGAAATCTAATTCAATATATGAATGAGCAGTAGTATATATTAAATTTTTATTTTCACCATTATTAGGAATTATTGAATCTCCATCATTTTTAAAATAATAGTTTCCATTATTTATTACATTATATCCAGATAATGTTGCACCTACATCACCAACTTTATTATATATTATTTCTTCTCCACTTGCCGTTACGAATACAAATCCATTATTGGATGTTGATGCAGAACTAGTTATTCCATTATTTGTGGTTGAAATATATCCATCACTTGGTTTAGCAATGGTTTTTATGTATACTGTCGCTGTTTGTCCTGAGGTAACTAATCCCATATGGGTTGCTGCTGTGTTTATATTAGAGCTATATTCATAATAATTTGTTCCATATATTGTTCCATTTGTTGTTCCTGTTACTTCTACAGCATATATTTTTCCTAAATAACTACTATTCCAATAATTACTTTGGTTACTGCTATATCCTGATGCGTATGGCATTATATTTATTGTTTCCTTTGTTTCTACCGCAATATCTCCTAATGCATTAACTATTTTTGCATAATATGTTGTACTTTCATATACTGTAGTAGTCCATGTAGAACTTGTTCCATTGCTACTCCATCCACTTCCCGAATTAGTTATATTATTTATATATCCATAATAATGGTTTCTTGTTCCAGTTCCCTCATAAGTAATTGTAACCTTTGTTCCATATGGATACCATTTTTCTCCTTTATATTCTAAATATTTCGTATCTTCTGGAACGGATATTGTAATTTCTCCGATTTCTTCTTCTGGAAGCGGAGATATATTAACATCACTTGATTCCGTTGATTCTGTTGTTCCACCCTGATCTGTTAAAAATATAAAACTTTGAGGCCACTTACTGTATGATGATGTTGTTACACCATTTCTTGTAGTTCCAGAATAACTAGATTGTCCTTCAATAATTTTTACATAAACTATTTTCGTTTCTCCTACTTGAACCAATCCTGCGTGTGTTGCTGCTTTGCTTACATTAGAATCGGAAGTATATATGTCTGTTCCCCATACACTGCCAGAAGTAGTTCCTGTTACTTGAACTGCAACTATATCTCCGATATTATAACTACCGTACACACTATTATTAGAGTTAACAATATTTATTTTAAATGTCTTTTTAGTAACTATATTTCCTTGAGCATCTTCTATTTTTGCATAATATGTTGTAGTTTGTGTTACATCTGTAGTATATGAAGATTCATTTATATTAGTCCAACTAACATTAGAAGTACCAATTTGAGAAGCATAATAATTTGTGCCTGAACCAGTATAATGAATAGTAATTTGTGTTCCTGGTAAATAATATTTCTGTCCATCTATTAGTGTATATCTTGAGCCTTTTGCAACAGTTAATGTAACATCTCCTGTTTGCGTATCATTATTTTTTATTTCTGTTCCATCTTCTGTTACAAATACATATCCATTGTAATTTGACCAATTTTCATTTGAAGTTATTCCGTTTCTCTTAACACTTCTATAATAATCTTCTGGTTTATTTATAACTTTAATAAATAATTTTTGTTTTTGTCCATTTTCTACTAGTCCCATATGCATTGCTGCTCGTGCAATATATGAATTATAACTGTATATTTCCGAACCATATATTGAACCTGATGTACTTCCTGTTACTATAACAGGGAATATTTCACCTACGCAATATGTTGCATAATTAGATTGTAAAGTAGTATTTGGCATAATATTTATTTCTAATTCTTCTATTTCTCCTTCTTCTCCTGTTGCATCAACATTTTTAGCATAATAAGTCATAGTTTCACTTAGTGTAAATGTATAATTAGTTACACTTCCTAGAGATGAATTATTAGCTTGTAGCTGTTTTGTTGTTTCATATGTTGCTGTATAATATGCTGTTAAATTTGTCATATCATCTGCATATGTTATTTTTATTTGTGTTCCATATGGATACCATGTTTTTCCGTCATATTCTACCGTTTCTAAACTTTCTTTATTTACTATTTCTATTATTGGCTTTGGTATTTCATTAGATGTTTTGTTTGTTGTTGTATATATTTCTGATATTGCTCCATTACTATCTTTTGCATATACATTTATTGTATGGTTTTGATATGGTACAACATTTTCAAAAGTATATGTGCTATCTGAACTTTCAATGTATGCTTCATTATCAATTTTATAATAGTATTTATTTGGTGTTGCACCATTATAGTAATCCATTTCTATTGTTGCAGTAATTGTATTCTCTCCGCCAACTGTTGTTAAGCTATTTAATATGGGCGATTTTATTTCTGTACCATCTTCTTTTACAAATATATATCCATTATCATTTGTTAAATATTCTCTTGATGTTATACCATTTCTTGTGCTTGATTTATATCCTCCCACAGGGCTTTCTACTATTTTTATATATAAATCTTTTGTTTCGTTTGTTTCCACTAAGCCCATATGCATTGCTGACGCACGAATTCGAGTTTGATACATATATGTGTCTGTTCCATATACTGTTCCACTATTATATCCTGTTACTCTTACTGGATATATTGCTCCTATATTATTATAATAATTTGTTTGTAAACTACCTTGTGTGTATGGCATTATATATATTGTTTTGCTTACTTCTTCTGTTTCTTGTCCTGTTGAATCCTTTATTTTCGCTTTATATGTCATAGTTTCACTTAGTGTAAATGTATAATTAGTTACACTTCCTAGAGATGAATCATCAGCTTGTAGTTGTTTTGTTGTTTCATATATTGCTGTATAATATGCTGTTAAATTTGTCATATCTTCTGCATATGTTATTTTTATCTGTGTATTATATGGATACCATATCTTTCCGTCATATTCTATTGTTTCTAGATTTTCTTCATCTATTATTTCTATTGTTGGTATTGGTATTGTATTTGTAGGTCTACCTATAACATTAACATTATCTGATTGACTTCTGTTACTATCTTTTACATACACATTTATTGTATGATTTTTATATCCATTAATGTCGCTAAATGTATATGTATTTTCAGAACTTTCCTCGTAATTTTCGTCATCTATGCTATAATAATATTTTTCTATAGTTGCATTATTAGTTGTTGCTATTGCAGTTACTGTTACAGTTAAAGAATTTTCTCCACTTGTTAATACAGCACTTTCTATTATTGGGCTTTTTATTTCTTCCCCATCTTTTGTTACAAATATGTATCCATTATAGTTATTATTATAAGTAGAAGAAGTTATACCATTTCTTGTGCTTGATTTATATCCTCCTGCAGGGCTTTCTACTATTTTTATATATAAATCTTTTGTTTCGTTTGTTTCCACTAAGCCCATATGCATTGCTGACGCACGAATTCGAGTTTGATACATATATGTGTCTGTTCCATATACTGTTCCACTATTATATCCTGTTACTCTTACTGGATATATTGCTCCTATATTATTATAATAATTTGTTTGTAAACTACCTTGTGTGTATGGCATTATATATATTGTTTTGCTTACTTCTTCTGTTTCTTGTCCTGTTGAATCCTTTATTTTCGCTTTATATGTCATAGTTTCACTTAGTGTAAATGTATAATTAGTTACACTTCCTAGAGATGAATCATCAGCTTGTAGTTGTTTTGTTGTTTCATATATTGCTGTATAATATGCTGTTAAATTTGTCATATCTTCTGCATATGTTATTTTTATCTGTGTATTATATGGATACCATATCTTTCCATCATATTCTATTGTTTCTAAATTTTCTTCATCTACTATTTCTATTGTTGGTACTGGAATAGCATTAGATGTTTTGTTTGTTGTTGTATATATTTCTGATATTATTCCATAACTATCTTTTACATACACATTTATCGTATGATTTTGATATGCTTGTATTTCTTCAAAAATAAATTCATTACTGTTACTTTCCTCATATTCTCCATTATCTATACTGTAATAATATTTTTCTATTTGTTTATCTCCATTAAAGCTTTTTGCATCTACTGTTACTGTTATTTTATTATCTTCTATCTTTGAAGAAACATCATTTATTTTTGGCAATAATATTTCTTGTCCATCTTCTGTTACAAATACATATCCATTGTCATTGTATGAATAGCTAGATGTATTTACACCATTTCTTGAACTTCCAATATATCCTCCTTGTGGTGATGGTACTATTTTTATGTATAATACTTTATTTTCCTTAGGTTGAATCAAGCCCATATGTCTTGCTGCATCTCGTATATATGTATTATATGGATAGGTCTCTGTTCCATATGCTGTAGATGTAGATGCAGTTCCTGTTACTTGTACTGGATATATTCCTCCCAAATTATAATTATAGTAATAGCTTGGCAATGCTGCATTATCTCTTGGCATTATGTGTACAGTTAATTCATCTTCTCCTAATATTTCTCCCATATTATCTTCAATTTTTGCTTTGTATACCATTGTTTCATATGCAGTAAAATCTTTATACTTACTTGTGCCATTATTGGTCCACATTGGTTCTGTTGGTATCGTTCCATTTATTTCTTTATACCATCCCTTAATCCCGCTCATATTATCCATATACTGTATTCTTACTTGTGTTCCATATGGATACCATTTTTCTCCATTAAACTCTACATATTCATCTTGATTTGTTAATACATATATTTCCGGTGATACTATTGTAATTTCATATAACCTTTGATTTCCTGCATTATCTATTATTATAAATCTATTTAGTCCACCTTTTTCTACTGTTATTGTAAATTCTGTTTTATCTTCATTTGATTCAAATATATCTCCATTTTCTGTTATTACTTGTTTTATACCATTATCTGCTTTAATAATTTCTACTTTTACTTTCTTTCCCTTTGTCGAAAACTTTGCCATTATTGGTTCTGTTACTTTTTCATCTATTACTTTTAAAATCATTTTATTATCAGAAATATTTGTTATACCTGTTATATCAGATGAATTGATGCTATTTATAAAATTACTATCTAATATTAAATTTTCAGCCTTTGTATTTCCGATAAATCCATAGGTGTTATTCTCTGAATTTAATGTTTGTGCATTTACTTCATTTAATAATCCACTTTTTTGTTCTACCCATATTCCACTTAATGCAATATCTTCTTTGTTTACTGCACTTCCTAAATATGTAAATATTTCTGATGTTTTATAGTCTCCTGCTATACTGCTTGTTTCCTTTAAATATAATACTTCATTTTCTTCATTATATGCAAATCTTGGTACCCATGTAAAAATAGTTCCCATTTCTGATTCTTGCAATTGTGTTCCTACTGTAGCTATTTTTTTATTTGTCATATTTACTTGCATTTCAGACTGATATACTCCATCATTTAGCATCATACAAGCCATTTTACCATTATTGTAACTGTTACACCATTCTTCATCATCTTCTGTTGTTATTTGCCAAGAACCATCTTTATATTTTATTGGTATCATTCCTGCAGATATTTTAGGACTATTAGGTTTTTCTGTCACTTGATTGGTTATATCTAAAGATACATCTCCTATTTTAGTTGTATATAATCCCATTGCAACTTGATTTATATTATTTATTTTATTAACTCTATTTGTTTTTATAAGCATAATTATACTTGCTAATAATAAAAATATAATTAGCACTATAAATAATATTTTTTTAAAACTATTTGACTTTTTCATACTTATCATTTCTCCTATAATATTTAAACAAAAAAACACAATTTATTTATGTGTATCAAAAATACACATAAATAAATTGTGTTTTATCTATGTTTCTATTTATTTTTTTATTAATTATGTGTGTGTGTGTGTGTGTGTGTGTGTGTGTGTGTGTGTGTGTGTGTGTGTGTGTACAGCCACAAGGGTTTTAGCGTTTGCCATAATTTTATTCTCCTTTGTATTGCGGGTCGTCGAGGCGCCGACCCCTACATTTACAATTCATTTCTTTTTGGGCGCAATCATACGCCCCTACAGGTTTTCATGCACCATATATTTTTTTGCGTAATAATACACCTCTACAGATATAAATATATACTAATACCCTTTATTTTGCAATATATTTTTTGCTTTTTTATGTAGAAATTTTTGTTAATTTAGTATAGTTTGGAAAATTTTATTTTCTGCATATAATGTCTAATTCTTCTTTACACTTATCCCAATCCTCCAATTCTATACATTGATAATCCTCTTCAAGTTTTCTCACAATTTCTTTTGTATTATCACTCGAATTTAAATCTGTTACTATTATATTGTTTATGTAGTCTTTTTTTCCTGCTAAATATCTAAATAATAAAGAACGGCAAAATCCTTCTATATTATTTTCTTGATTCTTTACAGCAACAACTAAAGTCATCCCATTATTATCAATTTTTTCATAAGTACATATATAATAAATTGTTTTTATTATTTCTATTAAACCATACAATGCTAATGTTCCAACACAAGCGTCAAAAATAAAATCAAACATATTATACCTCCTACAATATAATATGTTTGATTTTATTTTTAGTTAAACTAGTTTAATTATTTTTTCCCATGGTAAATTTTCTTTTCCAAAATGTCCATAATTTGTTGTTTTTGAGTATATTGGTTCTTGCAATCCTAAATAATTGATTATTCCCTTTGGTGTTAAATCAAATTTATTTTTTATTATTTTTATGATTTCTTCATCTGGAATTGTGCTTGTCCCAAATGTATCAACATATATAGATACTGGTTCTTCAATTCCTATTGCATACGCAATTTGCAATTCACATTTTTTAGCAAGTCCATTTGCAACTATGTTTTTTGCAATATGTCTCAACATATACGCTGCTGATCTATCTACCTTTGTAGCATCTTTTCCAGAAAATGCTCCTCCACCATGTCTACTATAACCGCCATATGTATCTACAATTATTTTTCTTCCTGTTAATCCAGTATCTCCTAATGGTCCACCTATAACAAATCTACCTGTAGGATTTACATATATTTTTGTGTTTTTATCAATATACTTTTGATCTATAACTTTGTTTATTACTTTCTCTGTTATATCTTTTTTCATTGTACTTAAATCAACATCTGGTGTGTGTTGATTAGATATAAGTATTGTTTCTATTCTTGAAGGTACTCCATCAACATATTCTACTGTTACTTGTGTTTTTCCATCTGGTCTTAAATATGGTATTTCTCTTCCTTTTCTAACTTCGGTTAATTTAGCAGAAAGTTTATGTGCCATATCTATTGCAAATGGCATATAATTTTTAGTTTCATCACAAGCGAAGCCAAACATAATTCCTTGATCTCCTGCTCCACCTATATCAACTCCCATTGCAATATCACTACTTTGCTTAGTTATGTTTATATCTACATCACAAGTTCTATAATCTATATCTACATTTTCATCATCATAACCAATTTCTTTTATTCTGTTTCTTACTATATTTTCTATATCTAATTTAGCATTAGTTGTAAGTTGTCCAGCAATTGCTATTTTGTTTTTAGATGCAAATGTTTCTACTGCAACTCTTGAATTTTTATCTTGTTTTAAACATTCATCTAAGATTGTATCTGATATGTAATCGCAAAGTTTATCTGGATGTCCTTCAGTTACGCTTTCTGAAGTAAAATAGTATTTTTTCATATTTATTCCTTTCTTTTTCGCTTATAATAAGTTTTATGCGAAACGACAATGTCGTTTCCTATAATAATATAAAGGGGTTGCTTGACCTCAAGCAACCCTCTTCTTTTTTAAACTAATTTAAGAATAACTCTTTCTGCTGAATCTCCTCTTCTTGGTCCCATTTTTATTATAGATGTATATCCACCAACTCTATCTTTATAATTTTCTGCTATTTCTCCAAATAATTTTGCAGGTATATCTATATTATTTCCGTTTGAATCTTTTACCTTATTTATTTTTCTCATTATTTTTCTTCTAGCATTTAATCTTGATGGCATATCTTTTTGTCTTTTTTCAGTTGTTGTTTCTTTTACAACTTTTAAATATTCTTTTCCATTTTTGCTTGTTACTCTTTGAGTTTCTTTATTTCCCTTAGAGTCTAATTTAGCTTTAACTACTTTAACATCAACAGTTTCAAAATTATCTTTTTCTTTTATTGCTAAAGCTATTATACTATCAACGATTGATTTTACTTCTTTTGCTCTAGCTTCAGTTGTTTCTACTTTACCATATAATATACAATCTGTTGTTAGGTTTTTTAATATTGCTAATCTTTGATCTGTTGTTCTCCCTAATTTTCTATTTGCTGCCACTTTGTTTCACCTTCCTTTTATTCTTCTTCGTATTTGAAATCTAATCCTAATGAGTGTAATTTATTTATAACTTCATCTAAAGATTTTTTACCTAAATTTCTAACCTTCATCATATCTGCTTCAGATTTATTAGCTAAATCATCAACTGTTGCAATTCCAGCTCTTTTTAAACAATTATATGATCTAACAGATAATTCTAATTCTTCAATTGGCATTTCTAGTACTTTACCTTTTTTAGATTCTTCTTTTTCTACCATAACTTGTGTATTTTTAGCTGTTTCTGATAAATCTATAAATAGCTCTAAATGACCTGTCATTACTTTAGCTGCTAAGCTTAATGCTTCATAAGGTTTTAAACTACCATCTGTCCAAACTTCTATTGTTAACTTATCAAAATCTACAGTTTGCCCAACTCTTGTATTTTCTATAGAATAATTTACTTTTTTTACAGGAGTAAATATTGAATCTATTGGAAGAACATCTATTGCTTGATTTGGTTTCTTATTTTTGTCTGCAACATTATATCCTCTTCCTCTTTCTACTGTCATTTCCATTTGCAAATGTCCACCTTTAGAAACTGTTGCTATATGTAAATCTGGATTTAATACTTCAACAGAAGAATCTGTTATTATATCTCCTGCTGTAACTTCGCCTTCACCTTTAAAGTCAATTTTTATTATTTTTTCCTCATTTTCATGTGCTCTTAAACGAACACTTTTTAAATTAACTATTATTTCTGGCACATCTTCTACAACATCTGGTATTGTAGAAAATTCGTGTACAACTCCTTCTATTTTTACACTTGTTATTGCTGCTCCTGGAAGTGATGATAATAGTATTCTTCTTAATGAATTTCCTATTGTCATTCCATAGCCACGTTCTAATGGTTCACATACAAATTTTGCATAATTTTCTACTTCGTTAACTTCTAGACACTCAATATTTGGTTTCTCAAATTCAATCATTTTTAACCTCCAAATTTAAACTATTAAATTCTATTTAGAATATAACTCAACAATTAAGTGCTCTTCAACTGGAATATCAACATCTTCTCTAGATGCTAATCTAATTACTTTTCCACTTAATTTTTCGCTGTCTTTTTCTAACCATTCTGGTACAGGTCTTGATGCATTTTGTTCAACATTTTGTTTTATTATTGATACATCTTTCTTACTTTCTCTAACAGCAATCACATCTCCAACTTTTACTAAATATGAAGGTATATCAACTTTATGTCCATTAACTTCAAAAAGTCCATGGTTTACAAGTTGTCTTGCTTGTGCTCTTGAAGCTCCATAACCTAATCTGTATACAACATTATCTAATCTACTTTCTAATATTTGTAATAACTCTTCACCAGTTATTCCTTTTTTATTTTCTGCCATTTCGAAATATCCTCTAAATTGCTTTTCTCCTACTCCATAGAATGATTTTGTTTTTTGTTTTTCTCTTAACTGTGTTCCATATTCAGAAAGTTTTGTTTTCTTTTGTCCGTGTTGTCCTGGAGCATAGTTTCTTCTAGTTACACTACATTTATCTGTGTAGCATCTTGAACCTTTTAAGAACAATTTTTGACCTTCTCTACGACAAATACGACATTGTTCATCTTTATATCTTGACATTTTTATAATTCACCTCTTTTAATATTATACTCTTCTTCTTTTTGGTGGTCTGCAACCATTATGTGGTATTGGTGTTACATCTTTTATCATACTGATTTCTAATCCAGCACCTTGTAATGATCTAATTGCAGCTTCACGACCAGAACCTGGTCCTTTAACATATACTTCTACAGATTTTAATCCGTGTTCCATTGCAGCTTTTGCAGCTGTGTCAGCAGCTTCACCTGCAGCAAATGGTGTGCTTTTTCTAGATCCTTTAAAACCTAATTCTCCAGCACTTGCCCAAGATAAAACATTACCTTGTACATCTGTAACTGTAACTATTGTGTTATTGAAACTAGAATGAATATGAGCTACACCTTTTTCTATATTTTTTCTATCTCTTCTTCTTGTAGTTGTTTTCTTTGTTACACTTTTTGTAGCCATTTCTTATTTTTCCCTCCTAATTAAGATATTTCTTCGAAGTATGAGTCACTTAAGGTATGACCCTACATTTATCTTTATACTTTACTCTTGCTTTTGCTTACTAATTTTCTTGGACCTTTTCTTGTACGAGCATTAGTTTTTGTTCTTTGTCCTCTAACAGGTAATCCTTTTCTATGTCTTAATCCTCTGTAACATCCCATTTCTGTAAGTTGTTTGATGTTAAGAGCTACTTCTCTTCTTAAGTCACCTTCAACTTTGTAAGTTTCCATAGCTTTTCTTATGCTATTTACTTGATCATCTGTTAAATCTTTAACTCTCGTGTCTGGATTAACTCCTGCTTCTTTAAGTATTTTGTTAGAACTTGTTACACCTATTCCATAAATATATGTAAGTCCTATTTCAACTCTTTTTTCTCTTGGCAAGTCCACTCCTGCTATACGAGCCATATATTTTTGCACCTCCATTTTTGTTTTAATAAATTTTATAATTTGGATTGTTTAATTATAAAATTTATACACTTTATTATTATTTATATATAAACATAATTTTGATAAACAAATGCATTAAAGCATTCATCAGCCGCATCGAAATTACGCTTATTAACTTGATTAAAAAACTACCCTTGTCTTTGTTTATGTTTAGGGTTTTCGCATATAACTCTTATTTTTCCTTTTCTTTTGATTACTTTGCATTTTTCACACATTGGTTTTACTGATGGTCTTACTTTCATTTTTTTCACCTCTTTAGAAAATTTTATTATTATATTAAAGTTGTAGTTTTTTACTACAAACACACCTGCTTATTTATCTCTCCAAGTAATACGACCTTTTGTTAAATCATAAGGTGAAAGTTCTAGTTTAACTTTGTCACCTGGAAGAATTTTTATGTAATTCATTCTAAGTTTTCCTGAAATATGAGCTAAAACTTGATGCCCATTTTCCAATTCTACTTTAAAGTTAGTATTTGGTAAAGCCTCTACAACTGTTCCTTCTACTTCAATTACATCCTCTTTTGACAAGTCAATTCCTCCTTAAATATGGTTTATAGTTATGTATATCGTAAAAACATACTGCATTATTATATCTTATATTTTTTACATTGTCAACACTTCAGGATCATTTTCTGTAATTAAAATTGTATTTTCATAATGTGCTGCTAAGCTACCATCTGCAGTAACTATTGTCCATCCATCATCTAATACTTCAATCTCCTTTGTACCCTCATTTACCATTGGCTCTATTGCAAGTGTCATACCAGGTTCTAGCCTTAATCCTTTTCCAGCTTTTCCATAATTTGGTATGCCTGGATCTTCATGCATTTCTCTTCCTATTCCATGCCCTTGAAATTCCTCAACTACATAAAATCCGTTTTTTCTTATATATTCTCCTATTGCATGTGATATATCTCCAATTCTGTAACCAATTTTAGCATACTTTAATCCTTCAAAAAAACTCTGCTCTGTTACTTCCAATAATTTTTTTGCGGTTTTGCTAACGTTTCCAACTAAATGTGTTCTTGTTGCATCTCCATGAAATCCATTTTTATAAGCACATAAATCTGTACTCACAATATCTCCATCTTTAATTATTGTATGTTTTGATGGAATTCCATGTATTACTTCATCATTTACAGATATACAAACCGCTGAAGGAAATGCAGGTACTCCCTTTACTCCACTTGGATAATTTTTACAAGAGGGTATTGCTCCATGAGATCTTATTACATCTTCTGCTATTTTATCTAATTCATATGTACTAATTCCTGGTCTTATTGCTTTTGCTATTGCTTCTTGAGCTAATCTTACTATTTTGCAAGATTCTTTCATAAGTTCAATTTCTCTTTTTGACTTTATTGTTACCATTTAATTTTCTCCTTTCTAGAAACCTCCATCGCTTGGTGACTGATAATTTTATCCATTTTATATTATCCTTTTTTCTCCAAATATGTTTTTATTTCTTCAACTACATCTTTCGTAGTTAAATCAGATTTATTATTTAATTTTACAGTATATAATATATCTTGGTTTTTATAATACTTTATTAGTCCTTCAGATAATTCATGATATGTTTTTAATCTTTGTTTTACAGTTTCTTCATTATCATCTATTCTCTGTATTAACTTCGTTCCACATTTATCACATATTCCTTCTACTTTTGGTGGTTTAAAATCCATATTATATATTTCTCTACATTCTGTATTAGGGCAAGTTCTTCTTTTTACTATTCTATCTATTATTTCTTCATCTGGCAAACTTAAATCTACTGCAATGTTTATTTTTTTATTTCTATCTCCAAAAAAATTATTTAATACTATTGCTTGATTTTCTGTTCTTGGGAATCCGTCTAGTATTGCTCCATTTTCTGTATCTTTTTCTTCTAATCTTTTTTCAATTAGTTTTATTGCAAGTTCATCTGGAACTAATTTTCCTTCTAATATATATTTTTCTATTTCTTTTCCTAAATCATTATGCTTTTTTATATAATTTCTAAATATTTCTCCACTTGATATATGTGGTATATTTAGCTCTTTTGATAGTAATCCTCCAACAGTTCCCTTTCCTGTTCCTGGTGCTCCTAGCATTACAATATACATTCTTATTCCTCCTTCTATTAACGCGGGTTGCATACCATGCAACCCCTACACGTAAAGATTGTATGGTATAAAACTTATATGATAATTCTTCACTATTAACTAGAATAAAGAAAAGTGGCTTCGCCACTTTTCTTATTCTAAGAATCCTTTATAGTGTCTCATTACTAATTGAGATTCTAATTGTTGTACTGTTTCTAATGCAACACCAACTACTATAAGTATTGATGTTCCTCCAAATGCTATGTTAAATCCTGTATTTTTCATTAACATTGGTAGTATTGCTATTAACGCTAAGAATAGTCCACCAAACCAAGTTAATTTTGATAATATTGATGATAAATAATCTGTTGTAGGTTTACCAGCTCTTATTCCTGGTATAAATCCACCATTCTTCTTTATGTTATTTGATACTTCTGCTGGATTAAATGTAGCATAAGTATAGAAGAATGTAAATCCTATTATCAATAATAAGTATACTATTGCACTTGCTATTGAAAAGCCAATTGCAACATTTGAAGATGATATTGCTATTGAAAATTTATACAATCCTGCCCAAAATCCTGTTGCAGTAGCGCTTGTAGCATTAGCATTAAATATTTGTATAAGCATTGCTGGAAATGTCATAAATGATGATGCAAATATAACTGGCATAACACCTGCCATTGCTAATTTTAATGGAATGTGTGTGCTTTGTCCACCATACATTTTTCTTCCAACAACTTTTTTAGCGTATTGAACTGGAACTCTTCTTTCAGCTTGTTGAACAAATACAACACCTGCTACTAATAATAATGCTCCTAGTACTATAGCTATTGCTACTAAAAGTCCTGTTGTACTAAATGTTCCACCCATAATTATTCTACTATAGACAGCTCTAATCGCATCTGGTAAAGAAGATATAATTCCTATGAATATTATCATAGATATTCCATTACCAATACCTTTGCTTGTGATTTGTTCTCCCAACCACATAAGGAAAGCTGTTCCTGTCATTAAAGATATTACCATTATAGTAGCTGTTTTTAATCCTGGATTTACAAATATTCCTGAATTTCCAACGCTATATGATATATAAATACCTATTGCTTCTATTGCTGCCAAAACTATTGTTAATATTTTTGTATATTTATTTACTTTTGCTTTGCCTTCTTCTCCACCTTCTTTAACAGCTCTTTCAAGTGATGGAATAACCATTGCTAGTAATTGTATTACTATTGAAGCTGTTATATATGGTGTTATTGACATTGCAAATATAGATAACTTAGAGAATGCTCCTCCTGAAATTAAGTTTATTAAACCTGATAATGTATTTTCAGTTGCAGAATTTACTAAGTCTGAAAGTGCTACTGCATCAATACCCGGAACAGTTATAAAACATCCGAATCTAAATATTACTATTAATAATAATGTATATAATAATCTTTTTCTAACATCTGGTGTTTTTAATGCGTTTTTTATTGTTTTAAACATATACTAAATCACCTCTATCTTTCCGCCTGCAGCTTCAATTTTTTCTGCAGCTGATTTAGTAAATCTTGTAGCTTTTACAGTTATAGCTTTTTCTAAGCTACCTGTACCTAATACTACGATACCATCATTTATTTTTCCTATTATTCCTTCTTCTAATAAAGTTTCAGCACTAACTTCTGTTGCTTTTGATTTATTCAACATTGTTAATGTTACTTCTGTATAATTATTAGAATAAATATTAGTAAATCCTCTTTTAGGTAATCTTCTATATAATGGAGTTTGACCTCCTTCGAAACCACGTCTTACTCCTCCACCACTTCTTGCTTTTTGACCTTTATGTCCTCTTCCTGAAGTTTTTCCAAGTCCTGAACCTACACCACGTCCAACTCTTGTTCTGTTTACCTTCTTAACTGGTGATTTTACATTTCCTAATTCCATTTAACTTTGCACCTACCTTTCTAAATTTCTTATGTCCGCTTTTGTATGAAAACATATTATAATATTTCTTCTACTTTCTTTCCTCTTTTTTCAGCTATTGCTTCTATTGTGTTCATACTCTTTAAAGCCTCTATTGTAGCATATACAACATTTCTTGGATTATTTGTTCCTATAACTTTTGTTTTTATATCTTTATATCCAGCAAGTTCCAATACAGGACGAACGCTTCCTCCTGCAATAAGTCCAGAACCTTCTTGACCTGGTTTTAAAAGAACACTGGCAGAACCAAATTGTCCTAAATATTCGTGTGGTATTGTTGTTCCAACGATTGGAACTGGTATTAAGTTTTTCTTTGCTTCTTGAATAGCTTTTTTTATAGCATCTGGAACTTCTGCTGCTTTTCCATTACCAACACCAACGTGTCCTTGTTCATCACCAACTACAACTAAAGCACTAAATCTAAAATTTCTACCACCTTTAACAACTTTAGCAACTCTGTTTATAGCAACTACTTTTTCCTTTAATTCAACTGTATTTTCTTCCATTGTTTTTAGTTTTCCTCCTTACATTAAAATTCTAATCCAGCAGCTCTAGCTGCTTCAGCTAATTCCTTAACAACACCGTGATATATATATCCACCTCTATCAAAAACTACTGTTTTTATTTTTTTGGCTGTTGCTTTTTTAGCAATTAGTTCTCCTAATTCTTTTGCTGCTTCTTTATTTGCTTTTTTTGTTTTTATTTCTTTATCTAAAGTTGAAGCACTAACTAATGTATTTCTTGCAACATCATCTATGATTTGAACATATAAATTTGTGTTACTTCTGTATACACATAATCTTGGACATTCAGCTGTTCCGCTTATTTTTCTACGAACTCTTATATGTCTTCTTGTTCTTTGCATTTTTCTATCTACTTTTGTTATCATTCTATTATCACCCCATATTCTAACAAAATTATTATTTATCAATACACTCATGAAACGAAGTTTATCATTCGTTTCTCAGGTATTATTTCTTGCCGGCCTTACCTTCTTTACGTCTAATAACCTCTTCAACGTATTTAATACCTTTACCTCTATATACCTCTGGTGGTCTCTTTGTTCTTATAACAGCTGCTGTTTGACCAACTAATTCTTTATCGATTCCTCTTACTATAATTTGGTTTGGATTTGGAACATCAAATGTTATTCCAGCTGGAGCTTCCATTTCAACAGGATGTGAATATCCTAATGTAAGAACTAATTTTGTTCCTTGTTTTGCAGCTCTATAACCAACACCATTTACTTCTAATTCTCTTGTAAACTCATTTGAAGTACCTTGAATCATATTATTTATTAAAGTTCTTGTTAATCCATGCAAGCTTTTATTTTCTTGTTCATCATTTGGTCTTTTTACAATTATTTGGTTGTTTTCTAAAGTAACTGTCATATTTTTATGTAATTCTTTTTCTAATGTTCCTTTAGGACCTTTTACTGTAATTTTAGAACCATCTATTTTAACTTCAACTCCGTTTGGTACTTCTATAGGTTTATTTCCTATTCTTGACATTTTATTTCCTCCTTCTTTGATATTTTATAAGCTATAAATTACCATACATAAGCTAAAACTTCTCCACCAACACCCTCTTGTCTTGCTTGTTTGTCTGTCATTATTCCTTTTGATGTTGAAATTAAAGCTATTCCTAAACCGTTTAATACTTTTGGTAATTCATCCTTTGCTGCATATATTCTTAATCCTGGTTTACTTATTCTTTTTAATCCAGCAATTACTTTTTTACCTTTTTCATCATATTTTAAAGTAATTCTTATTGTACCTTGATTATCGTTGTTTATTATTTCGTAAGATTTAATATATCCTTCATTGAATAATATTTGTGCAATAGCTGTTTTCATATTAGATGCTGGAACATCTACTGTTTTAAATCTTTGGCTATTGGCATTTCTTATTCTTGTTAGCATATCTGCTATTGGATCAGTTGTATTCATCTACTATTTCCCTCCTTCTTTGTATTTTGCAAAATAATTTTACCAACTTGATTTTTTTACTCCAGGAATTTCTCCCTTATGTGCTAATTCTCTAAAGCATATACGGCAGATTCCAAATTTTCTTATATATCCGTGTGGTCTTCCACAAAGTTTACATCTATTATATTCTCTTGTTTTATACTTTTGTTGTTTTTGTTGTTTTAAAATCATTGATTTTTTTGCCATTTGTCTTAATAACCTCCTTCTTCAATTATTATGAAGTTTGACAATTTTTCTATGCTCTAAAAGGCATTCCTAATAATGTAAGTAATTCTTTTGCTTCTTCATCAGTTTTAGCTGTTGTTACAAATATTATATCCATACCTCTTAATTTGTCTATTTTATCATATTCGATTTCAGGGAATATCAATTGTTCTTTAATACCCATAGAGTAATTTCCTCTACCATCAAAAGAATTTGCTGAAACTCCTCTAAAATCTCTAACTCTAGGTAATGCTACATTGAATAATTTGTATGCAAAATCATACATTTTATCTTTTCTTAATGTAACTTTACATCCAGTATTTGCACCTTCTCTTAATTTGAATGCAGCTATTGATTTTTTAGCTTTTGTTATCATTGGCTTTTGACCTGTAATTAAAGTTAAATCTGCTACTGCATTTTCTAATCCTTTAGGATTATCTCTTGTATCTCCTAATCCTATATTTATAACTATTTTTTCAAGTTTTGGAACTTGCATAATAGATTTATATTCAAACTTTTTCATTAAAGCTGGTATAACTTCTTTTTCATATTGTTCTCTTAATTTTTCCATATTACTTTATTTTCCTCCTTTCTTTACTTTAATTTTGTTCCGCATCTTCTACAAACACGAACTTTTTTATCTTTATCCATCTCGAATCCTATTCTTGCTGGTTTATTACATTTTGTACATACTACATTTACTTTTGCACTATGTATAGGGCATTCAACAGATATTATTCCGCCCTCTTCACCTTGTTTTCTAGGTTTAACGTGTTTTTTTCTAATATTTATACCCTTTACTATAATTTTTTCTGATTTTGGTATAACTTCTAAAACTTCTCCAGTTTTTCCCTTATCATTTCCAGATAAAACTTGAACTGTATCACCTTTTTTTATTTTCATCAATTTTTCACCTCTTTTTACTTTGAAGTTTATATTTTTAGTTTGTTTATTATAATACTTCTGGGGCTAAAGATAATATTTTCATATAATCTTTATCTCTTAATTCTCTTGCAACAGGTCCAAATATACGTGTTCCTCTTGGAGTTCCATCATCACGTATAATTACAGCCGCATTTTCATCAAATTTTACATAAGAACCATCTGGTCTTCTAGCACCTTTCTTAGTTCTTACTATAACTGCTTTTACTACATCACCTTTTTTTACAACTCCACCTGGTATAGCATCTTTAACAGAAGCAATTATTATATCGCCAATTCCTGCGAATTTTCTATGTGATCCACCTAAACATCTAATACACATAATTTCTCTTGCACCAGTGTTGTCAGCTACTTTTAGCTTTGTTTGTTGTTGTACCATTGTTATAGTTCCTCCTATTCTTCAAAATTTAATAAGTTATTTAATCTCTGCTTTTTCAACTATTTCAACAACTCTCCATCTCTTATCTTTTGATAGAGGTCTTGTTTCCATAACTTTTACTTTATCTCCAATTTGGCATTTATTTTCTTCATCATGAGCTTTTAAATTATATGTCTTTTTAACTATCTTCTTATATATTGGATGTTTTACATTTGTTGCAACTGATACAACAACTGTTTTATCCATTTTATTAGATTTTACTGTACCAATCATAACTTTACGAAGATTTCTTTCTTCCATCAGATTATCTCCTTTCTATTTATTTGCTAATTCTCTTTGTCTTTGTTCTGTTTTTATTCTTGCTATATCTTTTTTAACTTGAGGTATTTTCATTGGATTATCTAACCCATTTGTAGCTAGACTAAATCTTAATTTAAATAATTCTTGTTTTAATTCTTGTAATTCCTTATCTAGCTCTTCTGAAGACATTTCTTTTATTTTATTCATCTTCATTGCTATCACCACCTTGACTATTTTCTCTTGCTAGGAATTTAGTTTTTATAGGTAATTTGTGAGATGCTAATCTTAATGCTTCTCTTGCAACATCTTCACTAACTCCTGCTATTTCAAATAATATTCTACCAGGCTTTACAGCTGCTACCCAATATTCAGTAGCACCTTTTCCTTTACCCATACGAGTTTCTGCTGGTTTCTTAGAAATAGGTTTATTTGGAAATATTTTAATCCAAACTTTTCCACCTCTTTTTATTGAACGTGTCATAGCAATACGTGCTGCTTCTATTTGATTTGCTGTTATAAGTCCAGCTTCTAATGCTTGTATTCCGTATTCTCCTTCGTTTACAACATTACCTCTTGTTGCTTTACCTCTATTTCTACCTTTTTGCATTTTTCTATATTTTGTTCTTTTTGGCATTACTGGCATTATTCTTCTCCTCCTTCCACTTTTGCTTTTTTAGTTGGAAGAACCTCACCTTTATATATCCAAACTTTTACACCTATTTTTCCATAAGTAGTATCAGCTTCAGCAAATCCATAATCTATATCTGCTCTGATTGTTTGAAGTGGTATTGTACCCTCTTTATAGAATTCTGTTCTTGCCATATCAGCACCACCAAGTCTTCCTGATACTGCTGTTTTTATTCCTAAAGCTCCTGCTTTCATTGATTTTTGCATACATTGTTTCATTGCACGTCTAAATGATATTCTTCTTTCTAGTTGATTAGCAATATTTTCAGCAACTAGTTGTGCATCTGTATCTATTCCTTTTACCTCAACTATATTTAAATTTACTTCTTTGCCTATCATTTTGCTTAAATCATTTTTTAATACTTCTGCAAGATTTCCACCTTTACCTATTACTAATCCAGGTTTTGCAGTATATACATTTACTTTAACAAATTTAGCTGTTCTTTCAATTTCTATTTTTGAAATTCCGCTAACAAATAATTTTTGTTTTACATATTTACGAATTTTTTGGTCTTCTACAAGGTAATCACCAAAGTTTTTAGAATCTGCATACCATTTTGAACTCCAATCTTTGATTACACCTACTCTTAATCCATGTGGATGCATTTTTTGTCCCATTGATTAAAATCCTCCTTTCTACTAATTACTTTCTCTTAGAACTATTGTAATATGACTTGTTCTTTTTCTTATTCTAACAGCAGAACCTTTTGCTGCTGGTCTTATTCTCTTTAATGTTGGTCCTTGGTTTGCATAGATTTCACTTATAACTAGTTTTGTTCTATCCATACCATGATTGTTTTCAGCATTTGCAATAGCTGATTTTAATAATTTTTCAACTATTTCAGATGATGCCTTTGGTGTAAATTTAACAATTGCTAAAGCTTCATCAACATTTTTTCCTCTAATTAAATCTGCAACAATTTTAACTTTTCTTGGAGCAATTCTTGCATATTTTAATTCTGCTCTAGCCTCTAAAATTGTATCTTCTGGCATTTATTTTACCTCCTTTATTTGTTTAATTGTCTTCTAAACGACAAGGACGTCGTTAATTACATTTATATCTATTTAGTTGTTGTTGTTTTTTCTCCAGCATGACCTTTAAATGTTCTTGTTGGAGCAAATTCACCTAATTTATGTCCAATCATTTCTTCTGAAATATAGATAGGAACATGTTTTCTACCATCATGAACTGCTATTGTATGTCCTATCATTTGTGGATATATTGTTGAAGCTCTTGACCAAGTCTTTATAACTTCTTTATTTCCAGATTCATTCATAGCTTCTATCTTTTTAAGTAAACTTTCTGCTATAAATGGTTTCTTTTTAAGTGATCTTGACATTTTGTTTCCTCCTTCTTTTTTAGGATATTAGAACCATCGTTTCGTTACATTACCATTATTAGTGGTAACATGGTTCTTCGTAGCCTCTATACTCCATTATTTAATGGAGCTTCCTGCTTTAATTTAGCAGACTGAGGGTTCTATTTTCTTCTCTTTACTATGAATTTATTTGATTGTTTGTTTCTCTTTCTTGTCTTGTATCCAAGTGCTGGTTTACCCCAAGGAGTCATTGGTCCTGCGTGACCAACTGGTGCTCTACCTTCACCACCACCATGAGGGTGATCTACTGGGTTCATAACAGAACCTCTAACTGTTGGTCTTATTCCCATATGTCTTTTTCTTCCTGCTTTACCTAATTTAACATTTTCTTGATCAGAATTTCCTATTGTTCCTATTGTTGCTCTACATCTTGCAAGTATCAATCTCATTTCTCCAGATGGAAGTCTAATGTGTGCATAAGCACCTTCTTTAGCCATCAATTGAGCTTCTTGTCCTGCAGCTCTAACTAATTTTCCTCCTTGACCTGGATTTAATTCTATATTGTGTATCATAGTACCAACTGGTATATTTTCTATTGGCATACAATTTCCTGGCTTAATATCTGCATTTATTCCAGAGATTACTTTATCTCCATCTTTTAATCCTATTGGAGCTAATATATAAGCTTTTTCTCCATCTTCATATTGAATTAAAGCTATATTAGCAGTTCTGTTTGGATCATACTCTATACCAATAACAGTAGCTGGCATATCATCTTTTTTACGTTTAAAATCTATTATTCTATATTTTTGTCTATTTCCTCCACCTTGATGTCTAACAGTTATTCTACCATAAGAGTTTCTACCTGCATTTTTCTTCTTTGTTGCAAGTAAAGACTTCTCAGGAGTTTTCTTTGTGATTTCTTCAAATGTAGAAACTGTCATGTTTCTTGTTGATGGAGTATAGGCTCTATAATGTTTTATTCCCATAATTATTTCTCTCCTTTTTTATTTTCCTGGTTTATTCCAGATATTCTTTGTGGGTTTATGCTCCCATAAATTCTTCTATTGAATCTTTGTATTTTTTAGCAACTTTAACAGTTTTTCCACCTTTTGCTAAATATGTTTTTTCTGTTGGGTTTGTATCTATAGTTACTATAGCTTTTTTCCAGTCAGATGTTTTTCCAACATGAACTCCAACTCTTTTCTCTTTTCCCTTCATTGAAATTGTATTTACTTTTAAAACTTTTACATTAAATAAAGCTTCAACAGCATCTGCAATTTGTATTTTTGTAGCATTTTTTGCTACTTCAAAGGTATACTTTCCTGCTTGTAATTCATTGTTACTTTTTTCAGTAACTATAGGTCTTATAACTATATCTTCTGGTTTCATTATGCGTACACCTCCTCAATTTTCTTAACAGCATCAAGAGTTACTATAAGTTTTTTGTATTTTAATAAATCATAAGCATTTATTGTATTTACTAAACTTGTTTTTACTCCTTCTATATTTCTTGCTGATTTTTGTATGTTTTCATTTTTTTCTGGTAAAACTATCAATGTTTTTCCTTCAACTTTTAAGTTATTTAATACATTTGCCATATTTTTTGTTTTTATTTCTTTGAAAGGTATAGCATCTAAAACTATCATTTCATTTTCAATTACTTTTGAACTTAACATAGATTTTATTGCTAATCTTCTTTCTTTTTTATTAACTGTGTATTTGTAGCTTCTTGGTTTTGGTCCTAAAGCTATACCACCTTTAATCCATTGAGTAGCTCTTATGCTACCTTGTCTTGCTCTACCTGTTTCTTTTTGTTTCCAAGGTTTTCTACCACCACCAGATACTTCTGATCTTGTTTTTGTACTTTGTGTTCCTTGTCTTTGATTAGCCATGTAATTTACTAATACACTATGTACTACAGCTTCGTTTGGCTCGATTCCAAATACGTTTTCGCTTAATTCTACATCGCTAACTTTCTTTCCTTCTATATTATAAACATCTATTTTAGGCATTTTATTTCCTCCTTTCTTCTACTTTACAGCTTTAACAGCATCTTTTATTTTTAGTATTGCACCTTTTGCTCCTGGTACACTACCTTTAACTAATATTACATTTTTGTCTAAATCTACTTTTACAACTTCTAAGTTTTGTATTGTAACTGTTTGACCTCCCATATGTCCTGGAAGATTTTTTCCTTTAAATACTCTACCTGGAGTTGATGTTGGTCCCATTGAACCTGGTCTTCTATGATACATAGAACCATGTCCCATAGGTCCTCTATGTTGACCATGACGTTTAATAACGCCTTGGAATCCTTTTCCTTTTGTTTTTCCTTGTATGTCAACCATTTCTCCTGCAGAAAATAAATCTGCTTTTATTTCATCTCCTACATTATAAGAAGCATCTGTTAATTTGAATTCTCTTAAATGTTTTTTTGGAGATAATTTTGCTTTTGCAAAATGTCCTGCTTCTGGTTTTGTTAATTTACTTTCTTTAACATCTACAAATCCTAGTTGTATAGCATCGTATCCATCTGTTTCCACAGTTTTTACTTTAGCTACTGTACATGGACCTGCTTCAATAACTGTTACTGGAATAACTTTTCCTGTTTCGTCAAATATTTGTGTCATTCCAACTTTTCTTCCTAAAATTGCTTTTTTCATTTTAAATTTTCCTCCTAACTATTGGCTAACATATTTGCTAGCTTGGTTTTTTAATCTAATTGTCGTTTTGCATTAGATTTTATAATTTAATTTCAATGTCAACACCAGCTGGTAAATCTAATTTCATTAAACTATCAACTGTTGTTTGTGTTGGGTAAAGTATATCAATAACTCTTTTATGTGTTCTCATTTCAAATTGCTCTCTTGAATCTTTGTCTTTGTGTGGAGAACGAATTACTGTTACAACTTCTTTTTGTGTTGGTAATGGAATAGGTCCAGAAACTTTAGCACCTGTTCTTTTAGCAGTATCTACTATCTTTTCAGCAGACTGATCTAAAACAACATTGTCATAAGCTTTTAGTCTTATTCTAATTTTTTCACTTCCAACTAAATTGTTTGATTTTGCCATTTTTGTTTCCCTCCTTAAAATTAAGATGAACCGCAAAATATCAATGTATTTTGCGTATCGACTGGCAAAAGTTTTAACGCACCCTGGTGTTTCTTTTATAACCATTTTAAAACCTAAGTTACAATTCTTTTGTACTTAGGGATAAGTGCTTTTACTAAAACTTATCCGCCTGGTCTAAGCCAAGACATACTCCACGAAAGTTCCCTCCATCCATACGAATGTAGCCACATTTCGCTTCATCGCAAATCTAAACGCCATATTATTATACAACGCATTTCCGTATATGTCAACTATAATTTAGTAATTTCTCATAAATTTGGTAATTTTTAAAATTTTATAAATTATTTTATGAAAATAATATTTTTTATGTAAAAATAAAGAGCACAATCCTGTGCCCTTACATCAAAATTTTTGAAAGCAAATTTTATATTATTAACTATCATCCTCTATCTAATATTGTTTTTACTACTCCTTTATCTATTAGAGTTCCAAATATATTCTTCAATATTATTAGTACTATTGGTCCTAATAATAAGCCCATTATTCCCATAAATTTAAATCCTGTGTACATTGCAATTAGAGTAAATATTGGATGTATTCCAATTTGACCACTTACTATTCTTGGTTCTAATAATTGCCTTACAACTAACACAATTACATATAGAACTAATAGTGCTATTGCCAAGTTTATATCTCCATTTATTGCTGATATTATTGCCCATGGTATCATAACAGTTCCAGACCCGTAGTATTGGCAAAGCATCTACAAATCCAATTCCTAATGCTGCGAGTAATGGATATTGTACATTTAATCCAACAAATTTAAATATATATAATCCTACTAAAACTTCGATAAATGATATTATTATCAATATAACTTCCGCTTTTAAATATCCTCCTAAAGTTTTAGTTAATTCATGTAAATGAATTTTTAACTTTTTTATCCATGATTTAGGCAAATGATGTTCCATCTGATCTAATATATATATCTTATCTGTACATATAAAATATGTGGCAAGTAAGGTTATTACTATATATATACCTATTACTGGTATTTGAGTTAAACCGTTTAAAAATGATGTTAATACTCCCCTCACCCAATTAGATGCTGTGTTAAAAAAATCTCCTAACGAGTTTTGAATAATTCCATATACCTGCTCTGGAATTTTTATTTTTTCAAAATCCATGTTATCTATAAACCATTGTATTTGTTGATAAGCCTTTTCTATATATCCATTTAAACCTTGTAATAAATTTGATGCTTCAGAAATTGCACTTGCAATTCCCCAAATTATTAAGCCAATTAAAATTGCAAATACAAATAATAAAACTATTATAGCGCTTGTTTTTCTTCTTAATTTGGTTTTTCTTACAATTCTTTTTATTATAGGTTCTACCATTAACGATATTATAAATGCTATTAAAAATGGCATAAAAAATATTGCCAATTTAAATGCAAAATAAACTGCAATTATGCTAAATGCAGCTATTATTATTCTTTTTAGAACCCTTGTCCAATAGCCCATGTCTATTACCAATTTTTATCACCTATATTTATTATATGAATTATGTATAGATTTATGCATAGAAAGAGGTCGGTTAAAACCGACCTCTACATGTTATTTTGATGATTTTGGCAATTACATATTCCTTCTACTGTATTGCATACCTCATTGGCACTTACATCATTATTATTTGCTAAATCTCCTAAAGTTATTATTCCAACCAATGTATTCCCCTCGATTACAGGTACTCTTTTAACTTGACAATCACACATTACCTTACTTGCTTCTGACACTTCTGCAGTTGGATTCACTTTATATATCTTTGTTGTCATTATTTCGCTAGCTTTTGTAGTATTGGTATCTTTACCACATGCAACAGCTCTTAAAGTTATATCTCTGTCTGTTATTAGTCCTACAACATTTTTATTAAAATCACATATAGGAACACATCCTATATGATTATCAGACATTAACTTTGCAATGTCTGTTATTGTTGTATCTTGATTTGCGCATACAACATTTTTACACATACATTGATCTACTTTCATAAAAAAATCCCTCCATTTCTTTGGTTATTATTACCTAAAATAGAGGAATTTATACATTTTACATTATTGGAGTTCTAGGTCTTGGTCCCGGTCCTGGATATGGAGGTCTAACAGGTGGTCTTGGTCTTAGTAAATTTTTTAATATAAGTATTCTTATTAAATCATTTAATAAGAAGTTTTTCCTTCTTGGCTCTGGTTTTGCATTAGGATTTCTAACATCTCCATTCTTTAACTCTTGCTTTACCTCTACATTTAATTGTAATTTTGCATTTCCTTCAACACTAGCATATACTTCATCTGTCATACTTCTTACTAATTCTTCTGTTATTTGTTTATCTCTATTTTTATTGCAAACGTTTTCTACTATTGGATTTACTATTCTATAAACCTCTGGATAAAATTGGTCTAAATCATTGTACTGTGGTTGTTCCATTCTTGGATAATAATTATTGTTATCGTATGTATAGTTAGGTTCATTATTAGCATAACCTAAAACTGATCTCATATAGTCTTCATAATTTTGATAATACATAAATACCTCCTAAATAATATAGTATTATATATTATTTAGGAGGTTAAAAAATTGTTACATTTCTTGAACTATTTTTTTAAATTTATTTCCTCTTTCTGCAAAATCTTTAAACATATCAAAACTTGCACTGGCAGGAGAAAATAGTACAATCTCTCCTAATTTTGCAACCTGTTTTGCAATAATTATTGCTTCCTCTAATGAATTCACCTTATATATAGGAATATCTTTACTTTGATTTTTTAATTCATTTTTTACTACACTTTCAATTTTATTTGCCGTTTGACCTAATAATATTAAAGAAGATACATGTTCTATTATTGGTTTGGCTAACGGCTCATAATCTAAATGCTTATCGTATCCGCCTGCTATTAACACGATTTTTTCTTCAAATGAATTTAATCCTGCTATGGTTCTTGTCGGGCTTGTGCCTATTGAATCATTGTACCATTTAATTTCATTTATTTTTCTAACATATTCTAACCTATGCTCTACGCCTCTAAATTCGCTTATTGGCTTTACTTGTTTTTCAATTTCTAAAATACTCTTAGTTGCTCCTATTGCAGCACAAATGTTTTCGTAATTGTGCATTCCTTTTAAATGTATATTTTTAGTATTTAATATATGTCTTCTTAAACCATCTTCAGCTATTTTTATTATTCCATCATCGACAATTATGCCATTATCTAATTTTTCTTTACTACTAAAATATACTACTTTCCCATTAGCTTCATTTGCAAAATTTCTAGTTATTTCATTATCATAATTTAAAACTAAAATGCTTTTTTTATCTTGATATTTAAATATATTGCTTTTTGCTTCAATATATTCATCATAAGATTTATGTATATCTAGATGATTTGGTGTAATATTTGTTATTACAGAAATCTTAGGACTAACCTCCATAGTCATTAGTTGAAAACTACTTAGTTCTAATACAACATAGCAATCTTCATCCATTTCATCTAACTTTGTAAATAATGGTACTCCTATATTTCCTCCTAAGTAGCATTTCTTATTGTTTTGTTTTAATATTTCATATATTAAACTTGATGTAGTTGTTTTTCCATCACTACCAGTAACACCTATAACAGTTCCCGGACATATTTCTACAACTAATTCTATTTCTGAAGTTAATATTGCTCCTCTTTCTTGTTCTTTTATTATTTCTGGACAATCTGGTCTTATACTTGGGGAACGAAATATTATATCAAAATTATTTAATTTCTCTAAATAATTTTCTCCTAAGGATAATTTCATTCCATAATCATTTATTTTCCTTATTATATTTTTATCTATTTTTTCATTTTTATCAAATAATGTTACATATGCACTATGCTTATATAAGTAATCTATCAGAGGGATATGACTTACACCAATTCCCAATACAGCAACTCGTTTTTGTCTTATGTAATTATTAAATTCTAATAATTTTTGATTTACCACTTTTTTCCTCCTCTCTATTACTTTTATAATCTATATATTATTCAATATTATATAGTATTGTGAGATTTTTTCAAATATTTTTGTAAATGATACATAAAACGAAAAAAATAATCCATACTATTTTTAAGCAAGGAGGTGCATCTCAAATGGAAAAGAAAAATAAAAATAGCAAAAATAATGAAAATAACAACAATGAAAATCAAAATAACAGAAATAACAATTGTAAATAACTTTTTACTTCTTTAAAATTTTAATAGTATCTCCATAAGTTGTATACTTATTTATGGAGATACTATTAAGGTTACTATTCTAAATATTTTTTTAAAAATTTTCCAGTATATGATTTCTCATTTTTTACTAATTGTTCTGGAGTTCCTACACCTATAACTTCTCCTCCATTGTCTCCACCCTCTGGTCCTAAATCAATTATATAATCTGCTGTTTTTATTAAATCTAGGTTATGTTCTATAACTATTATACTATTTCCTGTATCTACTAGTCTTTGTAGAATATCTACTAATCTGTGTACATCTGCAATGTGCAAACCTGTTGTTGGCTCATCTAATATATATAAAGTTTTTCCTGTTGCTCTTTTAGACAATTCTGTTGCAAGTTTAATTCTTTGTGCCTCTCCTCCAGAAAGGGTTGTTGATGGTTGTCCTAATTTTATATAACCCAATCCAACATCATATAAAGTTTGTATCTTTTGCTTAATTTTAGGTATATTGCTAAAGAATTCAAGTGATTCTTCGACAGTCATATCTAGTACATCTGCAATACTCTTTCCTTTATATTTTACCTCTAAAGTTTCGTGATTATATCTTTTTCCTTTACAAACTTCACAAGGCACGTAAATATCTGGTAAAAAGTGCATTTCTATTTTTAAAATTCCATCTCCAGAACACGCTTCACATCTTCCCCCTGGCACATTAAAACTAAATCTACCTTTTTGATACCCTCTAAGTTTTGCTTCATTTGTTCCTGCAAAAATATCTCTTATCATATCAAATACACCTGTATATGTTGCAGGATTTGAACGAGGGCTTCTACCTATTGGAGATTGATCTATATTGATTATTTTATCTATATTTTCTATACCAGTAATTTTGTCACATTTACCTGGTTTCTCGTTAGAACCATTTAATTCTTTTGCTATATATTTATATAAAACTTCATTAACTAATGTACTTTTCCCTGAACCTGAAACACCTGTAACACAAGTAAATAGTCCAAGTGGAATCTTTACATTTATTCCTTTTAAATTATTCTGTGTAGCATTTATTATTTCAATTGCTTTTTTAGTATGCTTCCTTCTATTTTTTGGAACTAAAATTTTCTTTCTTCCACTTAAATATTGTCCTGTTATAGATTCCGGTACTAACTTTATTTCCTCTGCAGTACCTTGTGCTATAACATTTCCTCCATGTACACCTGCTCCTGGACCTATATCTATTATTTGATCTGCTGCATACATTGTATCTTCATCATGTTCTACTACTATTAAAGTATTTCCCAAATCTCTTAATTTTCTAAGAGTTGCAAGCAATTTATCGTTATCTCTTTGATGTAGTCCTATACTTGGCTCATCTAATATATATAACACACCAGTTAAACCAGAACCAATCTGAGTTGCAAGTCTAATACGCTGTGCTTCTCCTCCAGATAAAGTTCCTGCAGCTCGTGATAATGTCAGATACTCTAATCCTACATCCATTAGAAATTGTAGTCTTTGATTTAATTCTTTAAAAATTTGTTCAGATATCATTTTGTCTTTTTTACTTAAAGTTAGTGAATTTATATAGTCTTTTATTTTATTTATTGGCATATCTGTTAGTTCATTTATGTTTTTATCTCCAACTTTAACTGCCAACACTTCTTTTTTTAGTCTTGCTCCATTACACTCATCACAATGACTATTGCTCATATACATTTCGTAGAATTCTTTCATTCCTGCAGACTTTGTTTCATTATATCTTCTTTGTAATGTAGGAATTACGCCCTCGAATGGAGATGTGAATTTTCTAATTCCAGCAGCAGATTCATATTCAAAGTCTATTTTTTCTGTACCTGTTCCATATAATATTTTATCTAAAAATTCTCTTGGCAATTTTTTTATTGGGACTGAGATATCCACGCCATAATGCTTTCCTATGCTTTCAAAATACATTTTTGCCATTGTATCTCCACGCTTCATAGTACTTGCGCCAAATGCTTTTACGCCATCATATAAAGTTTTATTTTTGTCTGGAATTATTAAATCTTCATCCATTTTCATTAAATAACCAATTCCTGTACATTTTGGACATGCTCCCATTGGATTATTAAACGAAAACATTCTAGGAGTTAATTCTTCAAAACTAATTCCACAATCTGGGCAAGCATAATTTCCACTAAATAGTTTTTCGCTTTTTCCTAAAACATCTATTAAAACTAAACTATTTGCATATTTCATTGCAGTTTCAACAGATTCAGCTAATCTGTTTCTTATTTCTGGCTTTACAACTAATCTATCTACTATTATTTCTATACTATGTTTTTTCTTCCTATCTATTTCAATATCATCTGTTAGTTCTACGGTTTCTCCATCTATTCTTGCCCTTACAAATCCTTCTTTTGAAAAATCTTCTAATAATTTTTTATACTCCCCTTTTCTTTCTCTTACAACAGGAGATAGAACTTGTATCTTTGTGCCTTCTTCTAATTCCATAATATTATCTATAATTTGATCTAATGATTGTTTTTCTATTTTTCTTCCACAATTTGGGCAATAAGGCACTCCAATTCTCGCATATAGCAAACGAATATAATCATATATTTCTGTAACAGTTCCAACTGTTGAACGAGGATTTCTTGAAGTTGTTTTTTGATCTATTGAAATTGCAGGAGACAATCCTTCGATTAGTTCAACATCTGGTTTTTCCATTAAACCTAAAAATTGTCTAGCATAAGAAGATAAACTTTCTACATATCTTCTTTGTCCTTCTGCATATAAAGTATCAAATGCTAAAGATGATTTTCCGAGAACCAGAAAGTCCAGTTACTACAACTAACTTATCTCTCGGAATTTCTAAATTTACATTTTTTAAATTATGTACTTTCGCACCTCTTATTGTTATTTTATCATTATTCATTGTTTGCCCCCCAATTAAATTGGGCGCAATCATGCGCCCCTACAGTATCTTTTGTATATTTTAATTCTTATTTTTAAAAATGTTTTCCGCCTTTTTTTCTGCCATCATCATCATCATTATTGTCAAATCCATCTAAAAATTCTTGTTTTTTATCTTTTTCTTGTTCTTTTTCTTTGTTTTGTATTGCTTCATCATTCTTTAAGAATGAATAATCTGTTTCTCCAAAATCTATATCATCATTTTTTCTAAAGTGTCTAATTAACAAAATTATAACTAGTAATGCTACTATAGCAATTCCTGCAATTATTGCAATTTGCTTTTTGCTTAATTGATTTTGATTTGTTGTTTGTGTAGCAACTGGCGTTTGCTCTGGACTTGCTGTTTCTATTACTCCTATTATTAGTTTTATATCATATCTTGAAACTGTTCCATCTTCTGCAGTAACTGCAACTGAAATTATATTTTCTCCGTTTTTTAAATCTGTATTCCCTATAATTTCATATTTTGCTTTCTCATCATTAACTTCTGCTAAAACTTCTACTTGTGTTACTGTTGTATCTAAAATATTGGCATCATAATTAAATACTTTTGAATCAAATTCTGGTGTAATTTCTACTCCATTTATAGATAAACTTTTTAAACTTGAATCATTTGATTTTTGCTCTTCTGGTTCAGCTGATGGTTGTGTGCTTGGCTCAGCTGATGGTGGTGTTTCTGGTTTTGTTGATGTTAAATAATCTGATGAAATATAACCTGTTTTTCCACCATATTTTACTCTATACCATTTATTATCACTAGATTTACCTGTTATTGTAACCTCTGTACCCTTGCTTAAAGTTTGTATAATATTATTATTATCTGAAGTATCATAGTAACTTCTAAATCTTACACTACCTGTTGTATACATTGTTCCACTTGCGTTTGAAAATGTTAGTGTTACTGGTGTTGGGCTTGGTTTAGTACTTGGTGTTGGATTTGATTGTTGTGTTGGTGCTTTTACAGTTATTGTTGCTGTTGCTGTAGAAGATGCAACTGTACCTAAGTTTACATCAGCCATATCACTAGATGCAAAAACGACTTGATAAGTTGTATCTGACGTTACTGTTGGAACAGAAAAAGTATAATAAGCTAAAGTATTAGTACCAGTCGTTGTTATTCCAGTAATTCCATTAGTTCCTTTTCTTTGTGTTGTAACTCCTGAAGGTCCTGATACTCCTGTAAAAGTAACTCCACTGTTACTAGATATTTCTACAGTATATGCTCCTACTGTTTCTTGTGAAGTAACTGTTACCGTAACAGTACCTCCCGAATTCACTGTTGGATCATTTGTATATATACGAGCCTGACATTTAATTGTTCCTAGCCCTAACATTATTAGAGCTAATAAAAATATCTTTAAAATATATTTTTTCATGTGTACCTCCTAAAAATTATTTAATAGTTACTGTATAACTTCCTGCATAAGCTTTTAATGTTGCCAATGCATCTACATTATTAACTGTTTCATTGCCATCTATATCAGCAGCTAATAATTGATTATTATTAAATTCATATGAACCTGCATAATATTTCAATATCATTAAAGCATCTAAATTTTTAACATCTCCGCTTCCACTTACATCTCCAAGTTTTACTATAGTATATTCTACCCCATTTATTGAAATTATTGCACCTGTTTCCAAGTTTTCTGTTCCAGATACTAATTTTGCATCTGAATATTTTTCTTTTATATCTGATAATGTCGCTTGTGGTATTGTTTTTATTATTTGTTCATCTTCATATAATTTTATTTTTTCTGTTGGCTCTGTTGGAGTTTGTGGTGTTGAATTTAATAGTTCTAAATATGCAGTACTATCTGTTCCTCTTGCCATATAACCAACTCTACCATCTGGTGTTACAACTTTGTCCCAATAATAATTATCAATCTTTGTGGTTCCTTTTTCTATTCTTGATACTATGGTTCCAAAAGGATATGCCTTGTCTGAATCTAATTTAACTCCTGGAGCAGATCTTAAATATACTCCTATGTTTAAAACTATTTTCATTGGTTCACCAATACCACTTATATCATTACTAGGATATTTAGATATTATTGATGGAATATGCTTGTACATTGGAATTATAAAATTAAAACTTGTATTACTTAAATCTCCAAACATATTTCTATAACTGCTACATATTGAAGTTGATTCACTTGTAACTGCTTGTATATTAGTCATATATTGATGATTATACAAGCCCCAACCAGCAGCATTTGTAATATCCCATTTTTGTAAATATAATGAATCTTGACCTATTGATATGTAATATTGTCCAATCCATTTTGCTGCATCAACTATAGCTATTTCTGGATTAGTCCACCCGTGATTTCTTGCGTATATTAGTCCATTTATAACTGAATCTCCGCTTGGATTTTCTTCATTTTTTGTTGGTGTAGCTCCAATATTACAAAAATTAAATAATCCTTCATAACCTGCTACTTTTCCAGTTACTGATGCACTAGGTCCATTAACTTCTTGCTTTATTCTTGAAGCAATATGATATGGGCTTACATTTGAAACTTGTGCTGCATACATTATTGCTTGTGCAAATGTTTTTTCTCCATAATCTGGATTTCCATAATAGTCGCTAATTTTTACATTACTCATAAATGTCCCTTTAAGTATTGCTTCAATTCCTGCTTCTGTATGTATTGATGGTACATATGATAATGACTCAAATTGAAATATTCTTTCTTCTGTTAAAAAATTTCTAGGATCTAAATAATATGCAGTAGCAACTGGTGATGCGCAAACCCAACTTGAACCATCATATCCTATTCCAGCGCAATCATAGCATAACCATTCTCCTGTTTTTCCTTGTACTAAACTTTTACCATGTGCTGTTTCTCCTCCTAAAACATTTGTCCACTCTAAATCTGTATAAAGTAATGTGAATGTCCAATTTGGATGTGTTGATTTTAAATCTTGTAATAATGCTTTATATCCTGGGTATAAACTTTCATCTATATTTTCTATATTATTTTCACTTGAATCTCTTACTGCATATACTTTTGTGTATATTAACTGACTTATTATTGTATATATTATAATTATTATCATTGTTATGCTAATAAGTTTTTTACCGCATTTCCGTAAGTTGTTTCCATTTCATCGCTTATGCCTCCTTATTTATTTTTTTGTATAAATATATACATTTACAGTATATATTATCGAAATAAACAAGTCAATATATAAATAGTGTTTTTTTGTTGGCAATTGTTGGTTTTTCTTGAAAAATCAACAAAAAGTGTTTTTTAATTTTAGTATGCAAAAAAAATGAGATTGGATTTAAATTCAATCTCATTTTTATAGGTGCATCGTTTGTGGGAATACCCGCATATTGAGCAACATCTCATCGTTCAGTTAAGATCATTGTACCATATGCGCCCAATTAAGATAAGTACTATTAGTTTCTTCCGCATCCACAATTTGTGAATAATAATAAGAATATTATTATAAAGAATAATATTGAGCAGTCTCCACCGCATCCTCCAAATAGTCCTCCATTGTTGCATCCACATCCACAATTTCTTTCTTCTGGCATAAGTTTTCCCTCCTTTTGTTTTTGTATAACATATAGTATGCAATTTTTCTATTTTGTGTTACAATATAATAAAATTAACTCTTAGTCACTATTATGGAGGTTTTATGAAAGATGTAGAATTATTAATTCCTGTTGGAGATTTTGATTGTTTAGTTGCTGCTGTTCAAAATGGTGCAGATACTGTATATTTTGGTGCTTCAATGTTTAATGCCAGACAAAGTGCAACTAATTTTGATATAGATACTTTAGAAAAAGCTATTGATTATGCAAAACTTAGAAATGTCAAAACTAATTTAACTCTTAACACTTTAGTTAAAGATACAGAATTTGAAGATGCAGTTAATATTGCAAAAAAAGCTTACGAATTCGGTATTGATGCTATTATTGTTCAGGATTTAGGGCTTAGCTCCTATCTTATTCAAAACTTTCCAGATTTACCAATACATGCTAGTACTCAGATGACTGTACATAATCTAGAAGGAGTTTTACAATTAGAAAAACTTGGCTTTAAAAGAGTAGTTTTATCTCGTGAACTTTCTTTTGATGAAATAGAATATATTTGTAAAAATTCTAGTATTGAAATAGAAGCCTTTGTTCATGGTGCACTATGTATATCATATTCTGGTCAATGCCTATTTTCAAGCAGTATTGGTGGTCGTTCTCGGAAATCGTGGGAAATGTGCTCAGCCTTGTAGACTTCCTTATGAATTATTAGATTCATCTGGTAAAAGTATTGATAAAGGGCATCTTCTAAGCCCCAGAGATTTATGCGGAATTGAATATTTATCTAAGCTAGTAAATGCTGGTATCAAATGTTTAAAAATTGAAGGAAGATTAAAATCTCCTGAATATGTTGCTACTGTTACTAAGATATATCGTAAATATTTAGATATGGCATTAAATAATCTTAATGAAAATGTTGATGCAAATCAAACAGTGTTTGAAGATATGCAACACCTTATGCAAGTCTTTAATAGAGGTGGATTTTCTGATGGGCATCTATCAAATGAACCTAATACTAACTTAATATATAAACAAAAACCTAATCATATGGGATTAACTCTTGGTAAAATAATTTCTTATAATCCTAAAAAAGGTTATATAAAATTAAAATTAGAAAATACTGTTTCTATTGGAGATAGTATTCAAGTAGAAAAAGAAAACAACAATTATAATGTTTCTGAACTTTTATTAAATGAATCTAATATTAAAACTGCAAACATTGGTGATATTGTTGAAATTGGTAGATTAAAAGGCAATATTTCTGTAAATGATAATGTTTTTAAAACTATTGATAAATCATTATCTCTAGATGCTAAAAAAACTTTTAATGGAAGTGAATATAAAAAAATTAGCATTGATGGAAACATTACTATTAAAGAAAATTCACCTATTTTATTTAATGTAACTTGTAATTTTGGAATATACAATGGTTGTAATATAAATTTAGAGTCTAATGTAATTCCTGAAATTGCAAAAAAAGCGCCTATTACGAAAGATAAAATTATAGCACAACTTAGTAAAACTGGTAATACTGAGTTTGAATTCAGCAACCTTACAGTAAATTTAGACGAGAATTTATTTATACCTAATATAGCTTTGAATGATTTGAGAAGATGTGCAATAGAAAAATTAGAAGAATATGCAAAGAAAAAATATAAGAGAAATATTGAACTAGGTGTAATCGTGCGCCCATGCAATATACAAAATAATATAGTCAACAATATAAAAAAATATTGTGTTTTATTAAATAAATTGGATTTAAATACAGATTATTCTAATTTAAGTTTAGATAGATTATATATTCCTTTTAAATACTTTATCAATCAAGATTATAAAAATCTACTACACACTTTGTGTAATTTATATAATGTTTACATTTATGTTCCAACCATTATTAGAAACAACTATTTAAAGCATATTTTAAATTTAGATAATATTGTAAGTACTTATAATATTAAAGGATTTGTAATTTCACACATAAGTCAATTAGAATTTGTTAGTAAATATAATTTGGAAATTATCGGTAACTATTCTCTAAATGTAATGAATTTAAATACCGCTTCCTTCTTAAAAAATTTAGGTTTAAATACAATAACAATATCTCCTGAATTAGATAAGCTAACAATTATGGACATGCTTAATAATTCAACAAACACAAACTTTGAACTAATTGTATATGGTAGGCTACCTCTTATGACATCTAATTATTGCTTAATTGGTCATACTAATCATTGTTTATCTACTTGCAATAAAAATTGTGAAAAGCAATCTTATTACTTAAAAGATAGATTAGGTCTTTTGTTTAAAATTGTTCCTGATAATATTGATACAATAACTACTATTTACAATAGCAAAATTACTTCTATATCACACAATGAATTTAATTTAAGTTATGTTCGAATGGATTTTTTAGATGAAAGTATAGATGAAATTAAAACTGTAATTGATACAATAAAAACTGGTAACAGATTAGAAGGAAAAGATTATACAAATGGAAATATAAATAGATTGATATAAAATTATATCAATCTATTTATATTTATGTGCTGATAATTTTATTATTAAATCTATATTATCATCCTTTGCTGCTTTATTTTTTCTTATTTGTCCACATTTTTTACATTTGAATACTATTACATAACCTTTTTTAGAATCTATTTCCACTCCAATAGGTTCTAGCAATCCATGACAATCTTCTTCTCTATCTCCCGGATTTATATCTACATGTTTTGAGTGCAAACAGTTTGGACAATGGTTCCTACAAGTATATCCTAGCTTTGGAACTTTCTTACCGCAGTTTTCGCATATAAATTCTTCATCAATTTTTGTAAATACTCTATTCTTCAAAAACACTTCCTCCTATGAACTCTCTTAAAAGTGAATTATTGGGTACTAATTTTGATGGTATTGGTTTAAAATATCTTAACATTTTATATAATCTCTTCGCCTCAGAAAATTCTGGATTTGTATTATCTATCGCTTTTAATAAAGGAACTGCATAATCTTTTAATACTCCTAATTCATATATTAGTGATGAATTAAACATTACATCCGCTTCTTCTTGATACTTGAAAATGTTTCTCTTTTCTCCCCTATTTACCGAATCCCACATCTGCAATGTATGCAAAGCACTATAGCCTCTAAATTGATAATCTCTTACAATTCTTCTAACTAACCTTGTGTCTGTTGTTGATATTCTGTTGTAATAATCTATATTTAGTACTGTCAATGCGCTTATATACACTTTAAATTTTTGCTCTTTTGGAATTTCTTTTGTAAGCTCATCATTTAAACAATGAATCCCTTCTATTACAAGTATTTCATCATTTGCTAATTTCATTGTATTTCCCTTATATTCTTTATGCCCTGTTTTAAAATTGAAAGTAGGTACTTTTATTTCCTCTCCATTAAATAATCTTTTTAAATGATCATTAAATAATTTAATATCTATTGCTTCTAAACATTCGAAATCTAAATTTCCTTCTTCATCTTTTGGATTTTCTTCTCTTTCTACAAAATAATTGTCTACTGATATTGTTACTGGTTTTAATCCATTTAATCTTAATTGTAATCCTAATCTTTTTGCAAAAGTTGTTTTCCCTGATGATGATGGACCTGCAATAAGTACCATTTTTACTTTATTTCTTTTTGAAACCTCATCTGCAATTTGTGCAATTTTTTTCTCATGAAGTGCCTCATCTAGTAAAATATATTCGTTTATTTTATCTTCTTGTACTGTTTTATTAAGTTTATATACTGTATCAACATTCAATACTTTATGCAAGTTATCATATTCTCTAAGTGTTGTTAATAATTTTTTTCCATCTTTATGTTCAGGCAAAACTTTTGGATTTTCTCTATTTGGATATCTTACTAGGAATCCATCTTTATATTTAATTATTTCAAATATATTTATGCAACCTGTTGATAATGGCATTACACCATAAAAGTAATTATAATAGTCTTCGCAATAATATAATAATATATCTTTATCATTTTCAGCATCTAGTTGCAATTTTCCTTTTATAGTTTTCTCTTTTTCATAAAATTCTATAGCTTCTTCTCTTTTCATACTTTTTCTTATTATTGGTAAATCTTTACTTACTATTTCTTTTACCTTTTCGTTTACTTTTGCAATCATAGTATCGGTTACTTCCATATTGTCTACTTCACAAAACATTGCATGTGATAATTGATAATTTACTGTAAGCAATGCTTCTTTATATGTTTCAGAAAAGGCTTTTCCTATTATATATATAAGCCCTCTTGTGTATATTCTCATACCGTCCTTACTTGTTAGGTCTATTAGTTCTATTGTTCCATTTGAATTTATTTGATAATTTAATGCTTTCACTTCATTATTGAATCTACAAGCAATGACAGTTTGTTCTGATTTATCAATTTCTTCTTTTAATAAATCTATTACTCTAGTTCCTTTTTTTACATCTATAACATTATTTTTATAAATTACTTGCATAATTTAACCTCATTTCACGAAACGGCGAGTTTGCCGTTTCCTACAATATTGTTCATTATTTATTATATTAGAACTTTAAAAAAAAAACAACATTTATTCATATTATTTTAAAATTTGGATGTAAACACAGGGGGCGTATAAAATGTGCAAAATATTGCACATTTTATACGCCCCCTGTGTTTAGTTTTATTTTCTTAATTCAGCATTTAACTCTTTGCTTAAATCACTTATTATTGTATCCATTGCTCCATTTATTTCTTCATCTGTTAAAGTCTTATCTTGTGCTCTAAATGTTAATGCAAAAGCAATACTCTTTTTGTTTTCTCCTAACTTTTCGCTTCTATATATATCAAATAATTTTATCTCTTCTAATATTTTTTTGCATTTCTTTGTTATTACTTTTTCTATTTTTCCTACTTCAATATCTTCATCTACTATTATTGCTATATCTCTTTCTACTGCTGGATATTTTGGTACAGGAACATATTTTTTATCTTCTTTTGAATATTTCACTAATTTATCTATATCTATTTTTGCATAATATACTTTTGTTTTTACTCCATAGTTTTGACATACTATAGGATGAACTTCTCCAAAAGTTGCAACGGCATCTTTTCCTATCATTATTTTTGCTGTTCTTCCTGGATGCATTGTTTCATCTTGGTCTTCTTTTTCTATTTCATATCTTTTAATATTTGCTGTTTCTAGTATATTTTCTACTACACCTTTTACAGTATAAAAATCTTCTTCATCTCCATATACTGCTAAACTTAAAACTGTTGGTTCGTTTGGTATTTCACCATTTGCAATATTATTTTCTGTATCTGTATATATTCTTGCAATTTCAAATAAATTTACATCTTTATTCTTTTTTGTATAGTTTGTAGCTACTGTTTGCATCATGCTAGGTAAAGTTGTTGTTCTCATCATTGTATAATCTTCACTTAATTTATTTTTGATTTTTATTGTATTGTTTAATTCATTTCCTTCTTTTATATTACATTTTTCCAAATCTTTTTGATTTATAAATGCATAAGTACAAACCTCTGAATAACCCTTTGCTACTAATGTTTTTCTTAAATTATCTTCTAATCTTTGCTTTTTGTTCTTTATTCCTAATGTTGTGTCTGCATTTACATATGTTGTTTCTAATTTATCATATCCATATATTCTTAATACTTCTTCTGCAATATCTGCTAATTGCTCTAAATCTGGTCTAAAATATGGTGCTATAACTTTATTTCCATTTACTTTTATTTCTAATTTTTCAAATATTTTTATCATTTCATCTTTGCTTACATTTGTTCCAAGTAATGCATTTATTCTATCTGGTTCAAAGTCTATTTCATTTACTTTTTGTTTTGTTGGATATACATCTATACATTTTTCTATTGGTGTTCCTGCTCCTATAAGTTCTACTAATTCTACTGCTCTATTTATTGCTCTTAATGCATTTTCTGAAGATAATCCTTTTTCATATCTACTAGATGCTTCTGTTCTTAATCCAACACTTTTTGCTGTTAAACGTACACTGGCTCCATTAAATACAGCAGATTCAAATACTACTGTTTTTGTTGTATCTTCTATTTCTGAATTTTCTCCACCCATTACACCTGCTATTGCAACTGGCTTTTTCTCGTCAGCTATAACTAAGTTATCTGTATTTAAAACTCTTTTTTCTCCATCTAGTGTTATTATTTCTTCATTTTGTTTTGCTCTTCTTACATAAATGTGCTTTCCATCTATTGAGTTTATATCAAAAGCATGCATTGGTTGACCTAATTCTAACATTACATAGTTTGTAATATCTACTATATTGTTTATTGCTCTTACACCACATGCTCTAAGTCTTCTTTGCATCCATTCTGGTGATGGTCCTATTTTTACATTTTCTACTACTCTTGCTATATATCTATAACATAAGTCTGGAGCTTCGATATCTACCTTTAAACCATTTATTTCATTTACTTTTTCTACATTTATACTATCTAAATTTTTTCTAGGAGCAATAAATGGAACATTTAAAGATACTGCTGTTTCTCTACCTAAACCTTCTATTGAAAAGCAATCTGGTCTATTTGATGTAATTTCAAACTCTATTATATCTTCTTTTAAATTTAAAACTTCTACTATATCTTTGCCTATGTATTGCTCATAATCTTTTGGTAATATCATTATTCCGTGTTCAATTTGTCCTGGGTAATCTTCTAATTTTAATCCCAATTCTCCAACAGAACACATCATTCCACAAGAATCTACTCCTCTTAATTGTCCTTTCTTTATTTTTACTCCACCTGGTAATTCAGATCCATCTTTTGCTATTGGAACTATATCATTTTCTTTTATATTATCTGCTCCTGTTACTATTTGTACTACTTCATCACCAATATTAACTTTTGTTACAACTAATTTATCTGCATCTGGATGTTTTTTTATTTCTAATATTTTTCCTACAACGACATTTTTTATATCATTTCCTCTTTGTTCTATTGCTTCTACTTTTGAACCTGTCATTGTTAGGATATCTCCTAATTCGTTTGGTTCTATATTTATATCAGCATATTCTTTTAACCATTCAATACTTGCTTTCATCTATTTTACCCTCCTAAAATTGTTTTAAAAATCTTACATCATTTTCATATAATAGTCTCATATCATCTATTCCATATTTTGCCATTGCAATTCTCTCTACACCAAATCCAAATGCAAATCCAGAATATTCTTCAGGGTTTATTCCACAATTTCTTAGAACGTTTGGATGTACCATACCACATCCTAACAATTCTATCCAACCTTCGCCCTTACATACTCTACATCCCTTTCCACCACACACAAAGCATGATACATCAGCCTCAGCACTTGGCTCTGTGAATGGGAAATGATGTGGTCTAAATCTTATTTTTGTATTTTCTCCTAAACATTTCTTTGCAAATATTTCTAGTGTTCCCTTTAAATCTGCCATTGTTATATGTTTATCTATAACTAATCCTTCTATTTGATGGAATACTGGTGAATGTGTTGCATCTACTGAATCTGATCTATAAACTGCTCCTGGGCAAATTATTTTAATTGGTGGTTTTGTATTTTCCATTACTCTTGCTTGTACTGGTGAAGTTTGGCTTCTTAACACTATATCATCTGTTATATAGAAAGTATCTTGTAAGTCTCTTGCTGGATGTCCTAATGGTGTATTTAATTGATCAAAATTATAGTGAGCTGTTTCAATTTCTGGTCCATCTGCAATCTCATATCCTAATCCTAAAAATATTTCTTTTACTTCATCAATTATTTTTGTTATAGGATGAATTGAACCTATTCCCTTTTGTTTACTTGGGAAAGTTACATCTATTGTTTCTTTTTTTAATTGTTCATTTAATTCTGCATTTTTTAATTCCTCTTCTTTTTGTTTTATTAAGTTCTCAATTATTTCTTTTGCTTCGTTTATTAAACTACCTATAACTGGTCTTTCCTCTGGTGAAACTTCTCCCATTCCTCTTAAAACTAAAGTTAATTCTCCTTTTTTTCCTAGATACTTAACTCTTAAATCATTAAGAGCTTGTAATTCTGAAACTTCTTGTATTGCACTTTTTGCTTCATTTGTAATACTTGTAATTTTGTCTTTCATAAAAACCTCCTAATTTATATTAAAAAAAATCGCCCTATAAATATAGGACGAATAAATTTATTTTTTCGTGGTACCACCTAACTTCGTATAAATAGCTTATACCTCATAAAAAGCTATAACGTGCTTTAAACGCTTCTACCTACTGTAAATTTCAATAAAAGACCTAAAAAGTGAAATTTCAAATAAACTTTATTGATAGGCTTCCAGCCAATGACCTATTTCTCTAGACAATATTTTAAATTTATTCTACTTTGCTTTCTTAAACGGTTCTTAATATATATGATATTTTATCATACATAAACTATAATTTCAAGATAATTTTATAAATTTTTATGTGTGGCATATACCACACATCCTACAATATCTAAAATAACCAATGCGGTGGTCTAGATTCTGCATTTGCAAGTGTTTTTCTTGCATTCTCTATTCCAAATAAATTTGCTCTATCATAATAGTCCTTATCTATTGGATAATACTTCATATCGTCTGTTGCAATTCCAATTTGCTCTTTACCTCCAAACAAATTTGATATATAGTCTATATGTTTTAAATAGTCGTTAACTGTTACTTCATCTATATTTCCTGTTTTACAAAATCTTTTTATTCCAACAACTCCTACAATTCCTCCTAGTTTTTTTATTGTTAATAGTTGGTCATCTGTTAAATTTCTTGGTACATCACATATTTTTTTAGCATTTGAATGAGATGCAATTACTTTTACTTTTTTTCCTTTATCTCTTAAATAAAATAAATAATCTGTTATATCAAAAAATGTTTTTTCGTTTGCATGTGATAAATCTATTGTTACATTACATTCTACTAGTTTATTCACTAGTTTTCTACCCAAAAGTGTAAGTCCTGCATTAGATGATGCTTTACTTCCTCCTCCGAATTTGTTTTCATTATTCCATACAATATTTGTACTCCTTACGCCCAAATTATATAAATATTCTATGTCTTCTATATTCTCTAAATAGTCTAATCCTTCTATTCCATAAACATAACTTATTTCATCTGGTATAAGTTTGTTCTCTTCAATTATTTTATGTACTGTAAATAACATTTTCTTTAAGTTTAATTCCTCTTTTCGTATTCCAAGTTCTTCTTCCATTTCTTTTTCACTCATAAAAAATAAGTTGAATATTCCTCCTGTTATATTATTTTTATTATATGCTCTTCTGTAATATTGTTTTAGCTTTTGTATATTGTTTCTGTTTAAATATACTTCTGTAAGTAAATCATAATGATAATCAAACATAATTGCCTCCTTTTAAAATTTTTTTACAAAAAGTCTTGTTTTTTTTTGCAATATATGTTAAACTTTAGTTTAGTCATGATTAATATAACTGTAGGAGGTGTAATATTATGGCAAAATGTGAAATTTGTGAAAAATCAATTAACTTTGGTAATAAATTAAGCATTACTCGTTCACATATAAGCAAAAGATCAACAAGAACTTGGAAACCAAACTTAAGAAGTGTAAAAGCTATAGTTAATGGTGAACCAAAAAAAATAACTGTATGTGCTAAATGTTTAAAAAATGGAAAAGTAAACAGAGCTTAACAAAAAAATAGGTTTAAAACCTATTTTTTTGTTATACATACCATATGTATTAATCTTTTATCCTAAATATGAGTTTTACAAATCCTCTTAAAAACTTAGGAACTTTCTTTACTACTATTGTCATTTTTACCACTCTCCTTTGTTTTTTAATTTTAACAAGTTAACCACATGAATCCCACTACAATTATTATTATTCCTAATAGAAAAAGCCAACCTGTAAAAGGAAGTAATATTACCATTAAAATCCCAATACCAAAACCAATTAAACATACGGCAAGTGTTTTCTTTAAAATCCTCATTTAATATTCCCCTTTTCTAGTTGTGCGTTTATATTATTATATTCATTACATTAAATTATGTTACTTATTGGTCCTACTTTGATGGAGGTATATTATGAAAAAAAGAAACGAAGCAATAGAAATAATTGAACTTTTAAAAAAAACATATCCAGATGCAAAATGTAGTTTAGATTTTACAACTCCTTTTGAAATGCTTGTTAGTGTTATGCTTTCTGCACAGTGCACAGATGAAAGAGTTAATAAAACTACTCCCTCTATATTTTGCAAATATTCTACTCCACAAGATTTTGTAGATATTGATATTTTAGAATTGGAACAGTTAATTCATCCTTGTGGCTTTTATAAAACAAAAGCAAAGCATTTAAAAGAATGTGCTAAAAAAATTGTTAATGATTATAATGGTGTTGTTCCAAATTCTATGGAAGAATTAGTAAAGCTTCCTGGTATTGGAAGAAAATGTGCTAATGTTATTATGCTTAATGCTTTTAATAATCCTTGTGGAATTGCAGTAGATACTCATGCAAAAAGAATTTCAAATAGAATAGGATTATCTAATAATACTGATCCAAATAAAATTGAAGAAGATTTATTAAAACAAATACCAGAAAAATATTTAAAAGATGTAAATCATTTATTGGTATATCACGGAAGGAATTTATGTACAGCAAAAGCACCTAAATGTGATAGGTGCCCATTAAAAAAATATTGTGATTATTGTTTTTAAAAGATGGCGTAATTCTGTAAGATTACGCCATCTTTTATTTCTATAAGTTATTTTCTTTTGATTTTTTGTCTTCTTTTGGTTCTTTTGGTTTTTTTTCGCTATTTGCATTTTTCTTTAATATTATTGGTAAAATCAATGCAAGTACTAATAATACTATTACTACTGCTGTTATATATATATATACTTTTGGTATTACAACAGAGTTAGAAGCCTCTTTTGCCATTTCAGTATTTGATTTTATTCCCATACCATTGAATATGTATGATGTGATAATTGATTTTATTTTTTCTTCATTTGTATTATTATCTATTTTATTTGATTTTAATATTTCTTCAACAGTTTTTTCTATTGTTTTATTAAATAATTTTTTCTTTCTTTGTGTATATTTTACGTCTCCACCAATAATTCCTCCTTCTCCTTTTGGAATTTCAGTTGTTTCTGGTTCTGTTGTTCCATCTTCATTTTTCTTTATATATACTGCTTCAGATTGTGCTGTATAATTTAAATCTCCCATCATTAAAAGGTCTGATAATGTTAATTTATCTGCTTCTATAAATGCGTTTCTATAAATTCTACCATCTAAAACTATTTCAGATGCCATTACTCTTAAGTCTCTTTGAACAATAGCTTCATATCCGAAATTAAATTTATCAGCTATTAAATATGTATCATACATTCTAGAATTTACATTCATTTCTTTAGCAATAGCACAAAGTGATCCATATATTTCTGTTTCAGGATCCATTGTTAAATTTTCGGCAATTATAAATACATTTCCGTTTACTAGTGTTTGATTTATTGTTACATTTTTACCTATTATAAATATGTTTCCATCTACTATTTCTGTAACTTGAAGGTCTTCTCCTGCAATAAATTTATCTGCATTTACTATATCATCTTCTGATAATTCTGTATCTGTTCCATCTGTTGAAGTTTCTTCAGTTGTTGGAGCAGTTTCTTCTACTGCTGTCTCTTCTACTGCAGTTTCTTCTTCGGCAAATACAGTTGATGATGTTAAAATTACTATTGCAAGTAATATTAGAACTAATTTTGATATTTTTTTCATAAAATTATCTCTCCTTTTTTTAATTTTATTTAATAATATAGCTTAATATTTAGTTTGTCAATATATACTTTATTCTTTATTTTCTTTATTTTTATAATATATACAATCATCTGTTGGAGTTATTGTCTGAACAGATATACTTTCTAATGTACATTTTCCATCTTTTTGATATAAACAACTAGAAGAGCAATTTATATTAGTCACAGAAACTCACCTCTAGTTTATTTTTAATTTAATTTTATATTTTATACATTTAATTTATATTTTTAATTTTTTTATTGTTTCTTTATAATCTTCAGATTTTATTATTCCATTCCCTGAAACCGCAATATCTATTCCTGCATTTTTTATATCATTTATTGTATCTAAGTTTATTCCCCCATCAGCCTCTATATATGTATCTAATTTTTCAGAGTCTATATGTTCTCTTAATTTTTTTGCAGTTTCTAAAGTACTAGGAATTAAACTTTGTCCTCCTTTACCAGGTTCCACTGTCATTACTAATACTAAATATATGTATGGCAAGAATTTATATATTTTTTCTACTGGTGTATTAGGCTTTATACTTAATCCTACCTTTACATTATTTTCCTTTACAAAATTTATTAGTTTCATTACTTCTTCATCTGATGAACAACTTTCATAATGAAATGTTATTATATCTGGCTCAAATTTTATGTATTCTTCTACAAACTGCTTTACATCATTTACCATAAGATGTATGTCTAATGGTAAATTAGATATTTGCTTTATTATATTACAGTAATTTAACATTTTATTATTTGTATCATTTTCAACAAATTTTCCATCCATTACATCTATATGAAAATAGTCAGTTTTAGCTTCTTCTAAATTGTAAAATATTTTTGTTGAATTAGCTTCTTCTACTGATAATATTGATGTTGATATATACATATATTTCTCCTTTAAATTTAGTTAGGCACAGTTGTTTCACATCTTGTGGGTGTTAATACAAACAGTGCCCTTACAATCATTATGCTATGTTTCTAGTTTCTCCTGCGTTATAAGTAATAGATCTTGTTACAAGAACAGTTCCTGTTTTAGATTTTATTTGAATACTAACAGGTTTAGATCCGGTAGAGTCAATTGAAAAACTACAATTTGTACTATCTTCTGTTGTTTCTTTTGTTGCATATTCACTTCCATCTAAAATCAATACAACATCTACAGAATTAGGTTTTATTAAATTTCCTTCTTCATCATTCTTAGCTGTATATCCTAATAAGGTTGACACATTAATATTTATACTTCCTGTTTTTATCTCATCAAATTCGTTTAATGTTATAGTTATTTCTGTATCTTTATCTACAATACTTCCAGCAACTATATCTTGACTTATTATAGTATTATTTGGTTTGCTTGAATCTGATTTTTTATCTGTTCTTTTCCATTTTAAACCTGCTGCTACTATTGCTTGTTTTGCTTCTTCTTCTGTTTTTCCAATTAAATTTGGTACTTCTTTTTGTTCTAATCCTAAACTTACATATACTTTTACTACAGATCCTGCTGAAACTTCAGTTTTTTCTGCTGGTTCAACTTTAATTACTTTTCCGCTTTCCATCTTATCGTTATTTTCTTCTATTATCTCTACCTTTAATTCTGCTTCTTCAATTGCTGATACAACTTCTTCTTTTTTCTTTCCAACTAATAAATCTGGTACATTTACAGTTTTCTGTCCTTTACTTAACCAAACTTTTATTGTATCTCCTGCTTTTACAGTTTTATTTCTGCCATCATAAGTTAGTCCAGCAACTGGCTCTTGTTTTATTACTTTTCCAACTTCTATTTCTTCATCATAGTCTTCTATAACTTCCATTTTTAAATTTTGACTTTTTATATATTCTTCTATATCTGTAATAGATTTATTTTCTTCTTGTGACATTTTTACTGCATTTGGAATTACTATTTCTTTTGAACTTTCTGCTTTAGCTCCACCTCTCATTGCAGATATTGTAATCATCATAACAATTACAAATAGTAACACTGCTGAAAGTATCATTGCAGCAAGTCCAACGGCTTTATGCTCTTTAAAATATTGAGATATTTTACTTCTTTTCTTATTAGGTGTACCACTCATATTTGCATCTTTTTGACGAGCATTTTCCATCCCTACATCTTGTTCTTCAGTTGTTTTATTATACATAAGTGACATACGTTGCGTTGGGAACTCATTTTGCACTCCATTTATTTTTACAAAATCTCCGTTTGGATTTTTTAAAGCTGTATTTAAATCTCTTAACATTTCTGTTGCTGTTGAGTATCTATCATTAGCATTCTTTTGCATTGCTTTTAATATTATTTTATTTACACTTATTGGTATATCAGGGTTAATTTTTATTGGCTCTACTGGTAATTCATTCATATGTTTTAATGCTACAGATACAGGAGTATCAGCATCAAACGGAACTCTTCCAGTAACCATTTCATATAAAACAACACCTAATGAATATATATCTGATTTTGCATCTGTATATCCACCTCTTGCATGTTCTGGAGAGAAATAATGTACTGATCCAATTGTTGTTCCAAATGCTGTTATTGTTGAATTTGACACCGCCTTAGCAATACCAAAATCTGTAACTTTTGCAATTCCATCCTCTGTTATTATTATATTGTGTGGTTTTATATCTCTATGAACTATATTGTTTTTATGTGCTGTTTCTAAGGCTGATGCAATTTGTATTGCTATGTTTACAGACCATTTCCAAGATAATGCTCCATCTTCTCTTATAATTTCTTTTAGAGTTTTACCTTGAACGAATTCCATTACAATATAATGTAAATTATCTTCACATCCTACATCATAAACAGAAACAATATTTGGATGTGTTAAGCTCGCAACTGCTTGTGCCTCTGTATTAAATCTTTTTATAAATTCACTATCTGTTGTGTATTCATCTTTTAATACTTTTACTGCAACAAATCTGTTTAATACATGGCATTTTGCTTTATATACAGTTGCCATTCCTCCAAATCCTATTTGCCTAATTATTTCATATCTGTTTCCCAATAATCTTCCTTCTAGGTTCATTTTTTACATCTCTCCTTAAATATTTTCTATTATTATAGCTGTTATATTGTCATATCCGCCTCTTGTATTTGCTGTTTGAATTAAAAGTTTATTTGCATTTTCTAAATTATTTGTTACTATTTCATAAATTTCTTTATCACTCAAAAGATTAGTTAATCCATCTGAGCACATTAAAATTATGTCTTCATTTAGGAAGCCTTTTACTAAAATATCTGGTTCAATTTTTTCTTCGCAACCTAATGCTTTTATTAACATATTTTTCTTTGGATGATGGTATGATTCTTCTCTTGTAATTTTTCCATCTCTAACTAATTTTTCTACATAGCTATGATCTATAGTTAATTTTCTTATAATATTTTTTCTTATCCTGTAAACTCTGCTATCACCAATATGTCCAATATATGCTTTATTATTATATATTAAACAAACTTCTAAAGTAGTACCCATTTCACTTAAATTTATATCTTTTTTGGACTTTTCATATACCATTTTGTTTGCATATTCCATAGAATTTTTTATCAATTCTGGTAATGTTTCTTTATTTAATTCTATTTTCTTTATATGCTCATCTATATATTGTTTTACAGAATCTACTGCTAAACGACTAGCTATTTCTCCTCCATTGTAGCCACCCATTCCATCAGCTAATATGTATAAATTATATTCTAAATCTTGATTAGATATATAGTAATAATCTTGATTTATTTCTCTAACCATTCCTTTATCACTAGTTGCTAGTACTCTCATTTACTCACCTCTTCACAAATTCTTTCTTCTTAATTGTCCACAAGCGGCATCTATATCTGATCCAAGCTCTCTTCTAACTGTTGCAACTATTCCGTTATCATTTAAATAATCTCTAAATTTTAAGATATTTTCATTAGTACTTTTAGTAAATTTACCATTTTCTATTTTGTTTATAGGAATTAAATTTACATGGCATAACATACCTTTTAGCAATTTTACTAATCGCTTTGCATCTTCTAAGTTATCGTTATTATCTTTTGCTAAGGCATACTCAAAAGATATTCTTTTATTTGTTTTTTCTATATAATATCTACAGGCTTTCATTAGTTCTTCTATATTGTAAGCATTGTTCACTGGCATTAGTGCACTTCTCAATTCATCAGTTGTTGCATGTAATGAAATAGATAATGTGCATTGAATATCCTTATCTGCTAATTCATATATTTTTGGAACTAATCCGCTTGTTGAAATGCTTATATGTCTTGCTCCCATATTTATTCCTTTAGGATTATTTAATATCTGAATTGCCTTCATTACATTGTCATAATTATCTAATGGTTCTCCTATACCCATAAATACTAAGTTTGAAATCTTAATGTTTTCATCTCTTTGTACTGCTAACACTTGCTCTATAATCTCTCCTGGAGTTAAACTTCTTACAAATTCAATTCCAGTAGATGCACAAAATTTGCATCCCATTTTGCATCCAATTTGACTTGAAACACATATAGATTTTCCATGTTTATATTCCATTAAAACAGTCTCTATTGCATTTCCATCTAGTACATCAAATAAATATTTTTTTGTGCCATCTATTGATTCTTGTTTTCTAATTATGTTATATATGCACATTGTAAATTCTTTATCTAATTTTTCTCTTAATTCTAATGATATATTAGTCATTTCGTTAAAAGAAGTAACATTTTCTTGATGTATCCATTTAAAAACTTGCTCTGCTCTATATGGCTTTTCACCCAATTTTATAAATTCTTCTTTTAATTCATCTAAATTATAACTTTTAATATTTTTTTTCAAAAAAATTCACCTGAATATCTTATATCACATTACTGTATTTTTTTCAACATTATTTTTTAATTAGTATTCGTTTATTTTTGGATGTTGTTGGTCTGTATCTGCAAAATATTTGTTATATATGTCTTTTGTCACAATAACAATTAGTACTAGATACATAAAGCTTAAATACTGTATTGGAACCTGAATTTTTCCAAATAAAAATCCCGTATATCCATACATAGAAATTAAAGAAATTCCTATTGGAACATAAATTTTATCTTTATTATATAGAAAATATAAAACGCTTAGTATATCTCCTGCAAATAAATATCTATCATGCATATGTGGCAATAAGAATGTTGCAACCATCACAACCAATAGTCCAAATTCAATTATCTGCTGTTTATTAAATTTTATCTTTTTATATAACACCATAAATGCCATAATTACAAAAACAAAAATTGTAACTATAACACCAACTTTTGATAAGTATTCATTTGGTGCCATAACATAATTATATTCATTTGTTGGGAATATTAAATTATATATTCCTGGAAAATTCATACTTAAATATGCATTATATTGTGAAGTTTGATTTATATATATATCTATACAAGCTGAAATTGGCTTGCCAAAAATAATTGCTGGTAAGCACATAACAAAATTTACTACTGGTATTATTAAGAAATAATAACAAGGGAATTTTCTTTTAGATATATATATTAAAACATATAATGGTAATATAAATACCAATTGCAATTTAAAAGCAAAAGATATTCCGAAGAAAAATAAATGATTTTAAATATTTTTCTTCTAGCAAAGCTACAATTGAAAGCAATATAAATGCCACATAAATCGAATCTGCTTGTCCCCAACACGCTGAGTTTAGTAATACTGTAGGTAAAAATAATATTACTCCATAAATAATCAAAGCCAAAAAGTCTTTGTTTTTATTTTCTTTAAATATTATATATACTATTTTCATAGCTGCTATTGCACATATAAAATCACATACTATTGATACCATTTTTACTGATATAATGGGCTTTATTGGCAAATAAGTAAGTAATGCCAATATTGTTAAATATGGCAGATTATAATTCCCTATATCTAATTTTAATGCACTTAATCCCCCATTTACCTTTAATTCATTGAACCATGGCTCTATGCAAGCATAAAAATCTCCTGATACAAATGCTAGCATTGAAATTCTTGCATACATTGCAATTACTGTTATAATAACAAAAAATATAATAAATTTTTTCTTTTCAATAAAATCCCAAATTTTTTCAGTCATATTTTTTTGCTCCTAATAATAAATTTAATCAATGAAATTTTATCATAAGAATTTTTATATTGCAAGGAGTTGAGTTTATGAAGAAATCTTATAAAGTTGCAATTGTTGGTGCAACTGGTGTTGTTGGAAGAACAGCAATAAAAATATTAGAAGAAAAAAATTTACCAATTTCTGAGTATGTATTTTTTGCATCTAAAAGGTCAGCTGGTAAAATTATTGAATTTAAAAACAAAGATTACATAGTTCAAGAGCTAAATGAAAACTCATTTGATTCTGGATTTGATTTTGCAATATTTTCAGCAGGTGGAGAAACTTCTCAAAAATTTGCACCAATTGCAGCATCTAAGAATTGTATTGTAATTGATAATAGTAGCACATTTAGAATGAATGAAGATGTACCATTAGTTGTACCCGAAGTTAATCCTGAAGAAATTTCGAATCATCACGGAATTATTGCAAATCCAAATTGTTCAACAATTCAAGCTGTTGTTGCCCTAAAGCCATTAGATGACAAATACAATATTAAAAGAATCGTTTATTCTACCTATCAAGCAGTTTCTGGTGCAGGAAAAAAAGGTATTGATGATTTAGCAAATGGAATAAAAGGATTTGCACCTCAAAAATTTCCTCATCCAATATACAACAATTGTCTTCCTCATATAGATATATTTCTTGACAATTCTTATACCAAGGAAGAAGAAAAAATGATAAATGAAACAAGAAAAATTTTAAAAAAACCAGATTTAAAAATAACTGCTACAGCAGTAAGAGTTCCTGTATTTAATTCTCATAGTGAATCCATAAACGTAGAATTTGAAAAAGAATTTAATTTGTATGATTTAAAAAAGGATTTAGCAAACAGTCCTGGGATAATAGTAAAAGATGACATAGAAAACAATTTATATCCATTAGCTGCAAATGCTACTGGAAATGATGAAGTTTTCGTTGGAAGAATACGCAGAGATTTTAGCGTAGACTCTGGTGTAAATTTATGGGTTGTTGCCGATAATATTAGAAAAGGTGCAGCAACAAATGCAATTCAAATAATGGAATATATGATGAAATAAATATATTTTAAGGAGCTATTAAAATATAGCTCCTTATACTTCATTACATATTTTGTAATAATTTTATTCTTTCATCTATTGATGATATCATTTCATTAAATTTTGCTAACTTTTGTTTTTCTTCTTCTACTTTTGTTTCTGGTGCTTTTGCAACAAAGCCTGGATTTGATAACATTTTGTCTGTTTTTTCTTTCTCTACTAATATTTTAGATTTTTCTTTTTCTAATCTTTCTATCTCTTCCTTTACATCTACTAAATCTTCAAAAGGTATAAATACTTCCATTTTTGAAGTTACTATATTTATTGCATTTTGAGGTATATTATTCTTGTTTTCTACAACTTCTATACTCTCTGCAAAGCCTAATTTCTTTATAAATGATTCTGATGCTTCTAAGAAATCTTTATATTCGCTTGTTACAAATATTAGTTTTGATTTTTTAGATGGGTGTACATTCATTTGTGTACGAGCATTTCTTATTCCTACTATAACCTCTTTTATTTGTTCTATGTCTTGCTCTGCATCTGCAAATTCTAATTCTTTATTATAAGTAGGATATTCAGAAATCATTATACTTTCATCATTATTATATAATTCTCCATAAATTTTTTCTGTTACAAAAGGCATAAATGGATGTAATAGTTTTAAAGAATCTCCTAAAACTTTATTTAATACATATTGTGCTACTTTTCTTGTAGGATTTTCTTTATCATAAAGTCTTGGTTTTACAATTTCTATATACCAATCGCAGAATTCATCCCATATAAAATTATATATTTTTTCTAATGCTATTCCTAAATCGTAGTTATCTATATTTGTTTTAACTTCTTTGCATAAAGTATTTAATTTTGACATTATCCATTTATCTTCATAAGTAAAGTCTGTTACTTTACTATTTTCATCGTAATCTTCCAAATTCATTAAAACAAATTTTGCTGCATTCCATATTTTATTTGCAAAATTTCCTGCAGAATCTAACTTTTCTGGCATATATCTTATGTCATTTCCAGGTGATATTCCTAAAATTAAAGAAAACCTTAATGCATCTGTTCCATATTTATCTATAATTTCTAATGGATCAATTCCATTACCCAAACTTTTAGACATTTTTCTTCCTTGACTATCTCTTACAATTCCATGAATAAATACTGTATTAAAAGGAATATCTCCCATATGTTCAAGTCCTGAGAAAATCATTCTTGCTACCCAGAAAAATATTATGTCATACCCTGTTACAAGTACATTTGTAGGATAAAATGTTTTTAAATCATCTGTATTTTCTGGCCAGCCTAGTGTTGAAAATGGCCATAAAGCTGAGCTAAACCAAGTATCTAATGTATCTTCATCTTGATGCAAATTAGAACTTCCACATTTGGTACATTTACTAGGTTCATCTGATGATACTATTATTTCTCCACAATCTTTACAATAATATGCTGGAATTCTGTGTCCCCACCATAATTGACGAGATATACACCAATCTTGAATATTCTCCATCCAGTTATAATATATTTTATCAAATCTTTCTGGTACGAATTTTATTTTACCGCTTCTAACCGCTTCTATTGCTGGCTCTGCTAAAGGTTTCATTTTTACAAACCATTGCTCTGATATTTTTGGCTCTACTGTATTATGACATCTATAGCATTTTCCAACATTATGTGTATAATCTTCTGTTTTTACTAATGCACCTATTTCTTCTAGCTTTTTAACAATTAACTTTCTTGCCTCATACATATCTAATCCCTTATATTCAGGAACTAAATCTGTCATTTTCCATTCTTCATCAAATACTTCAATTATTTCTAAATTATGTTTTAATCCTGCTTGATAATCGTTTGGATCGTGTGCTGGTGTAATCTTTACGCAACCTGTTCCAAACTCCTTCTCAACAAACTCATCTGCTATAATTGGTATTTCTTTATTCATTATTGGCAATATACATGTTTTTCCGATTATATCTTTATATCTTTCATCTTCTGGATGTACTGCAACTGCAGTATCTCCTAGCATTGTTTCTGGTCTTGTTGTTGCAACTGTTATATATTTATCTGTTCCTGTTATTTTATAACGAATATGCCAAAGATGTGTTGGTTCTTCAACATATTCAACCTCTGCATCTGAAATTGATGTATTACAACATGGGCACCAGTTTATCATTCTTTTTCCTTTATATATTAAACCTTTTTCATATAGCTTAACAAATACATGTTTTACTGCATTAGATAATCCTTCATCCATAGTAAATCTTTCGTGTTCCCAATCGCAAGATGAACCAAGTTTTTTTAGTTGCTCTGTAATTGTATTTCCATATTCTTTTTTCCATTCCCATGCTTTTTCTAAGAAACCATCTCTTCCTAAATCATCTTTTGTTATTCCTTCTTTTTTTAGTTTCTCAACTATTTTGGCCTCTGTTGCAATAGCTGCATGGTCTGTTCCAGGAACCCATAAAGTATTAAAGCCATTCATTCTTTTATATCTAATTAGTATATCTTGTAAAGTATTATCAAGAGCATGCCCCATATGTAATTTACCTGTTATATTAGGTGGTGGCATAACAATAGAATAACTTTCCTTTGTTTTATCTCCACTTGGCTTAAAGTATTTTTTATCCATCCAATTTTTATAAATTTCATCTTCAAAATCCTTTGGATTAAATCTGTCGTTTAATTTGTGATTGCAATTTTTACACATATTTGTTCCTCCTTCTTATACAAAAAACCTCTGTCCCTTAAAATAAGGGCAGAGGTAAATTCCGCGGTACCACCTTAATTATTATAAATAACTTATAATATCTCTAAAAGCATTTAACGTTGCTAAAACGAATATAGCTACTAAAAACTTTCGCCATATCAACTCCAAAGCTACCTTCTGCTTATTCTAATCCCTTAAGAAGCTTTCAGCCAGTGACTTCTTTTCTCTAATGGCAGTAATAAACATACTCCTCTTTTTCATAGTTTTTAAATTATGTATAATATGTTATCATATATTTAAAAAATTTACAACTATAAAATTAAATAAATTTTAATCTTTATAACATTTAACATCTATGTTGTTTATTCTTGTTGTATCTGTAGTAATTTCCATAAGACTGTTTCTAAAATATTCCAACTATGTTTCCATTCTCATCTACGTCTATTTTTTCTGATGCTGGAACTCGTGGTAATCCAGGCATTGTAAATACGTTTCCTGTTAACACTACAACAAATCCTGCACCAGATTTTAATATAACATTTTTTACATGTATCTTAAATGGCTCTTTGCATTCTAAATTCTTCGCATCATCAGAGAAAGAATATTGTGTTTTAGCTATACATACTGGTAAGTTTTTATATCCTAAACTTTCAATTCTTTTTATTTGCTCTAAACTTTCTTCTGTATATTCTACTCCTTCTGCTCCATATAATTTTGATGCTATTTTTTCTATTTTTTCTTGTATACTATCTTCTAAATCATATATATATTTAAAATTATTTGGTATATTGCAAAGTTCTACTATTTTTTCTGCTAAGTCTGTTGCACCAGCTCCACCTTTTCCCCAAGCTTCTACTAAGCTTAATTTTACTCCTTGTTCTTTTAATTTATTTTGTAAAAGCTCTATTTCTTTTTCTGTATCTTGATTAAATTTGTTTATTGCAACAATTACATTTAATCCGAATTTATTTTTTATATTATCTATATGCTTTAATAAATTATGTACTCCTCTTTCTAAATACTCTAATCCTTCATTTGCTATATCTGCTATGTCCATTCCACCATGATATTTCAATGCTTTTATTGTTGCAACACATACTACTGCATCAGGCTTTTTAGGTAAATTTCTTGATTTAATATCTAAGAATTTTTCTGCTCCTAAATCTGCACCAAATCCAGCTTCTGTAATTGTATAGTCTGATAATTTCATTGCGATTTTTGTTGCAATTACACTATTGCAACCATGTGCAATATTTGCAAATGGTCCACCATGAACTATTGCTGGTGTTCCTTCTAATGTTTGTACAACATTTGGATTAAATGCATCTTTTAGCAAAGCTGTCATTGCTCCTTCAGCTTTTAAATCTTTTGCTCTTATTGGTTCATTTTTTGCATTATAACCAATTATTATATTTCCAATTCTTGTTCTTAAATCGTTTAAATCTGTAGCTAAACAGAATATTGCCATTATTTCAGATGCAACAGTAATATCAAATCCATCTTCCCTTGGAACTACATTCTTTTCTCCAGATAAACCTACTTGTACTTTTCTTAATGATCTATCATTTAAATCAACACATCTTTTCCAAATAATCTCTTTAAAGCCTAATTCATTTCCAAAGAAAATGTGATTATCAATTAAAGCAGATAGTAAATTATTTGCAGATGTTATGGCGTGAATATCTCCTGTAAAGTGTAAATTTATTTCCTCCATTGGAGCAATTTGTGCATAGCCTCCACCAGTTGCTCCTCCCTTTATACCAAATACAGGTCCCAAAGATGGCTCTCTTAATGCTAACATTGCTTTTTTACCTATTTTTGATAATCCGGTCAGCTAGTCCTATTGAAATTGTTGTTTTTCCTTCACCTAATGGTGTTGGATTTATTGATGTAACTAATATTAACTTTCCGTTTTCTTTTTGTTCTAAATCTTCTAATACTTTATTTGAAATTTTTGCTTTATACTTTCCATATTGTTCAACGTATTTTTCATCAATTCCCATTTTGTTTGTTATTTCTGTTATATTTTTTAATTTTACACTTCTTGCTATTTCTACATCTTCCATAATTTGCATCTCCTTTAATAAAATTATTTGTTAATTCTATATTACACGTAGTTTTCTACAATATTGCTCCTGCTATGATTCCAATTAGTGCCCCAACAAATACTTGTGTTGGAGTGTGACCTAATACTTCTACTAATCTTTCTTGAACTTCCACACCTGTTAAACCTGGTGTTGATATTATTTTGTTTAATAACTTTGCCTGTTTTCCAGCTGCACGCCTTACTCCACAAGCATCATACATTACTACTATTGCAAAAATTATAGCTAATGCAAAATTCGAACTTGAAAATCCATATTCTTTTCCAATTAACACTGCTAATGAACATACAACAGCAGAATGTGAACTCGGCATTCCTCCTGCACCTAATATTCTTTTAAAGTCAAATTTATGATCCTTTATTAAATCCCATAATACTTTAAATAGTTGTATAAAGAACCATAACAGTACAGGAATATATATATATTTATTTGTAACTATCTCTCCCAAAATTTTCATACAAAATGTCCTTTCTAATCCATTGGAGTAAAGCTTTCTTCTTCTGTATTTTCGCCTTCTCTTATCAAAATTGTTATTTTCTTTTCTGCTTCATCTAATATTTTTGTACATTTCTTAGATAAAGCCATTCCTTCTTCAAATTTTTTCACAGATTCATCTAAATTTAAATCTCCCTTTTCTAATTCACCAACTATCTGCTCTAAACTTTTTATTGTATCTTCAAAATTTAAATTTTCTTCCATATTTTCTCCTTTCTACTGAATTTTAACAAAACAAATTACTGATTATTTTTCAAACTTAATATGTTTCCTTACAAGTTCCTGTTTTAATATTTATCTCGTAACTAACTAATTGATTTGTAGTTTCATTATCTCTTACAGTTACAATATATGTTTCTGAATTTTTTGCAGTTATATAACTATAAAACACAGTTTTTGAACTACCTGTTTTTTCCCAATTTGCCTTTGCAATACTTTTTGCATACTCTATTTTTTGATTATCTGTCATTTTTGAAATATCTTTATTTTGTGATGATGTTGTAGGTGTCGCCAATGGTGTTGGAGTTGCATCTGGTGATGAAGTCTCAACTGGTTCTGGACTTGGTGATTCTTGATTTGGATCATCTGTTTCAAAAGCTGGAGTATTTGTAGTATTAACTTCCGGATTACTTGTGGGTTCTGTGCTTGTAGGTTCAGATTCACTTTTTTTACTAACATTTATACCTACAACTATCGCTAATGCTATTATTAACACAATTGCAATTCCTAAAATTACTTCTCTTTTATTCATATACTTTCCTCCTTTTTTTCTGAGTGACTAAGGCGTCTCTCCTTACAGTATATTTGCTGTTTTTTCTCCGTCTGAAAATTTTAATTTGATTCTGTCATTTGTCTTTATATCGTTTGCACTTTTAATTATTTTATCATTTAATTCCGCCAAGCAATAACCTCTAGTTAAAGTTTTTAATGGACTTAGTGTATCTAACTTTGATATTGTACCTACTGCTAATGTTTTTGAATCTTTTAATTTATTTATTATGCTATTTTGTAAGGCTTTTACATATGCATCTACATTTATATATTCTTCATTTATTCTTTGATATGGTTCTTTAAAAACTTTAGATGCCATGCACTTTTCATATCTTAGCTTCATATACTCTATTTTCTTTTTTAATGCTACTTTATATCTTCTATTATATGTTTCTAATTTTAATTTTATTTCTGAAACATCTGCTTGTGCTAATTCTGCTCCAGCTGAAGGTGTTGGTGCTCTTAAATCTGCAACAAAATCTGCTATTGTAAAATCTGTTTCGTGACCAACAGCAGAAATTATTGGTAATTCTGAATTATATATTGCATTTGCAACACATTCTTCATTGAACGGCCATAAATCTTCTAATGAACCTCCACCTCTCGCTATTATCAATACATCTGCCAATTTCTTTCTGTTCATATAATCAATTGCATCTGCAATTTTTTCTCCTGCACCCTCTCCTTGTACTGGAACTGGTAATAATCTAATATGTACATTAGGATTCCTTCTAGTTGCTACATTTATTATGTCTCTAATTACTGATCCAGTTTTTGATGTTAACACCCCTATTGTTTTTGGCATGAATGGAATTTTCTTTTTATGTGCTATATCAAAATAACCTTGTTTTTCTAATTTATTCTTTAGTTCTTCATAGGCTTTGTGTAAACTACCTATGCCATCCTCTTGCATTGCTTTACAATATATTTGATATATTCCATCTCTTTCAAAAACAGCAACAGTTCCAAAAACTTGTACTTTCATTCCATCTTTTGGTACAAAATTTAAAGTAGCAGTTGATGTTTTGAACATTATACATTTTATTAGTGAATTTTCATCTTTTAGTGTAAAATACAAATGTCCTGTATAATGATGCTTAAAGTTTGATATTTCTCCTTTTACTAAAACACTGTTTAAATATTCATCGCTTGCTACTTTATCCTTGATATATTTATTTAATTCTGTTACAGATATTGCTTCTGGTTTCATTCGTTCTCCTTTACAACACTAGCTAAAATTCCGTTTATAAATAAAGGTGATGTATCTTCTCCATATTTTTTTGCAAGTTCTACTACTTCGTTTATTACAACTTTATATGGTAATTCTTTATAATTTATTTCGTATATGCCTAGTTTTAATAAACTTAAATTTATTTTTGATATTCTTTCAAGTTTCCAGTCTGTTTTTAAATTACTTGCAATAATTTCGTTTATTGTTTTTTCATGCATTTTAATTCCATTTACAATATCTTTTATGTATTCTTGTGCATTATTATCTATTATTTCATTATTTTCAAAAAAAAGTTCTATTTGCTCTTCATTTAATTCTTTTTGTACTTCAATTTGATACAAGAATTTAAAAGCTAACTCCCTAGCTTCAGACCTATTCATATATTCCTCCAATGTTTTTACATTTTATCTATAAATTTTTTTAAATTTTCCTTTACAGTTTGTTTATTTCTTTGTACATAATTTCCTATAAACATTCCTAATAGAATAAATATAATTCCAATTATTAGTCTGTCTAGTTCAAGTACCAATAAAATAATAGCAACTATAATTCCAATTATTGCTCCTTTATTTTTACTTAGAAAATTCATAAAGTTATCCATATTCAAGCACTCCTTTATTACTAATTTTCAGATTTTACAACTTCTTTATCTTTTTCGCTCTTTTCATTTTCTTCAGGCTTTTTTACTTTTTCAGGCTTCTCTGATTTAACACTTTTAGGAGTAATTTCATTTGTTATATTTTTAATTTTTATATTAACTTCTTTTACATCTAAACCTAAAGAATCTTTAACAGTTTGTTTTACTTTTTCTTGTAATCCTGAAGATAATTCCTTAATTATAGCATCTTGTTTTACTAATAAGTTTATAAATATTATAAGATGTTTTTCTTTATCTAACATTACTCTACTTACTACACTGTCTACGCCTTTAATTGTTTTTGCCACACTATTTGTTAAATTTTCTAATGTATCTCTTGAAACAACTAATTTACCATTATCATTTTCTAATAATATTCCTTCTTTTGAATTATCTTCCTTAGAATAAGATTCAAAAAACATTGCTTTTAATGCAAGTAATATTAATACAACAGATACTCCAACTGTTACATTAGTAGCAATTTCATTGCCTTTTAAATAATTTAATGCACTAATAATAAGTTCTGTATCAAACCATCCAAACATCATTAAACATAGTAATACTGCTAGTACAAATACTATTATTGAAAAAACCGCTAATGCTAATCTATCTAAAAACTTCATATATTATCACCCTTTCAAATTACTTATTCTGCTACATCTTCTTCTGTGCTTGTTGTATTTGCTGCATTTGTTGTGCTTACACCTTGTACATGAACATTAACTGCAATAACTTTTAATCCTGTCATTGTTTCAACAGCTTTTTTTACTCTGTTTTGAATTGCAAATGCAACATCTGGTATTCTAGTTCCATATTCTACTATAATATTAACATCTACTTTTGTTTCTTTTTGTCCAACTTCTACTTTTATACCTTTTGCTAAATTTTTCTTTCCACTAAATACTTCTGATATTCCTCCTGCGAATCCTCCTGCCATTCCAGCAACTCCTGGGACTTCTGATACTGCAACTCCTGCAATTACAGCAACAACATCGTCAGCAATTTTGATTTCATCTAATGAATTTTGATTTTCTCCTTCTTTTACTTCTAATACAGTTTCCTTTATTTCTTCATTTTCCATTTTTCATACCTCCATAATTTATAAATATTTAAAATAAATTGCATTCTTTTGTTGTAATACAGTATATCAATTATTTAATACTTTTACAACTCTTTTTTTAATTTATTCAAAAGTTTCTAAAGTTTCAATTTTATTTCCCTTTAAGAATTCTGAAGTAGGCATTCTTTTAGCATTTTCTCCTTGTATTTCTTTAACCTTTATAATTCCACTTTTGGCTTTTATATATATTGCTTCTTTATAATCAATATATACTATAGTTCCAGCACTTACTTCATTTTCTAATCTTTCTTTATAACTTTTGAATTCACTAAAATTATTTACAAAATCATCTAAGGTTACAGCATCTATGTCCCAAAACTTTATCTTTTTTCCATTTAATGTTGCATATACACCCATAATTGGATTTAATCCTCTTGATAAATTTTTTATTTGAACTGCATCAAATTCATCCCAATTTATTTTTGACATAGATTTGTCCAATAAATGTGTAACAGTATAGTTTTTACCTTGTGCTTTTCTTGGAGCTATACCATTTTCTATTTGTTTTAAAGTTTCAACTAACAAATCAGCTCCAATTTTAGCTAGTCTATCCCATACTTCACCTGCAGTTTCATTATCTTTTATTTCTATTTCTTCTTGCAAAATTATATCTCCTGAGTCTAACCCTTCATCCATATACATTGTTGTAACACCAGTAGTTTTATCTCCATTTATTATTGCAGTTTGTATTGGTGTTGATCCTCTATATTTAGGTAAAAGTGATGGATGTACATTTATGCATCCATACTTTGGTATTTCTAAAAACTCCTTAGGTAATATTTTTCCATAAGCTACAACACATATAACATCTGGATTTATTTTTTTTATTTCTTCAATAAATTCTTTATTCTCTCTTATTCTTTCTGGCTGATATAATTTTAAATTTTTTTCTAAAGCATACTCTTTTACAGGTGATGGAGATAATTTCATTCCTCTTCCTTTTGGTTTATCAACATTTGTCACTACTGATAATACATTATAGCCTGCTTCATATACGCTTTTCAATGATTCTTGTGCAAAATCTGGCGTACCCATAAATACGATATTAAGCATTTTTTGCCTCCTAAATTATTTCTTTTGTTCTGGATTATATGTTTCTAATGTGCCTGGAATTATTTTGTCTATAAAAACCTCTCCGTTTAAATGATCAACCTCGTGTGAAATTGCTTGTGCAAATAATCCCTCTGCTTCAATCTTTATCTTTTTTCCATTTATATCTAATGCCTCTACAATAACTTTTTTAGGTCTTACAATTTTTGCAAATTGGTTTGGAAAACTTAAACAACCTTCGTCAACTGTTTGTTTTCCTTCCTCCTTTATTATGTGTGGATTTATTAAGGTTACTGGTCCGATCTCCTTCTTCATATAAATCTATTACAGCAATCCTTTTTAAAATCCCAACTTGAGGAGCTGCTAAGCCTACTCCATTATATTTATGCATTGTTTCGATCATATCATTTACCAATTCAACTATTTTTTCATCTATTTGCTCAACTTCTTTAGTTTGTTTTTTTAATATTTCATCTCCTGCTAATCTTATTGTTCTTATAGCCATTTTTCTCCTCCTATTCATTAAAAAATTTCCTGTTACCATAGGTAATTAATGATTTCATTGATTATAATTATATCTCAAAATTCTATGCATTGCAAGGTTTTAAGCCATATTTGTAGGGTTTATATCTACTATAATTGTAGATTTTATTCTTCTATTTTTATAACAAACTTCTAAGCTTTTATTTATTATATCTATAATACTATTATTGAACCTACATTTAGCAATTATTCTCCACCTATACTTATTTTTTATTTTATTTATAGGTGATGGCATAGGTTTATATACAAGCATTTTATCACCTGCATTTTTAAGTAATATATTATATATGTATGAAGAAGTTTTCTTTATTTCTTCTTCATCCTTAGATGTAATATTAAGCATTATAATATCGCTAAATGGTGGATATTTAAGACTTTTTCTTAATATTATTTCAGATTCATAAAAAGCATCATAATCTTGCTCTTTTGCACATTCAATACTAAAATTATCTGGATTATATGTTTGTATAACAACTTCTCCTTTTTTCTCTCCACGTCCTGCTCTTCCTGCAACTTGTGTAAGTATTTGAAAAGTTCTTTCACTTGCTCTATAATCATCTATATTTAAACTTCCGGTCTGCAGCAACAACTCCAACTAATGTAACATTAGGAAAATGATGTCCTTTTACTACCATTTGCGTTCCTATTAGTATGTCTATGTTTTCATTTTTAAATTTCTCTAATATTTGTTCATGTGAATTCTTTTTAGTTACTGTATCAACATCCATTCTTATAGTAGATGCATTTGGAAACATACTTTTTATTTCCGCTTCTAATTTTTGTGTTCCTGTACCAAAATATTTTACTTTCTTACTTCCACACACAGGACACGTATTAAACACCTTTGTCTCATAACCACAATAATGGCATTTAAGCTTATTTTCATCCATGTGATAAGTTAAACTAATATTACAATTTTTGCACTTTGCAGTAAAACCACAATCTCTGCACATAATAAATGTAGAATAGCCTCTTCTATTTAAAAATAATATTGTTTGTGCTTTTTCTTTTAAGTTTTTATCTATCTTTTCCTTTAACATTTGGCTTATCATTGATTTGTTTCCATTAGCCAACTCTTGTTTTAAATCTACAATATGTACCTCTGGTAAATTAGATTTATTTGCTCTTTTACTCAATTTAAGTAGCTCTATTTTTCCACTTTGTGCTTTATAAAATGTATCTATATCTGGAGTTGCACTTCCTAAAACTAATGGAATATTATTATTTTTACACAAATATCTTGCTATTTCTTTGGCATTATATCTAGGTGTTGTATCAGATTTATATGATGGGTCATGCTCTTCATCTATTATTACTATTCCTAAATTTTCCATAGGTGCAAATATTGCAGACCTCGCCCCTATCAATATTTTAGATTTTCCGCTCTTTTATTTTTTGCCATTGATCATATCTTTCTCCTAGCATTAGTTTACTATGTAAAACAGATATGCAATCTCCAAATCTTGCAAAAAATCTATTTACCATTTGTGGTGTAAGCGAAATTTCTGGTACTAGCATTATTGCTGTCTTTCCATAATCTAAGGCACTTTTTATTAGTTGCATATATACTTCTGTTTTCCCGTGATCCAGTAATTCCATATAATAAAAATTCTTTATACTCTTTATTTTCTATTGAATTATTTACTTTATCAAAACAAAATTGTTGTTCTTCATTTAAGATTAGTGCTGTATCTCTTGCAACTTTTTTATTTACAAACGGATTTCTTTCTATTGGTTTTTCTATAATTTCTATATAGCCATTCTTTTCTAAAACCTTGGTTATCGCTCTTGTTGTGTCAGTTAAAGTTTCTAAATCCATTATATATATTCCATTATTTTCTTTTAAAAAATTTAATTGTCTAATTTGTTTTTCACTTTTTATAATTTTATTTTCTATGTTAAAATCTATTTCTTCTATATCTTTTTTTAAATATACAAAATTAGCCGTTTTTTCTTTTGTTCTATTATCTAAATTTTTAGTTGTATTCCCTGGAGGTAACATAAGCTTTACGCAGTCTGATATATTACAAAAATATTTTCTTGCCATTAGTTTTGTTAACTTTATTTTTTCTTCAGATAATATAGAATCTTCTATTTCTACAATTTCTTTAGTTGCAAACTCTGACACTTCTTTTATATTTATAATAAATCCTTCTTGTTTTTTTATTCTTCCAAATGGTACAAAAACTCTAGTACCTATTTTAACTTGGCTTTCCATAGTTTTAGGTACTATATAATCAAATGTTTTATTTAATTGCTTTGCTGTACTATTTACTATTATTTCTGCTACCATTTATTTTTCCTCCGAGTAATATTATATAATAAAAGGTCAAAAAAATAAACCACTTAATGTGGTTTATTTTTTAACCTTTTATTGATTTAGTATAGAAGTTGCAAGATCATATGCATCTTCTATTGAACTGCTATTTAATTTTTTGTATGCTTTACTAGGTAAATCACTATATTGTGTATTGTTCATGTATTTATTATCTGCATAATCATTTAATTTTACCTCTTTTGTAACTAAATTGATTATTGCCATAACTATTGAAACAGCCATCAATACAACTACTGTAACTAAAACTAAACTATCTGTATCTACACTTGATAGTGAACTTACAAATGATATTACTAATGTTAATCCTGAATGCAATGAAGCAATTCCAATTACTAAAATTGATAATGGTGTCCAGAAAGATAATATTAGTCCTAATGTTAATCCCACTGTATATATAATTGCTGAATTTACTGTCATTGATAGTGTATATGGTAAAGATTTTTGATCTTTTACTAATTTAGAAATTATAAATAATATTAAAGCAACTACAATTATTGCTAATAAATATATTGCAAACATTTTTAAGATTGATAAAAATGGATTTAATGCTTCCATATATGCATCTCTTATTTTGCTTGTAGAATTTTTTATATGTATTACTCTAATTGTTGATAAAACATTTACTATTGCTAAAACTGCTGCAATAATTGCTGCTTTTATTGCTCCCTTCTTGATATCTTCTTTTTGTACTGCTTCTGTTACTTTTGATACAGGATGCATTAGTAATTCAACAAATCCTGCAAATAGACCTTTCACTATGTCTAATACTTTTTCCATTATTTTTCCTCCTTTATTTTCAGGTCGACACACAAGGTCGACCTCATACAATCAAAATTATTATATTATATTAAATTTTATATTTCAATAGAACAAGTTAATTTTATTTATTTTCTTTTACATCTACTTTTATATGAACTTCTCTTAATTGTTGATCTGTAACTTCTCCTGGTGCTCCCATTAGTAAATCTTGTGCTTTGCTATTCATTGGGAATGCAATTACTTCACGAATACTTGGTTCGTCTGTAATTAACATTATCATTCTATCTACACCAGGTGCAATTCCAGCGTGTGGTGGTGCACCATATTGGAAAGCATTAAACAAAGCTGGGAATTTTTTCTCTATATGCTCTTTTGTGTACCCTGCTATTTCAAATGCCTTTATCATTATTTCTGTGTCGTGATTTCTTACTGCTCCAGAAGATAATTCTATACCATTACATACTATATCATATTGATATGCAAGTATATCTAATGGATCTTTTGTTTTTAACGCTTCAAGTCCTCCTTGTGGCATTGAAAATGGGTTATGACTGAAAGCAAGTTTTCCGGTCTTCTATTTCATACATTGGGAAATCTATAATCCAACAGAATTTAAATACATCTTTTTCTAATAAATCTAATCTGTTTCCTAACTCTGTTCTAATTTGTCCTGCTAAAGTCTCAACTACTCCCTTTTGTTCTGCTATAAAGAATATTGCATCTCCTGCATCTGAATTTGTTATTTTTAATAATTCTTCTCTTGAAGCATCATCTATAAATTTAGCTATTGGTCCTTGGAATGTTCTATCATCATTAACTCTAAGCCAAGCTAAACCTTTTGCTCCGCACTCTTTTATTGCAAAATCTGTCATTCCATCAAAGAAACTTCTAGGGCAATCTTTAACATTATGTGTTGCAATTACTCTTACTATTTTTCCTTTAAATGCATTAAACTCTATATTTTGGAACATTTCTGTAACATCTTGAATTATTAGTGGGTTTCTTAAATCTGGTTTATCTGAACCATATTTTAACATTGCATCTCTATATGAAATTCTTGGGAAAGGATACTCAGCAACTCTTTTGTTTGAAAATTCTTTAAATGTGTTATACATAACTTTTTCCATTACATTAAATACATCTTCTTGTGTTGCAAATGCCATTTCCATATCTAATTGATAAAATTCACCTGGAGCTCTATCTGCTCTTGCATCTTCATCTCTAAAACAAGGTGCAATTTGGAAATACTTATCTATTCCAGAAACCATTAACAATTGTTTAAATTGTTGTGGTGCTTGAGGTAAAGCATAAAATTTACCAGGATGTACTCTACTTGGTACTAAATAATCTCTTGCTCCTTCTGGAGAAGAACTTGTAAGTACTGGTGTTTGTACTTCTGTGAAACCTCTCTCTATCATTTGATTTCTTAAAAATTGTAATATTTTTGCTCTCAAAAGAATATTTTGTTTTAACTTTTCTGAACGCAAATCTAAAAATCTATATTGCAATCTTAAATCTTCTCTTACATCTTTTTCTTCATTTACTGCAAAAGGAAGATTTTTTGTTCTTTTTCCTAGCATTGTTACAGTATCTATAAATACCTCTATTTCACCTGTTGCAAGATTTTTATTGATTGTTTCTTCATCTCTTTTTCTAACTTTTCCTGTAATAGATATTGTTGATTCAACTGGTATTCTTTGTACTTCATCAACCTTCTTGTCATCGCCTGATGTAACTATTTGTGTTATACCATATTGATCTCTTAAATCAATAAATACAACTCCTCCTAAGTCTCTAACAGATTGTACCCAACCTGCCAATTTTACCTCTTGTCCTACATTTTCTAGTCTTAATTCTCCACAATTATGTGTTCTGTACTCGTTCATGTTTTTACCTCCTTATATATTTTTGATTTTAATAATAACTTTGAATATACAAAAAAAGCCCTAGTCCTCTGTATATACATACAAGGGACGAAGGACTTAAAATCTTCCGCGGTGCCACCCTATTTGAGAAATATAAAATTTCTCCACTTTTATTTTTTTTGCTCTAAGATATGTTTTGCAATTAAACTTATTTTAAATGCTTCCAGCCAAGGCATTTATTCTCTATTAAACAGTGTCTTAATTGCTTTGTATCTTATATTAACGCAATCTTTTGGCTGGGGTGGGAGGATTCGAACCGCCGAAATGCTAGAGTCAAAGTCTAGTGCCTTACCGCTTGGCTACACCCCAATATAAATAATTAAGTTAATAAGTAGTTTGGGGTGGAAGATGGGATTCGAACCCACGGCCTCTAGTGCCACAAACTAGCGCTCTAACCAGCTGAGCTACATCCACCATTAAATTACTGTTTGATTATTTATCAAACAGTAATTTATATTTTAATTCATATTATTATATTTGTCAAGCATTTTTACCTAGTTTTTGCAAATATGATAGTTCTTTTTGAACTATCTGATGTACAAGTCGTTAGTGTTATTTCTTCTACTCCACCTGTATCTCTTTCATAAAAAGATGTATCTTCAGGTGATGCTTCAAAGTTTGCATATACATAATATGTTAGCTTTCTTCCACTTTCATCTGTTATGTATATTTTATCCCCTTCTTTTAAATTTTTATTCTTAGAAAATACTAAATTATTTCTATAATTGTGTCCTGCTATTACCACATTACCTGGTTCATTTAATTTTGCATCTACTGGGTATAATATTCCTGTTGCTGCATTTAATGAATTTAGTGTAGCTTTTTCTAATATTGGTGTTTTTACATTATTTTTTGGTATTTCTATATAACCAACCACTACAAATCCGTTATACATAGTTTTTTTACTTGAAGAACTTGATGAACTTGAATTATTGTTATTATTTTCGTATGGATTTGGTATTGGGGTTGCAGGTATTATGTCTGGTATCTCTTCATCAACTTCATCACCATCATTAACGTTATCATTATCATCTTCATCTATTATATCATGGTCTCTTTTAAATTCCTCTATCTTACTATCTGCTTCTTTTTTCATGTTATCATCTCTAACTTTACTAAATATAGCAAATCCTATTAAAGCAATTATTGCTATTATAGCTATTATTAAGACCACAGTTAATACTTTTCCATATTTATTATTATTCATATCCAGCACCTCCACTAACCAATATATATTTATTATAGCATATTTTTTATATTTAGTCTAGCAATTAGCACATTGATATTGATAATTTTTTACCACCTAATAAATGAAAATGTATATGTTTTACAGTTTGTCCTGCTCCCTCTCCGCAATTTGTAATTACTCTAAATCCTTCCTCGCTAACATTAAATTCTTTTGCTAATTTTTGTATTACTGTATATATTTTCCCTACTAATAATTCATCCTCTTTAGATAATTCCATAACAGAAGCTATATGTTTTTTGGGTACAACCAATATGTGTACTGGTGCCATTGGAGCTATATCTTTAAATGCCAAAATTTCTTCATCTTCATATACTATTTCTGATGGGATTTGTTTGTTTATTATTTTACAAAAAATACAATCTTCCATACAATCCTCCTATCTTATTAAAATTGCTTTAATTCTTCTAACTCCTGCTGAACTCGCTTCTTCTTTCTTTATAACAAATTTTCCAAGTTCTGCTGTGTGCTCTACGTGTGGTCCTCCACAAATTTCTTTGCTAAAATCACCTATTGTATATACTTTTACTTTATCTCCATATTTATTTTCAAATAAACCTATTGCTCCACTATTCTTTGCTTCTTCTAGAGACATTTCTTCACATACTACCTTTAAATCTCTTTGTATTTGCTCGTTTACTATATCTTCTACCCTTTTTAATTCTTCTGGTGTTACTTTTTGTGGGTGTGAAAAGTCAAATCTAAGTCTTTCTGTTGTGATATTTGAACCTTTTTGTGCAACATGGTCTCCCAAAACTATTCTTAATGCTTTATGCAAAAGGTGTGTTGCTGTATGGTAGCATATTGTTTCTTCGTTTCTTTCTGCTAAACCACCTTTGAATTTTTGCTCAGCACCTAATCTAGATTTTTCTTGATGTTCTTTGTATAATTTTTGAACTTCTTCAGAGTTTATTTTAAATCCTTGTTCTTTGGCTAATTCTTCTGTTATCTCTATTGGAAAGCCATAAGTTTCGTATAATTTAAATGCAGATGCTGAATCTATTGTATCTAATCCTTGCTCTTTTAATTTATTAGCAATTTTTTCAAATTCTCTTTCTCCATTTTCTAAGGTTTTTATAAATTTATTTCTTTCTGTCTCTAAAATATCTAGTATTTCATCTTGTTTTTCAACTAATTCTGGATACATATCTTTTATTGTGTCTATATTTAGTTTAGCTAAATTTCTTAATTCTGAAGTATCTATTCCTAATTTTCTTAAATGTCTTATAACTCTTCTTATTAGTCTTCTTAAAATATAACCTTGTTCAATATTACTTGGTTTTACTGAATCTGATATAAGCATTATGCTTGCTCTTAAATGGTCAGCTATAATTCTACAACTTGATTCATCTTTGTTTGTAGCTAAACTATTTAATTTATCTATAATTGGTTTAAATACTTCTATTTCAAATACATTTTCTTTTCCTTGCAATATAAATGTTGTTCTTTCTAATCCTAAACCTGTATCTACATTTTTTTGCTTTAATTCAACATATCTTCCATCCTCTGTTTTATTATATTGCATAAAAACATTATTCCAAATTTCCATATATTTTCCGCAACTACAAGAAGGATTACAATCCGGACAACATTTCTCTTTTCCTGTATCGTAAAAAATTTCTGTGTCTGGTCCGCAAGGTCCATGAGTTCCAGCAGGTCCCCACCAATTTTCTTTTTTACCAAAGAAGTATATTCTTTCTTCTGGTATTCCTACACTTTTCCAAATGTTAGCTGCTTCTTCATCTCTTGGGCAATCTTCATCTCCTGCAAAACATGTTACAGATATTTTTTCATTTGGAATTCCCAATTCCTTAGTTAAAAATTCATAACTCATATTTATAGATTCTTTTTTAAAGTAATCTCCTAATGACCAGTTTCCCATCATTTCAAAGTATGTTAAATGTCCAGTATCTCCAACTTCTTCTATATCATCTGTTCTTAAACATTTTTGATAATCTGTAAGTCTTTTTCCTCCTGGATGAGTCTCTCCTAAAAGATATGGTACCAATGGATGCATTCCTGCTGTTGTGAATAATACAGATGGATCGTTTTCTGGTACTAATGGGCTACTTGGGATTATTGTGTGTCCCTTACTTTTAAAATAGTTTAAATATTTGTTTCTTAATTCTATTGCTTTCATTTTTGCCTCCTAATATTTATTATATATCAATATAAAATTATAGCTTTTTCACACTCATCTCTCTTAAGTAAGAGCAATAAGTTTTATAGCTAATTGTATATCATTTAAATTTTTAAAATTTCACTTATTTATTATACACACTTTTTGCTAGTTTTTACAAGTATTTTGTTAAAAAACATTGCATTTTTTGTAATTTTTTAGTATAAAAAAATTTTTTTTTAGCATACTATTTTTACAAACACAAAATTAGTGTAAATTGGCTTTTCCACCATATTTTATATTGAATGGTTTAGCCTTAATAATATAAAGGAGGTAATAAAATTGAAAGCAACTGGTGTGGTTAGAAGAATAGATGATTTAGGAAGAATTGTTATACCTAAGGAAATTCGCAGAACTTTACACATAAAAGAAGGAGATCCTTTAGAAATATTTACAGATAAAGAAGGAGAAGTTATATTGAAAAAATATTCTCCTATTGGCGAGCTTTCAGAGTTTGCTAGTGGTTATGCAGATACTTTATCTAAAACAACTGGTCATATTGCATGTATAACAGATAAAGATACTGTTATTGCCGTTTCTGGTGGTTCTAAGAAAGAATTTTTAGAGCAAGCGTTAAGCACAGAACTTGAAAAAGTTTTAGAAAATAAAGAAGTTTACACAAGCAAAGAAAACAACGAAATTGCTTTACCTATAACTCAAAATGATTCTAAAGAAAGAAAATATAATTCACAAGTTATATACCCTATAATTTCAGATGGAGATGTAATTGGTAGTGTTATTTTACTTTCAAAAGAACAAAATTCAAAAATGGGAGAAGCAGAATTAAAGGTAGTTCAATCTGCTGCTGGATTTTTAAGTAGTCAAATGGACATTTAAAAATAACCTCCAAATGGAGGTTATTTTTTAATCTAGTACTCTAAATGATCTGTTGTTATATATCTTCTATATTTTTCTCTTGCCAATGCTGTGTAGTATGCTTTTCTTCTATTTGCAACTTCTTGCCATGATACTTTTTCATAATTTGCTGAATCTACAATGCAATAGTAGCAAGCCTGTTCATAATGCTTATAGTATGCCTTATCAGATTCATCTTTTAAGTTTAATTTTTTAAGCACAAAATCGAAGTTTGAATATCCTGTTATTTTTCCTCCATCATTTAAATATTTACAATCAATCTTATGGTAATATCCATCATCAGCTTTTCCATCTCCATCTCCATCACTTATGAAGTATAAAGAATCTGGAGAAACATATAAATTGTTTCTTGTACTTTGCACTAAAGCATAATTATTGTAATATTTTGTTTTCATTGGAATTCCTTGTAAAAAGGTTAACATACATACGTTAGTTGATAGCATATTCCATTCATTTATATCAAGTTTTGGTAATTTATATTCATATTCTGAAGCACTACCTTGGCTATATGTTGATATTGATTGATTTAAGTTATCTTGTATAGAACTTCTTATAACCGCTGTTTTATGCTGAGCAAATATTGAATTAGAATCTTCAGGATTATTATCTGTTGTGTTAAATCTGAAAATATATTTTTTTATAGTAAATTCATCATAATCTATATCATTATTTTCTTCATATAGTTTATATAAATAATCCGCATTTCTCATTGCCATATCTGATGTAATCCAACTTAAATTTTCATTTACCCAACTAGTAAATTCGAGTGCCTCACTATAATACTTTTGAGCACTACTAGGATCCACATAGTAATTATCATTTCTTGGATATAAATATTCTTCATGTGTAGATTTAATATCAGGATTATAATAGTCACTTGTTATTTCTTTTGGATTTAGTCCCATCGTCCTAATGTTGTCATAAGTAGGATATGTTATATCATCACTTCCAGTTGTATATTTAAATGGTGCATATTCATATAATCTTTCACTAGATTCTATATCAGCACTTCGATTATTTGATACCAAATAACCAGATTTTACATAATATTGTCCATCTATCCAGCCATATACAACAATATAATTGTCTAGTGTATAATTTATTACAACATCTTTTGTTCCAGTTTCATTTTTATATCTTACAGTATAATAATTATATGGTTTTAACATATATTCATACGTTGTGTTATTGTCTTCATCAGTTGTTTTCACTGGTGTATATATGTAATAGCCATCATATAGTGTAAATAATATTGCCGGAATATAACCTTTCATATGATTTATGTCGTAGCCACCCACTCCCATTTTTACTGAGAGTGATTGCATAAAGGCAGATATCGCAGATTCAACATCTTCTCTTAATGCATCTGAAACATTAGACAAACTATTATAAGAAGCATTTAGTTGAAACGCTTTTATTCCATCATAAGTTGCAGTAAGTAACATATCATCATACTGATTTTGCAATGTTAAAATATCTATTTGTGCGTCTGTATATGCTGATAGAAGCAATGTGATTGGTAATACAATTATTATAAATATTATTGTTAAATGTTGTAATTTCATTATTTTCACCTACTCTTATGTATAATTTTTCCCTTTAGGGCGCTTTTCATGCGCCCCTACAGGTCTTTCATGCGCCATATGATGTTTGTTTTGTTTTTGGGCGCAATCATGCGCCCCCTACATTTTCATGTGCCGTATAATGTTGTTTTTGGGTGCAATCATAAGTCCCTATTTAAACAAAGGGCGTATGCAATACGCCCTTATATATTTATTATTTTTGATAATTTAATTTCCGTTTGCTAATACAACACCAGAATGTGATGCAGAAATTTGATAATTGTCTGAACCACTCATTGAATAGAAAAATCCTCTAAGCATTTGAGCAATAGTTCTATTCCTATTTTTTACATTAACAGAAATCATATCTCCCTCTTTAAGTGGATACACTCCAGTATCTTGTAAAACTGGTTCAATTTGAACATTGTAAACAGAATAGTAAAGGTTTTCCCCTATTTTATCTTTTGCTAATAAGTTACTTTTTTTACCTGGATTTTCATCTAATTTTCTTACTTCTAATTCTATATCATATGTATTACCTGTAGATGTTACTGTTTGAACTAGTTTATCATAGTTTTCATCTGTTATCTTACCAGTAGTTATAACATCATTTACAAACTCTGTTGTTGCTGTATCTACTGCTAATTGTGCTATATCATCATTTCTTTCAGATACAGACATAAGCGGAAATACAAATATTAAAACTGCTGCTAATACTATAGCTACTATAGTTATCAATGAATCTCCCATAGGTTAATCCTCCTTACTCATATAATCTTATGATTCTTGTAAAGTATAAGTTATATGTAATTTTTTTGTTCCTTGCACTATATAAATTGTTGAACCATCTTCACCTTGATATTTTTTTCCATTATCTTTTTGAGAAAATGTTTCTGTAAAAGTTTTATCTCTATAATCGTTTAAATTTCTATATTTATATTTACTTAATCTTTTACCATTTACAATATTATCTTTTCCTTCTATGTATGAAGTTACTCTCAATTGTGTATCTATATTGGCTTTAGAACCAATCCAAGATATTCCATCTGGATATAAATCTTCATAAATTTTCCAACCATCTGCATTATTGAACACTATTCTTTCTGTTTCTTCATCAAATCGTTCATTGTCTTTATTATATTTTTGTGTCGTAGAATCTATTTGTGGATTACTAACTACTACATCAATCATAAATTTTTCTTTATAATACCTATATAAAGTTGGTATTATTGTTTCAATTCCAACAGTTCTACCATCTGTATTGCTATTATCTGCATACACATATTTTGCAAAATATGTGTTATCTGTATGTTCTAACACATAGTCAGATACTTCTCTTGCTCTTGTAAACATATTAAAAACTATAGCTAATCCTATTACAAAAACAAATACTGAGAAGGCCATTTTTAACGCATCAACTGCATCTTCCATAATATATCACCAATTTCTTTAGCATCTTAGCAATTTTATCACCTTTTTAATCTGCTTTTGGTGTTGCTGTTACTTCTGATATGTTAACATTATTAATAAATCCTATACCATCTATATCTTCAGTAGCATTATATTTTTTTCTTAAACTTACACTTCCTATTTTATATTCGCCTGCATCTTTACCATTTATTGTTATTTTGTGTTCTGTATTTTGACCATTAGATGATGTTATTGCAGATACTAGTGTTTTTACTTGATTTCCTGAAATTTCTTGTCCTAAACAAGATATAATTGGATTATTAAACATTTCTACCTCTTGTTTATCTGCTTGTCTTTGACCTTGGTCTAATGGTTTACTAGCTGAATTAAATATTGTTATACCTACTCCTATTAATAAAATTGCAATTAAAACTGCTCCTGCTATAATTAAAGCTTTTACGGCGTTATCCATAAAAATTTCCTCCTTTGAATATTACATATTTTTATTTTATATTTAATTTAGACTTCATTTTTAAAAAATCTAAAATATTAAAAACTAAAAAATTATTCTTCTAATTGCGTAAATACTATTTTGCTTATTCTACCAGTTTTACTATGATATTCTATATTTGTACACTCAAATGTTATTACATTAAAATTTTTTACAAATTCTGTTAATCCTGCTTTATATAGTTGTTCCATTTGATAAGTCTTTTCTACTGTTATCATATTTAATTCTACTTTTATGCAATAATTATCATCATTTATATACAAACCATTTTCGTCTTTTTGTATATTATAGTTCTCGTTATTTTTTATTGCTTTGCCTATAACAGTTGTTACTTCTGTTCCGTAAATTTGCTTTCCAATATATTGTTCAAAACTATCGTTAAATTGCTTTATTTCTTTTGTAGCATTTTGCTTTGAATTTATAATTACCATTACCATAATTATTACTACAATAAAGAGTGTTATTAGAACTATGAAAGATTTCTTCATAAAAAGTATTATCTCCTTTTATTATAATATATTATTTTACCTTTTGCAACATTTTTCCTAATTTTTCTTATGTAAGATCTTTGTTTATATATATTTGTTTTATTACATTATTGTCATCTTTTAATATTTCAATTTTATATTTGTATTCATTAGCAGTTCCTTCATCTAAAAAATCAATTACATTTTTGTTTTCTCCGAATTTTCTTAGAGCATCCTCACTTCCTAATTTAACTGACATTGGATATGCAGATTTATTTTCATTATATTCTTTTGCTAAATTTACAATTGTTATAACGTCCTGTGGTGTTAATGTTTTATCTACAAATTTTTCAAATTTATTATTATACTGTATTTGATTTTGAGCAGATTTGTTTTTATCGTATTGATAAGCAACACCCGAATAATTTATAAACAAATATATTCCTGCTGACATAATCATTACAGCTATAAGTACTCCTGCTGCAATTAACAATGCTTTTGCTGCATTTTCCATAAAATGTCCTCCAAATATAATAAATTTTATGATGTTTCTTCTGTTTGTTCTTGTTTTTGTTCTTCAAAATACAAATATTTTATTCGTCCTTCGCTATCATAGGCATATTCTTTACAAGCAAATATTCTCGTTTTAAATTCTGAACCTGCTGAAGTTGTTTGAGTATACTGTATATATTTGCCTCCTTCATCTACCCTTGTCCTTCCCTCTACAGAAGTACTATAAAAATCGTTTAAAAACTTTTCTATATCGTTTTTTGTATCATTTGAACTTAATCTGTATAGCTTATCAGCTTTCAAAATTCCTGGTATTTCTCTTTCTTTGGTAACCTCTTCTCTTCCATCTGAAATATATTTTTTGTATACAACTTCTGAACCATCTACATTAGTTAATAGTTTAAATGCAATATCTATGTACATTTTTTCATTTGGTCCTACATTATATCTTTCATTATTATCTACTGCTTTATTTAAAAGAGATACTAAATCTGTTCCATATAATGCATCTCTTACATAAGACTCATATTGTTGATTAAATAAAGATAATTGTCTTACTGCATTTGCTTCATCTTGGGCTCTAGGGACCACTTGATAAGTACTAAATGCATATACTAATGCTGAAATAACCATTATTGCTATTAAAACTCCACCTGCCATTGTTAATGCTTTTGTTGCGTTTTCCATATATGCACCCCCCAGTTTTTACATCATTGTCTGCATTGCATCAAATGAAGAAGTCATACTAGATAATCCTATTACAACTAATGGAATTATTAGGTAACCCACAAATAAACATACCATTGGTGCAAATCCAATTCCTTTTCCTATAAGTCCTTTTCTAGATATAAGTCTTTCATTTGATTCTTTCCTTTTTTCTTGATAATATGCTCTTTCTGTGTCTAACTCATCAAAAGCATCTGCAATCGGTATTTTTTCTACTGCTGCTTGTAAACTTTCAACTATTTGTTCCATTTGTTTATATGATATATCATTTTTTAATTCTTCTAATGCTTCCCAAGCACCAGATTCATAGTTGTTTACACATTTTGATATTGGCTCTCTAAAAATATTTGAATATCTTTCCATCCACTCTAATATCATTTCAACGTTTACTCTTTCAATTTTCATAAGCATCATTATTATTGTGTGGAATTGCATTACTTCATTTTCCATTTCTAGTTGTCTCATTTTCTTTTGGAATACTAGCAACCAAATTGGAACATAGTAGCCAATCACTCCAAATAACATTGCCATAAGTAATTCAAACCATTGCAAAGATTCACTATTTATAATTGTTAATTTTTCCATTAACCTATTTGCAACTTTTTCTATATCTTTATCTGAGCTATTTTTATATTCTTTTGAATATTTTAAATCTGTTTTTATAACATCTACCGTTATTCCAGATTTTCCTTTATATTTATCTAGATAAACATTATCTGATGCTGTCACTTCCATAGCCTTTTTTATGTCTGAATCTGAAGTTAATAAGTTATAATCTGTAGTCGGTGACTCATATATATAATTTACAGCTACTTTGTGTAATTGTCCAAATAGAAATAATGATACAAAGAATGTTAATATACAAATCACAATTCTATTTATATATAATGTTTCCATTTTCTGCTTTGATGCAGCATCTTTTAATAATTGAATGTTTTGTCTATATTCTTTTGTTCCTTGTTTTGGTATAAATAAATCTACAATTCGTTTTATAAATGGCTTTTTATATGCTTTTGCTTGCCAAGTTTGGTTTGGATCTTTGTATGCATCTTTTATACTACCATTATCTCTTATTTTTCTTATTAACATATAAGAAACAAATGTAATTATTATTAAAGCTATTTGCATTATTAGTCCACCTTTACCTTGGTAGAAATTAGCAGTAAATGAAAAATTACTAATACACCAATTTTTAAGTGGTTCTATACAAATTACTGGCAACGCAGCAATTATTGATAAACTCTGAAATACATAATCTAATTTATCTCTTTTTAAAATTTCTAGTTGCATTTCTTGTGTTATATTGTTTAAGTTTTTTAAATATAATGAACCTGTATCAACTTTTCTATCTCCAAATTCTCTTGTTAAATATGAAATTCCTGCGAATTCTTTTAAATAGCTATTTGGTGCAACATCATAGTATTTTTCTAATTCACTCTCTGGATCATCAGATTGCAATATTTCATATATTTTTTCTGCTTGTCTTGATACTTCTACTTCATCGTTTTGAGCTGCCTCATATATTGCTTCTTCAACCATGTTATATTCATGGTATGCATGTCTAACTTCTGCAAAAAAATCTATTTGTTGCTTTAATAATTTCGTGTCTAGTTTATCTACCATTCCACTCATTCTAGATTCTACAAGTATTCCTTCAAAGAATAGTAATATAACCATAAGTAGTGCATTTTGCTTTGTAGTTAAAATTATTGCAATGGTAAGTGGCAAAATTATAAGTAATCCTTTTGTAATAATTCTTGCAGTTTGAACCCTTGTTGTGTATTCATCATCTAGGTTTATTATTTCAAGTCTTCTTCTCATTTTGTTAACATATCTATTTAAAAATGGTATTTTTTTATAGTATAGATATAGCTTTTGATATGTAACATCAGAATGATTTCCTTTTCCTTTTGTTCCTTCTTTTAATTGTTTTATACGCTTTGGGTCATTTTTTATTTTTTTTGTGATTATTACATATGCTATAACTATTGCAATAAATAGTCCACCGACATATAAAAATTAGCGTTTTTAGAAAGTCTTGTGGTATTTGCATTTGTAGTATTGCACCTCTTTTCGTTCTTTAGTATGTTTTTGTTTATTTTACCTGTGCTGATTTTTTTCCTTTAGTAGCTTTAGTTTTTGGTAATTCTTCATCAAACATCATTGTTGCTTTTAATGCTTCTTTTCCCCAATGTTTTTCTATGAATTTGTTAAAAGCTTCTGCATCTGTATCATCCATGTTTGCTCTCATTTCTCTTAAGTTGTAATCTGATATTTTATTTGTTACAACATATTCCCCATCAACATATTCTAATATATTTACGTATTTGTATAATTCTTTGTTTGTTACTTTTGTAAAATAGTTTGTTGCATTGTCCATAAATTTGTCTATTTTTCCTTCTAATGTTTTTTCTTTTCTATGGTCAAATGTGTATTCGTTTTTGTCTTCTATTGGAATACACTCTGTTATTCTTTCTATGTATCTTCTTCCTCTAAAATCTTTTACTTGATGAATATCGAAGTTTAAAACTTGTACAACTTGCTCTTCTGCAGTTTTTTCATCGGTGAATACACCTGTTCTTAACATTGAGTTTCTTAATGCTGTAACCAAGTTTGGAAATGTTTTAGCGTGGTGAGTAAATAATGTAAATTTAGATGCAACTTGTGCTGCTTGTATCATCCAAGATGCTACGGGGTCTGTTGCAACCTCACCTATGATATTAACAGAACCGTCAGTTTTCTTTTGAACGTCAAGTCCCATCTGTCCTGAAATTGTTTCTGTTTCTCTAAATGATAATATGTTTCTTGTTGGATAAATTTTTCTTAAGTGTAACTCGAATGCTGTTTCTTGAACCCTTATGTTCATTGTTTCATATATGTTTTCAATCATACCCATAAGAGTTGTTGTTTTTCCGGCATCCTTGCTCTCCTGTAATTGCTACAATTCTTGCACCTTTTACTAAGAATTTTAGTAAATCAATAGCATCTTCTTTTCCTGGTAATGTTATAAGTTGCTCTAAAGTTGCTCTCTTAACATCAAATTTTCTTACGAAGAAAGCCCAAGTTTCTGAAAATGATGGTCTTACAACAACAACACGAGATCCGTCTTTCATTTCGTTTATTTTAAATCCATTTGTGTCTGATAATTGTCCTGGATTGTTATATTTATATATGTTTTGACATACTCTTTTTAATTCTGCTTCTGTACCAAATGAAAGGAAAGCAAGTCTAATAGATTTTCCTTGGAAGAAAATCCATATAGAGTCACAGGCTCTTGGTACTTTTCTTTCTGTTATTTGTGCTAAATAATCTCCATCTGTTTGTGCAACTTGGCTTAAAAATGATTCTGGAAGACCAGATACACCGCCAGATACACCATCTATGTTCATATCTCTAATTTCATCAATACTACTATAACCTTTATAGTGTTGATAAATTCTTTGTGTTACAATATTAAGTTTATCATCTAATGATAAAACAAAATTTTCAGTTTCGTATATATTACTAATTTCATCATCTGTAATAACATAAGATGGTTTTGATTCTCCTGCTATATATTTTAGTACTGCTAAATTATATTTTTTTATAATTTGGGTTAAAGCTTCATAACCAAATTCTTTTTTATACATGTATATTAGTATATCAAATTTATCTTGAGAGGTTAATAAAGATGGAATATCAAATGGTATTGCTTTAGAGATATTTGTTTCATCAACACCATATTCTTTTAATAAAAGGTCATATATGATTTCCTTTACATATTTTTTATCGTTTACGTCTCCATAGGTACATCCTTTTAAAGCCTTCTTTAGTTCATATTTTTTATTTTTTCTTCTTTTTAATTCTTCTTCAGATAAGCCTATATCATATAAATTAACCTTTGTTATTTCATCAATTCTCTTTTTTACAAATTCTGTCATTCTTTCTAAAGAATATGTTTGATCGTCTTTTGAGAATTGTTCTTCTTCAACTTCATTTTGTCTTTTCTTTATAAAATATCTTAAAAGTATATATGCTATTATAAAAATTAATAGCATCAATAATAGGTTACTTAATTTCATCTTTCTTATGTCCTCCCTCTTTAACTAGTCTTTTGTAATTTTAGTAAATTGCTTTCAATAATTTAATTCTTTCAATTATTTTATTTGTTGCTTTCTTTACTTCTTCTAAGAATATTGCATTTTTATCTGTTGGATTTACTTTTCTAAATCTCATCATTGTATCTACTATTTTTCCATCATTACATCCTTCGAAAAACAATGTATTGTATGGAACAGTAAGTACTTCATCTCTAATATTTAAAGCTCTTGCAACATTTTTTGAATTGTATTTTGAATCTTTATCGTACATTCCTATTAAAACTAATGTGTTATCTTTTTTCAATATTTCTTTGTTTTCTTCTAACTCTTTAAAATGGTTTACTTCTCTAATTCCTTGTTTAATATTTACAACAACTATATCTGATATTTTTAAAATTTCTTTTATATAATCTTTTTTTAATCCTTTATTCAAATCTACAAATACATAATCGTAAAAATTATTAGCTGTTTTTATAACATCTTTATATGTTTCTCTAATTTTCCTATATTCCTCTTCATCAGCTTCAATAGATCCGGATAGTACTTCCAATCTGTTGTCTGGAAATACTAACCTAGTATAATTAGATACAGATTCTGGTTTTAATTTATTACTAATAGAAAGATTGGCAATTCCATCTATACCTGAAGCTATATCTTGTCCTCTTCCTGTAATTTGCTTTACAAAATCTCCACTTTTTTCTTCCCAATAGCAATTTTGCAATGTAGAATCATTATGAATTGTTGAAATTTCTAATATTTTATAGTTATGTTCTATTGCCATATATGTTGCTATTGCTGCCATTGATAATGTTTTTGCAGTTTCTTTTTTACCATCGCTCCAGAAAGTAATTATTGCCATTCATTCTCATTCCTTTCAATGTTTATATTAGCGAAACGACATTTGCCTCGTTCCATATATATTATTTCATTAGCCTTTTTCTATTATTTTAAATACTTTATTTAATTCGTTTAATCCAATTCCTGCAATTTCTTGAGCTAGTATAGAAAATCCAGCCATAAATTCTTCAGTAAAATTTTTAAACTTAATACTTGATAATCTTTGATTTTCTATTATTGCAGATAAATCTCCTCTATCTATTGGGAAATATATAATTTCATCATCCCACATAACTTTATAATTCAAAGATAAGAAATTCAAATATTCATTTTCTTCTTCATCAGCATTTTTGGAAAACAATACTTTTGTCATTTTCAAAGTTTCTTCTAATCCTGTTAGAACTTCTAACCCTTTCTTTAAAGAAAACAAATCAAATGATGTTACAAAATAATTCTTAGTAGCACTTCTCATTTCAAAATCATTAAAAGTTTTGCTTTCATCAATATCTAATAGTGCAACATCATATAAATTTCCTACTCTTTCTACTCCTAAATATGAAGCTATATCATCGAAATTTTTGAATCCAACTGATACATCAAAATTTTCATATTGTGTTACATAGGCTTTTGTTGGATTGATTACTGGAACTACATATTTAGCCTTTTGGTTAACAGTAGAATCTACCACTAGAACTCTTTTACCTAAAATTGCTAATATTTTTGCCATGTATATTATAATATCCGTTTTGTCATAAGCACCTATGAAACCTATCTTTTCCATTGAAGTTCCTCCATTTTTACTAATCTATTCCATTTAAATATATTTCTCTTTCTTCTTTTGCTTTTTCTCTAGATTCTATAACATTTGTTTCTATATTATCTAATGCATCTTCTGAATATTTAGTTATTTCAGTATGTATATAATCTCTTATTGCAGTTCCATTATTGTATCTGTTAACCAATGCGCTTTTTGCAGATTCTACTATATTTGCATCTTGATTTATCAAGTTTATTACTTCATTTGATGGTATGTATGTAACTGTTGCTGCATCTTGCATTCCTGGTTCTACATATTTTGTTACATAAAGATTAGTTGCTGGTGAAATATATGTTTCTACAATCGCATTGCTCATTAGCAATATTTCTTCTTCAGATAATTGTAACCAAATTGTTCCCTCTGTGACATCAATAACCTCTTTATGTGATACAACGATATAATCTTGTCCATTAGATAATAAAAATCTTATGTCTACATATTCTCCAGGTTCTAATTGTACTGGTAATTGTAACATATTATATTCTTGTATTCTTTCACTATTTTCTAATTCTTCTTCATATAACATATTATCACAGATTATTGTTCCTGCTTCTAAATCTATTTTGCTTCTATAACCGTCATAACCAAAGCTTTTATCTGTCCAAATATCTTTTCCATCTTTGGTTGTTTTAGTTTTTGATGGAATAGCATTATTAGGAACTGCTTCTGTATTTACTAATACAGATGTAACCTTACTAGAATCTATTTCTTCTCCAGATTTAACTGCTGTTTTTAATCTATATACGTATGTTTGACTCACTTCTTGTTCTTCTTGTTTTTTCTGATCTTTTTTAAAGAACACAAATAATAAAACTATTGCTACTCCTGCGATTACTAGCATTAGTAACATTCCCATTAAAAATGAATTTCTTGCTTTTTTTTGCATTGGATTTGTTGCCATATTTATTTCCCCCTCAAAAAATAATTTTTTGACTATAATTTACTTTATTATACAATATTTTATATATAAAAAACAACAATATTGCAAATATATAATAAAAATAATATATTTGTAATATTGTTGTAATATTATTGTAATATTGTGGTGATTGCTTCTGCAACTCCACTTGAATTGTGATCTAATTTTGTTACATTCCCAATTCCCATAGCTGCTAGTGCGCTATTCCCCATAACCATTCCAATTCCTGCATTTTCAATCATTTCTTTATCGTTTATATTATCTCCTATTGTAACTATTTCTTTTTTCTTTATTCCCATTCTTTTGCTAACAGCTTCTATTGCCGACCATTTATTAATATTTTTTCTAGTAATTTCTGTATAGTAATACTGCATCTCTGTTTCTTTATTATCTATTTTTAACATTTTTTTAGTTGAATGTTCAACATCTATTACATCTACATTTTTTACTTCTTTTAATTTTTTTATTATGTTATTGAATATGCTCCTGTCAGAATCTTGTATTGTGATTTTCAAATATTTTTCTCTATTGTTAGATTTAACATATTCATATAAATCTGGTATTACATTTATATTTGTTTTTTTATTTTCAGCTTTTCTTAGATTTTCACTATGATATATTAAAGGACTATAATTTAAAGCTTTTGTTAATATACTAGCTTTCGTATGCAAACTATAAAATATACTATTTTCTTCGCATATTTCTAATATTTTTAAAACATCTTTTTTCTTTATTGATTTATCGTATATATCTTTGTTTTTTTGTATATCATAAGCTAGTGCACCATTTCCTGCAATTAAATATTTGTTTGAATTTATTTCATTTGCAAAATTCATCACTGAATCTTTTGACCTTCCGGAAGCAATTATAACTTCTATTCCTTTTTCTTGTGCTTTTTTTATAGCTTCTTTATTTTTCTCGCTTATATCCCCTTTTGAATTTAACATAGTTCCATCTAAATCTATTGCTATCAACTTATACATACTATACCTCTTCTTTGCAAATAATTTTTACATTAGGCAAAACCACTTTTTTTTATTATACCATTATTACTTTTTTTTACAATATGCTACAAAAATTTTTTACAAAAATTTCTAGTTTAAAAAAGTATTTATTGCACATCATATATATTGAAAAAGCACAAAGTTGTTTTTTCAATATATAGATAAAATTTCATATCCTAGGAGGTGAAACGAAAATGGCAAATACAAGTTCTAACAAAAAATTAGTTCCAGAAGCTATGGATTCTTTAGATAGATTCAAATATGAAGTAGCTAGTGAAGTTGGTGTTAATTTAAAAAATGGTTACAATGGTGATATATCAGCTAAAGATGCTGGTAAAATAGGTGGTAACATGGTTAAGAAAATGATCCAACAAGCTGAAAATTCTATGATAGGTAGATAGTTTTTACTAGAATATTAGTTTTAGGCAGGAAAGTTTAAGGTTTTTGCTTTTATGAATACATAAAGGCAGGAGCTTTAGCTCCTGCCTTTATTTTTACCGTATGGGCAATACAGTATTAAAGTTTACGCTTCTACAAAAATTACGATTGTTCCGCCAAATTTCTCCCACGGACTAGAAGCCAGTTGGTAATCTTTAATCGCACCAGAATCAGTAAGTTCAACCTTTGTCTTTTCTTTCCACAGTTCGGCTTTTTCGAAAACTGTCCGCATTTGGTTTACCCTCTTATCGGACATTTTTACGACACCTTCTCTGCAAGATATTACCTTGAAAATGTTGCATTCATCACCGTTTGTAGTTAGTAAATAAAGATTGTTTTCATACCTTAAAGTATCAACAACCTTATTATTACCTTCTACGCAGTAACCTATACCACCGTAGACTCTCTTGTTGCGCTTGAACCGAATCTTGCGCATTTTTGCCTTTTTCTTTTCAGAAAATTTCATACCTATTTTTCCTTTCTCAGTTAGCTATTAGGAATTGGTATAGAAGCGCCTTGCCCAAGAGCACTTATTAAAACTATACAAGATAATTTTACTACAAAATTGAAAAAATTACAAGAAAGCAAAAACAGACAATTAACTCCTATTTTACTTTTTTGTCAATAATTTTTATACATTCCATCAATTTTATTGTTTCTGATTTTCACTTATATTTTTAAAGTTTTTAATTGATTGTTTTATTTCTTCCTCTGAAATACCAAGTGTTTTGCATATAGCAATACATAATACACAATCATATATAAAAAATGGTTGTTCATCGTTTATTGTATATTTAGTATTTTCGCATTCAAAAGTATTTTCTTTATAATTAATGTTTTTCGCAAAATAAGGAATATCTTCTTCACTCTTAAATTCACAATTTTCGCACTCAAATTTTCCAATATTGTCTGCATTATAGTATTGAAATTTAATTGCACCATTACATTTTGGACAAGATAAAGTTCCATCATAAAAACTATTCTTTTCGAATGATTTGTTGTTTTTTTCTATTCCATAATAGATTGGTTTACATCCAAAATCTTCAAAAGATTTTGATATTGGTTCTTCATTGTTTATAAATACAATTATATCATTATTCATTATAGCTTTAATTTTTTCATAAATAGAGTCTTGTTCTCCATCTTTTTGTAAGTTTGTTATACATATATGCTTTGCTGGTAATTGATTGTAAATTTGTTTTAAATCTCTTGCATCTGTTTCAAATACCATATATTCTGTTTTTATTTCTCCTGTTATTGTAGAATTTTTAATCATTGCAGTAGCAATTCCTTTAATTAAATTTGACTCTTCTAAGTTACTTGTTACAGTCTTTCCTGCATTTTTTAAAGCATTTATTATCATATTATTGATTGTTGATTTTCCATTTGTTCCTGTAATAAATACAACTTTATTATAATCGATATTTTTAAAGCCTTTTATAAAATCTTTGCAGATTTTATATGCACATTTACCAGAAATATTAGTTTTTCTTTCTTTTGCAAATATATTTACTATAAATGTTATCATCTTTCCAACAATTAAAGCTATATAAAATTTTATTTTTTTCATTTTTATAAATAACCCTTTCTATGATTATAGGCGACCAACGGTCGCCCATACTTTATTATAATATTCAATTTATGCTTCTGGTTCAACTAATCCATAATTTTTACCATCTTTAATTTTATATATTACATTAACCTTATTTGTTTCTACATTTATAAATGGCAAGAATAAATTTGCTGGTTTTTCTTGTAATTTTAATTTTGCATCTTCTGGTGTCATTGGTTTTATTTCATAATATAATGTTTTAATTATTTCATTTTCAATTTCTGCTTCTTTATTTCCAGAGATAACTGTTTCCATTTGTCTTATAGAACCATCTTTATTTGCTCTATCTTTTTGTGTTTTCCATTTTCTAATTTGTCCTTCTAATATGTCTATATCTTTATCTATTGATGCATATAAATCTCTGTGTGCAGTAACTGCTCTAAATGCACTTGATGTTACTACAACTGAAATTTCTGCTATTTGTTCAGATTTTTCTGTTTTTATTGTAACTGTTGTATCAAGCTCCTCATCAAAATATTTTTCTATTCTTTCTAATTTTTTATCAACATAGTCTTTTATTGCATCTGTTGCTTTTAGGTCTTTTCCTGTAATTTTTGTACTCATATATATTTCCTCCTTTAATGTTTTTCTACATTATATATTAACTTGTTATTTTTTTCAAACATTTTTTGTATATTTTTATAGTTTTTATAATTTACTTTGAATATTCTAAGCATTTTTCTATCATAATTTATATTCTTTTTCTAATTTTTCTGTTAAATATAGTTTGGAAACTATTTCTAATTCTCTCTTTGATTCTTCGTTTATTTCAAAACTATATATTTTTTTTGCATCTGATAAAACAATATATCTGATTGCATCTTTAGTTGTTTCAGATATTTTGATTGCTCCTTTGTCTAATCTTCCACAACTCGCACATTTAAAACCATTATCTAAGAAACTAAAATATTCAAATTCATCCTTTACTCCACAACTTACGCATTTATCTATGTTTGGTCTAAAACCTATTATAGACATTAATCTTATTCTAAATATTGATATTACCAAATCCAAATCTTTGTCTGTTTTAGATATAACATATAAAGTATTTAGAAAGAGTTGCAGTATTTTATAACTATTTTGATTTTCTGTTGTTACATCATTTATTATTTTTGTGATATATACTGCATATTTTAATTTGTCTAAATCTATTCTTATGTCATAAAACATTTCTATAGTTTCACAAGAATTTATATTATATGTATTATTTCCCTTATATAGAAGATATTCTCCAAAACATAAAAATTGGGTGCCTGACATAAGAAGGCTTTTAGGCCTTCTTGCGCCTTTTGCAGCACACCCAATTTTTCCGTAGTCCCGGTGTTAACATTGTTAACATTTTATCAAAATCTCCATTGTTATTTTCAGCAATTATTATTCCTTTTGTTTTTACAATTCCCATCTTCTTCAATCCTTATATTGTTTTCTATATCTTTTAATTGCGAGTATTCTAAAAATGTATTTATATTTCCAGTATTTTTAAAGGTATTCCAAGCAATTTGTTTTATCATAAGCTCACTCCTCTCTGAAGTTACCTTTAATTTTATCTTTTGTATTTTTAAAATTTTTATACATTATTTTGTTGTGTCAAATTTTTTTACTATCGAATCTTGGTTCTGCCAATCTTTTTTTATTTTTACCCACAATTTTAAATTTACTTTTGTTTCTAATAATTTTTCTAATTCTATTCTTGCTGTTTGCCCTATTTTTTTAAGCATTGTTCCATTTTTCCCTATTATTATTCCTTTATGAGAATCTCGTATACAATATATAGTTGCTTCTATATCAAATATATCTTCACCCTTTGCTGTTTTTCTATCTATGTATTTATCTACTTCAACATATATTCCATGTGGCACTTCTTCATTTAAAAATAATAGTGCCTTTTCTCTAATTATTTCTTCGGAAATTTGCCTCATTGTTTGATCTGTATATTCTTCTATATCATAATATGCAGGACCGTTTGGCAAAAGTGATATGATTTTGTTTAATATTGTTTCTATTCCATCCCTTTTTAATGCTGAAATTGGTATTATTTCCTCAAAATCATATTGTTCACTATAAGCCTTCATTATTTCTAATAATTTTTCTTTTTTAACTAAATCTATTTTATTTATTATTAGTATTGTTTTAGATTTTTTTTCTTTTATTCTTTCTAAAATTTCAGTTTCAGCTTTTCCTATGTATTGCTTTGTGGCATCAACTAGAAATAATATAACATCTACATCTTTAATTGTTTCGTATGCAGTATTTAACATTGTTTCATTTAACTTTGTTTTAGGTTTGTGAATTCCTGGAGTATCTATAAATACTATTTGTGCATTATCTCTATTTACAATTCCCTTTATCGCTGTTCTTGTTGTTTGAGTTTTGTTTGCCATTATTGCTACTTTTTCACCAACTAATGCATTTAGTAAAGTAGACTTTCCTACATTTGTTTTACCTATTAGTGAAACAAAACCAGATTTAAAATTTTCCATATTATTCCTCTTACATTTGGAACGACACCTTGGTCTGTTCCATACAAATTTATTTTTCAAATGTTACTTTTGCTGTTGTTGGACAAATTTGTACAAAAGTATTTCCATCATTTACTTGTATTTCATTACCATCTAAATCTTTATATACTGTTTTTGATTTTCTATCTGTTTTTTCACAAGTTATTTCTATTGCTTTGCCATTTGTTATATAATATCCCTTTAATTTTCCTATATTTTTAACATCTTGTAAGCCACTTTCTGCATCAATAGTATAATTATCTGCGAAAGTTATTATTATATTTTTAGCTGCCATAGGATCTCCTGTATTCAAATCTGTTTGTTTTATACCTTTTGAAGTTTTTTCATATTTCTTTGTTTCTTCATTATAGTTATATTCTACTACATTATATGAAGTATATGGTATTTTTATATATGTAACATCTTGTCCATCTTCTAATAAAACTTCATCTGTTGTATAATTTAATACACTTTCTGCATCTGAAGTTAATCTGTAATTTTTTCTTTGAGCAGAAGCTAATAGTTTTTGTGTACTTGTTAAAGCATTATGTGGAGCTTTTTTTACATTGTCTCTCCAATATGTTGTTCCATCTTCTATTATTCCATTTATGTTATTTATACCGTAATTGTGGTATTTGTTCAGTTGCTATGTAGCTAGCACCGAAATGAGCATACATAGCATCATTTTCCATTACATAATCTAAGAAATAATGTCTTGAACTTCTTACAGGTCCGATTTTGTCTAAATCAACATTTTTAAATAATGCCATTAATCTTGTTTCTCCACCTTCTACCCTTATTTCGTATATCATATATGCATCATTTACTCCTGCTTGTGGCCATGCATTTGTATTATTATCTATCATTACTGCAATTGGTCTATCTGTTCCTGAATAAATTTGTACTGTTTTTTCTGGTTCCTCTACTATTGATTCATCATTTGTTTCTCCTGCTGTTTCTTGCGATGTTTCTTGTGCTGGTTTATTTTTTCCATTCATAAATAATACTACTGCAATTGCTGCTACTGCAACTATTATTACTGCAATTATTGAAATTACTAATTTTGATTTGTTATTTTTTTGACTCATTTTTAATTCTCCTTTTCTTTTAAATTATTTATTAGATGGGATTGCCCCTACAATTCCCTACGTATGTTTAGTTTGTTTAATATTACTTCTTCTTTTTTTCTCATTTGTTTCTTATCTTCTTCTTCTATGTGGTCATACCCTATAATGTGATAAAATCCATGAACCACCATATAGGCAAGTTCTCTTGTAAAACTATGTCCGTATTCTTTGGCTTGTTCTTCTACTCTTGCTATCGAAATAACTATATCCCCAAGCACTTCTTCAATGTTATTATCTATTTTTTCTATTTCATCTTTTTCAAACATTGGGAAAGACAATACATCTGTTTCATTATCTACATTTCTATATTGTTTATTTATTTGTTTTATGTTTTCTGGAGTAGTTAGTATTATATTTATATATAATTTTCTATTGTTTAGTTTTTCTTCGTTAAAACAAGCATCAAGTACTTCATTTATAGTATTTTCATATTCTATGTTTTGATCTATTCCCTCATAGTTTATCTGTGTGTGTGTTGGCAATTTACCACCTCCTCAGATAGAGATTTGTATCATCTTTTTTGGTGCAATCATGCTTCCCTACATAGTTTTTTTATGTATTGCTAATATTTTGCCTTTATATTTCTTAACTTGTCCTATTTTTACATTATTTTCTAATTTTCTCATAACGCCAAATTCTACTAAGATATTCTTATAAATTTTTATTATTTCTTTATAGTTATTTTTACTTCTATTTAAGAACTTTAAATCTTCTTTTATGAATAATATTTCCTTTTGTTTTTTTAACTCTACCTCATCTGTTATTTTTTGTATACTTTGATATTTATTCCAAAATTTTTTATATTCATCTTTTTGGTCTGGCTTGTCCCAATATACTTTGGTTGATAAAATTTTTAGATTGTATTCTTCAATAAAGTTTATTAGTTCATTATATATAATTACATATTTATTTGTTTTATTATATTTTACAATCATATTTCTTGCATCTTTTAATAATTTTATATAGCAATTTTCTGCTGTTGCAAGAGGTAAACTATGTGTAAATATAATTCTGCTTATAGCAAGTAATATTACATTTTTTTCTAAAGTATCTATATCATCTAATTTACCTATTAAGAATTTTTGATATTTATCATATTCATTTATCAATTCTTTGTTATTTTTATATTCTTCTTGTTGTATTTTCATTGGTAAAATATTTACAACATACTCTTCTATTGTATCAAATACTTTAGTATATATTTCATCTTTGTTTGTAATTTTATTAAGATTATCTGCTAATTGCACTGAATAATTCTTAATTATTCCTTTATATAAAGAATCCATTTTTTCTATATAAAAAGGTGTTATTTTATTTATTTGAGCTGATTTGTGTGAAGTTGATAATCCTTGATATTCTAACTCTAACAAATATTTTTGCTTTCTATATTTATATTCTGTATAATTTTTATCTTTTAAATTTACAACTGTATAATAACTAGACAACGCTTCTTTTTCGAATTGACTAGCTAGATTATTTTTTACCTTTTTGTATAATGATTCCATTATATATTTATCTATTGCTTCTAAATATAATGCATATGTTTCTTCATATTTTTGAGTGGCACTTTTTTCTTTCACTGTATTTTTTTCATTTATTGCTTCTTTGTAACTATTATATGCTTTTAACAAGTTATTTCTTTTAATTTGAATCATAATGTTGTTAATACCAAATTTTGTAGGCATTAACAATTGAGTCAATTTATTAGAAATTTTTACAAAGAAAGTTTTGTCTGTGTTATATAATTTTAAACTTCTCTCTTGCATATTGATTTCATCTCCTTTTTAGAATATTATTTTTTCTTCTGTTCCAATTTTTTCAATAACCTCATATATAACTTCTACCTCTATATACCCCTCATTTTCATATGTATTAACTTGCTTATTTACTATTTTGTTAGTATCTTTTATTTCGCTATTTAATTCTTCTTCTAACTTAGAGGCTGTTATGTCCGTAAGTTCTTCTTCCGTATATGTTACAGACTTTTCGCAATACTCATAGTTAGTAATTTTTTTTAATTCTATTGGCAAATAAAAATTGGAAAACAATTTTAATTTTTTGCTCTCATTTATTGTATCATAATTTTCAAATTTTGAAAGACTTTTATAAAAATTTATTCTAAAATTATTTAAATTTAAGCTATATTTATTTTCTTTTTTCCCTGTAGGCACTGATATAACTTGATTATAGTATGCTTTTTCTTTTTTGGTATACCATACTTTTGCTTCAATATCTGCTCTTGCATGAACATAGCTTATTCCCGTATATTTTCCTTCTAGCCATCCATTAACTAAAGGTGTTCCTGGTTTAACTATATCTCCTACTTTTACGGCTAGCGTTCCATTCTGCGCACTTATTTTAGTTATAATTCCTGATTTATCTGATACAATGTTGCAATACTCATCTTCCGCAACAATTTGTGGTTTTTCCTCACTTTTTATAATTTCTACAATTGCATTAGTTCCTTCTAACTTTATTCCTATCCAAGCAATATCGTTTCTGTTCAATCTAACATTATTTATTACTCTTTTTGTGTCAATATCTCCTTTAGTTATACCTGTCTTTAAACCTTCTTGCTCTAAAATTGCTATTATTTCTTCTTTGTTTATACTTTCATCTGCAATTATTTCTATATTCCATATATAATTTGATGATATAATTATCATAAAAACAATTATTATTAAAGATATTGCAAAAATTTTTCTTTTCCTATGTTTGTTTAAAAAAAATGGTAACCCTTTTTTTCTATTTATATCTATCTTGCATTTTGTAGTTCTGGCAATATTTTTTAATTTTTTAAATTCACTTATTCTCACTCTTGCATACATTATTATATCTCTATCTCTTTTTACATTCCATAAAAAAATATTTTTGTTGTTACATATATTTATAAATCTTTCTATATAATAGCCTTCAACTTTTATTTCTACATAACCTAATATATAACTCAATAATATTTTAATAAGCACTTATTACTCCTCCTCTATATTTGTTTCTAGTGTAATACTGTCTATTTTTCCTGTTACTAAAATATCATCTTTAGACATTTGTTCTAAATTTAAATTAAATCCATTTATATTTACTATTCCAATATGTGTATTTATTCTTATATAAATTTCTTCATATTCTAATATTCCCTTGTAATTTTCTATTAGTATTTCATCAAATCCTATCATTGTAATTTTAGGAACATTGCTTACAACTTCTTCTGGCATTTCAAGCCATCTACTTATTTTTCTTTTCCCTCCGCATATAATCACCTTTTCAATTTATATGCAAAAAGCATAATCAAAATGCACATTTTCATTGTGCTTTTTGCTTATTTATTGTATAATACCATTATGAAAAAGTTGGTTGTAGATAAAAAATATGATAATAAGAAATTGAATACATTTTTGTTAGATAGTTTTAGTGGTTTAAAGCAAAGTACAATCTATAAATCCCTAAGAAAAAAAGACATTATTGTAAATAATAAAAGAATTACTGAAAACATTATTCTTCACACTGGAGATGAAATTATTATTTATATAAAAGATGAGTTACTATATAATAATATTTCTTACTCTATTATATATGAAGATGATAATATCTTAATAGCAAATAAACCTGCTGGAATACCTGTTACGGAAGATTCTTCTTTGGAAAAGTCTTTAACAGAATTACTTTGTAATAACTTAAAAATTGATGTATACCCAGCTCATAGATTAGATAGAAATACTTTAGGACTAGTTTTGTTTGCAAAGAATACCCAAAGTTTAAATATCTTATTAGAGAAATTTAAAAATAAAGAAATCGAAAAACATTATCTTTGCTATGTTTACGGAATTTTAGATAAAAAGCAAGCTACTTTAGAAGATTACTTATTTAAAGATAATAAAAAATCAATTGTTTATATATCTAACATTCAAAAAATGGGTTACAAAAAAATAGTAACGTCATATAAAGTTATAGATGAATTTAAAGACAAAAATATATCTTGCCTAGATATTAATCTAAAAACCGGTAGAACTCATCAAATACGAGCACATTTAGCTTATATCGGCTACCCAATAATTGGGGATCGGAAAATATGGCTCAAATGAAATAAATAAACAATTAAAAAAATCTACACAAATGCTTTGTGCTTATAAATTAAAATTTAATTTCAATTCGGATTCTGGAATCTTAAATTATTTAAAAAACCGAGAATTTCAAATTGATAATCCATTTTAGATAGCAAAAAAAATGTACAATTAAACTTTTTAATTGTACATTTTTTTGCTATCTATCATTCCCTGGTATTTCTGAATTTGGTCTAAATCCTGACATAATTTTTATATGTTTTTTAGCTTGTTCATTTGATGGTGCTGAATAATCTTCTGGTTGTTGAAATTTTATTTTTTGTGATTCTCTGTATGCTTTAGATTTATTATCTTTTTCTGTATCGTCCATAGAATACTTCCTCCTTTTAAAAATTTACATAACATGTTTATATTTTATCACATTTGGAAGAAGCTGTCAAATTCTTCGCTTGATATTATTTCTTTTTCTAGTAATCTACCAGCTACAGCATGTAATTTATCCATATTTGCTAATAATATTTGTTGTGCTTTTATATATGCTTGTTCTATCATTTCTTTTACTTCTTTTCCAACTTGATCTTCTAATTCATCCCCAAAAACTTGTGTTTCATAAGGTTCTTCTTTCTTTAAAGATATTGGACCTATCTTATCGCTCATTCCATAAACTGTTACCATATCTTTTGCAATTTGTGTTGCAACTTCTATATCGTTACTTGCTCCTGTTGATATATCATTTAAAGCAACTTTCTCTGCTGCTCTTCCGCCTAATAGTGCTATCAATTTTTCTTCCATTTCAGTTTTTGATATATAATATTTATCTTCATCTGTTTTATACATTGTGTAACCACCTGCAAGTCCTCTTGGAATTATTGATACTTCTTTTACATTTAATTGTGTAGGCAAAAATTTGCTTACAATAGCATGTCCAGCTTCGTGATATGCTGTTAATTTTTTATCCTTATCAGATATTACTCTACTATGTTTTTCAAGTCCAACTGTAACCTTCTTAATAGCCTCTTCAATATCATTCATTTCTATTTGTTCATGCTTATTTATTGTTGCTATTATTGCAGCTTCATTTAAAACATTTGAAAGTTCAGCACCAGTAAATCCTGCTGTATCTTCAGCTATACTTTTTAGAGAAACATTATCTGACAATTTCTTATCTTTAGAATGTATTTTTAATATTTCTTCTCTTCCTCTTACATCAGGTGTTGAAACTGTTATTTGTCTATCAAATCTTCCTGGTCTTAATAATGCTTTATCTAACATTTCTGGTCTATTTGTTGCAGCCAAAACTATAACTGTTTCATCTGTTTCAAATCCATCCATTTCTACTAGTAATTGATTTAATGTTTGATTGTTTTCTGTTTCTGCGCCGCTTCCTGTAGTTCTTCTTGAACCAATCGCATCTATTTCATCTATAAAAATTATACAAGGAGATATCTTCTTTGCCTTTTCGAATAATTTTCTAACACGTGAAGCTCCAAGTCCAGCAAACATCTCTATAAATTCAGAACCACTCATTGATATAAATGGGACTCCTGCTTCTCCAGCTATTGCTTTAGCAATTAAAGTTTTACCTGTTCCAGGCTTTCCACATAATAGTATTCCTCTTGGAATTTTAGCTCCCATTTCGTTAAATTTTTTAGGATTTTTTAAGAATTCTACTATTTCTATCATTTCTGTTTTTTCTTCTTCAAGCCCTGCAACATCATCAAATTTTACATTGCTCTCGTTTCCTTCTTCTCCATAAACCTTACCTTTGTCCCCTAGTCCTTGCATTTTCATTATTACAATAAATAAAGCAACTATAATAATGGTTGGTAATAATGAAAATAAAACTTCTGCAACTTTTAATAACATATTTTGTGGTAATTGAATAAATTCAAATTTATTTCCATTTATGAATTCATTTTGAACAAACTCAACAAAGACTTGCATGTTTGGCACTATCGTATTTTTTTCTTCTTCTACACCTACTTGTTTTACTTTTAGTGATGTACTCCCTACTGTCATTTCTATTTTTTCTATTTTTTGTTCTTTTATTTGAATTAATAAATCATCATAAGATAATTTCTTTTCATCTTGACTTTTATTGTTGCTTATAAATACAAATACAATAGATAATATTATTAATGCTATAACTAGTACTGATAATATTATTTTAAAAATATTATTTTTTGGCTTTTCTTTCATATTCTTCATCTCCTATATATTCTTACATTTCAGATTCTGTATTTGCCTCTCCTAGTGTTTTTTCACCAGTTGGTTTATTTTCTTCTTTTCCTTTTTCTTTTTTCTCTTCCTTTTTATCTTCTTCAGGTTCTTCAACTGGATTTTCTTGCCTTTTCTCTTCTTTTATTTTTCTTTGTTCTTCCATTATTTTTATTAATTCTCTTTGTTGTTCTATAAAATCAGTTTTTATCATCAATATTGCTGTAACTATATAAATATAAGCTAGTACATCATATACAATTGTAAAATAATTTATTGTAAATCCAGTTAATATGTTTACTATAGAATATATACAATTTAAAATAATAGAAAGTGTTAAAGCATATATTGACATTATATATATTGGTTTATATTTTAGTCTTATTCTGGCTAATCTTGAAATAATTAGTCCTATTACTGAAACTATTAAAGCTGAAATTAAATTGTATATAAAGTTTCCAGAGAAGAAATACAAAAAAGTAACTGCTGTTAATGTTGTGTAAAAAGTAGTGGTATTATTGTTACTTTTTATAAGCTGTATTGACTCTTCAATAGTTTTTGCATCAAGTCCAGCTGTCTCTTGCAATTGATTAGTCATTATTTGTATTTGTTCTTCATTATTTATAAATTCAGAAAATTTATAAGAAAATAGTATTGCCATTATTATTGAAAATATCAATGTTAATTTTGCAATATATTTTATTGCTACACTTAATTTTTCTATCGCAAAATCTGAATAACCTTCAAAATTTGTAATAGCATTCTTTATTCTTTTAAAAAATGACATTTTTTTATTTTCCATTTTTCCTCCTAAAAATATTTATTTAAATTTTCTTCTTGTAACTCAGGTGTATCGTTTTTAAATCTTATAATTTTTATATTCTTTGTTTGATTTTCAACTTCTTCTGCTAGCTTTAAATATTCTCTTTGTTGCATTATACTACTTTGTACATCAAATTTCTGATATTCGTGTTTATCTCTCTTTATTCTTTGTGCATATAACTCTTCATCTTGTAAATATAGTATAACCAAATATATATCGTATTTATCTATATTTTTTAAGTTATCTAATTTATATAATAACTCATTGTATGTTGAAGAAAAGTCATAATTTTGATAGCCTAATCTTGAATAAACTTCATTTGTGAAAAAGGTTCTATCAAAAATCATATTTATATCTTCGCAGTTTTCCATATATTCTAATAATTTTTCGTATTTTAATTTTATTTTGGCATGACCTGACTCTGTTTTGTCTTTTATTCCAGACAATCTATAAAGATCTGTCGCTTTCATTTTTTCTCTTAATAAATTTGTAAATGTAGTCTTTCCTACACCTTGTGGACCTTCTACTATTATTATTTTATCTTTCATTTTTACCCCTTTTATATTCTTGGGTAGTGTCAATTAAATTATTTTTTTATTGAGTTAAACTACCTTTGTTTCTGAGGTTTCACAACTTTTTTGATAAAA
>CANRNW010000003.1 GCA_947632145.1 uncultured Clostridia bacterium
GAGCCAATAAAATTAAAAGAAGTAGTAGATGCAAATGGAAACTATAAATTTACAGGGTTAGATGCAGGAATATATGCAGTAAATATAATATTAAGAGATTCAAATAAAAACATAGTAAAAGCAATAGCAAAAGAGGTAGTAGTACAAGGAAAAGTACAAGAAATACCACCAATATTAACAAATTACAACAAAGATAAAACATATTTTGTAACTTATGAAAATGGCAAAGAAATAAGCAATATCCCAATAGGAGAATTAAACAATCAGCCACAAAATTGGTATAACTATGATGAAGATATAAAAGCAACAATAGTAGTAAGGGATCAAGGAACAGAAACATATTATGAATGGATACCAAGATATCAATGTAAAATAGATAATCCAAACCACATAATGTATATACCAAAAGATAAAGTAGAGCCAGATGAAGGCTATACAATACCAGCAGATTTTTCAAAAGAAGGACAAGAGGAAGGCTACTGGAAGCAAAAGGATAGTTATACAAATAGGTTAACAGCAAAAGTATTAGCAGCAGATGGAAAAATAAGAATAAGCGATATAAAATCAACAACTGCAAATGTAAGCTATGAAATAAGTTTAATACAAAACGGAAAAAGAATAAATCTAGACCAAAAATTAACAGGAAGTGAACACGAATTTGAAAATCTAGAAATAGGACAAAGCTATATAATACATTTAACAGCAAAAGATTCAAATGGAAGTATAGTAGCAGGATTTGCAAAACAGATAGAAGTAGTAAAAATAATAGTAGATTTGTCTAGCTATGATAAAAATACAACATACTATGTAAAAAGAACTGATGTAAGTGAAGAAAGTAACAAACCAATAGGAGAAACAATAACACAACCAGAATGGTATGATTATGCAGAAGAAAGTCCAGCTATAATTGTAGTAAGAGAGTATGTAAATGGAGTATTTACAGAAATCTATTATGAGTGGGTACCAAGATATGAATATAAAACATCAAATCAATCAGACATAATGTATATAAGTACATCAAAAACTGTAGCAGATGAAGGATACACAATACCAACAGATTTTACTCAAGATGGAGACATACCAGGATATTGGAAAGAAATAGAAAAGCGCGAGAATAAACTAACAGCAACGATTGTAACAGGGGAAAATAAAATAAAAGTAAGTAACCCAATAACACAAACATCAGAAATATTCTATAATATATATTTAATACAAGAAGGTATTGTAAAGGAAAGTGTAAGAAAAGTAGCAAATATAGACCATACTTTTGATATAAGCAAAGATGGAAAATATACTATATTAGTAGAACAAACAAACACATTAAAAGGAACAGTTGCAGGTTATGTAAGAGAGGTTATAGTATACTCAAAATTAGAACAACCAGATGTAACAAGATATAGAGTAGATATAACATACATTGTAACTTACAATGATGATGGAACAGAAAATGCAACTCAAACATTAGAAGAAGTACTAGAAGAAAATGCACAAATAAGTGAAGATAAAATATTGATATCAGGAAAGGTAGACACAAGTAAAATAAAGGGAACGTGGTATGATTATACACAACAAAAATGGGCAAATATTGTAGTAAGAGACAATGATGTAGGAACAGAAAATTATTTCGTTTGGGTACCAAGATATGCATATAGTTTAGATACAAAAAATGAAAAAGTAAATGCAATACTAATACCAATAACAGTAACACAAGAAGACTTAGGAGATGAGTACAAAATACCAGAAGCATTTACATGGAATGGAACACAAATAAATGGATTCTGGATGGGAAAATATAAATTAAGAGAAGGACCATAAAAGTTATAATATGTATTCAAACACGGGGTATTTTTCCCTAATAAAAAAAGGCGCATAAACTAAATGCGCCCTTTTATGTTCCGTAAAAAATTTTTTAATAAAAGCATTCCTATTTTTAATAATATATGATAGAATAAAAAAAAACCAAAAAGGAGAGTGTAAGAAATGTCAGATGTAGCATATAAGCGTATCTTACTAAAATTAAGTGGAGAAGCATTATCTGGTACTAGAGGAAATGGCATAGATGTAGAAACAATAGGAAAAATTTGTGATGAAATAAAAATAATTGTAGATATGGGAGTTCAAGTATCTATAGTTGTTGGAGGAGGAAATTTCTGGAGAGGTAGATATGGTCATCAAATGGAAAGAACAACTTCAGACTATATGGGAATGTTAGCAACAACAATAAATGGATTAGCTTTACAAGATGCTTTAGAGGCAAGAAACATACATACAAGATTGCAAACAGCAATTGAAATGAGACAAATTGCAGAGCCATATATAAAAAGAAAAGCAATAAAACATTTAGAAAGAGGAAGAGTGGTTATATTTGCTTGTGGAACAGGAAATCCATATTTTTCAACAGATACAGGAGCAGCTTTAAGAGCAGCAGAAATGGACGCAGAAGTAATACTACTTGCAAAAACAATAGATGGTGTATATTCAGCAGATCCAAAACTTGATTCAAGTGCTGTAAAGTATGATGAAATATCATATTTAGATATACTAAACAAAGATTTAAAGGTAATGGATTCAACTGCTACATCTTTATGTAAAGATAATAATATTCCGCTTGTTGTTTTTGGAATAAACGAGCCAGAAAATATAGTAAAAATTATAAAAGGCGAAAAAATAGGAACATTAGTAAAATAGGGAGGTAAATTTTATGTCAGATTACAGTAATATCGAAAACAAAATGAAAAAAACAGTAGAAGCTTTAGAGGTAAATTATTCAGAAATAAGAGCAGGAAGAGCAAATCCTGCAATATTAAATAAGGTAAAAATAGATTATTATGGAGTTCCAACTCCAATAAGCCAAGTTGCTGGAATTTCTGTTCCAGAAGCAAGACTTATAGTAATTCAACCTTGGGATGCGAGTATATTAAAAGAAATAGAAAAAGCAATATTAACTTCAGATATAGGAATAAATCCTAATAATGATGGAAAGGTTATTCGTTTAACTTTCCCAGAATTAAATGAAGAGAGAAGAAAAGAAATAGTAAAAGATGTTAAAAAATATGCTGAAGAATCAAAAGTTGCAATACGTAATGTTAGAAGAGATGGAATAGATGAATATAAAGCAATGCAAAAAGATAATGCAATTTCTGAAGATGAATTAAGAAGTGCTGAAGAGGATATTCAAAAATTAACAGATAAATATGTAGCAGAAATAGATAAAGTTGCAGCTAATAAAGAGAAGGAAATAATGTCTGTTTAGAGGAGTTTTATATGAATTTTAAAGATGAACTAGTTGAATATCAAAAGATAATAAATGAAGAACTAGACAGGAATACAAGAAAAGAGAATTGCCCAGAAGAAATATTAAACAATTCAATGGAATATAGTTTAATGGCAGGAGGAAAACGTTTAAGACCAATACTTATTTTGGCTACATATCGTTTATTTAAAGAAGATTATGCCAAATGTTTGCCATATGCAGTGGCAATTGAAATGGTACATAATGCTTCTTTAATTCATGATGATATGCCATGTATAGATAATGATGATTTTAGACATAGTAAACCAACAAATCATAAAAAATTTAATGAGGCAACAGCTTTATTAGCTGGTGATGCCTTATTAAATAATGCATATATTGTAATAAGTAAAGATTTGGCAAATTATGATAATAATGAGTTAAAAAATAGAATAAAAATATTTGGAGAATTTTCTTTAGCAGTAGATAGAATGTTAGCCGGAGAATACTTAGATACAGAATATGAAGGAAAAGAAATAAGTGAAGAATTTTTAAAATACATTCATGTAAATAAAACAGGAGCATTTATAAGATTATCTGTAAGGATGGGTGCAATTTTAGCTAATGCAAGCGAAGAAGATGTTGAAAAGCTTTCTAGTTATGCTGATAAAATTGGTTTGGCTTTTCAAATAAAAGATGATATTTTATCTGAAGAAGGAAATGAAGAGATATTAGGAAAACCTGTTGGAAATGACAAGAAATTAGGAAAATGTACATATGTTTCTAAATATGGTTTAGAAGGTGCAAAAGAAGTTTTAGATAAGATAATTAAAGAAGCGGTAGAAATAGTAGAAAACTTTGGCGAGAAAGGTGAATTTTTGAAAGAATTAGCTATGTATATAGCAAACAGAAATAAATAAAATTAGTTTGAAAAGGCATTTTTTTAAGATTAAAGTATAATAGAGAAAGGAATGTTCAAATATATGGAATTAAAACAAGAAAATTTGCCTCAGCATATTGCTATTATCATGGATGGTAATAGAAGATGGGCTAAAGCAAATGGATTATCTACTAAAGAAGGGCATAAAGCAGGTGCAGATAATTTAGAAAAAATAACTTTAATATGTAATAAATTAGGAATAAAATATTTAACGGTATATGCATTTTCTACAGAAAACTGGAAAAGAAGCGAAGAAGAAGTTTCTGCTTTGATGATAATATTAAAAAACTATATAGATTCTTTTACTAAAAGAGCAAATAAAGATAATATTGTAGTCAAAATTTTAGGTGATACAACTGTATTATCAGCAGGACTTCAAAAAAGTTTAAAAAATATAGTAGAAACAACAAAAAATAATACTGGACTTACTTTGAGTATAGCTTTTAATTATGGAGGAAGACAAGAATTAGTTAGGGCAACTAAGAAAATTGCAGAACAAGTAAAAAATGGTACTTTAAAAATAGAAGATATAACAGAGGAAACAGTATCACAAAATTTATATACGGCAGGAATACCAGAGCCAGATTTAATGATAAGAACAAGTAATGAACTTAGAACAAGTAATTTCTTGCCTTGGCAATTAGTATACACAGAATTTTATTTCCCTGATGTACATTGGCCAGCATTTAGTAAAGATGATTTATTAAAGGCTATTGAAGTATATCAAAGCAGAAATAGGAGATTTGGTGGAAGACCAGACGAAAAGCAAGATAAAGTAGGATAAAAGAAAGGAAACTAATATATGAGTAGAGTTATATCAGCATTGATATTATTTCCATTAGTAGTAGTATTGTTGATTTTTGGTAATGTATATGTTATAGATGTTGCATTTAGCATTGTAGCACTATTGGCAATGAATGAGTATTTTAATGCTTTTAAAGAAAAGGCAAATCCAGTAAAATGGCTAGGTTATATTTCTTGCTTGTTGATTGCTATAATGCATTTAATTCCAGTTGCTAAAGTAGTGCAAATAATTGGAATTGGAATACCTACAGTATTTTTAATATTATTTTTACAAGTAATTATAACAAATATGAAAACTACATATAATGATATTGCTATAACCTTTTTTGGTATATGCTATATAGTTGGATTTCTTATGTTTTTACCATTGCTTTTGGGAAGAGCAGATGGAAAAATACTAATATGGTATATTGTATTTTTTGCTTGGGGGACAGATGTATTTGCATATGTGGTAGGAAAGCTTATAGGAAAGCACAAATTTAGTAAAGTTAGCCCTAACAAGTCAATAGAAGGCTGTATTGGTGGAATTATTGGTGCAGTTATTTTAGGATTAGTATATACAATTGTTGTAAATAATTGCTTTAATGGAAATATTTCTTATATAATGGTATCTATAGTGTCAGCTGCACTTAGTATTATTGGTCAAGTAGGAGACTTTGCAGCATCAAGTATAAAAAGATATACAGGTATTAAAGATTTTAGTAATTTAATACCGGGACATGGAGGAATGCTAGATAGAATAGATAGTGTAATATTTATTGCACCATTTGCATATTTTTTATTAACAATGATATAGTATTTACAACTAATTATGTGGGAGGATAAATTTTGACACTTTTCTTATTGAATGCAATTAAGATAATATTTTTATTAGGATTTTTAGTTCTGATTCATGAGGGCGGACATTTCATAGTTGCAAAGTTATGCAAAGTAAGGGTAAATGAATTTGCAATTGGATTTGGTCCTACAATATGGAAAAAACAAGTGAAAGAAACAAAATACGCACTACGCCTAATTCCTTTAGGTGGATTTGTAAGTATGGAAGGCGAAGAGGAGTATTCCAATCAAGAGGGATCATTTAGCAAAGCAAGTATTCCAAAAAGAATTGCAATAGTAGCTGCAGGAGGACTCGTAAATATATTATTTGGATTGATTGCATATTTTATAATTGTATTGATAATTACAAAAAATATACAAGGAGCACTAAAAAATACAGTAGCATTTTCAACTTCTATTATAGATAGCATACGATTATTATTTACAGGTCAAGTTACTGTAAATCAACTAATGGGGCCTGTTCGGAATATCAAGTGTTATTTCTAATACAAATGGAATTTTAGATTATTTTTACATGATGTCACTAATTTCATTATCTTTGGGAGTAACTAATCTTTTAATATTCCCACCGCTAGATGGAGGAAAAATACTATTGTTAATAATAGAAGGAATAAGAAAAAAACCACTAAAGCAGGAAACAGAGTTAAAAATACAAATGTTAGGTTTTGCAATACTAATAACATTATCATTATTTGTAACATTCAATGATGTAACAAGAATTGTAAGATAAATAATATTATTTAAATTTTGAGAGGAGAAATAAATATGGAAAAATTAAGAGGATTTGAAATTGCGAAAGGATTTGAAGATAAGAATATTACAATGCCAGAGAGAAAAACAAAATATTCAGCAGGATATGATGTTTGCGCAGCTGAGGATTGTGTAATAGAGCCGTTAAAAAAAGGAGATAAGCCAGTTCTTGTAAAAACAGGTATAAAGGCATATATGCAAGATGATGAATACTTAATGCTATGTAATAGAAGTTCTAATCCAGGAAAAAAAGGATTGATTTTAGCAAATAGTGTAGGAATAGTAGATGCAGATTACTACGGAAATCCTGATAATGACGGACTTATTATGTATGCTTTTTATAATATAAAGAGTGAGCCTGTTGAAATAAAAAAAGGAGATGTAATTGGACAAGCAATTTTTCAAAAATTTTTAACAATAGATAATGATACTGCTGAAGGCATGAGAATAGGCGGATTTGGATCTACAAGCAAATAAATTTTGGAAAAAAATTAGCAAATTTTTTATTTACTTTTACCAAAATTTATGCTATACTATATATTGTCAGTGACAGATAAAAACATACGGAAAGGAATGATTTAAAAGATGTTTAATGTTGGCGATAAAGTAGTATATCCAATGCACGGAGCAGGAACAATTGAAGCAATTGAAGAAAAAGATATTTTAGGAGAGAAACAAGCTTATTACATAATTAAAATGCCTGGTGAAGTAAAGTGTATGGTACCAACCGTAAAGGCAGAAGAAATTGGTGTAAGAGATATTATAGATAAAGAAACAGCTAATAAGGTGTTTAAAGTTTTAGAACAAGATAGTACAGAAATGTCAATGAATTGGAACAAAAGATATAGAGATAATATGGACAAAATGAAAAGTGGAGATGCTTATGAAATCGCCGATGTAGTTAGGAATTTAAGCTTTAAGCAAAAAGAAAAAGGACTATCTACAGGAGAAAAGAAAATGCTTTTAAATGCAAAACAAATATTAGTAAGTGAACTAATACTTGCAGAACATAGTTCAGCAGATGAAGTTGAAAAATTAGTTGATAATACAATAAACACATCATATACAGAGTATTGCAAAAATCCAATACCAAATAATGTAGTAAAGAAATTTATTTCTTATAATGATGTTATTGATGTTGGAGATGCAGATGAAGATTTTGGCGGAACAGATGAGTTATAAAATAAGATATATTATATAGGCGCGTAAAAAGCGCCTTTTTTCTTGCATAAAAAAATTTGCTCATTGAATAAGGGAGAAATATCATTATTAACATAAAATGTTATTTTTAAACAAATAAAGAAGGATTTAAGTCTTGTCTGTCGAATAATATAATTATGTTGAAGAAAGGTGCAAAAATAGTGCGATATAGTGAAGAGTTAATAGAAGAAGTTAGAAATAGTAATGATATAGTAGATGTAATATCACAATATGTAGTATTAAAAAGAAGCGGTAGAAACTTTTTTGGATTGTGTCCTTTTCATAAAGAGAAATCGCCTTCTTTTTCTGTTTCTCCGGATAGACAAATTTTCCATTGCTTTGGATGTGGAGCTGGCGGAAATGTAATACATTTCATTCAAAAAATGGAAAATATAGATTTCAGAGATACTATGGAATTGCTTGCAGAAAGAGCAGGAATTGTTTTACCTACAATCGAAAACTCTGAGGAAGATAGAAAGCAATTATTAAAGAAAAAAGTATATGAAATAAATGAAAAATCGGCACTTTTTTTTCACGAAAATTTATATAAACCAGATTCAGTTCAAGCACAAGAATACATAAAAAAGAGAAAATTAGATAATAAAACATTAAAATCTTTTAGAATAGGCTATTCTGGAAACTACAATGAATTATATACATATTTAAAAAAAGAGGGCTATTCAGATGAAGAGATAATAGCATCAACTCTTGTTATAAAAAACGAGAATGGCTCATATGTTGACAGATTTAGAAAAAGACTTATGATTCCAATATTAGATGTGCGAAATAGAGTAATAGCATTTGGAGGAAGAGTTTTAGATGATAGCTTACCTAAATACATAAATTCACCAGAAAGCATAGTGTATAGTAAAGGAAGAAACTTATTTGCATTAAATATTGCAAAAAATTCTAATCCACAAAAGCTTATAATTGTTGAAGGTTATATGGATGCAATATCATTATATCAAAGAGGAATAAACAATGTTGTTGCTTCTCTTGGTACTGCACTAACTGAGGCACAAGGAAGATTACTTAGAAAGTATTGCGAAAAAGTAATAATTTCTTATGATTCAGATGGAGCAGGACAAGCAGCAACTCTAAGAGGATTAGAAATTTTAAAATCAATAGGGTGTGATGTTAGAATACTTCAAATGGAAGGTGCAAAAGATCCAGATGAATATGTTATAAAATATGGTAGTGGTAGATTTAACTTATTAGTTGAGAATGCTATATCATTAGTAGAGTTTAAAGTTAAGGTATTAAAAAAACAGTTAGATATAAATAATACTAATGATAAAATAAAATTTTTAAATGAAATATCAAAAATACTAACAGCAGTAGATAATAATATAGAACAAGAAGTATATATAGAAAAAATATCAGCAGAGTACAATATATCTAAAGAAGCGATATATGCACAAATAAATAAAATGAATTATTCTCAAAATCAAGGTAAAAAAATACTAGAAAGAACCACATATGTAAAACCTAAAATGAAAGATGATAAAAATACTGAAGCTTTGATACAAAGAGAAAATATGATTGTTTCACTTTTAATAAGTGAAGGAAAAGATGTATATGACCAAATAAAAGATATAATAACTCCACAAGATATGAAAAAAGAAGAAAATAAAGAAATAATGACAAAAATGTATGAAGAATACAAAAACGGAAATAGTAATATAAATAACATATTAGATTTATTTGAAAATAATGAAGAAATAATAAATTATATTACTGGCATAATGGCTACAGATTATGAAATTGCAAATGTAGGAAAGTCTATAAAAGATATCATACATATTTATAAAAAAGAAAAATTGACTAACCAAAAAAATGAAATTATAAAAAAACTAGATGATAAAAATTTACAATTAGAAGACAAGATAAACCTTGAAAAAGATTTAAATAACATTATTATAGAACTTGCAAAATTTAAGTAGAGTGCTAGAAAGGAAAGTGTTAAAAATGCCAAAAGTAAAAAAAGAAGAGGTAAAAGTTGCAAAAGAAGAAGTAAAAAAACAAGTAAAAGTAAATAAAGAAAACAAAGAGAAAAAAGAAACAAAGCAAACTAAAAAAGCAGAAAAAACAAACAAAACGGAAAAAGTAGAAAAAGCCGACAAAACTGAAAAAACAGAAAAAACTGGAAAAAAAGTTAAAGCAGAAGAAACAGAAAAGGCAGAAAAAACGGATAAAAAAGTTAAAACAGGAGAAACAGAAAAGGCAGAGAAAACAGATAAAAAAGTTAAAACAGGAGAAACAGAAAAGGCAGAGAAAACAGATAAAAAAGTTAAAACAGAAGAAAAAAAAGAAGAAGAATCAAAAGAAGCTAATGAAAAAGTTCAAGAGATAGTAAGAAAAGCAAAAGAAAAAGGGCAAATAACATATGGAGAATTGGCAAGTGAACTAGGTGATGCAAACTTAGAGCAAATAGATAAAGTATTTGATGCTTTTGAAGAAATAGGTGTAGATGTATTAAAAGATGAAGATTTAGAAGAGCCTGATTTAGAGGATTTAGAGAGTGTAGAACCTGTAGAATACATTGATTTAATGAACTTCGAAGGTGTAAATGTAGATGATCCAGTAAGAATGTATTTAAGGGAAATTGGAAAAATACCGTTATTAACATTTGAAGAGGAATTAGATTTAGCAAAAAGAATGTTAAATGGAGATGAAGAAGCAAAGCAAAAACTATGTGAATCTAACTTAAGATTAGTTGTAAGTATTGCAAAAAAATATGTTGGAAGAGGAATGCTTTTCCTAGATTTAATTCAAGAAGGAAATATGGGATTGATAAAGGCTGTTGAAAAATTTGATTATACTAAAGGATACAAGTTTAGTACTTATGCAACATGGTGGATTAGGCAAGCAATAACAAGAGCAATAGCAGACCAAGCAAGAACAATAAGAATACCAGTTCATATGGTAGAAACAATAAATAAACTAATTAGAACTTCTAGACATTTATTACAACAATTAGGAAGAGAACCTTCTCCTGAAGAAATTGCTAAGGAAATGGATATAAGTGTAGAGAAAGTAATGGAAATACAAAAAATAGCACAAGATCCAGTATCACTTGAAACTCCAATAGGAGAAGAAGATGACAGCCATTTAGGTGATTTTATACAAGATGATGATTCACCAGCTCCACATGATTCAGCTGCATACACTCTTTTAAAAGAACAACTAGAAGAGGTTATGGAGACTTTAACACCAAGAGAAGCCAAAGTATTGAAGTTAAGATTTGGATTAGAAGATGGCAAAACAAGAACTCTAGAAGAAGTTGGAAGAGAATTTATGGTAACTCGTGAAAGAATAAGACAAATAGAAGCAAAAGCATTAAGAAAATTAAGACATCCTAGTAGAAGTAAAAAGTTAAAAGATTATATGAACTAAGAAAAATACTCACAAATACTTGATTTTTCTAATAAAAAATGTTACAATAAATATGTATTGTAACATTTTTTTGTAAAGAGAGGTTAATAAAAAAATGGAAGAAGTAAAGAAAAAAAATCCTATTAGAAAATTCTTAGATTGGTTAAAAACTCCAGATGATGATGAATTTGTTGATGGAGAATTAAATATAAAAGCATTTGGTGATGAAACTAATGAAACTATTGAAGAATTAAAAAAATCAAACAAAAAAATAGATGAAATGAGTAAAAGCTTCTTTGAGGAAAATAAAGCAAATTATAAAAAACGTATAAAAACACAAGGAAACGTTGAGTTACAAGGAAAAGCAAATACAGAGAAAGATAATACAAAAATTCAACCAAGTGGTAAATCATCAAAAGTACAAGAAGAAAGATAAGAATTATAATTTTAAGGTGAGGTTTTTATGGAAAAGAATATAAAAATAGTAAATGGTAATGGATCTGAAATTGAAATATCTCCAGTATATGACCACTTAAATTCAGCAAAACCAAAAATAAAAAAAGAAAAAAAGGAAATAATAATACCAGAAGAAAAAAAGAAATAATTAAAATGTTGTTGACAAACTTATAAAAACTTATTATAATAAATAAGTCGCTTGACAAAATATATGGCGAGGTAGCTCAGTTGGCTAGAGCACTTGGTTCATACCCAAGGTGTCGAGGGTTCGAATCCCCCTCTCGCTACCACAACTTAAAAAAATAGCATGTTTCAATAGATTTGAGATATGCTATTTTTTTAATTATCACATTTTTATCACATTATTGCATTAGCAAGCCAAATTGACATTTTATGTAAATTATGTTATTATGAAAATATGATACAATAGTATTGTAATAAAAAAAGTTATCCTATATAATATAAGAAAATGTCAAAAAATGTCAGAAAATGAAAATAAAAAAATCTTGTAAAATATTATATAATAGTATAAAATATTCTAAAATAGAAAGAATATAAATATACTAGGAGTATGAAGTGAATAAAATATATATAGGATTTCACGGAACATTAAAAGAAAATAAAGAGTCTATTGAAAATAATGGATTTAAAAAATCTATATCTACAGATAAGCAACATTGGTTAGGTGAAGGAGTATATTTTTTTGAAGATGAATATTATGCAGTAGAATGGAATGTACTTGATATAAAGAAAAAAAGAAAAGAAGGAATTAATTTAAAGCCATCTGATTATATAATATTGAAAGCTTTTATAATGTGTAACTCCAATAAGATGCTAGATATGAGTTCACCAGAAGGTATTGTTTTATATAAATATTTCAAAGACAAATTAAAGGAAAAGTACATAAAAGAAGGAAATCAATCTGAGATAAATAAATTAAATGGAAGAAGTACAAAATTTTGGATGAATGCATTAGCAGATAATGGATTTTTTGATGAATTTGATGTATTGTTAGCTAGTTATGTTAGAACAATACAAGAATTAGGAAAAAATGATGATGATTTTATTAAAAATCATCAAAGGCAAATTTGTGTAAGAGAAACTAAATGTATATATAGTGTAAGAGAATATAATGATATCGATAGAGTTAAAGATTTATATAGAATTATAATTAAAAATAGAAAAATAGAAATGATAGGTGAATATAATGAATAGATTAAAAAGATTAATGAAAAAAATTGACAGTATAGTTGATAAGATGACAATAGAAGAAATAGAAGAAAGAATTAGAATAGATGAAAAAGAAAATGTTGAATTAGAGCTTTGTGGGAATGATTATAAAACAGTAGATTTTGAAGAAAAAGATATAAAATATGATATGAAAATAAAAGAACAATGTCAATATAACGAATATAATGAATATATGGAGGAAAAAGAATGGACAAGTTTAAAAGCAAGTTAATATTTAAAAAATACATAGTAGATGAGATAAATTTTAATTATAATGAAAAGTTCATAGATAAACCAGTAAAAATAGATTTTGACATAGATAAAGAGATTGTATACATATCAGAAAAAGAAATGCAAGTGAGATTAATAGTATACTTATTTAATAATACACCGAAGGAATATCCATACAAGATGAAAGTAGCTATTAGAGGATTTTTTGAAATTGAAAATAATGACGAAAATATTAACTTTGAACCTAATGCGATTGCTATTTTATATCCATATATAAGGTCTATAGTATCTACTTATACATCTAGTGCAAATGTTATGCCGTTAATATTACCTGTAATAAATGTAAATAAAATGTTGCAAGATAAAGAGAAAGAGAACTAGTGATAGTTCTCTTTTTCTTATTTCATATCATTGAAACTACAATATATTTTTTACTTCCTATATTTCAAATAACATTGACAAAAAAATTAAAAGCATATATAATTACGGAAGTAAGAAAAATGAGGTGTGTTTTTATTATGAAATATATTAAAAGAACTATTCTCTTAGCAATAATTCTTATTATATTAAAAATATCTAGTTCATACGCAATAGATGGAGTTGTTATACAAGATGGAATTAGAGTTAGAAAAGGACCAAGCACAGATACAGCTATTGTTACAGTGCTAAATAAAGAGGCTCCAGTAGAAATTATTGAAGAAACAAATGGATGGTATAAAATTAAATATACGCAGTTAGGTAATTATGAAGGATATATGAGAAAAGATTTCATAAAGCAAACAGGTACAGGAACAATACCCGTAACAAATTCAGAACAAGCAACTCCTGCACCAACTACAACACCAACACCCGTAGACACACCAACACCTGCAACTACGGAGCCTCAACAAAATGAAAATCCAACAATAAATTTGTTAGGGCAAAAAATAGTAAATAATGATGCAAATGTATATATATTACCAGTAGTTACATCAAGTATAAAAGATACAATTAAGAAAAATGGTGAAATTTTTGTACGAGAAATTGCAGGAAATTTTGCTTATGTAGAATATAGTGGAAAAGCAGGATGGATAAGAACTAGTTTAATACAAGAAAAACCAGAAAAAGATACAACAACTACTAATAGAGGTTCAAGTTCAAGAGAATCTGTAGTAAATGTAACTGCACAAGTAGTAAATACGCCAACAGAGAAGACAGAAGTAGTTACAACACCAGTTAGTGCAAGTTCAATAGGTGAGCAAATTGCTAGTATGTCTAAAACTTATGTTGGTTACAAGTATGTTTATGGTGGAGCTAGCCCATCAACTGGATTTGATTGTTCAGGACTTGTATATTATATATGTGGTAAATTAGGATGCAAAGTAAATAGAACTGCAGATGCACAAGCAAACAATGGAGTTTATGTTGAAAAAGCAAACTTACAACCTGGAGATTTAGTATTTTTTACAGACTATAAAACAAATCAAGGAATTGGGCATGTTGGAATATATATAGGAAATAATCAATTTGTACACGCATCTACTCCAACAGCTGGAGTAATAGTATCAAATCTAAGTGATGCAAGTTATGTAAAAAGATATGTAACTGCAAGAAGAGTAGATTTATAATGGGGGTAATTTATAAATATTTAAGGAGTGCTTATGGTTAAAAGACCAATTGTAATTGCCTCTATAGGATATATGTTAGGAATAATTTTAGGGCTATATTTTGAAAAAAGTATAGCTCTAATTTTTTTAGGAATTTTAATTATAGTTTTTTTAATAAAGTTTTTAAATAAAAATATTAAAAGATATTTAAAAGTCATATTTCCTAAAAAAATGATATTCATTTTATTTGTATTTATTATAATAGGCGCAATTTATAGTTTTACATTAGATAGTAGGTATAATAAAATCTATGGAATCGATAAAAACGTTGAGATAACAGGGGCTATAGAAACAGTTGAAAATAAAAATTATTCAAATAAATACATTTTAAAAGTAAAAAGTATAGACAAAAAACAATATGCGAATTTAAAACTAATACTATATGTAAAGAAAAACCAAGACATTTTAGAATATGGAGATTATATAAAATTCATAGCAAAATATACTAAACCAGAAGATAGTAGGAATTATAAAGGATTTTCATATAGAGATTATTTAAAACAAAATAATATTTATGGAACAGTAAATGTAGTGAATACAATACAAATACTAGAAAAAAACAAAACAAGTTTTATAGAAAGAAATATAAATGCATTAAGAAATAAAATAATTAAAGATATAAATAACAATTTGCCAGAAGATGAGGCTTCAGTTTTTTTAGGAATATTACTAGGAGAAAAGTCTCAGATTTCAGATGAAATAAATACATATTTTAAAAATGGAAATATGGCACACATATTAGCCATATCTGGTGCTCATGTAAGTTATATAGTTATTATAATAAATTTGTTTTTTGGGAAAATGCAAAAGAGGTTTTCTAAAATTTGCATTATAATAATTTTAATCTTTTTTATGATGCTTACAAATTTTAGCCCATCTGTTGTAAGAGCTTGTTTAATGACTATAAGTGTTTGTTTTTCAAAATTAGTTCATAGAAAATCTGACATATATAATAATTTAAGTTTATCGGCTTTAATAATCTTATTTTTTAACCCATATAAATTATTTAATATAGGTTTTGAATTGACATTTTTAGGAACTTTAGGAATAGTTTTTATAAGTCCTAAATTATGTAAAAAAGAAAATAATAATGAAAAACAAAATATACTAAAGAATAAATTGAAGAAAGTAATAAAAGATTCAATAGTAATTTCTATATCTGTGCAAATTCTAATTGCACCAATAATTATTTTAAATTTCAATGCAATTTCATACAATTTTTTAATTTCTGGAATAATATCAACTCCAATATTTGCTTTAATTATGATAATAGGTATTTGTTTCTTAATACTAAGTCCTTTAAGAATAATTCTTTATCCAATTATAAGAATATTAGTAGGATTTTTAATATGTATATCTAAAGCTTTATCAAATTTACCATTTTCTAGTATTACAATACCAACACCTAATCTAATTTTTATAATAACATATTACATAATTTTGTTTTTAATTTTTATCTTCCAAAATAAATTATTTCATAGAATCTTTAAAAATAGAGAAAAAATCAAAAGAACAATGAAAAAAATTATAATAGTAATTATAATAATAAGTTTGATTTTTCAATTGTTTAATAATTTTAGTTATAAGTATTTACGAATTTATTTTATAGATGTAGGACAAGGAGATTCAAGTTTACTTATTACTCCAAAACATAAAACAATTCTAATTGATGGTGGTGGAAGTTCAGATAAAGATTATGATATAGGAAAAAATATTTTAGTACCATATCTGCTAGATAGAGGTGTTTGGACTATTGATTATTTAATGGTTTCACATTTCGATAATGACCACTGCGGAGGGCTTATGTATTTATTAAAAAATTTAAAAGTGAAAAATATACTTATATCTAAGCAAGCCAAAGTAAGCGAAGAGTATACAAAATTTTTGGAGATTGCTAATGAAAAACATATAACTATAAAAGTTGTACAAAAAGGGGATGTAATTACTATTGAAAAAGATTTAAGAATTTATGTATTGTATCCTTCTTATAATCTGGAATTTGATGATTTAAATAATAATTCTTTAGTTGTAAAATTAGTGTATAAAAATTTTAGTATGCTATTTACTGGAGATATTGAAAAAGAGGCAGAAAATGAAATATTAAAAATGTATGGTAAAAATGTGCTAAAGAGTACTGTATTAAAAATAGCTCATCATGGTTCAAAAACATCATCAACACAAGAATTTATAAAGTTGGTTAATCCGAAAATTGCTTTAATAGGAGTTGGAAAAGACAATAATTTTGGACATCCGAATGAAGAAATTTTAGAAAGACTAAATAGTTTTAAAGTAAAGGTATTTAGAACAGATGAATGCGGAGAGATACAAATAAGAACTAATGGAAGTGATGAAAAGCAACTAAAAGTAGTTTCAAAATTTAATAATATAATGGATTAAATGTATAATTTTTCAAAAAATGTTAACAATACACCTAAGAGATAGGTGATTATTATGAAAAAGAGATTGTTAGTATTAACAGTAATATTGATAATTATATTTGGCTTTTTAATGGGAAAGTATATATATAAAACCCTAAGTTCTAGTGATAGCTATAACGCGGAGATTTATAAATCAAATAAAATAGCAAGTGAAACACCAAACAAAGTTAATGATGATGATGAGGTCAAAGAAACAAATGCAAAAGAAAAAAAGATTTCTCCGAATGCAAAAGTAATAACTAATATTTTTTATAATGAATGTGGACACACAGTGAAAACTTCAAAAACCATAGAAAATGAATATATTAATTTAACAGAAGAAGAATTTGCAGAAGAATTAAAAGATTTTGAGATACAAGAATTTGAGCCAGAAGAAATTACAATATATAAAGAAGAAGATGGCATATGCAATGAACACTACATTTTAAAAGATATGGATGGATATGTGGCAATATATAATTTAGATAGTGAAGAAAATGAAGTTCTTGAAACTGTTACAGAAATAGGAGTTGAGTTTTTACCATTAACAGATTCTGAAAAGATAAAAGGTGGACTTAAAGTATATGGAAGAGAAAACTTAAATAGATTATTAGAAGATTTTGAATAATCGCCACATGTATAATAAAAAAAGAAGACTTATGTCTTCTTTTTCTATGCAACTATTGCATTTATTTTTTTTGCTAAATTAGATTTTTTTCTAGCTGCTGTGTTTTTCTTTATAACACCTTTTGTACAAGCTTGATCTATTTTTTTTGTAGCATCAACGAAAAGTTTTTTTGCTTCTTCAGAATTTCCTTCTGATATGGCTAGTTCAACTTTTCTTACAGCTGTTCTATATCCTGTTTTAATCATATTATTTTGTGCGGTTTTTTTCTCAATTACACTAACTCTTTTTATAGCTGATTTGATATTTGGCATATATTTTGCACCTCCTCTAAGAAATGAATAATTTTGACTTTTAATATTTTACCATATAGAAATAAAAAAATCAAGCCACAAAGTGAAAAAAGTAGACAAAATTTTAAAAATAGTATATATTATATAAGAATGTAAAAAAGGTGGAGAGGGTATGGAAAATAAGTTTTTATTATATAGAGAACAATATAAAGAATTCATATATAAATCTTATGAAATTAAAGAAAATCAAGACAGCATTGAAATAAAGTACGAGTTCGAAATTCCACAGTTAGCAAAATTTGAACCTAAAATAATTATACAAAAAAAGAATATAAAATTTAAATCTGTAAATAATTCTTATGTTAAATATTTAGCATTTAACTTAGGAATGGTAGAGTTAATAAGCTATTGGAAATGTGTGTGTCCTAAAACAGTAATTGTAAAATGTGGCTATTTAGATGAATATCAAAAAAATTGGTTTAAAAAGCTATATTACTATGGATTAGGAGAATATAGATACATAAACAATATAGATATAGCAGAAGATGAAATGATGGACATAATAGTTGAAGCAAAAAAAGAAGAAATAAAAATACCAGATATTAAAACAAATGGGGCAATAATACCTGTTGGTGGTGGAAAAGATTCAACAGTAACGCTAGAACTATTAAAAAAATATAAAAATGATAATTATTGTTTAATAATAGGCTCAAAAGAGCCTTCTATGAAGTGTGCTGAAATTGCAGGATATGAAAATAATAAAATAATAGAAGTTTCTAGAATAATAGATGAGAATATAAAGAAGTTAAATAATGAAGGTTACCTAAATGGACATACTCCATTTTCTGCAATGCTTGCGTTTTTATCATATTTAATAGCTACTTTAACAGAGAAAAAATATATCGCATTATCTAATGAATCTAGTGCAAATGAAAGTAATATAGAAGGAGAAAATATAAATCATCAATATTCTAAAAGCTATGAATTTGAACAAGATTTTAATGAATATGTAAAAAAATATTTTTCAGAAGAAGTAAAATATTTTAGTATGCTAAGACCAATAAATGAGTTACAAATAGCAATGTTATTTTCAAGAATTGAACAATATCATAAGATATTTAAAAGTTGTAATGTAGGAAGTAAACAACTACCTTGGGTTTGGTGCTGTAATTGCCCAAAATGTTTATTTGTATATTGCATATTAAGTCCGTTTTTATATAAAGAAAAATTAGTCAACATATTTGGTGAGGATATGTTTGAAAATAAAGATTTATTAAATACATTTATAGAACTATGTGGATATGGCAAGAATAAGCCATTTGAATGCGTTGGTACCTATGAAGAAATAAATTTTGCGCTATCAAAAACAATAATAAAATTAGAAAAAGAAAATAAAGAATTACCTTACATGCTTAAATATTATAAAGAAAATTATAAACTAGTAGATGTAAGTAATAACAATTTGTTAAAACAATATAATATCGAAAACAATTTACCAAAAGAATTCGAAAATGTACTACAAAACAAAATTAAGGAGGAAGTATGTTAGAAAAGCTATTAAATAATTTAAGAGAAAAAAACATACTAATTTTAGGATTTGGAATTGAAGGAAAATCAACATATTCATTCATAAGAAAACACTTTCCCAAAAAGCCTATTACAATTTGTGATGAAAAAGAAGATTATGAAAAAGAACTTGCACAAGACAAATATGCAAAGTGTATTCATGGTAATGAATATTTAGAATGTACACAAGATTTTGATTTAATATTTAAAACACCAGGAATTTCATTTAAAGATATTGATATTAGTAATTTTCAAGATAAAATTACAAGTGAACTAGAAATGGTATTGGAATTTGTAGATATATTTACAATAGGAATAACAGGAACAAAAGGGAAAAGTACAACAAGTTCTCTAATGTATAGTGTTCTAAAGAACAACGGAAAAAATACAATGCTTTTAGGTAATATTGGAATACCTATATTTGAAAAACTTGATGAAATAACAAAAGACACAATTTTAGTTTTAGAATTATCTTCACATGCTTTGCAATATATAAAAAAATCTCCTAATGTTGCAATTTTATTGAATATATTTGAAGAACATTTAGATCATTATAAATCATATGATGAATATATTGATGCAAAATATAATATATTTAAATATCAAACTGAAAGGGATTATGCACTATATAATATAGATAATGAAGTTATTAGCAACAAAGATGTGAAAACAAAAGCAAAGAAAATTATTGTATCAATGAAAAAAGAAGATGCGGATGTAATCTTAAAGGGAAATGAAATATATTATAAAGGAAATTTAGCATATATAGATGATGAAAAAAGACATATATTAGGAAATCATAACTTAAACAATATAATGTTTATTGTGGCTGTAAGTGATATATTAGGTCTAGATTTTAACTTAACAAAACAGGCAATAGATGAATGTATGCCATTAGAGCATAGAATGGAGTATGTAGGAAAATTTAACGATATAGAATACTATAATGATTCTATTGCAACAATTCCAGAGGCTACAATAAATGCAATAGAAACTTTAAAAAATATAAATACACTAATTGTTGGTGGAAAAGATAGAGGTGTACACCAAGGCGAATTGATTGAATATATAAACAATAGTAAAATAGAAAACGTAATATGCTTACCTAAAACTGGAGAATATATAGCAGAAGGAATAAAAAATAAACAAGTTTATTTAGTAGAAAATTTAAGTCAAGCTGTAAAAATTGCAAAAGAAAAAACTAAAAAAGGAATGATTTGTTTACTATCACCAGCAGCATCAAGTTACGGTTATTTCAAGAATTTTAAAGAAAGAGGAAATCTCTTCAAAGAATATGTAAAGGAATAAAATTTTAAAAAACTATTGACAGTTGAGTAATTGTTCAACTATAATAAAGTTGGTTGAACAATTACTCAACTGTTTTTATATAAGGAGGAGATATTTTGGAAAAAACATCATTTGAATGTGATTGTGAAGTAGTTCACAGTGATATATTAGAACAAGTAAAAAAACAAATACCAGAAGAAAATGATATATATGATTTAGCAGATTTTTTTAAAGTTTTAGGAGATAGTACTAGAGCAAAAATTATGTGGGCTTTAGATTTGCATGAAATGTGCGTATGTGATTTAGCAGTATTACTTAATATGACTAAATCTGCAATATCACATCAATTAAGTACATTAAAAGAAAATAATTTAGTTAAATTTAGAAGAGAAGGAAAAATGGTGTTTTATTCTTTATCTGATTATCATGTAAGAGAAATCTTTGAGAAGGGTATGGAGCACATAAAGGAGGAGGCTACATTATGAGTGAAAACAAAAAAGAGATAATACAGATTGCAATTAGTATAGTTTTACTTATTTTAGCCACTGCACTAAAACAAATAGGAGAAATTTGGCAATTAGTATTATATATATTAAGTTATATTATAGTAGGAAAAGATGTAGTTATAAAAGCTATAAAAAATATATTTAATAAAGAATGGCTAGATGAAAATTTCCTTATGACAGTATCTACAATAGGTGCATTTTGCATAAAAAAATATCCAGAAGCAGTTGCTGTTATGGTATTTTATCAAATAGGTGAGTTATTTCAAGATTATGCAGTTAATAAATCTAGAAAATCAATTCAAAGTTTAATGAACATTAGACCAGATTATGCAAATGTAGTAAGAAATGGAAATGTTGAGAAAGTAAGTCCTGAAGAAGTTGAATTAAATGAAATAATAGAAATAAAATCAGGAGAAAAAGTTCCATTAGATGGAATTGTTATAGAAGGAACTTCAATGCTTGATACATCTTCTTTAACAGGAGAATCTGTACCAAGAAAAATTGACATAGGAGATAATATTTTAAGTGGATGTATAAATATTGGTGGTTTATTAAAAGTAAAAGTAATAAAGAAATTTGAAGAATCAACAGTTAGTAAAATATTAGATTTAATCGAAAATTCAACTTCTAAGAAATCTAAATCAGAAAAGTTTATTACCAAATTTGCTAAATATTATACACCAATAGTAGTTGGTTTAGCTTTTATTTTAGCCATAATTCCTCCTATTATATTACAAGATTCATCATTTGGTATGTGGCTTTCAAGAGCATTAACATTCTTAGTAATATCATGTCCTTGTGCATTAGTAATATCTGTTCCTTTAAGCTTCTTTGGAGGAATAGGGGGAGCTTCTAAAAAGGGAATTTTGGTAAAGGGAAGTAACTATTTAGAAACACTTTCAAAAGTAGATACAATAGTGCTAGATAAAACAGGAACAATTACAAGAGGTGTTTTTAAAGTACAAGAAATTTGCCCTAAAAATATAACTGAAGAAGAATTATTAAAATTAACAGTACATGCAGAATACAATTCAAATCATCCAATATCAATGTCTTTAAAAGATATATATAAAGGCTCAATAGATACATCTAAGATACAAAATGTAGAAGAATTAACAGGCTTAGGTGTAAAGGCAACAGTTTTTGAAAAAAATATGTTAATTGGAAATGCAAAACTAATGAACAAATATAGTATAAAGTTTGAAGAAGTAAACAAAATTGGTACAATAGTGTATGTTGCAGTAGAAAATGAATATGTTGGATATATTTTAATTTCAGATGAAATAAAAGAAGAAATTACAAAATCTATATGTACTATGAAAGAAATTGGAATAAGAAAAACTGTAATGTTAACAGGAGACAAAAGAGATATAGGAGAAGAAATTGCAAAATCTGTTGAAATAGATGAGGTTTATACAGAATTATTGCCAACAGATAAGTTTGAAATATTAGAAAATATTATAAGTAAAGAAGAAAATGGTAAAAAAGTGGCATTTGTTGGAGATGGAATAAATGATGCACCATCTCTTGCAAGATCTGATGTAGGAATTGCTATGGGTGGAATTGGTAGTGATGCTGCTATTGAAGCTGCAGATATAATAATTATGACAGATGAAATATCAAAAATAATAGATGCAATAAGTATATCTAAAAAAACTCTAAAAATAGTAAAACAAAATATAATTTTTGCATTAGGAGTAAAAGTGTTAATCTTAGCATTGGGAGCATTAGGAATATCTGGAATGTGGGAAGCAGTTTTTGCAGATGTAGGAGTATCTGTAATAGCAATTTTAAATGCAATGAGAGCAATGAAATAAGAAAAAACTCCCTTTCAAAAAGAAAGGGAGAAAGCGTAAAGTTTTTTTAAACAATCAAAATACTAAATCTTATCTACATCGAAATGTATACGGATAATATAATGATTGTCAGGTTGATTGTAATTGTCGCGCCAAGCAGTAATGGTAATTAACTCATCACGGCGCTCCAACCGGAAACAATCCATGTCAGTAACTGTTGAATCTCTCTTCATTGAATTAAGTTCATTTACAGAAAGGTTCAAACCAGCCTCTTTGGCTTTTCTAGGAATCAGCTGCATCAACAGCACATACGGAATTGTTGCCATAAAAATACCTCCTTTAAATATGAGTACTGTAGGAATGTCACGAGTCATTGGAGGCTCGTATAAGTATGCAATAAATGCACATCAAGAAATATTATAACATAATTTACATAAATAGGCAATGCTTTTATTGCCTATTTTTTGACCACTTAGTATATTGACTTTGCACTAAAATAGAAATATACTATATTAGTCATAGAATTGTAGAAATACAAACACTTTAATATAAATATGTAGTGAATAGTGAGTAATACAAAATCTGCTATTCGCAAATTGTGAAGGAGGAAAATCGATGAATGACTTAATAGAAATTAGATGGCATGGAAGAGGTGGACAGGGTGCAAAAACGGCATCATTATTGCTTGCGGATGCTGCATTTAACACAGGAAAATATATTCAAGGATTTCCTGAATATGGTCCAGAAAGAATGGGAGCACCAATAACAGCATATAACAGAATAAGCAATAGTCCAATTACAGTACATAGCAATATATACGAACCAGATTATGTAGTAGTTGTAGATGATACACTATTAGAATCAGTAAATGTTACAGCTGGTTTAAAAACTACGGGAGCAATAATTATAAATACAACAAAAGATGAGTCATATTTAAAAAAAGTTTTAAATGGATATAATGGAAAAATATTTACAATAGATGCAAGAAAAGTATCTATGGAAACTTTAGGAAGATACTTTCCTAATACTCCAATGCTTGCGGCAGTTGTAAAAGTAAGTGAAGTTATGTCAGAAGAAGACTTTTTAAATGATATGATAGGCTCATTTAAACATAAATTTGCCAAAAAACCTGAAGTAATTGAAGGTAATATGAAGGCTCTAGAGATGTCTTTAAAAGAGGTAAAACAAATTCAATAAGGAGGAAACAAAAATGGCTGAAATAAACGCAAACACACCTTGGCAAGATTTAACTATAGGTGGAAACATATATGAGGCAGGAAATGCAAGAAACTTCAAAACAGGAGATTGGAGAAGTGTAAAACCAATATATTTATCTGAAAAATGTAAACAATGCGGTTTATGTTTTCCAGTTTGCCCAGATGATGCAATACCAGTAAATAAAGAACAAAAAAGAGAAGATTTTAATTATGATATGTGTAAAGGTTGCGGAGTATGTGCTAAAGTATGCCCATTTGGAGCAATCGAAATGAAATAATTTGAAAGGAGAAATGAAAATGTCAATAAGAGAACGCTTAAGTGGAAACGAAGCAGCAGCAACAGCTATGAAACAAATCAACCCAGATGTAGTAGCTGCATTTCCAATAACACCATCAACAGAAATACCACAATATTTTTCAAGTTTTGTAAGTAATGGAACAGTAGATACAGAATTTGTAGCAGTAGAAAGCGAACATAGTGCAATGAGTGCTTGCATAGGAGCAGAAGCAGCAGGAGCAAGAGCTATGACAGCAACTTCATCAAATGGTTTATCTTTAATGTGGGAAATGATATACATAGCTTCAAGTTTAAGATTACCAATAGTAATGTCATTAGTAAATAGAGCAGTATCAGGTCCACTAAATATACACAATGATCATTCAGATGCAATGGGAGTTAGAGATTCAGGATGGATACAACTATTTTCAGAAAATAATCAAGAGGCTTACGATAATTTAATTATGGCTCATAGAATAGCTGAACACAAGGATGTATTATTACCACTAATGGTATGCCAAGATGGATTTATAACATCACACTCAATAGAAAATATTGAACTAATAGAAGATGATTTAGTAAAAGAATTTGTTGGACAATACAAACCAGAACATTATTTGTTAAATGATAAAGAACCTATGGCTGTTGGACCTTTAGATTTACAAGCATATTTATTTGAACATAAAAGACAACAAGCAGAGGCTATGAGAAATGCAAAAAAGGTAATTTTAGAAGTTTCAAAAGATTTTGAAAAAATGACAGGAAGAAAATATGGATTCTTTGAAGAATATAAATTAGAAGATGCAGAAATAGCAATAGTTTGTATGAATTCAACAGCTGGAACAGCAAAATATACAGTAGATAGATTAAGAGAAAAAGGAATAAAAGCAGGTTTATTAAAAATAAGAGTATTTAGACCTTTTCCAGCAGAAGAAGTTGCAAAAGTATTGTCACACTTGAAGGCAATTGCAGTGCTAGATAAAGCAGATTCTTTAAATGCAGCAGGTGGAGCATTATTTGAAGATGTAGTATCTGGTATGTATGTATCAAATATACATGTACCAACTGTAAGTTATGTATATGGTATTGGTGGAAGAGATACAAAGTCAGATGATATAGAAAAAGTATACAATGATTTAAGTGAAATTGTAAAAACAGGAAAGATTGATAATCCTTATAGATATTTAGGTGTAAGGGGGGATAAATAATGGCATATAATCATAAAGAAATAATTGCAAACCGTCCATCAAGATTTACATCTGGACATAGAATGTGTGCAGGTTGTGGTGCACCTCCAGTAGCAAGGATGGTATTAAGAGCATTAAAGCCAGAAGACCATGCTGTAATAACAGGCGCAACAGGTTGTATGGAGGTTTCAACATTTATATATCCATATACAGCTTGGACAGATTCATTTATACATACAGCTTTCGAATGTGCAGGTGCAACTTGCTCAGGAGTTGAAGCGGCATATAAATCAATGAAAGCACAAGGAAAATTACCAGAAGATAAAGATACAAAATTTATAGCTTTTGGTGGAGATGGTGGAACTTACGATATAGGTCTTCAAAGTTTATCTGGTGCAATGGAAAGAGGACATGATATGGTATATGTATGTTACGATAATGGAGCATATATGAACACAGGTATTCAAAGGTCTTCTGCTACACCAAAATTTGCAGATACAACAACAACACCAGCAGGAACAAAAATACCTGGTAAAATGCAATCAAGAAAAGATTTAACTTTAATAATGGCAAATCATCATTTACCTTATGTTGCTCAAACAGCTGCAATAATGAATTTTAAAGACTTATATGAAAAATCTGAAAAAGCAATATATACAAAAGGAGCATGTTTCTTAAATGTTTTAGCACCTTGCCCAAGAGGATGGGGCTATCCAACTGAAATGTTAATGGAAATAAATAAACTTGCAGTTGAAACTTGCTATTGGCCATTATATGAGGTAGAAAATGGAAAATATAAAATAACATATAAACCAGCAAAAAAATTACCAATAGAAGAATTTTTAAAACCACAAAAAAGATTTAAGCACATGTTTAAACCAGGAAATGAATGGATGATAGAAGAATTCCAAAAAGAAGTAGATACAAGATGGGAAGAATTATTAAGGTTAGAAGAAATAACAAATAAAGAATAGAACAAAGCCACACAGTAAATGTGTGGCTTTGTTTTGCGGTATTAGCCGATGTAGCAAAATATTGCTCTCTCGAATTCTTCAGAGTAATGTTGATCCCTAAAAGTGGCAATAACTTCAGATATAAATGGATCCTTACATCTATCAACGTATCTCATCAGGCGATAGAATTCTGATGGATTTTGACGCAGACTAGTTAAAATCATACCGTTAATAAGTAACTTAGATTCTGAATCTACCACATCAACGATTCTCAAGTGACCACTGTAAAGTGAAATAGCATGAATTTTGCGAGTTTTCTTGGATACGTAAATATACCCACCAGTATTGATCATCTGGAACTTTTCATACCGTGACATGTTCATAAAGCAACCTCCTTGATGTCATGTAAATTTTAATTAATAAAATTTACTAGGCTAAAGTGAATAAAGATATTATACCAAAAAGCTAAAATTATGTCAACAATAGATATTTTGTAAAGATTGTGATATTATAATATTATTGTAGTATAAAGGTAGGAGGAAAAATGGAAATAATAGAAATTGCAAATAAAATAAATAATGCAGGTGGAAGTTTATACTTGGTTGGTGGAGCAGTAAGAGATGAACTTATGGGAAAAGAAAATCATGATGAAGATTATTGTGTAACTGGTTTATCTTCAGAAGAATTTATAAAATTATTTCCGATGGCACATATAAGAGGGAAAAGTTTTCAAGTATATGATATAGAGAATAAAGAATTTGCTTTAGCAAGAACTGAAAAAAAGGCTGGTTTAGGTCACAAGGAATTTGAAATAACAACAGATAAAAACATAACAATAGAACAAGATTTAAAAAGAAGAGATATAACTGTAAATTCAATAGCAAAGGATGTTTTAACAAATAAAATTATAGATCCATTTGGAGGAGTAGAAGATATAAATAATAAAACAATAAGAGCAACTTCAAATGCATTTTTAGAAGATCCTTTAAGAGTATACAGAGTAGCAAGATTTGCTGCTCAGCTAGAATTTACAGTTGATAGTAATACATTAGAGTTAATGAATAGTTTAAAAAATGAACTAAATACATTATCAAAGGAAAGAGTATTTGAAGAATTTAGAAAGGCTTTGGCACAAAATAAACCATCAATATTTTTTGATATTTTAAAGAAAGCGAATGTATTAGAGATACATTTTAAAGAAATATATGATTTGATTGGTGCATTACAACCCGAAAAATACCATCCAGAAGGAGATGCATATAATCACACAATGATTGTACTAGATGAAATTTGCAAAAACACAGAAAATTTAAAAATAAGATTTGCGGGTTTAGTACACGATTTAGGAAAAGGGATAACACCAAAGGATGAATACCCTCATCATTATGGACATGATGTTAAAGGTGCAAGTGTGGTAAAACAATTTGCAAATAGTTTAAAGATGCCAAAAGCTTGGGTAAAATGTGGCGTGATTTCTGCAACTGAACATATGAGAGGTGGAATATTTTTTGAAATGAGACCTGAAAAGCAAGTTCAATTTATAGAAAAAGTATCAAAATCAGAATTAGGATTAAATGGATTGCAATTGGTTGTAAATGCAGATAAAGGTGCAAGAAAAGAAACAAATAACTTCGAAATTCTAGGGAAAAAGATGTTAGAAGAAAGAAACGGAGAATATATAATAAAAAAGTATGGGAATTTAAAAGGACTAGAAATGAAACAGAAATTACAACAAGAAAGAATTAAATATCTTCTACGGAAATATTGACTTTTTACGAAAAAAAATATAATATATATGTAGTTATTTAAAAGTAACAAATTTTGAGGAGGAAAAATTGTTATGGGAGAAGTAATAGTTATAACATCAGGAAAGGGTGGAGTTGGAAAAACAACAACAACAGCGAATTTAGGAGCTGCCCTAGCATTAGAAGGAAAAAAAGTAGTTTTAATAGATACAGATATAGGACTTAGAAACTTAGATGTAGTTATGGGATTAGAAAATAGAATAGTATATGATATAGTAGATGTAGTTGAAGAAAAATGTAAATTAAGACAAGCATTGATAAAAGATAAAAGATTTGATGAACTTTTCTTATTACCAGCAGCCCAAACAAAAGACAAGAGTGCAGTAAATGAAACTCAAATGAGAGAATTAACATCAAAGTTAAAAGAAGAATTTGATTATATATTGATAGATTGTCCAGCAGGAATAGAACAAGGATTTAAAAATGCTATAGCTGGAGCAACTAGAGCAATTGTTGTTACAACTGCTGAAATATCTGCAATAAGAGATGCAGACAGAATTATTGGTTTATTAGAATCATCAGACATAAAAAATCCTGAATTAGTAGTAAATAGGTTAAGACCATCAATGGTTAAAAAAGGCGAAATGATGGATGTTGATGATATCATAGATTTATTATCAATAGATTTAATAGGAGTAGTTCCAGATGATGAACACATAATAAGTCAAACAAATAAGGGAGAACCAGTAATACAAAATAGACATGCTCCATCAGGAAAAGCATATTTAGAGATTGCAAAAAGAGTATTAGGAGAAAATATTGATGTAACTATACCCGGTAGAGAAAAGGGATTTATAGCAAAAATAAAATCACTTTTTTCAAGAAACTAATTCAATATAATATAATTACAAAAGTTTGGGGGTAAAAAGATGTTTGAGAATATCGCTAATTTTTTTAGAAAATTAATGAAATCAGAAAAAAAAGAGTCAGGCTCAAAAGATGCTGCTAAAGAAAGATTACACCTAGTATTGATGCAAGATAGAGCAAATGTATCAGCTGACTTCTTAGAATTGATGAAACAAGAAATAATTGAAGTTATAAAAAAATATATAGAAGTAGATGAAAAAGAAATAGATGTTAGATTAACAAATAAAGAAAATGAGGATGGAACAAATGGTGCACCAGCTCTATATGCTAATATCCCAATTTTAAATATAAAAAATGAAATGAAAAAAGAAGTAATGGCAGAGAAAAGAGAAGAAAAAATTGAAGAAAAGTCAGAAGAACATGCAGAAGTAGAAAACCAAAGTACTGATGATGTAAAAAAGAAAAGCAATGATAATACTGAAGAAAGTCAAGATGTCGTAGAGGAAAGTGCTTCTCATATAGAAGATGTAAATGAAAATAATTCAGATACAGAACAAACTAGTGAAACCGAAAATAGTGTAGAGGTAAATGTTAATCATACAGAAGAAACAACAGAAAACATAGAGGAAACAAATATAGAATCAAATAATACACAACCAGAAACAGAGCAACAATCTGAAGAAAAAACTGAAGAAGTTGTTGTTAACCAAGTAAATAATATTTAGATAAATTTTTAAAATAAAGTTTTAGGGGCGTAATTGATGTGTAGTGGCGCATGATTACGCCCTATGTGATATTGATGATTTATAATTTAGGAGAAGATAATGAATAAAAGAAATTTAAAAAATACTGAATGGACCATACTTATAATAAGCTTGGCATTATTTGTAATAGGAATGATAGCATTATATTCTTGTACTCAATCTACAAATTTTGAAGAAATGAAAAAACAAATAATATGGTTTGCAATAAGTATACCAATACTTATTATATTTATGGTAGTAGATTATGATTTACTTAGTAGGGCATCTTATGTACTATATGGAATATTCATATTGCTTTTGGTTGCAGTTTTATTTACGCCAGAAATAAATGGCGCAAGAAGTTGGTTTAATATTGGTGCTTTTTCATTTCAACCAGGAGAATTCGCAAAAGTATTTGTAATACTAATGTTTTCAACAATAATATGTAAATTTCAAGAAAAAGGAAAAAATGAAATAAATAATCCAATAAAACTAATAATATCACTAGCAGTTGTTGCTATTCCAGTTTTACTAATAGCAATTCAGCCAGATATAGGAACTGCAGCAGCATTTATAGTATCTACAATCTTTATATTATTTGCTGCCGGAATAGATAAAAAATATATATTAGTAACTTGTATTTTAATAGTTATTTTAGTTCCTTTAATATATATGTTTGTATTGCCAGATCATGCAAAAACTAGAATAGATGTATTTTTAAATCCAAACTTGGATCCAAGAGGTGCAGGTTATAACATAATTCAATCTAAACTTGCAGTTGGTGCAGGAAAAGTATTTGGAATGGGTATATTAAAAGGAAATCAAACACAATTAGGATTCTTATACCCTAAAACAACAGATTTTATATTTGCAGTTGTGGGAGAAGAAATGGGATTTATAATTTCTACAACAGTTGTAATATTGTATGTATTGTTATTAACAAAAGCTATATATATTGCTAAAACTGCAAAAGATGATTTAGGTTCATATATTGCAACAGGAATTGCTCGGAATATTATTTTTCCATGTATTAGAGAATATAGGAATGACAATAGGATTATTGCCAATAACTGGAGTTCCTCTACCTTTTATAAGTTATGGTGGAAGTTCTCTTATAACCAATTTTATTTTTATAGGAATATTACTAAATATTAGTGCCAGAAGACAAAAATCGATTTTCTAAAATAAAAAATAATCAGTATATTGCGTTGCTATTTTAAACAAGAAAAAAACGGTATTTCTTGCTAGAAAGGATTAAAACAATGTACATACATACATTAAAAATAGGAAATGTAGAATTAAATAATAATATATTTTTGGCGCCAATGGCGGGGATAACAGATAGGCCATTTAGAATTATAAATAAGGAAAAAAGCAATCCAGGGCTTGTTTTTACAGAAATGATAAGTTCAAAGGCTATACACTATAAAGATGAAAAAACAAAAATGTTAGCTAATGTTTTAAATGAAATTCCTCCTATTGCAATACAAATTTTTGGAAGTGAACCAGAAATAATGGCAGAAACTGCAAAAGAACTAAGTAAAATTGCAGATATAATAGATATAAATATGGGATGTCCAGCTCCTAAAGTTGTTAAAAATGGAGATGGAAGCAAACTATTATTAAATTTAGATTTGGTGTTAGAAATAGTTAAACAAGTTGTTAGTGCAACCACAATACCTGTAACTGTAAAATTAAGAAAAGGCTGGAATAATGATAATATAGTAGCAGTTGAGGCTGCTAAGATTATAGAGAACGCAGGAGCAAGTGCAATAACAATTCATGGAAGAACTAGAGAAGAGTACTATTCAGGAAAAGTCGATTTAGATATAATAAAAAAAGTAAAAGAAGTGGTAGACATTCCTGTAATAGGAAATGGAGATATAAAAACAGCAAAAGATGCTTTAAAGATGTTCGAATATACTAATGTTGATGGAATAATGTTAGGTAGAGCAACTCTAGGAAATCCTTGGATTATAAAGCAAATTAAAGATGAACTAGAAGGAAAGAAAACTTGTTTGCCAACTTTAGATGAAAAATTAGATACAATAAAAAAACATATAGACTTAGAAATTGAAGAAAAAGGAGAATATGTAGGAATAAGAGAAATGAGAAAACACATTTCTTGGTATATTAAGAGTTTAAAAGATTCAAGCAGAATAAGAGAAAAGATAAATAATTTAGAATCAAAACAGGAAGTTATAGATTGTCTAGATGAATATTTTAAACAAATACAAATATAATTGTATTATAAAATAATAAATAAAGCAGAAAATATAATAAAAAATAAAATACATTACAAATTATAATTTTTTTCATTTGCATTCGTTATTTTATTTTTTATTATATTTTTTTGCATAGAAAAATCACAATGAAAATTTATTGTAAACGTGTAGGAAAGGACACCTCATTATTCTGTATTTGTAGGGATAGATCTTGTTCCCTCACGTAAGAAAGGATTGTGTTTTTATGAAAAAAAATATTTCTATAATAATTGCTATTATATTGATTGTACTTGTAATTTTTTTGTTTTTTGTAAAAAATAATTATAAATTTTTCAATTTTGGAAATAATATGAGTAATAAATCAGCTGATGAAATTAAAAATTATATTTTAAATATGAATTCGTTTAGTGCAGAAGCAACGGTTACAATAACAAGCAATAAAACAACAAATACATATATATTTAATCAAAAGTTTAAAGGTAACCAATATATTCAAGAATTGTTAGAACCACAAAACATAGCAGGTTTAACTATAAAATATGATGGAAATCAAATAATAATAGAAAATACAAAAATTGGAGTATCCAAATTATATGAAGATTATAAATATATAACAAATAATTCTTTATGTATAAATACATTTATTAGTGATTACAAGGAAGAAACTAATAAAAATAATGTATATGAAGAGAATGGAGCAATTATATTAGAAACAAAAGTAAAAAATGAAAATGTATACAATGTAAATAAAAAGCTATATATAGACCAAAAAACAGGCAAACCAATAAAAATGGAAATACAAGATATTACACAAAACTTAAGGGTTTACATATTATATAATAAGGTAGAAATAAATACCTTGCAGGAAGAAAATATAGTAGCCTTTAAGCAAAATAGAATACAAGATATAATATAGAAAAAGGTCTTTCTGCTAAATTTGAACTAATATTTAATGTATAAAATATACAAATTAGCAGGAGTGAATAATATGGTAGTAAAAAGAGGAGATATGTTCTATGCAGATTTAAGTCCAGTTGTAGGTTCAGAACAGGGTGGAGTAAGACCAGTGTTGATAATACAAAATGACACAGGAAATAAATACAGCCCAACAGTTATAGCAGCCGCAATAACATCACAAATGGGAAAAAATAAATTGCCAACACATATTGAATTAGATTCGGACGAATTTGGCTTAAAATCTGATTCAGTTGTATTAGCAGAGCAAATAAGAACAATAGATAAAAGTAGACTTAAAGAGAAAATAGGCCATATTGATGATTTGAACGTTATGAATAGAATAAATAATGCATTAGGAGTAAGTTTCGGACTAGGTGAATAAGTATGACAGAGGCGTATAAAAAGCGCCTCTATTTTTTTACAAAAATAATATTTACAACAATAAGAACCAATGATATAATCTATTTGTATTATAAAATGTTAAAATTAGGTCAAAAATATACATATCTACATAAAAGTAATCAAAAGAGGAGATATAATATGAATCAAATATTGATGGTTGAAGGTAAAAATGGGAAAAAGAATAATAATACCATAGATATTAAAAAAATTGTTATGTTTTTTAGTGTAGCAATAATTATATTTGGTGGATTATTGATAGTAAATGGAATAACTGGGATAAATAAAAATAAACCTAAAGTAGCAGTAGACAAAACACCCAAACCACAAGTATCACCAACACCAAATGAATATGCGGATGATGAAGAAGCACCTGAAATTGAGTTATTATTATCAGGTGAAAAAGTAAGGATAGTTGCAAAAGATGATAGAGCAATGGATTATATAGAATATAGTTGGAATGATGATGAAGTAGAAAGAGTTAATATTGATGAAGAAACAGAAGATAAAACGCAAATGGAAACAAGTGTTAGCATATTGCAAGGAAAAAATACTTTAAATGTAAAGGTAGTAGATAAAGCTGGAAACGAACAAGAAAAAACACAATCATTCCAAGGAAAAGTAAAACCAGTAATTACTCTATTATTAAATTCAGAACAAAATGGAGTAATAATAAAAGCTGAATGTACAGATGGTTTAAGTAGATTAGAATATACATTGAATGGAAATTGGTATAGGTTACCATTAGATTTATATACAAAAGAAGAATGGGAAACAATCCCATCAGTAATATTAGAATGGTCTGAAGATGGAAAAATCATAAGTGCACAATATACTCAAATGCTATTAGAAGGTGAAAATGATTTCCATGTATATGCATATAGCAAAGAAAATTTAGTTGGAGAGGGAAGCGGAAAAAGGACATATACAGTACAACAATAACACTATTAAAAATGTAAAACTAAAGGAGAAAATATGAGTATAAATAACTTAATGGCATATTTTTTAATATATTCATTTTTAGGATGGCTTTTAGAGTCTATATATAAAACGGTTTTAGAAAAAAAATTAGTTAATAGTGGATTTTTATACGGCCCAGTTTGCCCAATATATGGGTTTGGAGCATGGATAATGCTCATGTTTTTAAAAGATTATAGTAATAATATTGTGTTATTATTTTGCATTGGATTTTTTGTATTGTCAATATGGGAATACGTAGTTGGACTATTATTGGAAAAGCTTTTTAAAACTAAGTATTGGGATTATTCAAACAAAAAATTTAACATAAACGGAAGAGTATGCTTACTAAATTCTTGCTTTTGGGGAATTTTATGTGTTATATTTATAAAATTGGTACATCCGCCAATCGAAAATATAATAATTCAAGTCCCAAAGGATTTGTTAGTTTATAATAATATTTTGTTATTTTCAATATTTATAATTGATTTTATATTTAGTGTAATTAAGATATATAACATAAATCTAAGTATAGGATTACTTAATGATATAAGTAAAAAAATAAAACAAGAACTTGATAGAATAAAAGAATATGCAGGTAATAAAGCTAAAGAGAGCGAAAAATTGCAAACTATTATAGAAGAATTAAAAGAAAAACAAGAGAGTTTGAAAAACAAGTTAGAAAAGCAAACAGTTAGATTAAGAAAAGCATTTCCAACAATGAAACATTTAAAATTGCCAGAATTTATAAACCAAAGAATAGAATCTATTAGGAAAAACAAATAGAAATGAGGATTACATATGATGATACAAGAAATTTTTATAATTGATGAAGATAATGATCTTTTAAAAGAAATAAAAAGAATATTTAAAAATGAAAAAGAATTTAAATTTTTAAGTATGAAAACAAATGAAATAGATATTGCGTTAAAAAATATACCATCTTTAATAATTATAAATGAAGATACAGTCAAAGAAAATATTATATCACTTTGTCAAAGAGTAAGAGAAAATGAAGATAATAGCATAACACCAATAATTGTATTGTCATCAAATAATCATAAACAACATAGAATAGAAATATTAAAAAATCAAGTACAATATTATATTACAATGCCAGTTGATGATGAATATTTATATTATACAATAAAAAATATAATAGGGTTGATGTATAACAATAGAAGAGTAAGTCCATTAACTGGACTTCCTGGAAATGTTCAAATACAAGCAGAGATGAAAAAAAGATTATTAAATAAAGAAATTTTCGAGGTTTTATATTTTGATTTAGACAATTTCAAAGCATATAATGATATATATGGATTCTTACAAGGAGATGAAATTATAAAATATACGGCAAGAACAATAGTAAAAAATACACATAAAGAGGATGAGCTAAATTCTTTTGTTGGACATATTGGTGGGGATGATTTTATAGCCATAGTTGGAGAGAATGCAGATTACGAAAAAATATGCCAAGATGTTATTGCAGAATTTGATATAGGAATAAAAAATTATTTTTCAGAAGAAGACTATGAAAGAGGTTATTTAGAGGCAACAAACAGAAAAGGAGTGGTAGAGCAATTCCCACTTACTTCGATTTCTATAGGAGCTGTAATTGTAGATCCAAAAAGATTTTATAATACACTTGAAATTGCAGAAGTAGGAGCGCAAGTAAAGCATACATCAAAAATAATAATGGGTAGTAGTTATGTAATAGATAAAAGAAAATTAAGAGGGTAAAAATACCATTTGACAATTTATTATAAAAAGAGTATAATAAATTTATGAATAAAAAACGGAGGTGTTTTATATGTCAACAGCTTGTACAAAATGTGATTATTGTGATGAAGATGGACATTGCTCAAATAGTAAGAACCCAGGAAAATGGTGTGAAGGAAAGTGTGAATATTATCACTAAGATTTTTAAGATTATTCGTAAAACGAATAATCTTTTTTTATGCATATATCTTGACAGTTTACAATAATCAATATAAAATAGTATAGTGGAGTAAGTTAAATTATATAAAAAACATAAAATTATATATATTTATCTGAACATTGAAAATTAAATAGAAAGAGGTGCATATTATGGATAACATATTAACAATTGTACTTACCTTTCTAATCTCATTAGCAGTTGGAATAGCTTTAGGTTTTATAATAAGAAAAAAGACTGCAGAATCTAAAATACAAAGTGCTGAGAATGAAGCAAAAAGATTATTGGAAAATGCAAATATAGAGGCTGAAAATAAGAAAAAAGAAGAAATAATTAAGGCAAAAGAAGAAATATTACAAGCTAGAAATGAGTTAGATCAAGAGATTAAAGAAAGAAGAAGCGAAGTACAGTTACAAGAAAAGAGAATAATTCAAAAAGAAGAATTATTAGAAAAAAGATCAGAGACTTTCGAGAAAAGAGAAAACGAACTTGAAGAAAGATTTAAAGAAGTAGAACAAACAAAACAAGAAACAGAAGAATTATTAAATAAGCAAATTCAAGAATTACAAAGAATATCAGGTTTATCTACAGAGGAAGCAAAAAAACAATTATTAGAAGAGTTAGATAAACAAATAACTAGCGAAAAGGCGGCATTGATAAAAGAAGTAGAAAATAAGGCAAAAGAGGATGCTACTAAAAACGCTAAGGAAATACTTACTTATGCTGTACAAAAATGTGCGGCAGACCATACATCAGAGACAACAGTATCTGTTGTAGCTTTACCTAATGATGATATGAAAGGTAGAATTATAGGTAGAGAAGGTAGAAATATAAAAGCATTAGAAACACTTACAGGAATAGATTTAATAATAGATGATACTCCAGAAGCTGTTATATTATCTGGATTTGATCCATTAAGAAGAGAAGTTGCAAAAATCGCTTTGGAAAAACTTATTGATGACGGTAGAATTCATCCAGCAAAAATAGAAGAAATGGTTGAAAAAGCAAAAGAAGAAGTTGAAGCAACAATAAAAGCAGAAGGAGAAAGAGCAGTTTTAGAGACAGGAGTTCACGGATTACCACAAGATATAGTAAAACTAATAGGTAAATTAAAATACAGAACTAGTTATGGACAAAATGTATTGAATCACTCAATAGAGGTTTCAAATTTAGCTCGTATAATGGCAGAAGAATTAGGATTAGATCCTAAAATAGCAAGACGTGCAGGTTTATTACATGATATAGGAAAAGCTTTAGACCACGATATGGAAGGAACACACGTAGAAATTGGTGTAGACATATTAAAGAAATATAAAGAAAATGAAATTGTAATAAATGCAGTACAAGCTCACCACGGAGATGTTGAACCTAAGTCACTAGAAGCAGTTCTTGTTCAAGCAGCAGATGCAATATCTGCATCTAGACCTGGAGCAAGAAGAGAGACATTAGAAACATATATTAAAAGATTAGAGCAATTAGAAAAAATAGCAGATTCATTTGAAGGTGTTGAAAAATCTTTTGCAATACAAGCAGGAAGAGAAGTAAGACTTATTGTAAAACCAGAAAAAGTTTCAGATGACCAAATGGTTATAATGGCAAGAGATGTTGCAAAAAGAGTTGAAAGTGAAATGGAATATCCAGGACAAATAAAAGTAAATGTAATAAGAGAAACACGTGCAATAGAATATGCAAAATAGAAAAAAGACTTCAACCAAATTAGGTTGAAGTCTTTTTTCCCCTAACCATTGTTCCACTTACACCTTTAATTCCACTACTCAAAAATGGTTCAATATCATAAATAGATATATATTTATGAGCATCTGTTAAGGCTACTTTTTTTGCAACAATAAGAGGATCTATAAAATCAATCAATATTCTACCGTGGAGATGATGCAAAATCTGCACCAGCACCAATAATGGCTTCAAAGTAACTTTGACAAGCTCCTGCGAAAATTACTAAATCTTCACTAGAACTAGCCCAATTTCTTGCTTCTTTAACAGTATTTATGAAATGTCTTGAATTACGATAATTGTATATGTTGTTTTTATCAGTATTATTTTTAAGCATTGCATCATGACCAGTTATTACTAATATGTCTGGTTTATATCGTTCCAGTAAGTTTCTTACAATACTTGCTTGTTTGCTTTCTGGAATATTTTTAACAATTGCGTTTAATCCAGATTGTTTATAATATCTTGCAGATTTTTCAGTATAACGCCTATCTCCATCTAAATGCAATATAAGAGCATTGCTTGTAGTTAATAATCTAGTAGAGCTATTTAAATTTTTAGTTTCTAGAGAACTATCCATTAAAACTAAATCAGATAACGGAGCATCTGCGATAATTCTAATATTAAGACCTTTTAAAATTGCAATTTTGGTATTATTTTTTGATTTTATAATTTTGTCAACTATAAATAAAATATCTTTGTTATATGATTTCCTTGCAACAACATTTCCGCTTTTTAAGTTGTTTATCTGTTTTTCTTAAATACGCAAAATTCAATTATAATATTCATTCCTTTCAATAATAGATATAATGGGACAATACATAATATGTAGTTTTGTGTCGAAATGTGTATTAGTATTGCTTTTTTTAGATTGATAAAATATAATAAAGATAAATGAATAGTTAAGAGTACAAAATTTGCTTTTATGAAATTTTGAAAGGAGAAATCAATGAAAGAACAATTTGATTTTTATAGTAAAACTGTTTTAAAATCATATAATTTAGATGATAAAATGAGATATCAATTAAATATGTTAGATAATTTAGATGTATTCACAAGAAAACACTGCGAAAATGTTGCTAATTTAACTTGTAGAATGTGTGAATATATGCATTTAAATAAAGATTTTACAATATATTGCACAATTTGTGCATATTTACATGATATAGGTAAATTGTTTATACCACCAAAGATTCTGCAAAAGCAGTCAGCACTTACTGATGAAGAGTATGAGGTTATGAAAACTCATACGATAATTGGTTATGATATGTGTATGAAGGATTTGAAATTAAGACCTTATGCAGTTGGAGCAAGGAGTCATCATGAGGCATTAAATGGTACAGGGTACCCTGATGGATTGAAGAAGAAAGATATTCCACTAGAAGCCCAAATAATTAGGGTAGCAGATGAGTATGATGCAATAGTTAGTAAAAGACAATATAAATCTCATATAGATATTTCAGACACATTAAAAATAATAATTGGGGATACAAGACCAAACACAAAATCGACTGCACTAGAATCATTGACAATAGATGCAAAGGTTGGAAAGGTAAATCCTAAAATAGTAAAAGTACTTTTAAAAGTTGTAATAGATGATATTGAATATGAAATATCTTGTTTATTCGAATATATTGAATATTTAAAAACTGAAATAGAGAGATTAGAACAAATAGATAAATATCATGAAAAAATGATTGCTCAAAAAAGAGAATCAAAGAAAGAATATTTTACAGAGGGTATGAGAGTATTATTAGGGAAAAATGAAACAATAGAAAATTATAAAGATATATTAAATGAGTATAGAAATGCACTAAATGAGAGAGAATTAAAGATAGAGAAGTTAAATGATGAAATTAAAAAAATAAAAAAATTAAAAGTATAAAAATATTGAATTTATTTAATGTATGTGATATAACAAATGTAAAATATACAAAGGAGAGAAAAAACAATGGAAGAAAAAAAGGTAGAAAAGAAAAAAATAGACAAAAGAAAATTAGCAACAAAAATTATGGCAGGATTTTTAGCAATACTTATGGTAGTTGGAACAGTAGGAAGTTTTGTATATTACCTTGTAAATTATGTAATAAAGAAATAAGAGGTACTTATGACAAATAATTTTTTTGAAAAATTAAATCAAATGTATAAAACAAATTTAATAGGATTTTGGGATGGATTATATCAAAATCCTATTAAATTAGTAATGCTAATATTAGATATTAGTATTGTATTATTTTTAGCATATAAATTACTCAAACTTGCTAAAAATACAAGAGCTTGGCAGTTATTAAAAGGAATAATATTTTTAATTTTAGCAACTTGGGCAAGCTCAATATTGGGACTAAACATATTAAATTATATACTTACATCATTTATGACATATGGAGTAATAATTTTAATAGTTATATTTCAACCAGAATTGCGTAGAGCATTAGAACAACTGGGAACAAGTAAAATAACTAGGTTTTTTGGAATAGATAAAGATTTAGCAACGAAAACAAAAGAAAACATATATAAAATAGTGATTGCTGCCTTAGAATTATCTAAGAAAAAAACAGGTGCACTAATAGTTATAGAAAGAGATATAAAAATAAAAGATATAATAAACACAGGAATTTTAATGAAAGCAGAAATATCTCCACAACTTTTAGTAAATATATTTGAGCCTAAAACTCCATTACACGATGGAGCAGTTATAATTAGCGAGAATCAAATAATGGCAGCAGCTTGTATGCTACCTCTTGCAAATGATACAGACATTGCAAAAGAATTAGGAACAAGACATAGATCCGGAATTGGAATTTCTAAAGAATCAGATGCAATAGTTATAATAGTGTCTGAGGAAACAGGAAAAATATCAATAGCTAAAGATGGAACGTTGATAGCAGATGTAAAAGAAGAAGCATTGAAAAAAATACTGATAAAAAATATTGTAACAGATAGATTTGTGATAAACGAAAGGAAACACAAAGTAAAATTATTTAATAACAAAAAGGAAAATAAACAATAGTATATTATATGATAAGGGGTCGCATGGCATGCGACCCTTTTTGTTTACAAATCAACATAATTATGGTATAATAATATGCATAGACAATCTTGTCTAAATAAATTTTTTTTAGGAGGTTCTTTTATGGAACGGAAAGCGATTTACTTTAATGGCGATGTAACCTTGCTGAAATTGAATGAGTTTTTAGAAAAAATAAAACTTAAAGATTTTGGCATAACAGACATCGTTATCGGCGGTAGTTTACTGCAGGAAGTTGAAGATCTGAATAAGAATATTCTTGCGGTACCGGTAAATTTGTGGTTTTTGGATGACATTGAAAATCCCGATGCTATCATAAAAGTAGATGGCGACTTATACTGTGTAGGAAATATTGATGCATATCATTTCTCCGTATCTGGTGATATTACGTGTGAGAAGGATGTGGATATTGCCTACATTGAAAGTGGTGGAGATGCTACTTTTGAAGGCAACGTGAATGGCAATGAAATCAAAACTTTTGGCGATTTTACCTGCTATGGAGCCTGCAATTCAAGTGTCATGGTAGGAGGTTTCTTTATCTGTAAAGGCGATTGTACAGAGGATGTTAAAAAAATCTAAAAATTTCATATTGGAACATTCTTTTTTTGGGAGCAGAATTGCTCCCTTTCCTTTTTTGCAACATTTATTAAACTATGGTATAATTATTAAGAATTTAAACTAAGAGGTAACAAATATGCGAAATATAAAACTAATAATAGAATATGATGGAAAAGGTTTTAATGGGTGGCAAAAACAACCTAATAAGCCCAATATTCAAGGAGAAATAGAAAATGCAATAGAAAGAATAACCGGAGAAAAAGTAGAATTATATGCAAGTGGTAGAACAGATGCTGGAGTTCATGCTATTGCTCAAACAGCAAATTTTAAAACTAACAGTAGTATTCCAATAGAAAAGCTTTGCTTGGCAATAAATTCACAATTAAAAAAGAGTATAGTTGTAAAGGAAGCAACAGAGGTTGATGAGAATTTTCATTGTAGATATAATTGCAAAGGCAAAAAGTATAGGTATATTATAAATAATTCTATAAATGGAAGTGCTATATATAGAGGGCTAGAATATCATATGCTAGCAAAATTAAATGTAGATAAAATGAGGGAAGCAGCAAAATTTTTTGTTGGTGTTCACGACTTTAAGGCGTTTAAATCTAGTGGAACAAGTAGCAAAAGTAGTGTTAGAGAAATATACACAGCAGAAGTAATAGAAGAAGGGGAAAGAATAAAAATAGAACTTACAGGAAGCGGATTCTTATACAATATGGTAAGAATAATATCTGGAACTTTAGTAGATGTGGGCTTAGGAAAAATAAAACCTGAAGAAATAAAAGATATAATAGAAAACAAAGATAGAACAAAGGCAGGAAAAACTTTACCTGCACATGGATTATATTTAGTAGAAGTATATTATTAAAATCACAAATTGATAAATTATTCATATAATAGCATTAAGAGATAGTAGAGATGATTTTAATCGTCTAAAGAACAGGAGGGAAATATATGAATACTTTATTGATTTTTTTTGCGCTACCAGTTGCAACTATAATATTAGCTGTTGTTTTAGAAAAAGTACTTAATTGTCCGTTAGCAGTAGCGGCAGTATTTTTTGCCATATACTTAATTGTTACATTTGCTGTATTTGATGCTACTTTTCTAATTGCAACTATTGTGTATACTATTCTAGCATTTTTAAGTGCTGTAATTGCTAGATTTTTAAGTAATTTAAATTCTAATGATGACAATAATAATTCAAACGATTGTGGGTTAACTACAGTATCTAATAATAGTGGTAATACTAATAGCTGTGGTTGTCGATGTAGAAGAAGATTTTAATATGAATTAAAAAAATAAAGAAAGGAAAATAATAATATGCATTATTGTTTCCCTTTCTTTATTTTAAAATTTCTATTTCATATTTGTTCCATATTGTTTTATTTCTAAGATCAACTTATCTTATTTTCTTTTGCATTTTTTGCATATTTTTTTAGTTTTTCATAAGCTAGGTAATTAACTGTACCAGCAGGGAATAGACCATTTTTATCTTTTTTACCAGCTGGAACTCCAGTTAATATTTCAATTCCTTCATCTATTGTACTTACTGCATATATATGGAATAAACCTTGTTTTACAGATTCGACTACTTCATCTGAAAGGTTTAAATTTTTAACATTTTGAACTGGAATAATTACACCATGAGATCCGTTTAATCCCCTCATTTTACATATTTGGAAAAATCCTTCAATTTTTTCATTAACTCCACCTATAGGTTGAATCATACCTTTTTGATTAACAGAACCTGTTACTGCAATAGATTGGTTTATTGGTATATTAGATAAGCTTGAAAGTAATGCATATGCTTCTGTGCTTGATGCACTATCACCATCAACACCACCATATAATTGTTCAAAACAGATACTTGCTGTAAGTGATAATGGTATTTCTTGAGCAAATTGTTCTCCGATATATCCAGATAATATAAGAACACCTTTAGAATGTGTAGATCCAGACATTTCAACTTCACGCTCAATATTTATAATCTCGCTTTTTCCCATATATGTGTTAACTGTTATTTTTGCAGGTTTACCAAAAGAATAGTCTCCAATTGTCATTATTGTAAGCCCATTGATTTCACCAACTTGAAATCCATCTGTATCAATAAGTAATGTGTTGTCTTTTATCATTTCTAAATACTTTGTATCATATTTTTTTATTCTATCAATTCTTTCATCAAGAGCTTTTTGAATGTAATTTTTTGTAACTATTTTTTTCTTTGCTAGTTTAGCCCAAGTAGCAGCTTCTCCAACAATTTCACCAATTTCATTAAATTTTGTTGAAAGCTTTTCCTTGTCTCCTGCAAGTCGTGATGTAAATTCAACTACTTTTGCCATAGCTTCAGGATCCAATTCTAAAAGACCTTCTTTAGAGCAGTAACTATGAACAAATTTTGCAAGTCTAATAATATTGTCATCTGTTCTTGGAGCATCTTCTTCAAATTCGACTTTTACTTTAAATAATTTTTTAAAGTCTGGATCTGCTGCTAGTAATGTTTGATAAATATTTGCATTACCTATAACTAAAACTTTTATATCTAATGGAATTGGTTCTGGTTTTAAAGATACCATAACCATTGATGAACGTTGATCCATAGTATTTTCTATATTTAATTCTTTAACCATTAAAGATTTTTTTAAAGCTTCATAACACATAGCACTAGATAATAAATCTTTGGCTTGAAGCATTATATAGCCACCATTAGCTTTATGAAGAAGTCCAGGTTTTAACATTGTATAATCTGTTTTTAACATTCCATACTGATTCTCATATTCAAGTTTACCAAACATATTTTGATAACTATAGTTAGAATCCATTACAACAGGTGCACCTTCTAAGTGACTATTATCAACAAATAAGTTAACTCTATAGTTAAGCCAAGGCTTTGATGCAGCATCTGGTCCTTGTCGACCATTTTGATTTTTGTAATTTGAATTTTCATCCACAAGAAATAGTGGAACATTTTTTAATATATCTGCTTTTATATCATCTAAAAATTTAACAATTTTTTTATTCTTTTTATATTTAGATTTTAAATTACTAATATGAACATTTATAGTAAGAAGAGCAACATTAGATTGCCATTCTTCAATTTTTTTATCAGCTTCTTTTTCAATTACTTTTATTTCACTAAGCACTTCGAAAACTTGCTCTTGTACAGAGGTAGATTTTTCTTCAAATTGTTGTTTAATACTTTCATCAAGTTTTTCAAATTCTTGTTCTTCAATTGCCTTTCCATCTATTACTGGCATCATATAAACACCACTTTGTGTGGCTTTAACAGAAAAACCTTGTTCCATTGTTTTTTTATTTAAGGCTTCTAATAAAGTATTTCTTTTTTCTTCAAATTCTTGTCTTATTAGCTTCTTTTCTTTTTCAAAGTCATCATTATCAAAAGTTCTTTTTATATCTGTTTTAATATCTTTTATAAAAGAATCCATATCTTCTTTAAAAACTTTACCTTGACCTGCAACAAGAGGTACTGCAATTGGTTCGTTAGAATTTTCAAAATTATATATATAACACCAATCTGATGGTTTCTTTTGTTTTTTTGCAATAAAGTCTAAATAATTCTTTGTATACATAGTTTTTCCAACGCCCATAGGACCTTCAAGATATAGGTTATAACCTTTTATTCCAACATTTAAGCCAAATTCTAAGGCTTTTATTCCTCTATCTTGACCATATACAAGGTCGATTGTGTCCAAATCTGCTGTGCTTTCGAATGTAAACACATTTGAGTTACATACATTTTTTAAATCTTTGTAAGATAATTCATTCTTCTTCATTAGTACCTCCTTAATTATATAGCGCAATCATACGCTTTACATATATAATGTCATAATAACTGCATCATCTGTATTATTATAATATTTTTTTCTAATACCTAATTCTTTAAATCCGTGCTTTTGAGTATAATTTTCTTGCAATTTGATTATTTGCATTTACTTCTAAAGTTAATTCGGTAAATTTTAATTTTTTTGTTAACTCTATAAGTTTTTGCAATAACAAAGTTCCTATACCATTTCCTCTATAATTTTTTTTAACTACAATATTTGTTATATGTATGTTATCTACAGATTTCCAAATACCAGCAAAACCAACTACTTCATTATTTAGTTTTGCCACAATGTAATGAGAATTCTCATTATGTAATTCCGATTTTAAAGTTTCTGCTGACCAAAAATTATCATAATCTGAAAATAGAATAGGCGAGATAATGTCAAAATCAGAAATAGTCATATCACTAATTTCTAAATTATCCATTTAATTCTTTCATCCTTTCAGCTTGAGATTTTTTTAAGTACATAGGTAAAACAGTGTCTGCATTTTCAGTATATCCATTTTTATATTTTTCAAAAGCACATTTTCCTATATTTGCAGAATGTTGATCGTTATTTTCAGAAAATTTTGCATTTTTAAAAAGATTTACTAAAGTGTTTTTATAATTTATAGAACCTGTACCTACAAAAGTTATGTCATTATAATTTTTTAAAGCAGAAGATATGTTAGAAATGTCATCTGTTGTATATTCTTCAAGCAAATTATAGTTTTTATCAAATACGGCATAATATACCTGATTGTTATTAGCATCGATTAAAGAGCAAATAACACCTGTCGCATTTGGAACATTATACGCTAAACAATCTAGTGAACTAACTCCAATCACAGGAATATTTGCAACTTCTGCAATTGCTTTTGCAGTTGCAATTCCAATTCTAATTCCAGTAAAAGAACCGAGGCCCTTTGTTACAAGCAATTAAATCTATTTCTGGTAATCCAATATTTGATTTTATAAATAAATTTTGTATCAATGGCATTAAATTTTGAGAATGTGTTTTGTTGTCATCTATAACTAATTCTTCTATAGTTTGATTATCTTCTAATAATGCAACAGAGCATAGGTTACTAGATGTGTCTATACTTAATATTTTCAATTTAAATCCTCCTTAAATGTATTTTGTAAAGTGCCAATGTAACCATTAAATCTATCTCCAAAAGCTTCAAACTTAAGAATACGTATGCTATCATTTGTATCATCTTTACTAAATGAAATTTTTAAATAATTTTTAGGTAAAATTGATTCAATCAATTCTCCCCATTCTATTATACATATACCATTTTGAAAGTATTCTTCGCCACCAATATCAAAAAATTCTGAAGTATCAGACAGTCTGTATACGTCAAAATGATATATAGGGATTGTAGCATTATACTCATTTACGATAGTAAAAGTTGGACTAGAAATTTCATTTTCTAGGTTAAAATAAGACAAAATACCTTCAGTAAATTTTGTTTTTCCAGAGCCTAAATCTCCGAGACAAAATTATAATATCTCCAATTTTTAAATTGCTTGCTAAAAGTTTTGCTATTCTCTTTGTTTCTAGTTCATTTTTTGATAAAAAAGTATACATTTTCCACCTTTATTTTTATTATTGCGTAGGAAAATCACAAGATTTTTTACGCAATAAATTTAAGTTTCATTGATTTATGCATAATTGCATAGCAAAATGCACATAGGGATGTAGAAGTTTTAGAATTTAATCACATCCACTTCCTTTATTTTATATGATTTAAATTTATATGTAAATAAAAAAACGAAAAAATAATAAATAATTTATATTTTTGTTGAAAAATATTCGTTTATAATGTAAAATATCATAAATAATATTATAATGTGTATGGAACAATAAACGTAATTCCGTAATGAAATATTGATTAGGAGGTTTTTTAGTATGGCAATAATAATGGATGGTAAAGATGTAGCAAGTAAAGTAAGAAGTGCATTAAAAGAAGAGGTAACAAAATTAAAACAAGATGGAAAAATTCTTAGATTTGCTGTAATTATGGTTGGAGATAATAGTGCTTCAAAGATATACATAAAAAATAAAAGTAAAGCATGTCAAGAGATTGGAATAGAATACGAAGAATACATATTAGATTCAAACATAGAAATGAAAGAATTATTAGATTTGATAGAAAAGTTAAATAATAGAGAAGATATTCATGGAATACTTCTACAAAGCCCAATACCTAAACATTTAGATATAGATGAGGCATTTAGAACTATTAGACCAGAAAAAGATGTTGATGGATTCAATCCAGTAAATGTTGGAAAATTATGCTTAGGGCAAGATTGCTTTGTTGCATGTACGCCTTTAGGAGTTATGAAGTTATTAGAAGAATATAATATTGATGTTGAAGGGAAAAATGCAGTTGTAATAGGAAGAAGCAACATTGTTGGAAAACCAATGCTACAATGTTTACTAAATAAAAATGCAACTGTTACGATATGCCATTCTAAAACTAAAAATTTATTAGATATTACGAAGGAAGCAGATATAATTGTTGCAGCAGTTGGAAAAGAAAAATTTTTAAAAGGAGATATGATAAAAGAAGGTGCAGTTGTAATTGATGTTGGAATAAATAGATTAGAAGATGGAACAATTTGTGGGGATGTAGATTTTGAAAGTGCTAAAGATAAGGCATCATATATAACTCCAGTTCCTGGTGGAGTTGGACCTATGACTGTTGCAATGCTAATGAGTAACATTGTAAAAGCATCAAAATAATATTTTATGGGGGATTTGGGGTCTTAGGAAAGGATTTTTATGGACACAAATAAATATTGGATATGGCTTTCTATGATAGATTGCATAACCCCAAAAGAGAAATTAGAGTTAATAGAGAAATATAACATTGAAAATCTGTGGGAGCTAGATAAATCACAGATTTTTAATGTTTTTAAAAATAATGAAAAAGTAGAATTATTTTTTAAAAATAGGAATAAAGATATTTTAGAAAAACATCTTGAATATATTGAAAAAAATAACATTAAAATTATTTCAGTAAAAGATGAAAAATATCCTAAAATTTTAAAAAATATTTATGATGTGCCAGTTGTTTTATATGCAAAAGGGAATGTATCTGCGTTACAAACTTTTGGCTTTGCTATGGTTGGAGCAAGAAATACGAGTGAATATGGAATTAGGGTAGCAAAGGATATTAGTTATAAACTTTCAAAATGTGGATTTAATATAATTAGTGGATTAGCAAATGGAATTGATACATATTCTCATATAGGAGCAATAAATGCAGGAGGAATAACTACAGCTGTTATTGCTACAGGTTTAGATATGATTTATCCTAAAGAAAATACAAAATTATATAAAGATATTATAGAGAAAAATGGACTAATAGTTACGGAATATGCACTTGGAAAGAGAATAAAACCGATAAATTTCCCAGCAAGAAATAGAATTATAAGTGGATTATCTGTTGGTATTCTAGTTGTTGAGGCTAGTATTAAAAGTGGTTCACTAATTACTGCAGATTTTGGATTAGAACAAGGGAAAAATATATATGCAATTCCACGGAAATATAACAAGCCCTAAGTCAGTAGGAACTAATGAACTGATAAAACAAGGAGCAAAATTAGTAACAAATATAAATGATATATTAGAAGATTATGCAAATATCTAAAAACATGTAAAAAAATAAAAAAAGACTTTATTTTTTTACATATATGTAATATAATAAAATCGTTATAGCCTTAAGTAAGGAGGGAATTACGAATGCTAGAAAAGAATAATGGTAAAAATAATTCAAATAGAAATCGTAGAGTTGGTACAAGTAAGAATAATAAAACTATTGCAAACCAAAACAATAGTATGAATAAAAAAACTTACGGTATAAAAGGTAAAAAAACAAAGAATGCAAAAAATAAAACAAAAACTAAAAAGATAGTAATAAGAGTTTTAATTGGATTATTAGTAGCATTTTTAATTGCTATGGCAGTTATTGCAGGAATTATTATAGGAATATTTAAAAAATATAAGGTGCCATTAGATAAAATAAGAGCTAGTATGGAAAATACAATAATATTTGATACAGACGGAAATGTTATTGCTACTTTAAGTGCTAACGAAAAGAGAAATAGTATTACATTAGAAGAAATGTCTCCATATATACCAAAAGCGTTTATTGCTATAGAGGATGAAAGATTTTATGAGCATGATGGATTTGATATAAAAAGAACAGCAGCAGCAACTATTGGTTATATATTTAAAGGAGGGGGATCATCTTTTGGTGGTAGTACAATAACGCAACAGTTAATTAAAAATATAACTAAAGAAGACCAAAGAGATGCCACAAGAAAAATAAAAGAAATTGCAAGAGCATATAATCTAGAAAAAGAATTAGAGCAAGATAAAACAAAATCACAAGCAAAAGACGAAATATTGCAATTATATTTAAATACAATATTTATGGGTGGAGAAGAAGTTTGTGGAGTACAATTAGGTTCAAGAATGTATTTTAATAAAGATGCATCTGAATTAGACTTAGCAGAAGCTGCTTTCTTGGCTGGAATAAACCACTCACCTAATGCATATAAGCCTTTTGAAGACAGCGATGAAATGAGAGAAAAAATAAAAAATAGGACAATGGTAGTTTTAGACAAAATGCTTGAGTTAAATAAAATAAATTCAGAAGAATATAATACAGCTAAAGAGAAGGTTCAAAATGGATTAACATTTACAAAAGGAGAAATTCATACAAATGTATATTCTTATCATACAGATGCTTTAATAGAACAAGTTTTAGCACAAATACAAGAAGAAAACCCAGATATGAATAGAAAAGCAGCTGAATATTACTTATATAATGGTGGATTAAGAATTTATTCAACTCAAGTTAGTTCTATTCAAAAAATTATGGAAGAAGAATATAATACTGGTAAATACATAATTACAAGAACATTTACTGAAAAAGATGAAAATGGTAATACCGTACAGAAAACAGAATCATCTCAATCTGCAATGGTAATAATTGATTATAAATCTGGTCAAGTAGTTGGAGCAGTTGGAGGTTTTGGAGAAAAAACTGCAAGATGCTTAAATAGGGCAACACAAGGTGTAAAACAAGCAGGATCTTCTTTAAAACCATTAGCGGTTATTGCACCAAGTTTGCAAGAAGGACTAATAACTGCAGGAACTGTAATTGATGATACACCAGTTAGTTATCCAGGATGGACGCCAAATAATGATGATCATACTTTTTGGGGACTTACAACTGTTAGGTCAATAATTAGAAGTTCAAGAAATATACCAGAAATAAAAATGATAAATACTCTAACTCCAAAAAAATCAGTAGAATATTTAAGATTATTTGGATTAAAATCTGTATGTGAACAAGATGAAAATCCAGCAACAGCACTTGGAGGATTAACCTATGGTACAACGCCATTAGAAATGGCAGCAGCTTATGCAGCAATTGCAAATGATGGAGTGTTTATTAAACCAACTTTCTATTCAGTAATAGAAGATTCAAATGGAAATCCTATAATGTATCCAGATAAAGAAACTAGAACTATTATATCTGCAGATAATGCATATATTTTAAAAAGCATTCTAAGAGGTCCAGTACAATCTGGAACTGCATCTGCTCTAGGTGTTAAAGTTCAAGGTATGGATACTTGTGGAAAAACTGGAACAACAGATAGATGGGAAAGATGGTTTTGCGGATTTACACCATATTATGTTGGAGCAACATGGTATGGATATGATAAAACACGTGATAAAGATTTACCTCACGATGCAAATAGAGCGGGATACCTTTGGGGAAATGTTATGAGAAGAGTACATTCAGAATTAGCATTAGAGCCAAAGAATTTCCAAAAAACAGGAAACATACTAACAGCAACAATATGTAATAAATCAGGATTACTTGCAACAGATTTATGTAAAGAAGCAGGATGTGCATATTCAGAAGAATTTGTTAAGGGAACAGTACCAACAAAGTCATGTGAAACTCATGTAATGGCAAAAGTGTGTGGAGAAGACTATGGAAGCTATAAATTAGCAACAGAAAATTGCCCAGAAACAAAAGAAGTAATATTTATAACAAGAGAAAATAGTGATACAGATACAAGTTGGAAAAGAGCAGGCGATGCAAAATTGATGCTTCCAACGGAAACTTGTGATGTTCATACAGAGCCAATAGTTGAGCCTAGTGTGGAACCAAGTCCATCACCAAGCCCATCACCAAGTCCAAGTCCATTACCAAGCCCATCACCAAGTCCAAGTCCGTCACCAAGCCCATCACCAATCCCAAGTCCATCACCAAGCCCATCACCAAGTCCATCAGCTGATCCAAATACATAATAATAAACAATATTAAAAATATAATAGGGGTATGGTTTATACTGTACCCTCATATATTATATAAGGAGGATTATATGCAAATTAAATTTTATAACACTTTAACTAGAACTAAAGAGGAATTTGTACCCATAAATAAAGATTTAGTAACATTATATTCTTGTGGACCAACAGTATATAAAGATGCAACAATAGGTAATATGAGAACAAATATATTTATGGATACTTTAAGAAGAACCTTGAAATACAATGGATATAAATTAAAACATGTTATGAATATAACAGATGTAGGACACTTAGTTTCAGATGCAGATGAAGGAGAAGACAAAATGATAAAATCTGCAAAAGAACAAGGAAAAACACCTCTAGAAATTGCAGAGTATTATACAAAATTATTTATGAAGGATTTAGATAGATTAAATATAGATTTGCCAGAAATTATATGTAAAGCAACAGATAATATTAAAGAAATGATAGAGTATGTAGAAGAATTAGTAAAGAATGGTTATGCTTATGAAACATCAACTGCAATATATTTTGATGTATCCAAATTAGATAGATATGGAGTGCTTTCAGGAATAAATTTAAATGACCAAAAAGCAGGAGCAAGAGTAGATATAGATGAAGAAAAGAAAAATCCATATGATTTTGCATTATGGATAAAAGCACCAGAAAATCATTTAATGAAATGGGAAAGCCCTTGGGGATTAAGTTACCCAGGATGGCATATAGAATGTTCTACAATGGGTAAAAAATATTTAGGAGAGCAATTTGATATACATACTGGAGGAGTTGATTTAATACCAACTCATCACGAAAATGAGATTGCACAAAGTAAAGGATGTACAGGAAAAATTCCTGCAAGATATTGGATGCATGGAGAATTCTTACTAATAAATGGTGGAAAAATGTCTAAGAGTTTAAATAATGTATATCTTGTTGAAGATATTATAAAAAAAGGCTATTCTCCGCTTGCATATAAATTATTTTGTTTTACATCTCATTATAGAAATAAATTAAACTTCACATGGGAAGGAATAGATGCTGCAGACAAGTCATTAACAAAATTAAGAGAGGCATATGCAAAACATAATGAAGGAAATGATTTAATAGAAAAAGAAGAAATAGAAAACTATAAAGAGAAATTTTTAAGTGCAATAAATGATGATTTAAATATGCCAGTTGCAATGAGCGTTGTATGGGAAGTTGCTAAAAATACGAAAAAATCAAAACAATTAGCTGAACTCTTGCTAGATTTCGATAAAGTACTAGGATTAAAAATTGATGAAAAAATAGAAGAAAGTGCAGAAGAAATACCAACAGAAATAGCAGAATTATTAGAACAAAGAAATGTTGCAAGAGCTAATAAAGATTGGACAGAATCAGATAGATTAAGAGATTTAATAAAAGAAAAAGGGTATATTGTAAAAGATTCAAAAGAAGGGGCAACAATAGAAAAAATATAACAAATTATGTACACAATAAAGGTAAAGTGTGATATAATTATAATGTTGCTAATGCAATTGTATTATTAAAGGGGGATCTTGCTATGTTTGATTATGCGACTATATTTCGGTTCCTTAGGTTTAGTTTATGGGTAGGCCTAGAGATTGGCATAGTATCACACAATATTGAATTTGCCATAGGAATGGCAGAGTACATTAATGAAGTTGTCGAAGCTCGCTATGGCGCGTGTTATAATCTGCGTATTGAAGAAGAATACCTTGATGACATGTGGAAACTGTATGATATAAATGACAAAGAACTTGAAAATTATGTGTCTTTTATCATAGCTTTCAGCAGCTTCAGTCAAGCCGAAGATTGTGTAAAATACTTATTAAAGAAAGGCTTACTTTGAACGCATAAGCTTCCCTTTTTGGGAAGCTTATGTATTTTATTATGTAATAAGGATGAATTTTATGTTTAATATAAATGAGGAATTAAAAAAACTACCAGGAAAACCTGGAGTTTATATAATGAGAGATAAAGATGATACTATTATTTATGTTGGAAAAGCAGTATCTCTAAAAAATAGGGTAAGACAATATTTTAGAAAAACAAATAAAACAGAGAGAATAAAAAGAATGGTTTCTTTAATAGATCATTTTGAATATATTGTTACAGACAATGAAGCAGAGGCTTTAATTTTAGAGTGCAATTTAATAAAAAAGAATAAGCCTAGATTTAATGTATTATTAAAAGATGATAAAACATACCCATATATAAAAATAGATGTAAAATCAGATTATCCAAGTGTATATATAACAAGAACGGTGTTAAATGATGGGGCAAAATATTTTGGACCATATGCAAATCCTCGGTAGTGCAAAAGAAATGGTAGATTTTATTAAGCAAAAATTTCAAATAAGACAATGCAGAAATTTTAAATCTAACAAAAGAGCTTGTCTAAACTATCATATAAAAAAATGCTTAGCACCTTGTATGGGCTATGTTTCAAAAGAAGAATATAGAGAGCAAATAAATCAAATTATAATGCTTTTAGAGGGAAAGACGGATAAAATTTTAAAAGCAATAGATGAAGAAATACAAAGTTTAGCAAGTAAAATGGAATATGAAAAAGCAGCTGTATTAAGAGATAAAAAACTTGCAATAGAACGAATTTCTGCAAAACAAAAAGTATCTAATATAAATGAAAATGCAATAGATGTTTTAGGAATGGCTAGAAATAATATAAAAGTATGTATAGAAATATTTTTTGTAAGAGGAAGCAAAATGATAGGCAGAGAACACTATTTTTTTGATGATTTAGAAGACACAGAAGATACAGAAATATTATCTAGTTTTATAAAACAATATTATTTTGAAAAGCAAGATTTACCTAATAAAATAATGTTAAAAGAAGAACTTGAAGATGCCTCTGTTTTGGAAGAATGGCTAAGTAAAAAGGCAGATAGAAAAGTAGAACTTAAATTTCCACAAAAAGGAGAAAAGTTACGTTTTGTAGAAATGGCTGAAAATAATGCAAAAATAACATTAGAGAATAAATCTAAGGAAAAAGAAGGAATACTTCTAGAATTAAAAGAAGCATTGAATTTAGATAAAATACCAAGAAAGATAGAATGTTTTGATATATCTAATATTTCTGGTACAAATATTGTGGCTGGAATGTGTGTTGCAATAGATGGAAATATAAAAAAGAATTTATCTAGAAGATTTAAAATAAAAACTGTTTTTGGACAAGATGATCCAAAATGCACAAAAGAGGTAATAGAAAGAAGAATAAAGCATTCTTTAGATGGAGAAAGTAGTGGCTTTGGAAGATTACCAGATTTAATACTTGCAGATGGTGGTATAACGCAAATAAGAGCAATATTAGAGGTTCTAAATGAATATAATTTGAATTTGCCTGTATATGGAATGGTAAAAAATGATAAGCATCAAACTAGAGCTTTGATAGATAAAGACAGAAATGAAATAAAAATAAGTAAAGAATTGTTGAATTTTATAACGATATTCCAAGATGAAGTTCATAATACTGCAATTGAATATCATAGAAAACTAAGAGATAAAGAAATGCTAAAATCTGAATTAGATGATGTAAATGGAATTGGAGAGAAAAAGAGACAGGAATTGTTAAAGAAATTTGGAAGCATTGAAAACATAAAGAAAGCAAGTATAGATGAATTAACGCAGATAAAGGGAATAAATGAGAAATTAGCAAAGCAAATAAGGAAATTAGGAAATATTGAATGATTTTAGTTGAAATATGGTATACGATTATGATAACATATAGGAATAAATATATAAATCCATGAATATATATGTATATGAGATGATTTGATTATTATAATTTTAACTGTATGAGTAATATGGTCATCCGAAAAATGGAGGTATATATTTATGGATATTACAAAAGATAATTATTTTGATTTGGAGTATAATGAAAGAAAAAATGTTTTAGAAATGCATAATTCTAAAAAGAAAAGTATATTTAGAAGTCATAAATTTATAACGACTGTGCTTGGTACAACCTTTGTATTGGTTGCAATTAACTTGTATTTAATATATAAATTTTTTGAAATATTATGTACTATATAGAATCCTCAGTTGCTAAAGCGATAGCTTCCTTGAAAGATTACTTCCAAAGACCTTGTAACCTTTATTTAAAGGGTGTCACGAAGTGACAGGGGATTTAACTTGGTACACAAAGTACCATAGGGTTAAAAAGGAGGAAGTAATGGAACTAATAATTGGAAAAACTGCTGGATTTTGTTTTGGAGTAAAAAATGCTATAAATAAAACATATGAGCAAATAAATAATAATACAAAGAATTTATATTGTTTAGGAGAACTAGTGCATAATGAAAGAATAGTAGAGAATTTTAATAAAAGAGGGGTTACTACAATTGATGAAATTACAGATATTCCAAACAATTCCAATGTTATAATAAGAGCGCATGGGGTAAATCCTAAAGTATATAATACTGCACAAGAGAAAAATATAAATATAATAGATTTAACTTGTCCTAAGGTTGCAAAAATACACGAATTAGCACAAGAATTTGCAAATAATAATTATTACATATTTCTAATAGCAGAAAAAAATCATCCAGAAACAATAGGAACTAAAGGATTTTGTGGAGAGAAAAGTAGTATTATAGAAGATTTGGAAGACATACCAAATGCAATAGAGTGTTTTAACAAATCTAATTTAGAAAAAATTGCAATAATTGCTCAAACAACTTTTGGAGTGCAAAAATTTAAAATTATTGTAGATGAAATACAATCAAAAGTAAATTGTAAAATAGATATAAAAGATACAATTTGTAATGCTACTACAATGCGACAAGCAGAAACAGAAGAGTTATCAAAAAGTGTAGATTTAATGATAATTATTGGTGGAAAAAATAGTGCAAATACGAAAAGATTATATGATATATCAGTTAAAAACTGTCCACACTCTATTTTAATTCAAAATAAAGAGGATAATGATTTAATAGAAACTTTGAAAAATAAATTTAATAAAATTGGAATAATGGCAGGAGCATCAACGCCTGAAGAGAGCATAGATGAAGTAGTAGAATATATAAGAAGTATTGGAGGAATAAATGAATTTAGCAAATAATTGGGAAGATTATGAAATACTAGATATGGCAAACGGTGAGAAACTTGAAAGATGGGGTAAGTATTTGCTTATAAGACCAGATCCACAAATTATATGGAATAAAAAAACAAATGAGTCAAAGTGGAAAGAGGCAAATGCTGTATACAATAGAAGTAAAACTGGGGGAGGAAGTTGGAATTATAAAACGAAACTTCCAGATGCTTGGAAAATAAGATATAAGGATTTAACCTTTAATATAAAGTTAATGGGATTTAAGCACACAGGGTTATTTCCAGAGCAAGCAGCAAATTGGGAGTGGATGATACAAAAAATACAAAATGCAAAAAGAGATATAAAAGTGTTAAATCTTTTTGCATATACAGGAGGAGCATCTGTTGCATGTTTATATGCTGGTGCTTCTGTTTGTCATGTTGATAGCTCAAAAGGAATGGTTGCTTGGGCAAAAGAAAATGTTATATCTTCTGGATTGCAAGATAGAAAAATTCGATATATTGTAGATGATGTTGTTAAATTTGTTGAGAGAGAAATAAGGAGAGGTAATACTTATGATGCAATAATAATGGATCCTCCATCTTATGGAAGAGGAGCAAATGGAGAAGTTTGGCAATTTGAAGATAGTATAAATAATCTAGTTGAATTATGTATGAAGGTATTAAGTGATAATCCATTATTCTTTCTAATAAACTCATATACAACGGGCATATCATCTACTGTTTTAAGTAATATATTAAAATTAAATATGAATAAAAAATATACTGGAAAAATATCTTCTGGAGAGGTAGGATTGCCAATGAAAAACTCAGAACTTATTTTACCTTGTGGTATCTACGGACGTTGGGAGGACTAAATGAATAATTTAAATGTAATATATGAAGATAATCATATAATAGTAGTAGAAAAACCCGTAAACATCCCATCACAGCAAGATAAAACTAACGATACAGATATGTTAACCTTAATTAAAGAATATTTAAAAGAAAAATATAATAAACCTGGTAATGTGTATTTAGGGTTAGTACATAGACTAGATAGACCAGTACGGTGGAATAATGGTGTTTGCAAAAACATCAAAAGCAGCGGCAAGATTAAGCGAGAGTATTAGAAATAAAGAATTTAACAAATTTTATTTAGTAATAGCAGATGGAAAATTTGATGAAAAATCTGGTGTGCTAGAAGATTATCTTTTAAAAAATGAAAGAACCAATACTAGTAAAGTTGTAAAAGAAGGAACTAAAAATGCAAAATTTGCAAGATTAGAATATGAAGTTATTAAGTATAATGAAGAAATAGATTTATCTGTTTTAAAAATAAAGCTAGATACAGGAAGACATCACCAAATTAGATTACAATTAGCAAGTAGGAACCATAGTATATGTGGAGATCAAAAATATGGAACTAGAGGTAGAGGAAAACAAATTTCTCTATGGGCATATAAATTAGAATTTCCACATCCAATAACAAAGGAGAATATGTCTTTTGAATTAGAACCAGAACACATAGGCTCTTGGAAAATATTAGATTGAGGTTTAGTTATCAGTAGTTTAAAGTTGTTTAACAATGGTGATAATAAATATATATACTTATTCTTAATAGTAAGAAAGAACAGAGTAATAATTTTGTAACGGAATTGTAACATAATTGTAATAAAACCGCAAATATGCTGCTAGAGTAGGAAGACAGCAAACGACTTTTGATTACTACTTTTGACATTAAACGCAAAAATTGATATAATCAAGCCATCTTAATAGAAGGTAGTGATTGTATGATTTTTAAAAATGACATCTCAAATTTAAAAACAGATATCGGTGAAAAAATCGGACAAAAGATAATAATAAAAGGTTCTTTAGGAAGAAATAAACCTTTTGAAGAAGAAGCTACAATAGAAAAAACATATCCTAATATTTTTGTTGTTAGATATGAGGAACAAAATAGAAGTGTTACATATAGTTACACTGATATATTAACAAGAGCGGTTGAGGTTCAAGTATTTGATGGAGCAGGTTATAGCCCATTGATTCCACCAGTACCAGCTAAATAATTTAAAAAAATTTAAAAATTCCTATGAAAATAGGAATTTTTTTTTGTCCAACAAAATATATATAGTATAAATAATTTTAAACAAGTTTACATGGCAAAATAAAATTGCCAGAATGGAGGTTTTTATGCAATTAGATGCTAACAAAGAAAAAATTTGTATAAATCAATTAGTTGGACAAAAAAATGATATTTTAGAGGTAGAAGGAGATGCAATAGTAAACGATATAAAGCCAGATATTTTGAATGTAATTAGTGTAAATGGCAATGTATCTGTATATAAAAGAGAAGTCTTAGATGGAAAAATTAAATTAGAGGGAGCTGTTAATGTATATGTAATTTATCTAGCTGATGATGAAACAGGGTCAGTTAGAAGTCTAAATACATCAGTTGATTTCAATAAATCTTTCGATTTTGATGAATGTAAAAAAGAAATGGATTTAGATGAGACATTAAATATAAAAAATATAGAATGTAAAGTTATTAACAGTAGGAAAATAAATATAAGAGCATTCTTAGATTTAAATGTAAAATTATATTCGAATGATAATGTAGATATCATAAATGATGTTAATTCTCTAATGGATGGAATACAATGCTTAAATAATACTTTAGATATAAATTCATTAGTCGGAAGCGGAATTACAAAGGCAATGGCTCGAGATACAATTTTAATAGACAACACAGACAATTTAGCAGAAATTTTAAAATCAGATATAACTATAACAAATAAAGATATAAAAATAAGTTATAATAAAGTTTTGGCTAAAGCAGATATTGATTTAAAAATAATGTATTTGACAGAGGATAATAGAATACAAATGGTGCAAAGTTCAATACCTGTTATGGGATTTGTAGATATACAAAATGTAAGTGATACAAATACTTGTAATACAAAATATAAATTAAGAAATGTAATCATAAAACCAAATAACATGGAAGAACATTCTATAAATGTTGAAATTGAAGTCGAAATTAGTTGTTCTGTGTATGAAAAAAAACAAATAAACATTCTACAAGATTTATATAGTCCAACAAATACATTAAAATTTACTAAAAGACAAGTAACAACTTTAGTAAACAAAGAAAACTTGCAAGAAACTTGCACTATTCAAGAAGCAATTTCTATTCCAGAAATTGCAAATAATAAAATTTATGATGTGTGTGTAAGGCCAAATATACAAAGACAAAGTGTTACAAATGGAAGAATTGAGTTTGAAGGAGAAGTAGAGCTAGAATTTTTATACGAGGCAAATAATTTAAGTAGATTTGATTCAAAAACAACAAAACTTCCACTTAACTTTTCAATAAATAATGCTAATATAGAAGAGGAAATGTCGTTCAATACAAATATAGAAATAAAAACACAAAATTTTGTTGTATTAAATGATGGAAATATTGAAACTAAACTAGAATTATTATTTGAAATATCAGTTTCAAGAAATGAAAAAATAAATGTTATAGATAATATAGATATAGAAGAAAAGAAAGAATGTAACCAATATAGTATGGTAATTTATTTTGTAAAACCAAAAGATACTTTATGGGAAATTGCAAAGAAATTTGATAGTACAGTTGATGAGATTGCACATATAAATGAAATTGAAAATGCAGATAGCATAATGCCAGGAATGCAATTATTCATTCCAAGATATTGTAGTAGAAAAATGGCATAGAATATGGACACTATATATTCTCGTAGGAAAATTAGAATACCAAAATTTAATTCAAATAATGAGAAAAATAAAAAAAAGATAAGAATAATATTGATAATATTTATTGCTTTTTTAACATTAACAATAATACTAAAATCTGTAAATCCAATATTTGAAGCAAGATGTATAGAGAAGGTTCAAGAACTTGCTACAAATATAACTAATAATCAGTCTAGTATAATATTAAAAGAGAAAAATTATGGAAATATAGTTGAAGTTGAAAAAGATGAAAAAGGAAATATTGGTGTTATAAAGTCCGATGTTGTTGTTATAAACGAAATTGCATCAGATATAGCAATTGCAATACAAGGAGAATTAAGCAAATTAAAAACAGAACAAATACTTATTCCAGCAGGAAGTTTTTTAGGAAGTAATCTTCTTGCTGGATTTGGACCTAACATAAAAATAAAAATATTACCAGTAGGAAATATAAAAACAGACATAAAAACAGAATTTGTATCTACAGGAATAAATCAAACAATGTACAGAATATATTTAGAATTGCAATGCGAAGTAAAAATATTAACGCCTTTTAATACAGTGAATACAGTAATAACAAATCAAGTGCTATTAGTAGAAACTGTAATAATTGGCGAAATTCCATCAACTTACTACAACTTAGAAGGATTAGACAAAAGCAATTTAGTAGATATGGTGAAGTAGGATTATTTATTTCTCTATAATCACATTATATCCAATAAATAATCCTGTTTCCAATACTCCAACTATGTTTTTTAATTTCTTTTCAAATCCTTCATCAATGCTATCAAAAACGGTATCTAAAATAAAGTTCCCATTTTCTGTAATAACAGGACCATCTTTTCCCTTGGCTAATCTAAGAACACAAGACTTTGCTCCCAATTTCAATAATTCATTTTTTACATAACATAAACTTTCTGTATGACATTCTACTGGAATAGGAAATTTATCACATAAATTATTAACAAATTTACTATCATCAACTAAAATATATCTTTCTTTACAAGAACTCATAATAAGCTTTTCTTTAAACATAGCAGCGCCTCTGCCTTTAATTAGCCATCCATGAGAATCAACTTCATCTGCTCCATCAAAGCACCAATCTGGTTTCTTTTGATTTAAAGAGGCAGTAGGTATGCCAAGTGAAGTACAAAGCATATTTATTTCGTGTGAAGTAGGAATAGCTGTGATGTTTAAATTCTCTTCTTTAATACGTTTTGCAATAGCTTTAGTTGCAAGAAAAGAAGTAGATCCGGAACCAAAACCTATAACTTCATTGTTTTTTACTCTTTTACATATTTTATCTGCAATTTTTTGCTTTTGTTCAATATTGCTAATTTCACCGTTCCATTTAATATTATCAATAATTTCATCTTTCCAATTCATATTATAACCTCCAATTATCATAATTTTATATGTATAAACCAAATAAGTCAATAGCATAGATAATATAAAAAAGCGATGCAGTTAATTTAGATTGTAATCAATTTTTGTCCTTTTCACTTGCAATTAAATAGATGATAGTATATATTATGTTTAAAGAGGTGTTGTAAATGGATATAGAGAAAATGTTTAATTTAGCAAGAGAGACTTTAAAAAATTCATACAGTCCATATTCAAATTATATGGTAGGAGCAACCCTAGTTACGAAAAGTGGAAAAATATACACAGGATGCAATTTAGAAAATCAAACAATACAATCAATATGTGCAGAAAAAGTAGCTATTGCCAAAGCTATTTCAGAAGGAGAAAGAGATTTTAAAGCAATATTTGTAGTAGGAAAAAGGAAAGATTCAGAACATTTTGAAGAAATATTACCTTGTGGATATTGTAGACAATTCTTGTTAGAATTTTGCAAACCAGATTTTGAAATATATAGTTATAATGAGGAGAAAAAAGAAGTAAAAAAATATACGCTACAGGAATTATTTCCACATTCATTTACATTGTAATTAAGTATTGTGTAGAGTTTTTTACATTGATTGTTTGTGTTCGTCTACTAATATAGAAGATAATTTTAAAGATATAGATAAAATATTATAGATTGTAAAGAGTTAAAGTGATATAATAATTATATAAGTGACAAAGGTAAAGGAGAAAAAAAGTGGGATACATAGGAGAAGAAAGAACAAGTCAAGATGCATATATATATGATACTATACCATATAATCCAGAATTTGATATAGATGAACTGGTAGTAATACAAAATAAATTGCAGGATTATACTTCAGGTAAAACAAGTGAAGGAATAACTTCTAAGGAGGCTGAGGTCTTTTTAGATTGGGTTACATTTAATGCAAGAAGTTACGCAACAAAAAATACCCTAGAATCTGCAGTAACAGCAAGTATGGCAGGAAAGTGTGCACCAACTCAAGGTGTAAATTATGAATTGCTTAGTAAATTTGGCTTAGATGTTAGAGTGTTTAATATGGGGGAATGTATAGGTAGTATTCCAATGACTGCAGAAGACAAAAGAAGAGTTGATAATGGATGGTTATCAAATGCAGTAAGACATGCTGTAAGTTTGGTTAAAATTCCTATAATGGATAATAATGGAAATACAGATGAATACGAATTTTTGTTAGATCCAACTTTTAGACAGTTTTGCCTAAAAGAAAAATGCAATAATGATATGTTTTATAAGCAAGAGCTATTAGATAAAGGTTATATTGCACCTCACCCAGGATATTTTATGCAAACAGATAATTTAGTGCAATTAGGAGTATCTAGAGAAGTAGCAGAGAAAAGTGAAAATTTAGGTAGGTATATAGTAAATAAAGGATATTTTTATTTAAGTGAAGAAAATGCAAAGCTATATGGAGATGCATTTCAAAGAGCGAGTAGAAGAGCAGAATTTCAAAATTTACCAATACAAATGAGAGGGAAAGATTATATAAATAATTTTGAAAATATGCGGAGGAATAGAACAACTTATTTTAAACCAGGATATGAAATTATATGAGGAATTGCCAAGTGATATACAAAAAAGCCAACAACCTATCTTTAAAAAAATTATAAACTTTTTTAAAGATAAATTTAGAAAACAACCTAAAATGTTACCAGAAGGAACAGAAAAACAGCCAACTACAAAAACTATAAGGTTAGATAATGTAAAATTGACTTCAGAGCAAATGCAACAGTATAGAATAGGAGAGAATGATATATTAAAGCAATACAATAATGAAAATCAACAACTAGAATATAATGATCAAAGAGAAGGAAAAGATATGGACTTATAAAAAACCTCGAAAGTTTACACTTTCGAGGTTTTTTATAAATTGCGAAATTAGTGTAAACAATATTGACTTTTTGGAAATATAACTATATAATTGATAAATCAAAAAATTCTATGTTATATTTTAGTTCAAAAAAATTTTTTCTTAAAAATTCCCCAAAAATTTATAATAAAATAAAAAAGAGGTAAGCCTATGGAAAATAATTTAGGTGTAATAAAAAATGAAGAAATTAAAAATTTAATATATACAATAAGAGGAAAGCAAGTAATGTTAGATAGTGATGTGGCTATGTTATATAATTGTGAAACAAAATATGTAAATCGTATTGTAAAAAGAAATATAGAGAGATTTCCAGAAGAATTTTGTTTTCAATTGCATGATAATGAATTTCAAAACTTGAGGTGCCAATTTGTCACCTCAAGTTTATCAAGCAATTACGGTGGAAGGAGGTATATGCCGTATGTATTTACAGAGCAAGGAATAGCAATGTTGTCAGCATTATTAAAAAGTGATATTGCAATTAAAGTAAGTATAAATATTATGAAAGCTTTTATAGAAATGAGAAGATTTATACAATCTAATGGACAAATATTTGAAAGATTAACTAAAATGGAATATAAGCTATTAGAATATGATAAGAAATTTGATGAAGTATTTAATCAATTACAAAAGGAAGAATATATAAAGCAAAGAATATTTTTTCAAGGACAAATTTATGATGCTTATAGTTTAATAATAGATATTGTAAGGAAAGCTAAAAATAAAATTTTAATTATAGATAATTACATAGATGATAGTATCTTGAAAATGTTATCAAAGAAGAATAAGAATGTAGAATCTATAATATTGACATCAGAAAAAAGTAACATATCAAACTTAGATATACAAAAATTTAACACAGAATATCCAAGTTTAAAAGTATCTAAAACAAACAAGTTTCATGATAGATTTATTATAATAGACAATAAAGAAATGTATCACTTAGGTGCTTCAATAAAAGACTTAGGTAAGAAGTGTTTTGGAATTAACCAAATCGAAGATAGAGAATACATAGATAAAATAAGTAATGTAATAAAATGAAGTTTTGGGAGTTGATTTATTACATAAAAAACTCGAAAGTGTAAACTTTCGAGTTTTTAAATTTCTATCTCTTGCTAAATTGTGGAGCTTTTCTTGCTTTTTTAAGTCCGTATTTTTTTCTTTCTTTCATTCTAGCATCTCTTGTTAAGAATCCACTTGCTTTTAATATTGGTCTGTATTCTCCGTTTGCTTCAAGTAATGCTCTAGAAATACCATGTCTTATAGCACCTGCTTGACCGCTAATTCCTCCACCAATTACTTTACAAACAACATCATATTTATCTAATGTGTTAGAAGCAACTAAAGGTTGTTTAACTATAACTTTTAATGTTTCTACACCAAAATATTCATCTAAATCTTTTCCGTTAACAGTAATTTTACCTGTACCATTAACTAATCTAACTCTAGCTATTGATTTTTTTCTTCTTCCTGTTCCTAAGAATACTATATTTTCAGCTGATTTTTTTGCTGCTCTTGGCATTGTAAAATCTCTCCTCTCTTATAATTAAAATTCCCAAACTTCTGGTTTTTGTGCTTGATTTTCATGTTCACTACCAGCATAAACTCTTAATTTTGTAAGCATTTGCTTTCCTAAAGAATTATGTGGTAACATACCTTTTATAGCAACCATCATAGCTTTTTCTGGATTATTATCCATTATTACTCTAGCAGTAGTTTCTTTCATACCGCCAATATATCCTGAATGATGTCTATATACTTTTTGATCTAATTTTTTTCCTGTTAAAACAACATCTTTACAATTTAATATAATTACATGATCACCAGTATCTATATTAGGTGTAAATGTTGGTTTGTGTTTTCCTCTAAGTAATCTTGCAGCTTCTGTAGCAACTCTACCTAATGGTTTATTTGCTGCATCAATTATATACCATTTTCTTTGTATATCACTTTTTTTTGCACTATATGTAGTATTGTTCATGGTAATAAATATCCTCCATTCATAAAATAAAATATTAAAATATATGACAATTTATATGAAACTACCGGGGAGAAGTTTCGTATAAAGTACATATTTCCATAAAATACTATAATATTCTAATACAAATTAGTATAAAAGTCAACTATTATATAAAATAATTTTTGTTTTTGCTACTGTGACCGTTTGTTATATTGATTTTTAGCTGTTATAATAGTAAAATAATAAATATAAATATGTATAAGGAGAATGAAGATGAATTATAAAGTAATACTAATTATTATAGGTTATATATTAATTATAAATTTAATAGGATTTTTAGCAATGTATATAGATAAAAGAAGAGCTAAAAGAAATGAATGGAGAATAAAAGAAGGAACATTATTGTCCATAGGTCTGTTAGGTGGCGGAATTGGAGCAATGATAGGAATGTATAAATTTAGACATAAGACTAAAAAATTAAAGTTCACAATAGGCTTTCCAACGATTATAATTACACAAATTGTACTAATAATATATTGCTTAATAGCCAATCCGTTTCAAATATAGATAAGAGTAAATATAAACATAAAAGTTTGCGAACATACATACTGTACACATAAATAATAAAAATAATAAATAAAAAGTTTTCATAAAATAGTAACATTATAAAACTGTTAATAACTATAAAACTTAAAATGTACAAATGAAAGTTATTAACAAAGTTATCCACAGTTTCCACAAGTTATACACAAAAGTGTGAATGTAAACAACAATGGGTTACATAAAACATATAATTGTAATAAATAGGAAATAGATTTGTAATATTTTTGAAATAAAACGGAAATATTCGTAAAAAAGATGCAATAATTTAATAAGTGTGGTATAATATATATATGGTATAATCCCAATTATAAACTAACTAATTAAAGGAGGCTATGATTATGGCTAATAACTGTAGTGGGTGTACTAAGTTTGGCATGTGTCATCGTGCTGCAATGAAACAAAGATTGAATCAGAGTTGCAAGAGCTACACCGCCAAGTATCCGACACCTAAAGTGGGAGCACCTACAAAGCCTTTCCAATCTTATGCGGATTACTTTAGCGAAAGTCGGAGAAATTCGTATAAAGGCGGAAAATGGCATCGTTAGTTATTTTGACCCGAGAATTCTCGGGTCTTTTTCTTGACTTTTCAATACTTTTTTGAGATAATATACAACATTGGAGGGATACAAAAATGATAGATATAACAATGGATAAAATAGTTTCTTTATGTAAGAATAGAGGATTTGTATATCCTGGTTCAGAAATATATGGAGGACTTGCAAATTCTTGGGATTATGGTCCATTAGGTGCTGAACTTAAGAAAAATATAAAAGATGCATGGTGGAAAAAATTTATAACTGAGAATAGATATAATGTAGGAATTGATGCTGCTATTATGATGAATCCAGAAGTATGGGTTACAACTGGTCATGTTGGTGGCTTTTCAGATCCACTAATAGATTGCAAAGCTTGTAAAACTAGACATAGAGCAGATAAACTAATAGAAGAATGGGGATTTAAACAGGGAAAAGATATTTCTGGTTTAGATGGATGGACAAATGAACAATTAGTTAACTATATAAAAGAAAATAATATTGTTTGTCCTAATTGTGGTAAACAAGAATTTACTGAAATAAGAAAATTTAATTTAATGTTTAAAACATTTATGGGAGTTACAGAGGATGCAAAATCTGAAGTATATTTAAGACCAGAAACTGCACAAGGAATGTTTGTAGATTTTAAAAATGTTTTAAGAACAACAAGAAGAAAAATGCCAATGGGAATAGGTCAAATGGGGCGTTCTTTTAGAAACGAAATAACACCAGGAAACTTTATTTTTAGAACAAGAGAATTTGAACAAATGGAACTTGAATTTTTCTGCAAACCAGGAACAGATTTAGAATGGTATGAATATTGGAAAAAATTCTGCAAAGATTGGTTAATCAATTTAGGAATTAAAGAAGAAAATTTAAGATTAAGAGAGCATTCAAAAGAAGAATTATCTTTTTACAGTAAAGGAACAACAGATATAGAATTTTTATTCCCATTTGGATGGGGAGAATTATGGGGAATAGCAGATAGAACAGATTACGATTTGTCAAGACATATGGAAGCATCTAAGCAAGATTTAACATATTTAGACACAGAAACAAACGAAAAATATATACCATATTGTGTAGAACCAGCTGTTGGTGTAGATAGAATTTTCTTAGCAATGCTTTGCAATGCATACGAAGAACAAGTTGTAGATAAAGATGATACAAGAACTGTTTTACATTTGCATCCTGCACTTGCACCATATAAAGTAGCAATACTTCCATTATCTAAGAAATTAAGTGAAAAAGCAGATGCAGTATATGAGAAATTATCTAAGAAGTTTATGTGTGATTATGATGAAGCGGGGTCAATAGGAAAAAGATATAGAAGAGAAGATGAAATAGGAACACCATATTGTATAACAATAGATTTTGAAACAGAAAATGATGATAGTGTAACAATAAGAGATAGAGACACAATGGAGCAAATAAGACTAAAAATAGATGAATTAGAAAAATGGATTGAAGAAAAAATAAAATTTTAAATTTATAGAGGCGTAATTCAAAAAACGCCTCTATTTATATGTTTAATATATTTTAATTTTCGTAATCTCTTGTTAGGGTATTTAATAAATCTGGATAAATTTTAGTTGCATTTTCTTTCCAGTTATCTGCAATTTTTTTGGCTTGTTCTCTAGAGCCAGCAAAAGTAGTGATTTCAAATAAAGTTCTATTATTTTCAACAATTTTGCATTTAACGCTATAATCTGTTTCAGAGTGAGGAATAAAGTCAGCACTAATAGATAACGAATCTTCTATTTCTTCTAAATTTTCCTTAAATTCATTGTCGACTCTAAATTTAGTAATACCAGGAATTATATCTTTAACTAATGCTAATGTTTCTTTACCTTCCTTAGTTATTTCATAAACATTTTCGTTAAATTCATTATTGTAATTTATAATATACTTGTTTTCTAATAAATCTAATAAAAATTGTTGAAAGTAAAAATAATTCATATTATTTATACTTAGAACTAATTGTAGTAAAGCATTATTAGATATAGGTTTATTTATTTTATCTAAAATATATAGAATTAAAGCTTTATTTTCAGCCAAAATCTCATTATCCGAAGATAATTTCATTTTGTATTTCCTCCTTCAAAATCGAAGACTATTTATTCTTCATCATTCATTTTTCACTAGAATATTCAAAATTATATCATAATAATTATAAAAAGAAAACCCATATTATAAAATATTCTAAATTGACAGAATGTCTTATTATGTAGCATTTTGTCGAGCAAAATTTCTTTACAAATGTAGAAATTTGTTATAAAATAAAAAAGAATTAATTCAATAAAAAATTTTTTTTCAAAAAATTTTATTCTAAAGTAAGGTCTTAAGATTTCAAAGAAATGTTACCCCAAATAGTTTAAAAAACTGTACATATTTATAAGTTTCTCTTATGCAGTATTGTATATCTTTTTTTCTTGTGCCTATTTCTTATGCACGACTGTATTTTGCTGTCAATTTGGCATTATAAATTAGTACAGTTTGCTAAACTATAAATTTGCTAGGAGGAAAAAGTGTGATTACTTATACAAAGAAAAATGTACGAATAATTACACTTACAATAACAGTAATAATATATGTGGTTATAAGTGTAATTTATTTAAAAGTAAACAACAATAACACACAAGAAGAAATGATTAGAATAAAGAGCACAGAAGAAAATATTGAAAGCACTACGGAAGAAAAGATAGAAGATAATGCAGAATCCGATGAACAGAAATTACCTATTTGGAAAATACAGATCCCAGCAATAAATCTTGATGCAAATGTAGAAGAAGGAACAACTCAAAATGTTATTGCAAAGAATGTTGGACATTTTACAAAAACTGGTACATTAAATGGAAACATTGGATTAGCTGCACATAATAGAGGTATTGGTGTAGAAAGTTATTTTAAAAATATAAAAAATTTAAATTTAGGTGATGAAATAATATACCAAAAAGATGATCAAATAAAAAGATATAGTGTTGCCAAGAATGTAATAATAGATGAAACCGATTGGACATATCTGCAAAATACAAATGATAACAGAATAACCCTTATAACTTGTGTTGAGAATCAACCAGAGTATAGGAGATGCATTCAAGGAGTAGAAATAAAAGAAAGGTAAGATAAAGAATGAAGAAAAAAATGATTAAAATAATATCAATATTATTGATAATATTACAAATAATTGTTATTACATCATCTGTATTTGCTGTAGATGATGCAATAATTGGGGATAGTGTTTTGATAAAAGCAGAAAAAAAGTTAGATGATATAGGAATAAACTACTGGGGACAAGATATAACTGTATATTACACATTATATAATAATAAATATCCTGCATATTGTGTAGATTATTATAAAGGTGGTGTTACATTAGATAAAGAATATAGTGTTGATGTTGTAGAAAATTATGTAGATAATACAGCAGGAAATAAAAAGTTACTTGTTTGGCGAGTTATAAAAAATGGTTATCCATATAGACAAATACAAGGCTTAGATGAATATGAAGCTTATGCTGCAACAAAATTGGCTGTTTTCTATGTCCTAGAAAATTGGGAAGAAAGCGGAGATGCAGGAGATAAGGCAGTAGGAACAAACGAAGAGGGAAAGAAAATTATAAATGCAATGCACGAAATTGTTAATTTGGCAAAAATGTCAAATGAAATTCCAGAGATTCCAAGTATAAATATAGAGCAATCTGAATGGTTAATAGATGAAATAGATAACAAATTTTTATCAAAAAAAATAACAATAGATTCATCTACTGAACTTTCAGGATTTAGTATAAGTTTGCAAGGAAATATACCTAATGGAGCATATATAGCAGATTTAGAAAATAAGGAAGTAACACAATTTAAAGACTGCAAAGAATTTAAAATCTTATTGCCATTAGATTATTTAATATCAGAAGGTGAGTTTACAATAACTGCTCAAGTTAAAGTGCCATCATATCCATTGCTTTTTGGAGCATCACCTATAGAAGAGTTGCAAAGTTATGTGTTAACTGGAGAAACAACAAAAATAGAACCTAAAAATTTACAAATTAGTTATACTCAAAATAAAACAAAAATAATAATAAAAAAAGAAGATGAAAATGGTAATGCTTTATCACAAGTAAAATTTAATCTTTTAGATTCAAATAAAGAAATAGTATATGAAAACATAGAAACAGATGAATTTGGAATTATTGAAATAAATAATTTAGTACCAGGATTATATTATTTACAAGAAACAAAAACTATAGATGGATATGAACTTAACGGCGAACTAATAGAAGTAAACATAAATTTAGATGAAGAAAAAGAAATTGTTATAGAAAATAAAAAAATACCAAAAGAACCGGAAGAACTACAGGAACCAGAACAACCCCAAGAACTACAAGAACCAGAGCAACCACAGGAACCACCAAAATTACCAAGAACTGGTTGGTAAAATTAAAACAGATTCTAACAAGATACATTTTATATGAGAAAATAAATTTTGTCATATAAGATGTATTTTTTAATTTGCAAAAATTAACATAAAATTACTTTTCAAATTCAATAAAATAAGATATAATAAATATCTAATATTAAAAATAATAAAAGTAGGAGAATTATATGAAAATAGGATTTGTACATTTGGGATGTTCAAAAAATTTAATAGATACAGAAATGATGATAGGTTTATTTAAAAATAACAATTATGAAATAGTGAACAATCCAAAAGATGCAGAAATAATACTTATAAATACTTGCGGATTTATAGAATCTGCTAAAGTTGAAGGAATAAATACTATATTAGAAATGAGTGAATATAAAAAAACAGGCAAATGTAAATTTTTAATAGTTACTGGTTGTCTAGTACAGAGATATAAAGAGGAATTAAAAAAGGCTATACCAGAAGTTGACTTATTTGTATCAATAGATGAATATAACAATTTATGGAAAATAGTAGAAGCAAAAATAAGTCAAAAAGAAAACAAAACAGCAAATTGCTTAGATTATATGGAAAGAGTAATAACTACTGGAAATACTACAGCATATTTAAAAATTGCAGAAGGGTGTAGTAATAGATGTACATATTGTGCAATACCCAATATAAGAGGACCATATGTTAGTAGAAAAATGGAAGATATACTAGATGAAGCCAAAGATTTAGCAAAGAAAGGATACAAGGAAATAATAGTAATTGCCCAAGATACTACTAAATATGGAATAGATTTATATGGAGAGCCCAAACTTACTGAATTATTAAATAAATTAAGCAAAATAAAGGAATTTAAGTGGATTAGATTTTTATATGCATATCCAGAAACAATAACAGAAGATTTAATAGAATTGGTAAGAGATAATCCTAAAATATGTAAATATTTTGATATACCAATTCAACATATATCAGATAAAGTATTAAAGAGAATGAATAGAAAAAGTGATGGCAATTCAATAAAGAAACTAATCAATCATATAAGAGAACTAATACCAAATGTAGTGTTAAGAACATCTTTAATAGTTGGATTTCCTGGAGAAACTAAGGAAGATTTTGAAGAACTATTAAATTTTGTAAAGGAAACAAAGTTTGATAAACTAGGAACATTTATGTATTCCAAAGAAGATGGAACGCCTGCAGCTAAGTTAAAAGAACAAATACATCCTATGACTAAAAAAAGTAGATTCAATAAAATAATGAAAGTTCAACAAGATATTTCAAATGAAAATTTAAAAAAATATGTAGGAAAAGTTTTGGAAGTACTAATTGAAAATTTAAGTTTTGATGGTAAATATTATGTGGGAAGAAGTAAAATGGATGTACCAGATATGGATGGTGTTGTATATATAGAAAATACGAAAAAAATAGATATAGGTAGTTTCGAAAAATGTAAAATTATTGGAAAGCAAGAATATGATTTAATTGCTAAATTTATAAAATAGGTGAGATTTATGAAAGTAAAACAATTGGCTCAAGAAATAAAAGAACAAATGCCAGATGGATTGAACGAATTAGAGATATTAAGATATATATACATCTATATTGGTAAACGCAAAAATTTTAATCCAGAATACTATTTTGGAAATTCAAAAACAAAAAAACAAATATATATGTTAACAAATAAAGAAATAAATAATGAAGAATTTTTAACAGAAAAAAGAAATTTAGTATGTACTTCAATAGCAAGTTTATTTAAAAAAGTAGCAAGAGAATTTGATATAGATGTAGATTTATTTAAGGAAGAAAATGAAAATGGAGCACATATATATAATATTGCTCATTTAAAAGGTTTAAAAACTATAAAATTAGATTTACAAATGGATTTAAACAATATTCATAGCAATAAAAGAACGGAATACTTTGGACCGATAACTTATCTTTGGGATGGACTAGAGGAAAAAGAAATAGAAAAGATTGATAAAAAGATAGGTTATAAAAAGAAAGGAAAAAACTATAAAGATGATGATATTGAATTATTGATGAAACAAGTAAAAAATAAAAATTCAAAGGATGCTTTAGAATTTTTACTAGGAAATGAAAAATTTTTAGAAGGATTAAATGAAGAAGAAGGCTATGTGGAGGCAATTGCTTATGTTAGAACGGCTTTTGATTTAAATAAATGGAGATATGATACATATCCATATCTAATACATTGTTATAGAGATGAAGATATATATAAGCGACCGCTAAAAGAAAGGCAATATTCAATGTGCATTATGAATAAATACAAAGGTGATTATGATATATACATGTATAGAAAAAAGCAAAGAGTATTTGAACGTGTAAGTCCTAAAAGAATGAAAAAACTAATGGAGCAAGGATTAAAAATAGATAAAACTAGTATTATGGCAAATGAACTGATGAAATATATAGATAAAGCTACTAGTGATGAGCTAGAATTATAACACTTACTGTGGGCCAAATTATTGACACAAATAAAAATAAATGTAATAATGTAAATATTAAACTTAAGAAAGAGGAATTAAATGGAAATAGAAAAATTAAAATCTATAATAGAAGCAATGTTATTTGCAGCAGGTAGAGAAGTAAAACAAGAAGAGATAATGTCTGTTTTAGAAATAAGTGCAGAGGATTTAGAAAGAATAATACACACATTACAAGATGAATATATTACTCAGAATAGAGGAATTGAAGTTATAAAAATAAATAAAAGTTATCAATTAACAACTAAAAAAGAATATTATGATTATATTTATCCTTTATTTGATAATAGAACAAAGCCAACAATATCTACGGCAGCAATGGAAACATTATCAATAATTGCATATAATCCTAAAATAACAAGGGCACAAATAGAGTCAATAAGAGGGGTTAATGTAGATGGAACTATTTATAAATTACTTGAACTTGGATTGATTGAAGATGCAGGAAAACTCGATATTCCAGGAAAACCAATGGGATATAGAACAACAGATCAATTTTTAAAAGTATTTGGAATGTCATCTTTAGATGAGCTACCAGAACTACCGCGTTACAAAGTAGATGAAAACGAACAAATAGTATTAGATGATTTTATAAATAAAACTGAAAATGTAGAAACTGATGAATCACACGACCAAAATGAAAATAACGAATAAAATTGAGGAGGCAATACCATTATTGTTCCGTAAATAATTTAATTGGAGGTAATTATGAGTAATAAAGATAATAATTTTGTAAAAGATATAACAAATATAGAAGAAGATTTTGCTCAATGGTATACAGATATAGTATTAAAAGCAGATTTAGCAGACTATACAGATACAAAAGGATGTATAGCAATAAAACCATACGGTTATGAAATATGGGAGAATATTCAAAAATATGCAGATGCAAAATTTAAAAAGATAGGTGTAAAAAATATATATTTACCAGTATTGATACCAGAAAGTTTACTAAATAAAGAAAAAGACCATATTGAAGGATTTGCACCAGAAGTTGCTTGGGTAACAATTGGAGGACAAGAAGAATTAGAAGAAAAACTTTGTATAAGACCAACTTCAGAAACAATGTTTTCAACAATGTTTTCAAAATGGGTAAATTCTTGGAGAGATTTACCAATAATAACAAACCAATGGTGCAATGTTTTAAGATGGGAAAAAGAAACAAGACCATTTTTACGTTCAAGAGAATTCTTGTGGCAAGAAGGTCATACAGTACACGAAACAGAAAAAGAAGCACAAGAACTAACATTAAAAATGCTTGATACATACAAAGAAGTAATAGAAGAACTACTTGCAATTCCAGTTTTACAAGGAAGAAAAACACCTAAAGAGCAATTCTCTGGAGCGGTTGCAACATATACAGTTGAAACTTTAATGCATGATGGAAGAGCTTTACAAGCTGGAACATCACACTATTTTGGTCAAAATTTTACAAAACCTTTTGATATAAAATTCCAAAATAGAGAAGGAAAAGAAGAATATGCATATCAAACATCTTGGGGAATAAGTACAAGATTGATAGGTGCAGTTATAATGGCACATGGTGATAATAGAGGACTAAAACTACCTCCTAAAGTTGCACCAATACAAGTGGTAGTAGTTCCAATTGCACAGCACAAAGAGGGAGTAGAAGAAAAGGCAACTGAAATTTATAATAAATTAAATGAAAAATATAGAGCACATATAGATTTAAGAGATAATTGTTCTCCAGGATACAAATTTAACGATTGGGAAATGAGAGGAATACCAATAAGAATAGAAATAGGACCAAGAGACATAGAAAATGGTGTTGCAATGCTTGTAAGACGTGATACTTTAGAAAAACAAGAAGTAAAATTAGATGAATTAGAAGAAACTGTAGGAAAAATTTTAGATGAAATACAAACAAATATGTTCAATATTTGTAAAGAAAGATTAGAGAAAAAGACTACAACAGCTACAAACTTAGATGAATTTGTAAAAAATATAAATGAAAATCAAGGTTATGTAAAAACAATGTGGTGTGGAAATGATGAATGCGAAGATAAAATTAAAGAACTAACAGGAGCACATTCAAGATGTATACCATTTAATCAAGAGCACTTAGGTGATACTTGTGTATGTTGTGGAAAGAAAGCAGAAACAATGGTTGTTTGGGGAAGACAATACTAATAGATGGATATATGAATCGAATAGGGAGATAAGATAAATGAGTAAAAAATCAAGTGTAGTGGCTAAAATAAGTTCGTTAATATTTATAATATTTGTAATAGTAGCGCTAATTGGTTTGTACAAAGTGTATAAAATAAATTATTTTAACGGCTTTGAAAGAGCAGAATATAATTTAAATGCAACAAAATTTGAAAGAGACCGGTAAAGTTAAATATTCAAATTCATATAGCTATAAAATGCAGTCAGATGATTATAATGATGCAATTATTTATAAAACAGTTAATGTAGAAAAAAATACTTCATATAAAGTTAGTTGTATGGTAAAAACAGAAAATGTAATACCTGAAAAAGAGATATCTGCTTCAGGTGCACAAATATGTTTAGCAGATACAGTATATGCATCTAAAAGCATAACAGGAACAAGTGATTGGCAAAAATTAGAATTCATATTTAATTCAAGAAATAAAGAAACTGTAGATATTGCATTTAGATTAGGCGGAAATGGAGAAAATTGCAAAGGAACAGCTTGGTTTTCAGATTTTAAATTAGAAAAGGGAAGTTATAAAACAGATACTAATTGGAACATGGTATGCTTTATATTTAAAAATGTATATGTAACAATCAATCAGGAAGGAACTGAACAGACTCTAAAATTTTCTATGAGCAATGATGATATAGAAACAATGAAAGATAATATGCAAAGGTTAAAGAATACATGTAAACAAATATCAGATAATAAAATGTCAATCGATTACAAGATTATAGAAATAGATGAGCCAATAACTTCTGTTTCTTATGACAATGAACATGGGTACTATGTTGATCCTGTAGATGTTAAAGACATAATAGAAAAATATATGGAACTTGATGAATATGATCATATATTTGTTGCAGTAAGGTTAGGAGATATGACCAATGAGATTCCGGTATATGATTGGATAGGTCTTGGTGGAATGGATTATTATGGAATAGGATTTTCTAATATAAGATTACCTAATGATAATTCTAAGAGTTATGCATATAAGTATAATCAATATTTAAATACTTTCCCAGAAGAAGTATTTTTACATGAATTTTTACATTCATTAGAAAGAAATTTAATTGAATATGGATATACTATACCAGCATTACACGACAATGAAAAATATGGTTATGAAAATCAAGCACTTGTAGGATTAAAGAATTGGTACAAAGATTATATGACAAAGAAAATATGGGACAGTAATTCTAATGAATATGTGGGATTAGACGAAATTGTATATAGTTTAAAACCTCCACATAAAAGTGATTTTGAAAATGCTGAAGAAATAGATTTTATAAATGAACCAAATAACATATTTGAAGAAATAGTATCAATGGGAAAATCAATTATAGGAAGGATTAAAGAAATAGGAAAATGAAACTAGAAGAATTTAACTACGTATTGCCAGAAGAACTAATTGCACAGCATCCTTATGACAAAAGGGATGAAGCAAGACTTATGGTGTTAGATAGAGAAAAGAAAACTATAGAAAATAAGGTATTTAAAGATATAATAGAATATTTGAATCCAGGAGATTGCTTAGTTATAAACGACACAAAAGTAATTCCTGCAAGATTGTATGGTAAAAAAGAAACAGGAGCAAATGTAGAATTTTTATTATTAAACCAAATAGAAGGTGATATTTGGGAAGTTATGGTAAGACCTGGTAGAAAATTATTACCAGGGGCAAAGGTATCATTTGGTGAAGGATTATTGGAAGCGGAAATACTAGAAATACTAGAAGGCGGAAATAGAAAAGTAAAATTTAAGTATAACGGAATATTTAATGAAATACTAGATGAAATTGGACTTATGCCATTACCACCATACATAAAAGAAACTTTAAAAGATAAGGATAAATATCAAACTGTTTATGCAAGGGATTTAGGGTCTAGTGCTGCTCCAACAGCAGGATTGCACTTTACAGAAGAATTATTAGAAAAAATAAGAAAAAAAGGAATAGAAATTGCAAAAGTAACTTTACATGTTGGAATAGGAACATTTAGACCAGTAAAGGTGGAAAATATAGAAGAGCATAAAATGCACAGTGAACATTTTTATATAAAACAAGAAGAGGCTCAAAAAATAAATAATGCAAAGAAAAACGGAAAAAGAGTAATAGCAGTAGGAACAACTTCTTGTAGGGTATTAGAAAGTGTAGCAAATGAAGATGGATATGTAGAAGCAACTGAAAACGATACAAGTATATTTATATATCCAGGTTATAAATTCAAATGCATAGATGCATTAGTTACAAACTTTCACTTGCCAGAATCAACATTGCTAATGCTTGTATCAGCATTAGCAGGAAGAGAATATATATTAAAAGCATACAATAAAGCTGTTGAAGATAAATACAAATTCTTCAGCTTTGGAGACGCAATGATAATATTGTAAAGGGGACCACAAAATGAAACAAGCAATAACTTATGAACTATTACATGAATGTAAGCAAACAGGAGCAAGAAGAGGTATAATTCATACACCACACGGAGACATACAAACACCAGTATTTATGCCGGTTGGAACTCAAGCAACTGTAAAATCATTAACACCAGAAGAACTAAAAGAAGAGGTAAAAGCTGAAATTATTTTATCTAACACATATCATTTATATTTAAGACCAGGAAGCGAATTGGTAAAAGAAGCAGGACGGACTTCATGAATTTATGAAATGGGACAGACCAATACTTACAGATAGCGGTGGATTTCAAGTGTTTAGTTTAGGAGATTTAAGAACAATACAGGAAGAAGGAGTAGAGTTTAAATCTCATTTAGATGGAAGTAAACACTTCTTTTCACCAGAATCTGTAATGAAAACAGAAGAAAATTTAGGTGCAGATATAATTATGGCATTTGATGAATGTTGTCCATATCCATCTACATATGAATATACAAAGCAATCTATGGAAAGAACAACAAGATGGGCTAAAAGATGTAAAGAAGCACATACAACTACAGATAAACAGGGATTATTTGGAATAATACAAGGGGGCTTTTATAAAGACTTAAGGGAACAAAGTGCCAAAGATTTAATAGACTTAGATTTGCCAGGCTATGCAATTGGTGGAATTAGTGTTGGAGAACCAAAAGAGAAATTTTTAGATATATTAAATTATACAACTCCTTTAATGCCAAAGGATAAACCTAGATATTTAATGGGAGTTGGAACTCCAGATTACTTAATAGAAGCCGTTTTAGCAGGAATTGATATGTGTGATTGTGTATTGCCAACTAGAATTGCAAGAAATGGAACAGCACTGACTTCTAAAGGAAAAATTGTTGTGAGAAATGCAACGTATGAAAGAGATTGGAGCCCATTAGATGATGAATGTGATTGCTATACTTGTAAAAATTATACTAGAGCATATATTAGACATTTAATAAAAGCAAATGAGATATTAGGGGCAAGGCTTTTATCTATACACAATTTAAGATTCTTGACTAATTTAATGGAAAAGGTTAAAATAGAAATAGAGAGAGATAATTTATTAAACTTTAAAAATGAATTTTACAGTAAATATGGTTACACAAAAGAATAGGGGGCAAAGTATGCAAATAAATAGTTTGAATTCAAATAATAGACAAAATAATTCAAATGCAAAAAAGTATATTTTAATTGGAATAATAATATCAGTAGCATTATTGGTAATATTATTAGTGATTTCAGTCTTATATAGCGGTATGAAGCCTAAACAATTACAATTGATAGTAAATGGAAATTCAATTGATTTTGCTAATGATACTTTTTTTATGGAAAATGGTAAAATATATGTATCTTTAAAAGATATAGCAAATTTAATAGATTATAAATATTATGAGGGTGGATATAAAGAATTTACACAAGATAAATCAAAATGTTATTTACAATCAGAAGATGAAGTTGTTGTATACGAATTAGATAATAACAAAATTTATAAAACTTTGAACGATAACAATATTCTATATTCTGAATTTGATATTGCAGAACCAGTGAGAAAAAATAATGATAAATTGTATTGTTTAGCCTCAGATTTAATGATAGGATGTAATTTAGCAATTACATATAATACAAAAACAAATCAAATAGATATAAACACATTGCAAAATTTATATACACAATATAATGATAAAGCAAAAGAAAATAAATACACTAATGTTAAAGAATTAGATGATAATTTTAATAACAAAAAAGCGATTCTATATGGAATGATGGTTGTATCAGATACTTCAAAAGAAGATAATAATACAAAAGGAAATGCTAAATATGGAGTTATTTCATTGGATGGAACTAAAACATATTTAGATATAAAATATGATAAAATTGATTTTGTTGAAGTTTTACAACAATTCATAGTAAAAGGTGACAACAAGTATGGAGTTATTGCTAATAATGGAACACAAAAAATAAAATTAGAATATGATGAAATTAAACTATTTAGTGGTATAAATAAATTATACTATGCAGAAAAGAATAATAAAAAAGGTATATTAGATGAATTCGGAGATGCTTTAGGCGGAAATTTATATGTTGAGTTTGATGAATTAGGAATAGATGCATCATTATTCCCTAATGATGATATAGAAAACTCAATGCTATTATACGATATTTGCATACCGGCTAAGAGAGAAGATAAATGGGGATTATTTAATATAGAAGGCGAGTTGATTTCTGAGTTCGAGTGGGATGATTTTGGATTTATAGCTAATAAAGATGACAGAAATAATAGTAGTAATAGAAAAAATATTTTATTAGTTCCAAGTATGGAAGGAATTGTTGTTTGTAAAGATGGAAAATATGGAATAATAAATTTAGAAGGAAAAATGTTGGCTGTTTGCGAATTTGATAGAATATATTCTGAAACTATTGGAGGAAAGGATAAATATTATCTTCAATACGGAGATACAGTAATAGATATAGAAAATTACCAAGAAGAAGTCGAAACAACTCCAAGTCCTAAACCAACATATACACCTACTCCGAGTCCTATTCCTATTCCTAGTCCAGAGCCAACAGATAATAATGAAGAAGAGCTATATCTAAATTATAATGAAATTTTCGATTTCTCAAATGAGTAAATAAAAAATAATTTGAATTATGTAAATTTTATAAAATCAAAAAAACATATATGAAAAATAAAAAATATATTTTTCGTATATGTTTTTTTGTTGTACATATATAAAAATGAAAAACATGAATAAAAACATATAAAATAAATCTAACATATGGAGCAACTAAAAAGTTATTCCAATAGCTAGAGGTGATTACAAATGATAGAGAAGTTTTGCTTGTTTTTAACAAAGAAAATCAGAAAAAGCATGCCAGAAATAACAGATGAAAGAGCAGAAGTAATAAATTATGGATTACAACTGATAATAGGTGAGGTCCCAAAAACTTTTATAATGCTACTTATAGCATATCTTTTGGGAATCTTAGAATTATCTATATTAGCTTTTTTAATAATTTCACCATATAGAATGTTTTCTGGAGGATTTCATCTAAAAACACACATTGGATGTATAATCGGAACAACTTTATTTTATTGTGGAAATGTAATGTTAAGTAAGGTAATTGCTTTTAATTCAATTTCAAAAATAGTATTCACACTAGCAGTATGGGTATTTAGTATGTGGATGATAAAACTATATGCACCAGCAGATACAGAAAATGTTCCAATAATAAGCAAGAAAATAAGGAAAACAAAGAAAATAATGTCATACATAACATTAACACTAACTCTTTTAATAGGAGTATTTATAAGAAATAGTGTTATATCAAATATGTTTATATTTGGTTGCTTAATACAAACTTTATCAATAACTAGATTTATGTATAAATTAACTAATAATAAATATGGATATGAAGAATATTGCAAAAACGAAATATAATTTTTTTAAGGTAATATACAATGTTATACCGGTAAACATTGTTATTATAGATATAAACGAAAGAGGAGGAATAAAAATGATTAAATTTTTAGCTAAAATAGCAGAAAAATATGCTAAATCAACAAATAGTGCTTGTGCTGTATTATTCTTTTTACATCAACCAAAAATGCCAGCAAGCTTAATAAAAAAAGACTAATTTATTGATTAAAAAATTGCAATAAAAAATTATTGCAAACATGTAAGGGCGCATAATTGCGCCCCTTTTATTAAATATATTACTAATAAAATATTTCTAATTGTTGAGTAAAGAAAGTATCATCTTTTGTTGTAAATAAATCTAATTTATTAAGATTTTTCTTTAAAATTTGTCTTACTTCCCATAAACCAATTCCAGAATTATTTGGCTTTGTAGAATAAGATTTTTCAAATATTTTATCTATATTAATATCTTTATTCAAATATGTATTTTTAATAATTATTAAATTTCTATGGTGTGAAGAATCATTTCTTAGCTCTATTTTAATAATTTTTTCTTCACATTCTAATGTAGCTTCTATTGCATTATCTAAAAGTATTCCTAAAATTCTTGTAATTTCATAAATATTTGTAGTTAATGTGGTTAAATCTAAAAATACTTCTAAATTTATTTGTATTCCAAGTTCATTTGCTTTATGATATTTAGATGCAAGAATACTATAAATTGCAGGATTGTTTATAACATCCGGGTTAAGAGCAGTTAAATTATTAACACTTTGGCAATCTTTTAAAAGTTGAGAATAATATTTTTTAAGTCCATTCATATCATTAGTTGAAACATATCCGCCAATTGCTTGAACAATGTTATTGAAATCATGTTTAAATGCTCTAATATTATCATGTAAAATTGTTAAACTCTTATTAACTAATTTTTCACCTTCTAAATCTCTAGTTGTTTTTTCTAATTTTGCGGTTCTAGATAAGCTATAAAAACTAATACCAAAATATAAAACTAATATTAGTAAATTACATAAAGTTAATGGTAATGGTAAATAATTGCTATAAAATGTGGCTAAATAAGATTGAATTATAATTGAAATCATACCTAAAATAAAGTTTATAAGTAATATATGTTTATTATTTTTCTTAAACTCACTTATATTAGATATATTAAATTCAAATTTTCTAATAAATTTTGATAGAAGGTATATGATAGAATATAAAACAGGTGAAAATATGAGTCTATATATTGGAGTTGAATTTGCTTCTTGAAATCCAACATTAAATAATATTGTATATAAATTCATAACAAAAGAACCTAATACAATGGTTATAAAATATGGCACTGTAAAAGCAATAATTGACTTTAGAAAATTTAATTTGAATATGTATTTCATAAGGACTAATGCAATTAGTACATTAATAAATGAATTATAAGGAATTGGTACAAAAAATTGAGTAATGATAGAAGTTATAGACCAAATTACTACATAAATTATTTTTTTCTTTTTAACTGGATTAATATTTAATATGGCTATAAATAAAAGCGTTATGACATAAGTTTCGATAAAAGTTAAAGGTATATTGATGATTTTTACTAATTCTTCATTTTCGATTGTTAATGCATTCCAAATTGTTTGTAATATTTCCATTGTTTAAGACCTCCATTAAATTTAGTTTATATTTTGGACCGATTGAGCAACATGTAAAGTTATCAAATTGTATCACGTTTGATTTTTTATTTATATTAGATATTTTGTTTATATTTGCAATATAAGACTTATGGCATCTAACAAAGTTTTCTGGTAGACAATTTTCAATTTTGCTAAAAGAACTATAAGTTTCATAAGACTTTTCTTTAGTACAATAAATTAGTTTCATACCTTGCTTTTTAATACAATATAAGTCATTCCCATTAATCATCTTAGAAGAAGTACCAATTTTGATATATGTATTTTTAGAATTACATTTAATATCATCAAATAAACGCAAAATAGTTTCTTCTAGCCTTTCCATAGTAATAGGTTTAGCTAGATAATCAAAGGTTTTAAATTTATATGCCATCATAATGTATTCTAAATGAGCTGTTGTAAAAATTAAATAAGCGTTTTTGTTGTGATTGCGTATCTTTCCAGCCAAATCTAATCCGCTTATATTAGACTTTAAATCTATATCTAAAATATATACATCTATATTTTCTTTATTAGAATATGTTAAAATGCTCTCAGCATCTGTAGCAGTAAAGACTACTTTACCATCTAATTTGTTATTTATAAAAATTGATTCTAACATTTTAGAAATTTTATTTAAAATGTTTAAGTTATCATCGCATAAAGCAAAATTTAACATATTTTATCCTCCGTAACAAATATATATATACATATATAATAAAAAAGTGTAATCCAAAATTTTGTGAATGTCAATATATAAAAAACGGCAAAAAGCGACTATAATCGACATTTTAAACATATAAGTAAATATATACCAAAATATATTTGTTGAAAAATCTATTGCAAAACAAAATATATTGATATATATTTATATTATATATTATAAAAACTGTATGGACACATAAAAAACTGTAGGGGCGCATGATTGCGCCCAGAAAAAATCAAAGGAGAATACAATTATGCAAAACGCTAAAACCCTTGGCACTGTACACACACACACACACACACACATTATGTAGATTAGAAACTGAAAACACAAATAAAAACATAGATAAAACACGTAAATTCT
>CANRNW010000004.1 GCA_947632145.1 uncultured Clostridia bacterium
AATTATAAAAGTACCAACGAAATCTTAAGTGAAATATGTGCATAATAAACCGGAAATTTATTATTGCCATTTATATAGTGATATTTGTTTATTGAAAATTATTGAATAAATAATAAAAATATGATATAATGAACCAATTCCGTATTAGGAATGCCTTTCGGATATTTTCGGAGGGCAATGTCCTCCGAAAATAAATAACAATTTTTTAGGAGGAACTTATATGCTCAAGATGTGTTTGAATTGCCATGGTAAGGGTGAAACACTGAGAAACTTTATGTGCATTGTTTGCCGTGGAAGTGGAAAAGTTGATGTGCCTGAAGGTATGAAAATTTGCACCACTTGCAAGGGAAAAGGAGCCATCTATGTGCAGACATCAGAGTATGGCGCAACCAAACAGCTTTGCCCATCTTGCGGAGGAAATTGCTATATTTCTGAAGCAAAGAAAAACGAAGAATAATTGAGCCAACAGAGTGCTTGCTTGTAAAATAGCAAGCACTCTTGGTAATATATTGAAATAAAAGGAAGAATAAAAAATGACAACACTAATTATTTCTGGCGGAGATATTGAAGAAGAATTTTTAAAAATTTTTATAAAAAAGCAAAAAATAGATAAAATAATAGTTGCAGATAAGGGATTAGAAATATTAAATAAAATAAATTTAATTCCTAACTATATAATAGGAGATTTTGATTCTGTATGTGAAAGTATATTAAATAAACACAAGGAAAAAGATGTAGAAATACTAAAATTGAATCCTGAGAAAGATTATACAGATACACATATGGCATTAAAATTAGCAATAGAGTTAAAAAGTAATCAAATATACATATTGGGAGCATTAGGAAAAAGAATGGATCATGCTATTGCAAATATTCATATATTAAAAGAAGCTTTAGATAATAATATAAGTTGTAAAATTGTGGATAAAAATAATGAAATAGAACTAATAACATCTGGAACAAACGAGTTAAAAAATTCAGAATATAAGTATATATCACTAATACCTTTAACAACTAATGTAACAGGTATAACATTAAAAGGTTTTAAATATTTATTAAATGATGCAACCTTAGAAATTGGACATAGTATAGGTGTAAGTAATGAAATAATCTCTGATAAAGCTGAAATTATTATAGATACTGGAATATTGATAATGATAAAGTCAAAAGATTAGAAATCACTTTTGTAAACTTTATCAATATATTAAAAAATAAATGCAACCGTGCTTCTTTAATTAAGAGGCACGGTCATTTTTTCTATGCAACAAGATTAAGTTACCATGATTCGTGCATATTTGCGAAGCAAAATGCACATATGGCGAAGCCACTTTTTTGTAATTTATCAGTAGTTAATAAAGAAAAGTAAATAGTTAAAGCCCCCAGTATTGTACTAGGGGCCTTACTGATGCCATTTTGCTGTTTATTTTGTGTTAAAATTCAATTGAGATTTCCAAGCAGGCCATTCCTTCAAAATCAAAAATTTCAGCCGAAACTTCTGTATCTTCTGCTGCTTTAATAATGCAGTCATAAAGTGTTTCTACTGTCATAGGAGAATCACTCTCTTCTTTTGACTTTTTAGGATTGAACGTAAAGATAAGCCGATCATCTTCTTCATTAGCAAAATACGGAATATCACTATCTGTATCAAGATAAACCTCACTGTCTTTAAGAATATAAATTTGAATGCTAAATTTGCTAATGAAAAGAGTCTGCGGATTGCTCAAGTATTCCTGAATTTTTGCATCTAATGCAGGAATAATTCTCTCATTTAAGAGAGAATTTGCCTGATCTTGAAACCAAGAATCAGTAGGAGCCACAGAATCATTTTGGGGTCGACTCAAGCCGAATTTTTCTCTCAGATTGTCAAAGTCCTCTTGGTGCCGTCTTAAGCTTAAAAATGACATAAAATCTCCTCCTTTAAGAGACAAAATAATATCTACTTTCCGGAGGATACCCCCCGAAAAGAAACTTCCGGAAGGGTAATACCTTCACGTGAATAAGTATAGCATAGATTACATAAAATGTAAATAGAGGTATTGACAAGTTAAAGTTTTAATACTATTATAATATATATTAAAATATAAATCTTTAAGGGTACGTTTTAACGTGCCCTTAAAGATTTATATAATAAAGAGAGGTGCTGAAAATGGAAGATAATAGTGTACAAGAAAAAATTGATGAACTATTAAACGCCAAAAGATTTGGAGATTTAAGAAATTTATTAGAAGATTTAAATAGCACTGACTTGTCGCTATTATTAAACGACTTTTCAGTAGAAAATATGATATTGATTTTTAGACTATTAAGCAAGGATCAAGCTGCGGAAACATTTTCATATATGGAACCAGAATTGCAAGAAAAACTAATAGCTTCTTTAACAGATAAAGAATTAAAAGAAGTGGTAGATGAATTGTTTTTAGATGATACAGTAGATTTGATTGAAGAAATGCCATCAAATGTTGTTAAGAGAATACTTAGAACTATTACACCTTCAGAGAGAAAAATAGTAAATGAATTTTTAAATTATCCATCAGATAGTGCACGGAAGTATTATGACAAATGAATTTGTAGACTTAAAGGAAAATATGACAGTAGATGAAGCTTTTCAAGAAATTAAAAAGATAGGTATAGATAAGGAAACTATTTATACTTGCTATGTGTTGAATATGAGCAGAAAACTAATAGGAGTGGTTACTGCAAAAGATTTATTATTGGCAGATAGAGATAAGTTAATAAAAGATATTATGGATACAAATATAATTTCTGTAAATACATTAGAAGATAAAGAATTTGTTGCAAAAACATTTGATAAATATGACATTATAGTTTTACCTGTTGTAGATATGGAAAATAGACTAGTAGGAATTATAACAATAGATGATGCTATAGATGTAATTCAAGACGAAAACACAGAAGATTTTACAAAAATGGCTGCTATTACTCCAACAGATGATAATTATTTTAAAACATCAGTATTTTCACATGCTAAACATAGAATAATATGGCTACTTGTACTTATGCTTTCTTCTATGATAACAGGAGGAATAATTACAAATTATGAAAATGCATTTGCGGCAATTCCTATATTAGTTTCATTTATTCCAATGTTAATGGATACAGGTGGAAATTGTGGCTCACAAAGTTCTACATTAATAATTCGTGGACTAGCTATGGATGAAATAAAAACAAAAGATTTATTTAGGGCATTATGGAAAGAAGTAAGAATTGCACTAATAGTTGGAATAATTCTAGCTGTAATAAATGCAATAAGAATACAAATACAATATAATAATTTAAAGTTAGGTATAGTTGTAGGAATTGCTTTAGTTGCAACTGTTATACTTGCAAAATCACTAGGATGTATACTACCAATGTTAGCTAAAAAGTTAAAATTAGATCCAGCAATAATGGCGGCACCTATTATTACAACTATTGTAGATAGTTGTTCTGTGTTGATATTTTTTAATGTTGCTGTGATGATTTTGCATATATAATTAAAGGAGGAAGTATGCTAGATGAATGTTGCCTATGTGCTCATAGGTGTAAGGTTGATAGATTAAATGGAAAGATTGGAAGATGTAAGTGCACAGATAAAGTAAAAATAGCACTTGTATCATTGCATATGTTTGAAGAACCTTGCATAAGTGGAGAAAACGGCTCTGGGACAATATTTTTTTCTAATTGTAATTTAAATTGTAAGTTTTGCCAAAATTATAAAATAAGCCAATTAGGTAAAGGTAAAGAAATAACTGTAAAAGAATTAGCAGATATTTTTATTGAACAACAAGAAAAGAAAGCGGAAAATATAAATTTAGTAACGCCAACAATGTATGTTTATCAAATAATTGAGGCAATAAAAATTGCAAGAGAAAACGGATTACATATTCCAATAGTGTATAATACAAATTCTTATGAAACAGTGGAAACAATAAAACTTTTAAATGGTTATGTTGATATATATTTACCAGATTTAAAATATTATAATGATGATATTGCGTACAAATACTCTAAAATAAATAATTATTTTGAAACTGCAACTAGTGCCATACAAGAAATGTACAATCAAGTAGGTACACCTATTTTAGATGAATTTGGAATGATGAAAAAAGGCTTAATGATAAGACATTTAGTATTACCTAATAATATAGATAATTCTAAAAAAGTTTTAAAATGGATAAAAGATAATTTAGATAATAATGTGTATGTTAGTGTAATGGCACAATACTTTCCAACATACTTGGCGAAAGAAGATGAAACTATAAATAGAAAACTAACCAAAGATGAGTATGAACAAATAGAAAGTTATCTATATAGTTTAGATTTAGATAATGGATATATTCAGGAACTTGGAGAACACGAAGAAGAATATGTACCAGATTTTTAGGTGTTTACAAATACATAAATTTAATATATAATATACTAATATTATTGATATTGCAAAGGAGATTTAAAACTATGGAAAACAACGAAAATATAGAAGAAGTAGACTTAAACCAATTGATGAAAATAAGAAGAGAAAAATTAGAAGAATTACAAGCAAATGGACAAGATCCATTCGAGATAACAAAATTTAATAGAACTCATCTAAGCCAAGAAATTAGAGATAATTATGATGAATTAGAACAAAAAGATGTAACAGTAGCAGGAAGAATTATAGCAAAAAGAATTATGGGGAAAGCATCATTTTGTACAATACAGGATAGCACAGGAAAAATACAAAGTTATGTAAGTATAAATGATTTAGGAGAAGAAAGCTATAAATTATTCAAAACATATGACATAGGAGATATTATAGGTATTACAGGATTTGTATTTAAAACAAGAACAGAAGAAATATCTGTACATGCAAAAGAAGTTACTTTACTTACAAAATCTTTAAGACCATTACCAGAGAAATTCCATGGATTAAAAGATACAGATTTAAGATATAGACAAAGATATGTAGATTTAATAGTAAATCCAGAAGTAAAAAGTACATTTGAATTAAGAAGCAAAATAATTAAGGAAGTAAGAAAATATTTAGATAATAAAGGGTATTTAGAAGTAGATACACCTATATTAAACACAATAGCTGGTGGAGCTGCAGCAAGACCATTTATTACACATCATAATACATTAGATATAAATATGTATTTAAGAATTGCCAATGAATTATACTTAAAAAGATTGATTGTTGGTGGATTTGATAAAGTATATGAAATGGGAAGAATGTTTAGAAATGAAGGAATGGATATAAAACATAATCCAGAATTTACAAACATAGAATTATACTCAGCTTACGAAGATTACAACGATATGATGGATTTAACAGAAGATTTAGTTAGAACAGTAGCACAAAATGTATTAGGAACAACAAATATAAATTATCAAGGAACAGATATAGATTTAACATCAAAATGGAAAAGAATTAGTATGATAGATGCTATAAAGGAAGCAACTGGAATAGATTTTGAAAAAATTGAATCTGATGAAGAAGCAACTAAAGTTGCAAAAGAAGCTGGGTTAGAAGTTGAAGGTATAGTAGCAAGAGGTAATATAATAAATTTAATGTTTGAAGAAAAAGTGGAAGCTACTCTAATTCAACCAACATTTATATATGATTACCCAATTGAAGTATCACCATTAACTAAAAAGAAAAAATCAGATCCAAGATTAACAGAAAGATTTGAAATTTTCATTGGCGGTAGAGAATATGGAAATGCATATTCTGAATTAAATGATCCAATAGACCAATATGAAAGATTTAAAAAACAAGTAGAATTAAGGGATGCTGGTGATGAAGAAGCAAATATGATGGATGAAGATTTCATAAATGCACTAGAATATGGAATGCCACCAACAGGAGGATTAGGAATAGGAATAGATAGATTGATAATGTTACTTACAGATTCTGCATCAATAAGAGATGTACTATTATTCCCAACAATGAAACCATTAGTATAGGACATTAAAAAGAGTTGATAGTAAATTATCAACTCTTTTATAGTATAAATCCACGGGAAGAATCATTGCACGAAGTTGACATAAATCAATGAACATGATAGAATATATAGCGTAAAAATAAGTGTATTGTAAGTAATATAATGATAAGGAGATATTATGAAAGAAGCTTTAAAAAAAGTTGGAATTATACTATTAATTTTTGTAATAATGTTAACATTTACAGAAATAACTGTTATTGGAATAAACAGTCGGAGAAACTAGTAAAAATGATGGAAAAATATTAGAAATAAAATCATTAACACAAAAGTATCTAAGCAATCAAAATATAGTTTCACTATACTGTTGGGATATAGATGATTTTAATATATCAAAATTAAAAATAGAAATTGATTATTTAGGAATAAATACTTTATATATTCAAAGACCAGCTAATGATAATCAAATTAATAGATTAAAAGAGATTATGGAATTTGCAAAAGAATATAACTTAGATGTATTTTTATTAGATGGCGCAAGAGATTGGTTAACTGAAGGAGATATGAATAATGCAATAAATGTAATAAATGAAGCAAATGAGTTAAATAAAATTTTAGACTATAAATTAAAAGGTGTTAGTTTAGATATTGAATTTTATTTAACAGATGAGTATCAAGAGGCAGCGAATGAAGATAATGTAGACAAAGAATTATTATTATTTAAACAATTTACAGAAAACACAAAGAAATGTTGCGATTATGCAGAAAGCCTTGGATTAAAATATTCAATGGCTCTTCCAGTATGGTTAGACAAATTATCAGAAGAAGTATTAGAAGATTTAATGAATTATAACTATGATCATATTGCTTTTATGAATTATTTTAAAGAAACAATTATGGAAAATATGGATCAAGAAGTAGAAATAGCCAAAAAACATAATATAAAAATAGTATCAATAGCAGAAGTTCAAGATCCAAAATTTGGAACAGTTGGAGAAGAAGATACTTTTTATAATGAAGGATTAGAAAAATGTATAAACACATTGAATGCTATTAAACAAAAATATAATTACAAAAACTTAGGAATATCTTATCATTACTATAAACCTCTTTTACCATTATTAGAAAGAGATACAGATGTAGGAATCGAAAATGTATATGAATTACAAATATTCCCTTATATAAATGAAACTAATATTATGGTAGATAAAGCACAAATAAGTGAAAACGGTAATAAATTTGAACCAATTTATATTAATAATAGTGAATTAAATAAAAATACCGTTATTTTCTATGGACTAGAATATGGAAAGCAGTATGAATTAAAAATTGAAAGTGGAAATTATTCAATTACTAAAACTTTTACATATCAAAAAGGTGATGATATTTTCAATGAACTAGAAATTGCCTATATAGATATAATGCTAGAAGAAACAAAGCCAAGTGAAGACAAACCAAGCAAAGATACACAGGTAACTGATAGCCCAAGTAAAGAAGATTCTAGCAAAAAAGACAAAGAAGGAGAAAGCATTTTAGAAAAAAATAAGACAAGTGAAGAAGAAATATTACCAGATAAATTACCACAAACAGGTGATACTAATTTGCCACGAATTATATTAGTTACAGTAATAGTTTTAACAACAATAGTTGATGGAATATTAATCTATAAAATGCATAAAATCACTATATAAATTTGATTAATAAATGGAAAAAATGATGATTTATATAAAAAATCATCATTTTTTAGATTTTAAACTGACCAATCAGTACAATTACTTTTTTTGCCATTTTATGATATAAATTACAATGGTAGGTGATATTTAAATGTGCGAAATGGAGATTACTGACTTAAAAGATATGTTACAAAAAACGAATGATTTATATGCAGAAAAAACAGCATATAAAATTAGAATAGAAAAAGAAAAATATATAACTTTTACACATAATGAAGTTAGAAATATGGTAGATGCTTTAGGAACAGCACTTATAAATTTAGGATTAAAAGGAAAAAGAATAGCAGTTATAGGAGAAAATAGATATGAATGGGAAATATCATATTTATCTATTGTTTGTGGAACAGGAATAGTAGTACCATTAGATAAATCATTAACTGAAAGTGAGTTAAAAAGGTTAATACAAAAATCAGAAGTTGAAGCAATATTTTGTTCACACAAATATATTGAAACATTAGAAAAAATAAAGAATAGTGAAGAGGGAAAACTAAAGTTAAAGCATCTAATTTCAATGGATTTAGAAGAAAATTCAAATGGAATATTTTCACAAAAAGAATTAATAAAAGTAGGAAAAAAGTTAATTGAAAATGGAGATCGCAGTTTTATAGATGCAAAGATAAATCCAGAAGAGATGAGTATAATGTTATTCACATCAGGAACTACTTCACAACCTAAAATAGTTGCTCTATCACATAGAAATATTTGCTCAAATTTAATGGATATTGGAAGTATATTAGATATAAATTCAGATGATACATTGCTATCAGTTCTTCCAATACATCACGTTTTTGAATGTACAGTAGGATTCTTATTAGCGTATTACAAGGGTGCAACAACAGTATTTTGCGATGGAATAAGACATATTACAGAAAATTTAAAAGAATATAATGTAACAGTAATGGCATGTGTTCCAGCAATTTATGAAGGAATATTCAAAAATATAAAAAATAAGTTAGCTAAAGAAGGAAAACTTGAAGAATTACTTAATATTGAAGAGAAATATAAAAATAAAACAATGGAAGAAAGAAAAAATGCTTTTAAGGAAATCCATGATATGCTAGGAGGAAAAATTAAATTATTCATAAGTGGAGCAGCAGCATTAGATAGTAAAATAGAAGAAGAATATAGATTATTAGGCTTTAACCTAGTACAAGGATATGGTTTAACAGAAACATCACCAGTTGTTGCAGTAGGAACAAACAAATACAATAGAATAGGTTCAATAGGAAAAGCTGTTCCAAGTGTTCAAGCAAAATTAATAGATATAAACAATGAAGGAATGGGAGAACTTGTAGTTAAAGGACCTAGTATAATGATGGGATATTTTGAAAATCCTGAAGCAACAAATGAAGTTTTACAAGATGGATGGTTTAAAACTGGTGATTTAGCAAAAATAGATGATGAAGGTTACATATTTATATGTGGAAGAAAGAAAAGTGTAATTGTTCTAAAAAATGGTAAAAACATATTCCCAGAAGAAATAGAAAATTTAGTTAATAGAATTGAAGGAATAACAGAATCATTTGTATTTGGAAAGCAAATGTCAAATGATGAAAATGATATAAAAATAAATGTAAAAGCAGTTATAAATAAAGAAAGAATAAAAGAGGCTTATAAAGTAGAGACTGAAGAAGAAATTTATAAAGCAATAACCAATAAAATTAAAAGTATAAACAAATTTATGCCACAATATAAAGCTATAAGAGGAATTATTTTAACAGAAGAACCACTAATTAAAACTACAACAAACAAAATTAAAAGGCAGGAGAATTTAGATGCAATTAATAGGGCTTAATACTGAACTTTTAGGAAAAAACTGTATACATTACGAAGAAATAGATTCAACTCAAAATAGAATTTGGAAATTATATGAAGAAAATGCACCAAGTGGAACTTTAGTTATAGCAGATAAACAGACAGCAGGAATAGGTACACATGGTAGAGTTTGGTACACAGATGAAGAAAATAATGTTGCAATGTCTATTTTAATAAAAACAGAGTGTGAAGTATCACAAACAGAAGGATTAACAATTGAAATTGCAAAAGTAATTGTTAAAATTATGAAAGAAAAGTACAATATTTCATTAAGTATAAAAGAACCAAATGACATAGTTTGCCATGGTAAAAAAATTGCTGGAATTCTAACACAAAGCAAAGTAGTCAAAAATATAGTAAAATGCTTAGTGATAGGAATTGGTATAAATACAATGCAACAAGTATTTGCAGATGAAATAAAAAATAGTGCATCATCAATAAAAAATGAATTTGATGTAGAAATAGATTCTAAGGAATTTATAGTAGAATTCTGTAATGAATTTGAAAAAGAATTGAAAAATCGCAAAATAATTTAAGAAATGATGCTATTGTTATTTTGCATATCACATAGTGGCGCTGATTGTGCTAAAAAAGGAGGAAAATATGAAAATAGGATTTTTATTTCCAGGTCAAGGAACCCAAAAAGTTGGAATGGGAAAAGATATTTACGAAAAATATCCAGAAGCAAAAAAAGTTTATGATTTAGTAAAAGAAACAACAGGAGTTGATATTGCAAAAGTATCATTTGAAGGGCCAGAAGAAACTTTAAATGAAACAAAATATACACAACTTGCAATATTAACAATGAGTTTAGCAATACTACAAATATTAAATAAAAATAAAATAAATCCTTGTGCATCTGCAGGACTTAGCTTAGGCGAATATGCAGCATTAGTCAGTGGAGGAGCTTTAAGTGAAATTGATGCAATAAAACTTATTCAAAAAAGAGGAGAATATATGCAAAATTTGTTGCCAGAGGGAAACTGGAAAATGGCAGCAATAATGGGATTGAACGAAGAACAAATAAGAAAAGTTTGTTCAAAGGTAGAAAATAAATTTGTTGTTCCAGCAAATTTTAACACGAAAGAGCAGATAGTAATTTCAGGAGAAGAGGATGCAATAGTAGAGGCAGAAAATATTGCAAAAGAAATGGGAGCAAAAAAGGTAAGAATACTAAATACAGCAGGTCCATTCCATACCGAAAAATTAGTAAAAAGCTCAGAAGCGCTAAAAACAGAACTAGAGAAAGTGGAGTTTAGTCCTTTTACATCTATTGTTGTAAAGAATTTAGATGGAAAGCCATATAAAAATGATGACAATATAAAAGAAATATTAGCAAAGCATATAATAAATCCAGTTAGATTTTCAGAGACACTAGATACAATGTTTAGTGAAGGAATTGATACATTTATAGAAATAGGACCAGGAACTACTTTATCAGGATTTGTAAAAAGAGAAAAAGGAGATAGAGAAGTTAATATTCTAAATATATGTGATGTTGAAACATTAGAAGATACAATAGCTAAAATAAATGAAGAAATTTAAATTAACACATAATAAAAAACAATTGTAGGTAACGAGGCAAAGTCGTTCCGTGAAAAATAGGAGGAAATGAAATGAGTAAAGTTGCTTTAATAACAGGTGCAACAAGAGGAATAGGAAAGCAAATTGCAATAAATCTTGCAACTGCTGGGTACGATATAGCAATAAATTATAGAAGCGAAAATGATGATTTAGTTAATACAAAAAAAGAAATAGAAAGTAAGAATGTAAAATGCATAGCAGTTAAAGGTGATGTATCAAATTTTGAAGATACAAAAAGATTTGTAGATGAGGTAATAGAAGCATTTGGACAAATTGATGTTTTAGTAAATAATGCAGGTGTTACAAAAGATAAACTTATTCTTAGAATGGACAAAGAAGATTTTGAAAGTGTTATAAATGTTAATTTAGTAGGAACATTTAATGTTACAAAAAATGTAGTACCATATATGATGAAAAAAAGAACTGGAAGAATTATAAATATATCTTCAGTTGTAGGAATTTCAGGAAATGCAGGTCAAAGTAATTATTCGGCATCAAAAGCTGGAATAATAGGTTTTACTAAGAGCTTAGCAAAAGAACTTGCTTCAAGAAATATTTTAGTAAATAGCATTGCACCAGGATTTATTGAAACTGATATGACAGCAGTTTTAAAAGATGATATAAAATCTGAAATTTCTAAAAATATTCCTTTACAAAGAATGGGAACAAGTAATGATGTAGCAAATGTTGTTAAGTTTTTAGCTTCTGATGATAGCTCATATATTACAGGTCAAGTTATAAATGTTGATGGTGGTATGTTAATGTAAAAAGAAAGGATGAATAAAAAATGGAAAGAAGAGTTGTAATAACAGGTTTAGGAGCAATAACTCCTATTGGAAAAAATGTAAATGAAAATTGGAAAGCAATAAAAAATAAAGAGTGTGGAGTTGATAAAATATCATTATTTGATGCTACTGAATATAAAACTACTTTAGCAGCAGAAGTTAAAAATTATAATCCAGAAGAATATTTTGATATAAAACAAGCAAAAAGATTAGATAGATGCTCACAATTTGCAATAATTGCAGCAAGAGAAGCTTTAAAAGATAGTAATATAACAGCGGAAAATACAAATTTAGACAGAGTAGGAATTTTTGTAAGCTCTGGAATTGGTGGATTAATTACAATCCAAGAAGAAGCAAAAACATTATATGAAAAAGGAAACAAAAGAGTATCTCCTATGTTTATACCAATGGCAATTGCAAATATGCCAGCAGGAAATGTTGCAATTGATTTAGGTTTAAAAGGAGAGTCAATATCACTTGTTACAGCTTGTGCATCATCAACACATGCAATAGGAGAGGCATATAAAACAATAAAATATGGTTCTGAAGATGCAATAATTGCAGGAGGAACAGAGGCAGCTATATGTGAACTTGGAGTAGCAGGATTTGAAAATATGAAAGCACTATCAAAATCAGAAGATAAAACAAGGGCGAGTATTCCATTTGACAAAGAGAGAGATGGATTTGTAATAGGGGAAGGTGCTGGAATGGTTGTACTAGAAGAATATGAACACGCAAAAAATAGAGGTGCCAAAATTTATGCAGAAGTAATTGGTTTTGGAGCAACAACAGATGCTTACCACATAACTTCGCCTGAACCAGAAGGAAATGGTGGAGCAAATGCAATGATAAGGGCAATTGAAGATGCAAAAATAAAACCAGAAGAAATAGATTATATAAATGCACATGGAACATCAACACATCTAAATGATTCAACAGAAACAAAAGCAATAAAAAAAGCTTTAGGAGAAGTAGCAAGTAAAAAAGTAAAAGTAAGTTCTACAAAAGGAAACACAGGTCATTTATTAGGAGCAGCAGGAGCTATTGAAGCAATTTATTGTGTAAAGGCAATAGAAGAAAAAATAGTTCCACCAACTATAAATTACAAAGAAAAAGATGAAGAATGTGATTTAGATATAACACCAAATGAAGTTGTAAAAGCAGATTTAAATATAGTAATGTCAAATTCTTTAGGATTTGGCGGACATAATGCTAGTATAATAATAAAAAGAATATAGGAGGTGTATTAAAAATGGAATATGAAAATATTAAAAAGCTAATAGAAGACATAGGAAATTCAAAATTATCATCTATAAGTATAGAGTTCCCAGATGGAACAAAAATAAGTATGACAAAGGAAAATACTACACAAAGCAATGAGAAAAATGTAGGAACGACTATTAGTCATACTCAAGGAAATGTAGAAAACGATGATTACATTGTAAAATCTGAAGGCAAAAGCACACAAGACGAAAATGTAAAAGTAGTTACATCTCCAATGGTAGGAACATTTTATTTAAAACCATCTCCAACAGAAAAAAGTTATGTTGAAGTTGGAAAAGAAATAAATGTTGGAGATACTCTTTGCATAATAGAAGCTATGAAGCTAATGAATGAGATAGAATCTGAATATTCAGGAAAAATTATAAAAATACTTGTAGAAGATGGAAAAACAGTAGAATATGGAACACCATTATTTGAAATTGAAGTATAGAAAGGAAATTAGTCAATGTTAGGAAAAGAAGATATTGAAAAAATAATACCTCAAAGAGATCCATTTTTGATGATAGATGAAGTAGAAAATTATATACCGGGAGAAAGTGCAACTGCATATAAAACAGTTAGAGAAAATGAATGGTATTTCAAAGGACATTTTCCTGGAAATCCAATAATGCCAGGAGTTTTAATAGCAGAGTCCTTAGCACAAACGGGAGCTGTTGCAATACTTTCTATGGAAGAAAATAAAGGAAAAAATGCACTATTTGGTGGAATAGACAAAATGAAATTTAAAAAACAAGTTGTGCCAGGAGATGTTTTAAAATTGGAAGTACATATTATTAAGCGAAAAGGACCAATTGGAATAGGAGAAGCGATAGCTTCAGTTGATGGAAAAATTGCAGCCAAGGGGGAACTTACATTTGCCTTAGTATAAATTTGTTTTTTTATAACTAATAAAAATGTATAATTAAGAGGTGAAATAAATGAATAAAATACTTGTTGCAAATCGTGGAGAGATTGCTGTAAGAATAATTAGAGCTTGTAAAGAAATGAATATAAAAACAGTTGCAGTTTATTCAGAGGCAGATAAAGATGCATTGCACACAAGACTTGCAGATGAAGCAGTTTGCATAGGTCCAGCGTTACCTACTAAGAGTTATTTAGATATAAAAAATATAATTGAAGCTGCATATATTACAAAAGCAGATAGTATACACCCAGGTTTTGGATTTTTATCAGAAAATTCACAATTTAGCAAAATTTGTGAGGAATCAAATATTAAGTTTATTGGTCCAAAATCAGATGTAATAGATTTATTAGGAAATAAGTCTAATGCTAAGAAGTTAATGAAAAATGCAGGAGTACCAGTAATACCAGGCTCAGATGGAAGTATAAGAAATATTAAGGATGCAATAAAAATTGCAGAAGAAATAGGCTATCCAGTAATGTTAAAAGCAGCTGCTGGTGGCGGAGGAAAAGGAATAAGAATTGCAAACGACAGAGAAGAATTAGAAAAAAATTATAATATAGTAAAACAAGAAGCAAAAATTTCTTTTAATGATGATGAAATTTATATAGAGAAATTTATAAAAAATCCTAGACATATTGAAATACAAATATTAGCAGATGAGTACGGAAATGTAATTCATTTAGGAGAAAGAGATTGCTCAATACAAAGAAATCATCAAAAAATGCTAGAAGAGACACCATCAACGGCAGTAGATGATAAACTTAGAAAAAGAATGGGAGATGCAGCAATTAAAGCAGCTAAAATAGCAAATTATACGAGCTGTGGAACAGTAGAATTTTTAGTAGATGATGATAAAAATTTTTATTTTATGGAAATGAATACAAGAATTCAAGTAGAACATCCAATTACTGAAATGCGTACAGGTATTGATATTGTAAAACAACAAATAAAAATAGCAGCAGGAGAAGAGTTGAAAATAAAACAAAAGGATGTCGAATTTAAAGGTCATTCAATAGAATGCAGAATAAATGCAGAAAATCCAAAGAAAAAATTTATGCCATGCCCTCGGTAAAATAACAGGACTTAATTTACCAGGTGGAAATGGAATAAGAGTTGATACTGCAATTTATGAAGGCTATACAATTCCATCTAACTATGATTCAATGATAGCAAAGATAATTGTATTAGGAATGAACAGAAATGAAGCTGTTGCCAAGATGAAAAGGGCTTTGGAAGAGCTAGTAATAGAGGGAGTAGAAACAAATAGAGATTTTTTATTTGATATTATAACAGATCCAGATTTTATTAGAGGAAAGATTGATACTTCATTTATTGAAAAGAGGTTGAAAAATAATTAAAATTTTGGCATTGTCAAAATTCATTTTCCTAGCCAAAATTTAAATTTTTCCCAACCAATCTGTGCTTTTAAGGAGGAAATGTTGAAATAATGATTGTTGATAAAATAAAGAAAAGAAATTTACCAGAAAAGAATAAGAAAACTGAGATAGACATACCAGTTGGAAAATGGGCTAAATGTACAGAATGTAAAGAAATAATCTATAAAGAATCATTAAGAGATAATCTAAGTGTTTGCCCTAATTGTGGACACTATTTTAGAATGCATATAAATAAAAGAATAGAGTTAGTAATAGATAAAGGTACATATCAAAGATTTGATTTAAACATAGAAACAAGCAATCCATTAGAATTAGATGATTACCCACAAAAATTAAAAACATTAAGAGAGAAAACAGGAATCGAAGAAGCAGTGTCTGCAGGAATTGGAAAAATAAATGGTCAAGAAGTTGTTATATGCGTAATGGACAGCGGATTTTTAATGGGAAGTATGGGAGTTGTTGTTGGAGAAAAAATTACATATGCAATAGAAGAAGCAATAAAGAGAAAACTACCATTAGTAATATTTACAGCATCTGGTGGAGCAAGAATGCAAGAAGGAATTATATCACTAATGCAAATGGCAAAAACCACAGCAGCTTTAACAAAATTAGATAAGGCAGGATTATTATATATATCTGTTTTAACAGACCCAACTTATGGAGGAGTAACAGCATCTTTTGCAACTCTAGGAGATATAGTATTAGCAGAACCAGGAGCAATGATAGGCTTTGCAGGACAAAGGGTTATAGAGCAAACAATAGGAGAAACTTTACCAGAAGGTTTTCAAACGGCAGAGTTTCTATTAGAACATGGATTTATCGATAAAATAGTAGAAAGAAAAGATTTGAAAGATACATTATCCAAACTAATTAGTTTTCACAAAGGAGATGAATAGTTAATGGGAAGTACTAAATCTAAAGATTTAACAGCTTGGGAAAGAGTTGAAATTGCAAGAAATCCAAAAAGAAAAACATCACTAGATTATATAGAAAAAATATTTGATGAATTTATAGAATTGCATGGAGATAGAGCTTTTAAAGATGATAAATCAATAGTTTGTGGATTAGGAAAAATAGGAAAACAAAATTTTACAATAATTGCTGAGCAAAAAGGAAGGACAACTAAAGAAAATATAGAAAGAAATTTTGGAATGCCAAATCCAGAGAGTTATAGAAAAGCTATAAGATTTATGAAGCAAGCAGAAAAATTTAATAGACCTGTAATAACATTTATAGATACTAAAGGAGCATATCCAGGAATAGGTGCAGAAGAGAGAGGACAACGGTGAAGCGATTGCAAAGTCAATGTTTGAAATGGCAAAATTGGAAGTTCCAATAATTGCAATAGTAATAGGAGAAGCATCATCTGGTGGAGCATTAGCAATAGGTGTTGGAAATGAAGTTATAATGTTAGAAAATGCAATATATTCTATTCTTTCACCAGAAGGATATAGTAGTATTTTATGGAAAGATTCTTCTAGATTTAAAGAAGCAGCTGAAAAAATGAAGTTGACAGCTAAAGATTTATATGAATTGAAGGTTATAGACAAAATAATAAAAGAGCCATTAGGAGATGAAACAGAATCATTTAATGAAGTTGTAAAATCTCTAACAAAAGAAATTAAATTAAGTATTTCTAAGATGATTAAGAAAAGTAAAGAAGAAATTGTTCAAGAAAGATATAATAAGTTTAGAAATATGGGTGAATATATAAATATGTAGGTAGCATTATTGCACAAAAAATAAAATGGAGGTAAATGAAATGATATTAGAAAATAAAACAATTTTAATAATGGGAATAAGAAACAAGTGGAGCATTGCTTATGGAATAGCAAAATCAGCTTATGAGAATGGAGCAAAATTGCTTTTTACATATGTTGGTGAAGATAATAAAGAAAAGATAGATGAGCTAACAAGTGAATTCGAAGGAAGAAAAACATATTTATTAGATGATGCATCAGAAGATGAATTAGTAAAAGAAGTGTTTACAAAAATTAAAGAAGAAAATGGGAAAATTGATGGAATAGTTCATGCAATTGCACATGCAAACACAGAAGATTTACAAAACGATTTCATTTTTACAAGCAAAGAGGGATTTTCTCATGCAAATGATGTAAGTGCATATTCATTTGTATTAGCTGCAAGAACAGCAAAAGAGCTAGACATGTTAAATGAAAATGCAAGTTTAGTTACATTAACATACCACGGATCTACAAAAGTATTAGAAGGGTATAATATAATGGGAATAGCAAAAGCTGCATTAGAATCAAGTGTTAGATATTTGGCAGATAATTTGGGAAAAGAAGGAATAAGAGTAAATGCTGTATCTGCTGGACCTATAAAAACATTGTCAGCAAAAGGAATAAAAGATTTTGGATCAATATTAACTGAAGTAGAAAAAAGAGCACCATTGCATAGAAATGTAACTACTATACAAGTTGGAAATGTAGCAACATTTTTACTAAGTTCAATGTCTGAAGCAATAACTGGTCAAGTTATATATGCAGATAGTGGGTATAATATAATGGGCGTGTAATATAAAAAATAATTGTTTTTTTCAAATAAATGTGATATATTATCTAACAATAAACAAAAGATTATGTATTAGAGAGGATTTGAAGTTAAATGTTTGGTTTTGGAATAGATAAAAGAACATTATATATATTACTTGCAATATTAGCAGTATTTACTATTGTAAATTTGGGTACTAATGGAATACTTGGATTATTATTTGAAATTCCAGCGGTTTTAATTGCACTTACGTTTCACGAGTTTGCACATGCTTATGTGGCAGATAAATTGGGAGATAATACTCCAAGAGCACAAGGAAGATTAAACTTAAATCCATTAAGCCATATAGATTGGTTTGGCTTAATAATGCTAGTTGTTGCAGGTTTTGGTTGGGGAAAGCCAGTTGAAATAAATAGAAGGAATTTCTCTAATGAAAAGGTATCTTCTTCTGCAGCAGAAGCAATAGTTGCTATTGCAGGACCTATAATGAACTTTATAGTAGCATTTGTATTTACAATTATATTTTTCGTTTTACTTAAATTTGCACCAGGATTTATGTTTGCATTAAAAGGAACAGCATATGCAATAATTTTAAATACAATAATTATAAATATAAGTTTGGGAATATTTAATTTAATACCAGTTCCACCATTAGATGGTTCAAAAGTTTTAATACATTTTTTACCATATAATGCAAAACAATGGTTTGAAAACAATCAATATACATTTTATATTGTAATGTTATTTTTAGTATTTATAAGAATAAATGGATCATCAATAATATCACAAATATTAACGCCATTAGTTGGTGGAATATTCAATGGAATGAGTTGGCTTGTAACATCAATAATAAATTTGTTTGCATAAAATTGTAGTGGTGCATTATTGCACCTCAAAAAATATATAAAAGGAAAAATATATGAAAGATGTAATTGTACTAGGAATTGAATCAAGTTGTGATGAAACCTCTGTAGCTATTGTTAAAAATGGTAGAGAGGTTATTTCTAATGTTATAAATTCACAAATAAAAATTCATGAAAATTATGGTGGGGTTGTACCAGAAATTGCATCAAGATGTCATATAGAAGTTATAAATCAAGTTACCAAAGAGGCATTAAAACAAGCCAATATGACATTTGCAGATATAGATGTTGTAGGTTGTACTTATGGACCAGGATTAGTTGGAGCACTACTTGTTGGTGTATCTTATGCAAAAGCATTAAGCTTTGCATTAAATAAACCATTAGTTGGAGTAAATCATATAGAAGGACATATTGCAGCAAACTACATTACTTTTAAAGATTTAAAGCCACCATTCTTGTGTTTAATAATTTCTGGTGGACATACACATTTAGTACATATAAAAGATTATACAGATTTTGAAATATTAGGAAAAACAAGAGATGATGCAATAGGAGAAGCTTTTGATAAAGTTGCAAGAGTTGTAGGGTTAGGTTATCCGGGAGGACCAAAAGTAGATAAACTAGCAAAATCTGGAACACCTAATATAGATTTACCTAGAACGTATTTTGATAATTTGGATTTTAGTTTTAGTGGAATAAAAACAGCAGTTTTAAATCTAAACCATAAAAATCCAAATATAAATAAAGCAGATTTATGTGCAAGTTTTGAAAAAGCAGTAACAGAAGTTATTGTTACAAATTCCATGAAAGCAATGAAAGAATTAAATATAAATAAAATTGCACTAGCTGGTGGAGTGTCTGCAAATAGCTATATAAGAGAAAGTTTTAAAAATATTAAAAATGCAGAAGTATATTATCCTGAAATTACTTTATGCACAGATAATGCAGCTATGATTGCTTCTGCTACTTATTATAATTATATTAACGGAAAAACTTCAGATTTAACATTGAATGCAGTACCTAATCTAAAACTAGGAGAATAATAGCTATAATTTTTTTAACTAAATTTGTATAAAAAAGAGGTGAGAATAATAAGTATATACGCGATTGCAGATTTGCATTTGTCATTCGGAGCAAATAAACCAATGGACATTTTTGGAGAAAATTGGGGAAACCATTGGGAAAAAATAAAAATAGATTGGTTACAAAAAGTAAAAGAAGAAGATTTAGTATTACTACCAGGAGATTTCTCTTGGGCAACATATTTAAAAGACACATATGAAGATTTCAAGTATTTAAGTGAATTACCTGGTAAAAAAATATTGTTAAAGGGAAATCATGATTATTGGTGGGCAACATTACAATCTATGAGAGAATTTCTAAAAGAAAATGAGTTTTCAAATATAGATTTTTTGTATAATAATAGTTATTTATTTGAAAACTATATAATTGCAGGAACGAGAGGTTGGCAATGGAGTGATTCTGAAGAAGATTATAAAATTTTAAGAAGAGAAATGATAAGATTAGAGTTATCTATACAAGATGGTGTAAATAGATTTGGTACAGATAAAAAAATAATAGTATGTACTCATTATCCACCTTTTAACACAACCAAAAATCAAGAGATAGATTATATAGATTTAATGAAAAGATATAATGTAGAGAAGTGTATATATGGACATTTGCACGGTGCTTCACATAAGGATGCAATACAAGGAATTATAAATGGAATAGACTTTAAACTTGTGAGTTCAGATTATACAAATTTTGGATTGGAAAAAATAATATAAAACTAATGACAAAAAGATACATATTTGTTATAATTATAATAATGTATAAATTTGTAGAGGAATTATCAAATTCCAACTAATAGGAGAAAAATAATGAGTAAAAAAACACTAATTATAATAATTGGAGTAGTAGTAGCCATAATTGTTGCTACTATTACAACAGTGGTAATTGTAAATAACAATAAAAAAGCATCTAAAACAACTGTTGCAGAAAACAATATAGATGAAAACAATGTTGTTATACCAACAGATGAACCATCAGAAGAACCTACTGATGAGCCAACAACTGAACCAAGTGATGAACCAAATAAACAAGATGATTTACCCAAAGTAACCACTCAAACTAAATATTATATAAAAGTAAATACTACAGCAAATACAGTAACTGTATATAGCAAAGGAAATAGTGGAGAATATGAACCAACAAAAGCAATGATTTGTTCTACTGGAACTGTTACACCAAGAAATTCGACATATACAATTAGAAAAAAATTCGTAGATGGAAATACAGGTTGGAGAACACTATTTGGACATGGACCATATAAAAATGTTTATGGACAATATTCACAATGGATTACAGGAGATATTTTATTCCATTCTGTTCCATATATTAAAAAGTACGACAAAAGTTCATTAGAATGGTATGAATACAATAAATTAGGAACTACTTGTTCTCAAGGATGCATTAGACTTAAATGTAGTGATGCAAAATGGCTTTATGATAATTGCCCTGTTGGAACACCGGTTGAGTTTTATGATAGTGCAGATCCTGGACCATTAGGAAAGCCATCATTTCAATACATTTCAGAAAATTCTCCAAATAAAGGATGGGATCCAACAGATCCAGATCCAGCAAATCCTTGGCGTAATTCTGTTTCAACACCAGTAGTAACTCCGGAAAATCCAACACCTGAAGTTCCAGCAACTAATGCTCCAACGACTAACACACCATCAACTTCAAAAGATCCAACACCTGAAGTTCCAGAAACTGACACACCAGTAACTCCGGAAATTCCAACACCAGAAATACCAAAAACACCAGAAACTCATACACCATCAACACCTGAAGTTCCAGAAACTGGTACACCATCAACTTCAGAAATTCCAACTCCAGAAGAAACAACAAATCCAGATGAATAAATGTCTGGCGTATGAAAAATACCAAAATGAAAACCTGTATGGGCGCATGATTGCGCCCAAATAAAACAACGTAGGGGCGCATGAAAAGCGCCCCTATTTTTAATATAAAAAAATATTTTAGCAAAATGTATTGACAATTGCTAAAATTGGTTATAATATATATGCGTTAGCAATCAAAACAGATAAGTGCTAACAAGAGGTGAGAAAATGCTTGATTCTAGGAAGAAAAGAGTATTACAAGCTATAATTGAAGAATATATTAATACAGCTGAACCAGTAAGTTCTGCTGCAATAACAATTAACCATGGTTTGAATTGTAGTAGTGCAACGATTAGAAATGATATGGCAGAACTTGAAAAAGAAGGATATTTAGATAAACCTCATACATCCGCTGGTAGAGTTCCATCAGAAAAAGGTTATAGATTCTATGTAGACGAATTGCTTAATGATGAAAATATTAGTTTAGATGAAATTCAATTTATAAAATCTAGATTAGAAACAAAAGTAAATGAAATTGAAGATTTAACCAAAATAACTACAAATACAATATCTGAACTAACACACTATGCAACAGTTGCAATAGGACCTAAAACAGTAGAACAAACAATAGAAGATATTAAATTTGTGCTATTAGGTAGCAGAGTTTTAATGGCGGTTATATTAACAGAATCAGGATCAATAAAGGAATCAATAATAAAGTTTGATGAAGATATTACTGCAAGCCAAGTGGAAAATCTTAATTTTATATTTAACAATAAATTAAGAGGTAAGCCATTAGGAAAAATAGATAAACCAATGGAAGAGTATATTTCTTCTGAAATGAATAATCAAATAAATGTAATAAAACCAATAATAGAACATATGAATAAAGCGATTGGAGAAGCAGAACAATTATATTTAGAGGGTACAAGTAGAATATTTGATTTTCCAGAGTTTAAAAAAATAGATGTGGCTAGAAACTTTTTAAATATATTAGACACAAAAGAAATGATGATAGATTTATTGAATACAGGATTTGCAAAAGATATAAATGTTTATATCGGAGATGAAAATAATAATGATGAATTAAAAGATTTTAGCATCGTAACTTTCAAACATACAATAGGAAATAAAGACTTAGGAACTATTGGAATTATAGGTCCTAAAAGAATGGATTATTCAAAGGTTATATCAGTAATGAAATATATTAGTAAAAATTTAAATAATCAATTGAAAGAATATAATGAGGAGGAAAATAAAAATGGATGAAGAAAATAAGCAAGAAATTCAAACTCCAGAGACTAACGAAACACAAAAGGAACTAGATGAATTAACAGATAGATATAAAAGAATTTTAGCAGAATTTGAAAACTTTAAAAAAAGAAGTGCAAAAGAAAGAGAAGGCTTATATAATTCATTATTATCAGACATAGTGTCACCAATGCTACCTGTTCTAGATAATTTAGAAAAAGCAGTAGATGCTAAAACTGAAGATGAAGCATATAAAACAGGAATAGATTTAGTTTTAAAACAATTCAAAGATGTATTAAACTCTCTTCGGAGTAACAGAAATAGAAGCAGTAGGACTTACATTTGATCCAGAAGTACACGAGGCAGTTTCAAGCGTTCAAGATGATACATTAGGAGAAAAAGAAGTAAAAGAAGTTTTTAGAAAAGGCTACAAAATAGGTTCAAAAGTTATAAGACATGCTATGGTAGTTGTAGCAAACTAATTTGTTATCAATTTTTTAATTATATATTAGGCAGTATAGAGGCATACACCTCTGGTTGCCCAAAATTGTAAGGAGGAATTTAAAATGTCAAAAATTATAGGTATAGACCTAGGAACAACAAACTCATGTGTAGCAGTTATGGAAGGTGGAGAATCAGTTGTAATACCAAACTCAGAAGGTGCTAGAACAACTCCATCAGTAGTTGCATTCTCAAAAAATGGCGAAAGATTAGTTGGACAAATTGCAAAACGTCAAGCAGTTACAAATCCAGATAATACTGTTATATCAATCAAAAGAAAAATGGGAACAGCAGATAAAGTAAAAATCGAAGGTGATGAATTTACACCACAAGAAATATCAGCAATGATTTTACAAAAATTAAAAACAGATGCAGAAAATTATTTAGGACAAAAAGTAACACAAGCAGTTATAACAGTACCTGCATACTTCAATGATAGCCAAAGACAAGCAACAAAAGATGCTGGAAAAATAGCAGGACTAGAAGTATTAAGAATCATAAACGAACCAACAGCAGCAGCATTAGCTTATGGTATGGACAAAGAAGCACAAGACCAAAAAATATTGATTTATGACTTGGGTGGAGGAACATTTGATGTTTCTATACTAGAAATTGGTGATGGTGTATTTGAAGTTTTATCTACAAGTGGTAATACACACTTAGGTGGAGATGACTTCGATCAAAAAATTATAGATTACCTAGTAGATACATTCAAAAAAGACCAAGGAATAGATTTATCAACAGATAAAATGGCTATGCAAAGATTAAAAGAAGCAGCAGAAAAAGCTAAAATTGAATTATCTGGTGTACAACAAACACAAATAAATTTACCATTTATTACAGCAGATAGCACAGGACCAAAACACTTAGATGTAACATTAACAAGAGCTAAATTTGAAGAGTTAATTCATGATTTAGTTGAAGCAACAGCAGGACCAGTTAATCAAGCATTAAAAGATGCTAAATTAACAGCTAATGATATTCATCAAGTATTGTTAGTTGGTGGATCTACAAGAGTTCCAGTAGTTCAAGAAACAGTTAAAAGAATAACAGGAAAAGAACCTAATAAAGGAATAAACCCAGATGAATGTGTTGCAATTGGTGCATCAATTCAAGGTGGTGTATTATCTGGAGATGTTAAAGATTTAGTATTATTAGATGTAACACCATTATCTTTAGGTATAGAAACATATGGTGGAGTATTTACAAAGTTAATTGAAAGAAATACAACAATACCAACAAAGAAATCACAAGTATTCTCAACAGCAGCAGATGGTCAAACAAGCGTTGAAGTACACGTTTTACAAGGTGAACGTGAGATGGCTGCATACAATAAAACACTTGGAAGATTCCAATTAACAGGAATTCCACCAGCACCAAGAGGAGTTCCACAAATTGAAGTTACATTTGATATAGATGCTAATGGTATAGTTCATGTATCTGCAAAAGATATGGCAACAGGAAATGAACAAAATGTTTCAATAACTGCTAGTTCAAACCTTTCAGATGAAGATATTGAAAAAGCTGTTAAAGATGCGGAAGCACATGCAAGTGAAGATAAAAAGAAAAAAGAAGAAATTGAAGCTAAAAATAATGCAGAAAGTTTAATTTATAATAGCCAAAAAACACTTGATGAATTAGGAGATAAAATAAGTGGCGAAGAAAAAGCAAAAGTAGAAACAGAAATAGATAACGTAAAGAAAGCCTTAGAAACAAATAGTACAGACGCAATAAAAGAAGCAACAGAAAAACTAACAACAGTATTCTATGAAGTATCTGAAAAATTATATAAACAAACTGCTGGAACACAACCAGGAGCAAATCCAGAATCTGGTGCAGATACAACAACTGATGGAAATGTATATGATGCAGACTATAAAGTAGAAGATGAAGGAAACAACAACGAAAATTAGAATAATAAACATATGGCACATGAATAATGTAGGGACGCATGAAAAGCGCCCAAACAAAAATCAACAATAAATTATGGCACATGAATAATGTAGGGGCGCATGAAAAGCGCCCAAACAAAAATTAAAAACAATAAATATATGGCACATAAACATTGTAGGGGCGCATGATTGCGCCCAATAATTATTATAAAGAGGTTAAAATAATGGCAGATCAAAAAAGAGATTATTATGAAGTTTTAGGTGTAAATAAAAATGCAACAGACGATGAGATAAAAAAAGCATATAGACAACTTGCAAAAAAATACCATCCAGATGCTAATCCGGATAATCCCAAAGAAGCTGAAGCCAAATTTAAAGAAGTTTCTGAAGCATATGAAGTACTATCAGATAAACAAAAAAGAACAATGTATGACCAATTCGGACACAATGGTCCACAAGGCTTTGGAGGAGGAAATCCAGGAGGAGGGTATTATTCATATACAACATCTGGATTTGATGGCTTTGATGATTTAGGAGATATATTTTCTTCTTTCTTTGGAGGAGGATTTGGAGGTAGAAGTTCATCAAGAGCAAATCCTAATGGAGCAGCTAAGGGTGCAGACCTAAGATATAATATGGAGATTACATTTGAAGAATCATATTTAGGAGTAGAAAAAGAAATTGTAATAAATAAATATGATGATTGTCCTACTTGCCATGGTAGTAAAGCCAAACCAGGTACAAAACCTGAAACATGTAGTACATGTGGAGGAACAGGACAAATTAAGCAAAATATATCAATTATGGGAATGCAAATGCAAACAGCAAAAACATGTCCGCATTGTGGAGGAACAGGAAAAATTATAAAAGAACCTTGTCCAGAATGTAAAGGAAAGGGAAAAGTAAAAAAACAAGTTAAGATAAAAGTTACAATACCAGCAGGCATAGATGATAATCAAATGGTTGTACTAAGAGGATTTGGAGAACCTGGAACCAATGGAGGACCAAAGGGAGATTTATATGTTGTAGTGCATGTAAAAAAACATAGTATATTTTCAAGAAATGGTGATCATGTAGTATGTGATATTCCTATCACATTTACTCAAGCAACATTAGGTGCAGAGATAGAAATTCCAATGGTAGACGGAAAAACAGAAAAATATAAAATCCCTGAAGGAACACAAACAGGAACAAAATTCACATTAAGAGGAAAAGGATTTAAGAGTAGAAATAGAAGTTGGGATGGAGATTATATTTTTACAGTAGTTGTGCAAACACCAAAGAAATTAACTTCTGAACAGAGAGAATTACTGCTAAAGCTAGCAAACACAATGAATGAACAACCTCCAGTAAAGAAAAGAGGAATTTTCGGATAATATGTAGACAATTAGTAAAATAATATGATATGCTATTGCATATCATTTTTGTTAAGGGGGGTATAAAATGAACTTTATAATAAACGCGTTTAGAGGATTTTGTATGGCATTAGCTGATAGTGTCCCAGGTGTATCTGGAGGAACAGTTGCTTTTATTTTAGGGTTTTATGATAAATTTATAAATTCAATTAATAATATAATATATGGTAAAAAAGAAGAAAAAAAAGATGCTATTAAATTTTTGATAAAATGGGGTTTTGGTTGGATTATAGGTATGGCACTAGCATCTCTAATACTTGCAAGTTTATTTGAAAAACAAATATACAAAGTAAGCTCTTTGTTTCTTGGATTTATAATTTTTGCAATACCACTAATTATTAAAGAAGAGAAAGAAGAATTAAAAGGGAAATATAAAAATTTAATATTTACACTAATAGGAATAGCTGTTGTATCTTTAATTACATATTTTAATCCTACAAGTGGAACAGAAGGTGCAGTTGATATAACAAGTTTAAGTTTCGGTTTAGCAATATATGTGCTTATTTCTGGAATGATTGCAATATCAGCTATGATTTTACCTGGTATTTCAGGTTCTACTATATTATTGATATTTGGATTGTATATTCCAATAATATCTGCAATAAAAGAAATTTTACACTTTAATTTAACTTATTTTCCAGTATTATTTGTATTTGGAATAGGTGTAATTGCGGGAGCATTATTAGTTATAAAGCTAATAAAAAAAGCATTAGAAAAATATAGAAGTCAAACAATCTATACAATAATAGGTTTAATGATAGGATCTTTATATGCAATAGTAATGGGACCAACAACCTTGGAGATTCCACAAGCTCCAATGAATTTTAATACATTTAGTATAATATTCTTTATAGTAGGTGCATTGGTAATATTAGGTTTACAACTTTTGCAAAAGTTTATATCAAAACATGAATAAATATAATGGGTACTAATATAGTTGTACAATTTTAAAGGAGATAAAGATGAAGCAAAAAAAGTCGCAAAAAGTAATAAGAATATTACTATTAACATTAGTAATTGCAATATTTATAGGACTAATCATATATTTAATACCATTAATGAAAGAAATTTCAACAAAGGAAGGACAATTAGCTTTTAGACAAAAAATAAACAACTGGGGAATTTTAGGAATGCTAGTGCTATTTTTGTTGCAACTAGCTCAAATTATATTGGTAGTATTGCCAGGAGAACCGTTAGAGATATTAGCAGGAATGTGTTATGGAACAATTGGAGGCATGATTTTTATATTCGCATCAGTTTTTATTACAACGACTTTAATATTTCTGTTAGTTAAAAAATATGGAAAAAAGTATATATATCAATCTTTTAAGAAAGAAAAAATTGATAAAATAGAGAATAGTAAAGCTTTGAAAAATCCTAAAACAGTTGAAACAGTATTAGCTATATTATTTCTAATACCAGCAACACCAAAAGATTTATTAACATATATAGGCGGATTACTTCCAATAACATATAAGAGATTTGTAATCATAGCAACTTTTGCAAGATTTCCATCAGTTATATCTTCAACAATAATCGGAAATGATATAGCTAGTGGAAAATGGACTTCAATTTTGCCTATTTATGCAATAACTTTTGTATTAGCTGGGTTAATAATATTTCTAACAAACAAATTTGACAAAAACAAACTTACAAAAGATGCCTTAGATAGTCTAAAATAGCCCCAAAAATATATAGACATAAATGCAACAAAGTGCTATAATATACAAGTAACAATTCAGTTACATAGTTGTAATTCTTATGCTGTTGCATAAGAAAAGCTAATGAGAGACAGGAGGAAAATATGGCAAAAGAAATTTATCGGTTCCCTTATGGCGTAAACACAGATGAAACGCCGAAGATTCAGGCACGGATGACACCTGAGGAGTATACGGAGTACAAAAAGCATTTGGCTGAAATGACTAATGGCTTAAAGAAAAACCGTATGGCATTTATTAAAAACCTCAGTGAAGTAGCTCCCGTACATCTGGATCTCAAGAGGTTTGATCTGGTTCGCCAGACATGCAGTGAGTTCAAGAACATTCCGTATCCGGTTCCGAGCGAACCTACAAGGACTGTTGCAAGCCACGGAGCTTTCCAAATTATTGTGTACAATGTACTTAAATACTTTGGAAAGGATGTAAGTATCGAGGATCTTACGCGAATTGCTAATTTTGGCGATTGGCAGCATGACCAAAACGGTACTTGGCATCATTTCGTCGATGTGGTTTGTCAAGCTTATGGACTTAATGCAATAAGGTTGGGAAAGTGGAAGCATGTATACAAAGCAATAAGTCGTGGAAACATTATTGTTGCGTTGCTCGACCACAAAATGTTTCTTAACGGACACGGTAGTAGTCTGGTTTTGGTTACAGGTATCGAAAATAAAGAGGTCATATTCTATCATCCACGCTTTGGCGATGATCTTTGGCGGTGTGGAATGGCACACTTTATGCTGAACACCAAGGTACTTTGGTTAATAGCACGCTGATTTATTTAATGGATTGACATTAGCTTATTTTTGAAAGAAGGGTATCATCTTAATTGATGGTACCTTTTTTCTTTTTGCTTTAGATAAAATTTCCTAAAAATATTGTAATTTCTTTTAAATTTATATATAATATTAAAGATTTTAATACATATTATTGGTTCTAAGAAGTTAGAATTAAAGAATGGAGGAATAAAAATGTCTTTTATAGAAGAAATGAAAGGAAAAGCAAAATCAAATATGAAAACTATTGTATTACCTGAAGCAACAGATATAAGAGTTCTAAAGGCAACAGAAACAATCGGTAAAGAAGATTTTGCAAAAGTAATATTAGTAGGAGAAGAGGAGAAAATATTAAATTTAGCTAAAGAAAATAATTTAGATATTTCAAAAGCAGTAATAGTAAATCCAGCTAAATCTGAAAAATATGTTGAATATGCAAATGCTTTTTATGAATTAAGAAAAGCAAAAGGAATGACAGAAGAACAAGCAAAAACTTTAATGTTAGATCCAGTATTTTTTGGAATGATGATGGTAAAACAAAATGAAGCTGATGGATTAGTATCAGGTGCTGCACATTCAACAGCAGATACTTTAAGACCAGCATTACAAATATTAAAAACAGCACCAGGAACAAAACTTGTATCAGCATTCTTTTTAATGAGTGTTCCAAATTGTGAATATGGAGAAAATGGTGTATTTGTATTTTCAGATTGTGGATTAAATATAAATCCAAATAGTGAAGAACTTTCTGAAATAGCAATATCTTCAGCAAAGAGCTTTGAGCAATTAACAGGAAAACAATCTAAAGTTGCAATGCTATCTTTTTCAACTTATGGAAGTGCAAAATCTGAATTAGTAGATAAAGTAGTTGAAGCAACAAAACTTGTTAAAGAAAAAGCACCAGATATGATGGTTGATGGAGAATTACAATTAGATGCAGCATTAGTAAAAGAAGTTGGAGAAATGAAAGCAAAAGGAAGTGCTGTTGCAGGACACGCAAATACATTGATATTCCCTAACTTAGATGCAGGAAATATAGGATATAAATTAGTACAAAGGTTAGGAAAAGCAGAAGCATATGGACCACTTTGTCAAGGAATTGCAAAACCTGTAAACGATTTATCAAGAGGATGCAGTGCTGATGATATAGTTGGTGTAGTGGCAATAACAGCTGTTCAAGCACAAATGTAAATAATATGTATGGGCGGACTCGTTACGTCTGCCAGAATAAGGAGGAAATATGAAAATATTAGTATTAAATTGTGGAAGCTCATCTTTTAAATATCAATTGATTAACATGGAAGATGAAAGCGTTATGGCAAAAGGAAATTATGAAAGAATTGGTATAGGAGAGTCTTTCTTGACACATAAAATAGGAGAAGAAAAATTTAAATTTACACACCCAGTAAAAAATCACTCAGAAGCAATAAAATTTGTTATGGAGCAATTAACAGATAAAGAGCATGGAGTAATTTCTTCTTTAGATGAAATAAATGCAATAGGACATAGAGTTGTACATGGTGGAGAAAGATTTACAAAATCAGTAATAGTAAATGATGAAGTTGAAAAAGGTATAGAAGATGCAATTACATTTGCACCATTACATAATCCAGCACATTTACAAGGAATAGATGCTTGTAAGAAAGAATTACCTGGAAAACCAAATGTTGTAGTATTCGATACAGCATTTCATCAAACAATGCCAAAAGAACACTTCTTATATGCTATACCTTATGAATATTATGAAAAATATGGTATTAGAAAATATGGTGCACACGGAACAAGTCATAAATATGTATCATTAAGAATTGCAGAAATTTTAGGTAAGCCTGTAGAAGATTTGAAAATTATAAACTGCCATTTAGGACAAGGAGCAAGTTTATGTGCTATACAAAATGGTAAATCTGTAGATACATCTATGGGATTAACACCATTAGGTGGAATTGCTATGGGAAGCAGAAGTGGAGATTTAGATCCATCTGTTGTAACATATATAATGAAAAAAGAAAATCTATCACCAGATGAAATGGAAACAATATTAAATAAAAAATCTGGTATATATGGAATTTCTAAAATTTCTCCAGATAATAGAGACATTGAAGAAGCTGCTGCAAACGGAGATGAACAAGCTAAATTAACATTAAAAGAATATGCATATATAATAGCTCAATATATTGGCAAATATGCTGTTACAATGAACGGAGTAGATGTAATAACATTTACAGCTGGAGTTGGAGAAAGAGGACCAGAAACGAGAGAAGAAATATGCAAGTATTTAGGATTTATGGGAGTAGAATTAGATAAAGAAGCAAACAAAGTAAGAGGTGAAGAAAAAGAAATTTCTACTAAAAATTCTAAGGTAAAAGTATGGGTTGTTCCAACAAACGAAGAATTGATGATAGCAAGAGAAACAATGAATTTACTTTAAAAAAGAATTAAAATAAAAGGAGAAAAAATATGAAAATATTAGTTATAAACTGTGGAAGTTCTTCTTTAAAATACCAGTTGATTGATATGGAAAACGAAAAAGTAATTGCAAAAGGAAACTATGAGCGTATAGGAGAAAATGAGTCATTCCTTACACATAAAGTTCTAGGGACGAATAATTGCGCTCAAGAACAAAAATATGTAATACAAAAAACTGCGTTAAATCACGAAGAGGCTTTACAAACAATATTAAACGAATTAACTGATTCAAATCACGGAGTAATCGCTTCTTTGCAAGAAATAAATGCAGTAGGACACAGGATTGTTCATGGTGGAGAAATATTTGATAAATCTGTTTTAATAACCCCTAAAGTAATTGAACAAATAGAAGAGTGTGCTGTACTTGCTCCATTACACAATCCAGCAGCAGTTTTAGGAATAAAAGCTTGCCAAAGTGCAATGCCAAATGTAAAAATGGTAGCAGCATTTGATACAGCATTTCATCAAACAATGCCTAAAAGTAGCTATTTGTATCCAATACCTTATGAATACTATGAAAAATACGGAGTAAGAAAATACGGAGCACATGGAACAAGTCATAAATATGTTTCAGAAATTTGTGCTAAGTTAATGAATAAAGATATAGAAAATCTTAAAATAGTAACTTGTCATTTAGGACAAGGAGCAAGTTTGTGTGCTGTACAAAATGGTAAATGTGTAGATACATCTATGGGACTTAGCCCACTTGGAGGAATTGCAATGGTTACAAGAAGTGGCGACTTAGATCCATCTGTTGTAACATATATAATGGAAAAAGAAAATTTAACACCAAATGAAGCAAATTCTATATTAAACAAAAAGTCAGGAATATCTGCAATAGCAAATATGGTACCAGATTTTAGAGAAATAGAAAGTGCAAGTTCTAGTAATGAAAAGGCAAAACTTGCAATAGAAATATTTAATAAAACAGTGGCGCAATTTATTGCAAAATATGCTGTAACAATGAATGGAATAGATGCAATAGTATTTACTGGTGGAATTGGAGAAAATCAAATAAATGTAAGAAAAGGTATATGCGATTATTTAGGATTTATGGGAGTAGAGATAGATGAAACAGCAAATAATGTAAAAGGTGAAGAAAGAGAAATAACAAAAGATACTTCAAAAATTAAAGCATATATAATTCCAACAAACGAGGAATTAGTTATTGCACGAGATACAATGAATTTAATTTAAAAAATAATCAGCGTAGGTACTGTCCAACCGATAATGAATTTAGAAGGAAGGTATGTTATGGGACTTAAGGTAGAAAATGTACATAAAAGTTATTCTGGGAAAGAAGTAGTAAATGGAATTTCTTTTGAATTAGATAAACCAGGGGTGTTTGGATTACTTGGCTCTAATGGAGCAGGAAAAACTACTACAATAAGAATGATTCTTGGAATATTAAATAAAGATTCTGGTATTATTACTTGGAATGGAAAAGAAGTAAAAAGAGAGAATGTAAATTTTGGATATTTACCAGAAGAAAGAGGAATTTATCCTAAAACAAAATTATTTGATCAATTGATGTATTTTGCTACATTAAAAGGAATGAAACAAGATGAAGCAAAAAAGGCGATAGAATATTGGTGTAAAAAATTAGAAATATATGATTACATAGATAAACCAGCAGAACAATTATCTAAAGGAAATCAACAGAAAGTTCAATTGATAATTGCAATTATACATAATCCAGAATTGTTAATTTTAGATGAACCCTTTAGCGGACTAGATCCTATTAATACTCAAATTATAAAAGGTATTATAGAAGAGTTAATTGAAAAAGGAACATATATAATACTTTCTAGCCATCAAATGGGAGTAGTGGAGGAATATTGTAGAGATATACTAATTTTAAAGAATGGGAAAACTGTAGTTAAAGGAAATTTATCTGAAATAAAGAAATCTTATGGAAAAAGCAATCTATTGCTAGAATCTTATGATGATTTAAGTTCTATAATACCAGATGATGTGGAACTTATAGAGAAAAAAGTAAACAGCTACGAGATAAAAATAAAAAATGAAGAAATGGCACAAGATATCTTAAAACAAATTGTAGCAAAAGGAATTAAGTTAAATAAATTCGAAATAAAAGAGCCATCATTACATCAAATATTTATAGATAAGGTAGGTGAGGCTTAAAATGAAAAGTTTATTTACAATTGTAAAATTTACGGTAAAAGAATACATAAAAAAGAAATCTTTTATAGTAGTAAATGCAATTATGGTACTTATAATAATTGCTATTTGTAATGTTCCAAATATAATAAATGCATTTGGTTCAGACGAAGAAGATCAAAAATTAAAGGTGCAAATAGTTGATAACGAAAATGTTTTAAATGCTTCTTCTGAATTATTTAATCAAATAGGATTAGATTATGATATAGAATATTTTAATGATAAACCATTAGATGATGTAAAAAAAGCAATAAGTGATGAAGAAATTGATATAGCAATTTCACTTAAAAAAGTTGATAATACCGTTGCTTTTGATTATATAGTAAAAAAGAATGATGTCTTTTCAGATAATGAAACAACAGCAGATATATTTTCAAACATAATAAAAAATGTAAATACAAATAGATTATTATTAGAACAAAATGCAACGCCAGAATTGATACAAGCAGTTAATATACCTATTACATATGAAATACAAGGATTAGAAGAAACTGATGGAAATCAAAACTTTATGATTGCAATGGTAAGCTCATTTATATTATTCTTTGCTGTTTATTTTTATGGATACAGTGTTTCAACATCTGTTTCTAGCGAAAAAACTTCAAGGGTAATGGAAAATTTAGTTACATCAACTTCACCTACAAAAATAGTTATAGGAAAAACAATAGCAATGGGATTAGTTGGATTAGGACAATTAGTTGGTTTAATACTAGTTGCAGTGTTATCTTACAAAATATTTATTCCAAGTGATTTTGATTTTATATCAAAAATATTAAGTGGATTAAGCATAAATATATCTGATGTATTGATATGTTTAATATACTTTATTTTAGGTTATACAGTATACGCATTTTTAAGTGCAGTAACGGGTGCAACAGTAAGCAAGGCAGAAGACGTTCAAAGTGCTAGTGCACCAATATCACTGATAGCAGTTATATCTTTTTATTTAGCATATTTTACATCAACAATGCCAAATAGTTCTGCTAGTAAATTTGCATCAATATTTCCATTCTCATCAGCATTTTCAATGCCAGGAAGAATACTTGCAGGTGCAGTGACAGGTGGAGAAGTAGTAACTTCAATTATAGTTCTAATAGTAACTGCTGTAGTTTTAGCAATAATTTCAATAAAAGTATATTCAGCAGCGACTCTACATTATGGGGATAGACTAAAAATAAAAGATTTATTTAAATTATATAAACAAAAGTAGTCTATTTTGTAAAAAATATTATTTAATGTAAGAGCGCTTTTAGCGCTCTTTTATAAGGAGAAAGAAATGGAGAAAGAAAACATATTAGGAACAGAAAAAATAGGTAAATTGATTAGAAGATTTTCAATTCCTTGCATAATATCAATGTTGGTAAATTCATTATACAATATTGTAGACCAGATATTTATAGGACAAGGAGTTGGTTATTTAGGAAATGGAGCTACAAATATAGTCTTTCCATTAACTATGGTAGCATTAGCTTTTGCTTTAATGCTAGGAGATGGATCTTCTGCATATTTAAGTTTAAAATTAGGAGAAAAAAAGAAAGATGAAGCAAGAAAAGGTGTTGGTAATGGTATTGCATTATCTTGTATAATTGCAATTATTTTTACTGCAATTACACTAATATTTTTACCTCAACTTTTAAATGTATTTGGATGTACAGATGCATTAAGAGATTATGCAACAAGGTATGGAAGAATTATAGCCATAGGTTTACCTTTCATGATGATAGGAATTACTTTAAATTCTATTATAAGAGCAGATGGTAGCCCTAAATTTTCAATGACATCAATGGTTACAGGTGCTGTTTTAAATGTTATATTAGATCCTATATTTATTTTTGCATTTAAAATGGGTGTAGAAGGTGCAGCAATTGCAACTATATTTAGTCAGTTTGTTACATTTGTATTAAATGTATCTTACATTAGAAAATTTAAATCAATAAGCATAAATAAAGAAATGTTTAAAATAGAATTTAATGTTTCAAGAAAGGTACTAACATTAGGAATTAGCAGTTTTATTACACAAATGAGTTTTGTATTTGTAATGGCTGTTGAAAATAATTTGCTAGGAAAATATGGAGCAGAATCAAAATTTGGACAAGAAATACCAATTACAGTATTGGGTATTGTTATGAAAGTTAGCCAAATTTTAAATAGTATAATTATAGGAATTACAGTTGGTTCACAACCTATATTTGGTTATAATTATGGGGCAAGAAAATTTGATAGAGTAAAAGAAACTTTAAAAATAGTTTTAAGGACCAGTGTTTTAATTAGCACAGTTGCCTTTATATTATTCCAAACTATACCAGATAAATTGATTTCTATATTTGGTAGTGGTGATGAATTATATATGGAATATGCTTGTTTAACTTTTAGAACATATTTATTGCTATGTATTTGTAATGGAATACAAATACCATCAGGAATCTTCTTCCAAGCAATTGGAAAGAGTATTAAAAGTGCAATATTATCATTATCAAGACAAATTGCATTTTTAATTCCAGCAATGATAATTTTAAGTAGTGTTTTTGGACTTATGGGAGTGCTTTATGCAGGACCAGTTGCAGATGGAATAGCCTTTGTATTATCAGTTATCTTACTTATATTTGAAGTAAAACACTTAGGAAAAACAACATATAAAAGTGGAACTTTACCAGATGATACTAGTACAGACCAAAAAATTGATAAACATATAGTTGTTACAATATCAAGAGAATATGGATCAGGCGGAAGATATATAGGAAGACTTGTTGCAGATAAATTAGGAATTAAATTTTATGATAAAGAATTTATAGGAAAATTATCAGAGCAAACCGGACTATCTGAAGAGTACATAGAAAATAATGAACAAAAAAGAGATGCTTTAGATGCGATAAATAGCGGATATTATTCAACTTTAACTAATGCAGATGATTTATTTATAAAAGAAGCAGAATTAGTAAAAGAACTAGCATATAAAGAATCTTGTGTAATTATAGGAAGGTGTGCAGATTTTACATTAAAGGCAAGGAAAGATGTATTAAAAGTATTTATTTATAGTGATATGGAAAACAAAATAAAAAGAGTTACTGAAATTTATGGAGTAAATAAAGAAAATGCAGAAAAAGAGATTAAAAAGATAAATAAATTAAGAGCAAACCACTATAAATATTACACGGAAAGAGAATGGAACGATACTCGAAATTACGATATATGTATAAATAGTGATTATTTAGGAGTAGAAAAAGCAGCAGATTTAATTTGCAATATTATACAAAACAATATGTGTTAACAACAACTTTTATTTGACATAACATGTAAAAACATGGTATAATAAATTATATTGTATGAATTTGCATGGACTACCAGACAATAGTTTATGCTAGTCCGGAAAGGTAATAAAAAGTATGGAAAAAATATCTGGTATATCTAATACTCCAAAGTCAAGCAATAATCAAAAAGGAAACTCATATTATAGTGCAAATACTAAAAAAACTAAAGATGTTGTAATAGATTCTTTAGAATATAAAAAAGTTTTAAATTCTGCTTTAGAGGCAAGAAGTATAGCAAAAAATAAAGATGTAAATAAATTCAAATCACTAATTGAAAAAGCAGAAGGAAAATTAACTGGTCAATTAAAAGTAGCGCCATTAAAAGATGATGCATATGTTCGTGAATCAACAATGATGATGGCAAATGGCGGATTGGCAGCTAAAGAAAGAATAGAAAGAAAATCAATAGAAGAATTGTCTAAAAAACCAGTTGAAAAGAAAGTAATTAGTTCATATTCAACTGCTTATGGGCAATACAGAAGAGACTTAGAATATGTTAATCCATCATATAAAAGTTACGAAGATTTGAGTAAAGAGGCAAGAGGTTACAAAAACAATTACATAAATAATAAGAAAAATAAAAAAGATATTGATTTTGATGAATTTGAAAATAATATAAGTTTTGAAGAACAAACAAAAAAAGTATCTTTTTGGAGCAAATTTAAAAATGCAATAAAAAATTTCTTCAAAACAGAGGAAGAAGAAAGCACAAAAACAACAAGTATTCATCCTAGAGTAGATAAAGCAGAACAGTACAGAAAAAGTGTTCCAAAGGCAGCACCACAAATCAATAAAGAGGAAATGGAAAGAAAAAGATTACAAAATATAAGAGAAATGGCAATTAAAGCTAGATAAAATGTATAAATAGTAGATTTTTATAAAAAAACAAAAAGGTTCACAATATGTGGACTTTTTTTGTATAAAGTATGGACTTTTGATGATTTTTGGAATAAAATATATCTAATGATTTTAAGGAGGAATGTATAATGAACATTTGGCATGATATAAGAGAAGATAGAGTACAAAAAGATGATTTCGTTGCAGTAATAGAAATAACAAAAGGTGGAAAAAATAAATATGAATTAGACAAAGAAACTGGTATGTTAAAATTAGATAGAGTACTATATACAGCAACTCATTATCCTGCAAATTATGGATTTATTCCAAGAACTTATGCAGATGACCATGATCCATTAGATGTACTTGTTTTATGTCAAGAAAACATAGAATCATTAGCATTAGTTGAATGTTACCCAATTGGAGTTATAAAGATGATAGATGGTGGAGAACATGATGAGAAGATTATAGCTGTAGCTAAGAAAGATCCATTTTTAAATTGCTATAATGATATTACAGAAATACCAAACCATATATCAGCAGAAATAATGCACTTCTTTGAAGTGTACAAGCAATTAGAAGGAAAGCAAACAATGGTAGAAAAAATATTGGGAAGAGAAGATGCAGAAAGAATAATAGGAGAATGTATAGAAAAATATAAAGAAAAATTTAATAAATAATATATTATTTTTTGTATTGGAAAGGGATTAAAGTTAAAATGATAGAAAAAATATTATTTAACGTAGTAGCTTTTTCTTTATTTATAAATATTTTCTTGTTAAAATTAGTAAAAAAGAATGACACAACATATATTACAATATTAGCTATAGAAGCAATTGGAATTGCAATAAACTTTATATCAATACTATTCAACATTTGGGAAGGTGCATTTATAAAGGTAATAATGTATTTATTTGCAATTATTGTGCCTATTTTAGTAATTGTGTTAGAAAAAAAAGGTATAAATATTTCAAATTCTTTAAATCTATGGATAAGTAAAATGTTTTTATCTTTAGGAAATGCAAAGAAATCTAAAGATAGACTAATAAATTTAGTAACTAAATATCCTAATAATTATGAAGCGCACAAGATGTTAGCTGAGATTTATGAAAAAGAAGGTGGAGTTAGAAAAGCCATTGATGAGTATATTAAAGTAATAGAACTAAAGGCGAATGAATATGATATAGAATATAAACTTGCATTTCTTTTAAATGATTTAAAAAGACAAGATGAAGCGTCAGAAGTATTAAAAAATTTATTATCTAAGAAGCCAGAAGATATGAAAGCTACAAATCTTTTAGGAGATATATTATGCGAACAGCAACAATATAAAGAAGCTATTAGCGTATATTCTGCATCTTTAAAATATAATCCAAACAGCTACGATTTATATTATAATATAGGATTAGTTTATACCATGTTAAACGATTTTCAATCTGCAAAAGAGTATTATGATAAAGCAGCTGAAATCAATCATGAGTTATATAATGGTTACTACTGCTTAGGAAAGATTTCTATGTTATATAGAGACCTTGAATTAGCAGAGGATTATTTTGCAAAATCTTTAATGGGAGATTTAGAAGCAGATGCATATTATGAATTAGCAAAAATATATATAATAAACGGAGAAAAAGATAAAGCGATTACATTTGCAAACAAAGCAATAGAATTAGATGGAAAATATGTAAATATAATAAAAAACGAACCAATATTTTTAATGCTAAGACAATACATAAATTTACCAATAAATGTATTAGAAGAAACAAAAAAAGATGTTAAACTTACAGAAAAAGAGAAAAAAGTAATAGAACATTTAGATGAAACTTATGAATTAACCAAAAGCTTAAATGTAAATGAAATGAAGCGTAGATTATTAGAAAAAGATAAAATACAAGAATTTGAAATAGAAACTGGAATGCAAGACAAACAAAGGGACGTTTAATTTATATGTAAGGGACAACGCTCTCGGTGTCCCCAAAAACATTGTTCAAATTAATATTTTATAAGGAGGTTGATTTTATGAATAAAAATTTATGTATTATAGGTGGAGATTTAAGAATAGTAAAATTGATTGAAATATTAGCTAATGATGGTTATACAGTATATACTTATGCTTTAGAAGAAGCAGAAAGTTTAATGCAATGTAAAGGTGTAATACAATCTAAAACAATGGTAGATGCAATAGCATCAAGTGATATTGTTATCGGTCCAATACCATTATCAAGTAACAAAGTAGAAATAAATACACCTTTTAGTAAAGAGAATATAACTATTACTGATTTACTTGCTAAACTTGATGGTAAGAAATTTATTGCAGGAAGCATATCTGATGAAGTGATGGCACTAGCAGATGGAAAAAATATAGAAATTATAGATATAATGACAAGAGAAGAACTAACTGTATTAAATACAATATCAACAGCAGAAGGTGCAATTCAAATTGCAATGCAAGAAACTCTTTCAACAATCCATGGAAGCAATGTTTTAGTATTAGGCTTTGGAAGAGTTGGAAAAATATTATCTAAGATGTTAAATGGAATAGGAGCAAGAGTATCTTGTGAGGCTAGAAAAGAATCAGATATAGCTTGGATTAAGGCATATGGTTATAATCCTGTTCATTTAAATGTATTAGATGAAAATATAGGAAAATATGATATTATAATAAATACAATACCATCTATAATATTAAATAGTGATAGATTAGACAAAGTAAAACAAGATTGTTTAATAATAGATATAGCATCAAATCCTGGTGGAGTAGATAGAGATGCTGCAAGACAAAAGGGAATAAAAACAATTTGGGCATTAGCTTTACCTGGTAAAGTAGCGCCAATAACATCTGCAGAGTTTATTAAAGAGACAATTTATAATATATTTAAAGAAATTAACTAAGATAAGGAGAAATTTAAAATGACAGCAATTCAAGCAATAGTATTAGGTGCAGTTCAAGGACTTACAGAATTATTACCAATTTCAAGTTCTGCTCACTTGTTTTTGATTCCTTGGATATTTAATTGGAATATTCCAGAAGCTTTTGATGTAGCTCTACATTTTGGTACATTACTAGCAATAGGATTGTTTTTCTTTAAAGATTGGATAGAGCTAATAAAAGGTGGTTATAAATCATTAGTTAAAAAAGAAAAAAATAGAAATGGTACAATGTTTTGGTACATAGTAATTGCAACAATTCCAGGAGGAATAATAGGTTTTGTATTAGATCATTTTTCAGAGCAATACAAAGAAAGTTTTTCAGAAAATCCAGTAGTAATAGCGATAGCTTTAATAGTAATGGGAATAATATTATATTTAGTAGACAAAAAATCAAAATCAAACACAAGTTATGAAAAACTTACCTTAAAACAAACCTTTATAATAGGTTTTTCACAAGCTCTAGCTTTTATACCAGGAGTTTCACGCTCAGGAATAACAATGACAACAGGAAGAGCTATGGGAGTAGATAGAGAATCTACTGCAAAATTTTCTTTTATGTTATCTGCACCAATTGTGTTAGGAGCAACAATATTAAAATTTAAAGAATTCATTTTTTCTTTTGAATTTTTATTAGGAGTATTAGTAAGTTTCTTAGTTGGAATAGTAGTAATAAAGTTTTTATTAGAATATCTAAAAAAAGGAAGTTTCAAGTTATTTGCATTATATAGAGTCATAGTAGGAATAATAGTATTAGGAATTGTAATTTTTTAATTGATAAGTATTGTAGCATTCTAATCTTATATTACTAAAAATAAATTTATTGCATAAAATATATAAGAAAGGGATGTTAAAAAATGTTTATACGATATTTTGATCATGCTGCAACAACAGCGGTTAAAGAAGAAGTTTTAAAAGAGATGTTACCATATTTTTCTCTAAATTACGGTAACGCTTCATCTATATATAGTTTAGGAAGAAGTTCTAAAAAGGCGATAGATAATGCAAGAGTGCAGGTAGCTGAGGCTTTACATTGCCATCCAAGGGAAGTGTATTTTACTAGTGGTGGAAGTGAAAGTGATAATATTGCTTTAAAAGGATTAGCTTTTGCAAATAGAAATAAAGGAAATCACATAATAACAACTAAAATAGAACATCCTGCTATATTAAATACCTGTAAAACATTAGAAAAAGAAGGATTTGTTGTAACATATTTAAATGTAGATGAAAACGGATTTATAAACATAAATGAACTGAAAAATTCAATAACAGATAAAACAATTTTGATAAGCGTAATGTTTGCAAATAATGAGATAGGAACAATACAACCTATAAAGGAAATAGGGAAAATTGCAAAACTTAAAAATATATATTTTCATACAGATGCAGTTCAAGCAGTTGGCAATGTAAAAATTAACGTAGAAGGGATGGGAATAGATTTATTATCTTTGTCTGCACATAAATTTTACGGACCAAAGGGTGTAGGTGCATTATATGTAAAGGAAGGGATAAATTTTAATAAGATACAAGATGGAGGACATCAAGAAAAAGATAAAAGAGCAGGAACTGAGAATGTTGCAGGAATTGTTGGATTAGGTAAGGCTATAGAATTAGCTTATAAAAATTTAGATATGTATAATGAGAAATTAACTAATCTAAGAAATTATTATATTTCACAAGTAGAAGAAAGAATAGCAGAAGTAAAATTAAATGGAGATAAAAAAAATAGATTGCCAGGAAATGCAAATATTTCTTTTAAAGGTATAGAACGGAGAAGAATTATTATTAAACTTAGATGCAAAGGGAATATGTGCATCTAGTGGTTCTGCTTGTAGCACTGGTTCACTTAACCCATCACATGTGTTAATGGCGATAGGATTACCACACGAAATTGCCAAAGGAGCGCTTAGAACCACCTTTGGAGATGAAAACACGAAAGAAGATATAGATTATTTAGTGGACAATTTAGTAGAAATTGTAGGGAAATGCAGGGGCGCATGATTGCACCCAAATTTATACGAAAAGGTCGCAAGGGATTTCTTGCGACCTTTTATTTTACTCACTTCTTGGTATAAATTTATGTGTTAAATATAATCTTACATACATTATAAAAGAAAATACTGTAAGAACAACACCTAAGTAGTAAAGATATAAATCAAAGTTAAATTCTAAGTTAAATTGTCTTATAATCATTGAAGATATTATTGCTAAATAAAATATAACTGTGGCAAGTTTTCCGAAACCATTTACTAGATGTGACAAGTTTCTTTTCACATAATACAAATGTTGCCCCAATAATACACAATAATTCTTTTGTTAATACAATAACTGTAATCCAAAGTGGAATTATATTTTTTGCAGTTAAAACAACTAATACGGATATTTGTGTACATTTATCAGCAAGAGGATCAACTAATCTACCAAAATCAGTAATAAAATTAAATTTTCTTGCAATAAATCCATCAAGAACATCTGTAATTCCAGATATAGTTAATACTATCATAACTGCAATATAATTATCAGCTGTTGCATAAAGTAATATAAATGGTATCAATAAAAATCTCATAATTGTTAGTATATTTGGAACATATTTAAACATATATACCTCCATAAATTCTAGATTACATTAAAATTTAGTTCATTATTTTCAATATCTACTGAAATATTTTGACCACTGACCAATTCAGATTTTAGTATCATATCAGATATTTCATCTTCAATATATTTTTGAATAGCACGTCTTAGAGGTCTTGCACCATATTTTAAATCTGTACCTTTTTCTAAAATGTAGTGTTTAGCTGAATCACTTATGTTAAAGGTAATATCTTTATCTAATAATGCATTTTTTGTTTCATTTAATAGTAAATCTATAATTTGTAATAATTGTTCTTTTGTTAGGCTATCAAATGTAACAATTTCATCTACTCTATTTAAAAATTCAGGTCTAAATATTTCTTTTAGGGCAGATTCTATTTTTCCCTTATCCATAGTTTGCTTTCCAAAACCAATAGAGTTGTTATTTAGATTAGAACCAGCATTAGAAGTCATTATTATTATTGTGTTTTCAAAACTTATTGTATTTCCTTGAGCATCTGTAAGTCTACCATCATCTAGTATTTGTAAAAGAATATTAAATACGTCTGGATGAGCTTTTTCAATTTCATCAAGCAATATTATAGAGTATGGTTTCCTTTTAACTTTTTCTGTTAATTGTCCAGCATCATCATAGCCAACATATCCTGGAGGAGAACCAATAAGTTTAGAAGTAGAGTGGCTTTCCATGTATTCAGACATATCTACTCTAATTATAGAATTTTCATCTCCAAACATTTCATAAGCTAAAGTTTTTGCAAGTTCTGTTTTACCAACACCAGTTGGACCAACAAATATGAAAGAAGGTGGGCGCTTAGTACTTTGAAGTCCAGCTCTATTTCTTCTAATTGCACGTGATACAGCTTCAACAGCTTCATTTTGTCCAATAATTCTTTTATGAAGATTACTTTCTAAATTTAATAATTTTTCAGTTTCCGCTTCCGTTATTTTTTTAACAGGAATCTTTGTCGTATGTTCTATAACTTCAGCAATATCTTGAACTGTAAGATTTGTTAAAACTAATTTCTTATTTAATTCATCTATTTTATCTTGTAAATTACATTCTTCTGTTTTTAAATCCGCAGCTTTTTGGTAATCTTCAATTGAGTCACTAGATACAGCTTCTTCCTTTTCTTTTTGGATTTCAGCTAATCTATTTTTTGCGATTTCTAGTTCATACAAATCTTTATTTTTTAAGTTAATTCTAGAACAAGCCTCATCTAGAATGTCAATTGCTTTATCTGGTAAAAATCTATCATGAATATACTTTTCTGACATTTTAACAGTTTGCTCAATAACATGATTAGATATACGAACTTTATGAAAATCTTCATAATATTTCTTAATACCTTTTAAAATTTCTATTGCATCTGCTATACTTGGTTCTTCAACAAGAACAGGTTGAAATCTTCTTTCTAGAGCAGAGTCTTTTTCAATATATTTTCTATATTCTTTTAAAGTTGTAGTACCAATCAATTGAATTTCTCCATTAGAAAGAGAAGGCTTTAAAATATTTGCAGCATTCATAGAATGTTCAGCATCTCCAGCCCCAATAATATTATGAATTTCATCTATAACAAGAATTATATTACCTGAATTTTTGCATTCATCTATAATAGATTTCATTCTTCCTTCAAATTGACCTCTAAATTGAGTACCAGCTATAATAGCTGTCATATCCAATAAATAAACTTCTTTATTTAATAATTTTGCAGGAACTTTTTTATTTGCAATTTTAATAGCTAGTCCTTGAGCAATAGCAGTTTTACCAACACCAGGTTCACCAATTAGGCAAGGATTATTTTTAGCACGTCTATTTAAAATTTGAATAATTCTTTGTATTTCACGATCTCTACCAATAACTTCATCAAGTTCATTTCTTCTTGCTTTATTAGTTAAATTAGTTCCATAAATATCTAGGAAGCTTTTTTTCTTTTCTTTTGGCCTTTTTTCTGTTTTTATTCTTTTTTTGTTAAAATCTTCAGCAGAAGAGTTTTCAGCATCATTTTGTTTATTACCTCCAAAAATATTAGAGATAAAGGATTTAATTGGTGCATCATCATCAGAATCTGCTGTTAATTCTTCTAAATTTATATCATTTAAGTTTAATGTGCCAGAAACATCATCAAACATAGCTTCAAATTGTTTTGTCATATCTTCTAATTCTTCTTCAGAAAGGTTTGCTTGTTTAGATAAAACTTCAAGAGGATTTATGCCTTTTTCTTTAGCACAATTGTAGCATAATCCTTCAAATTCATTTTTGTCTCCAACCTTTTTATTAGTAAAAATAACTGCAACATTTTTTTTGCATACTGAACATAACATAAATAAAAATCTCCTTTAAATTGTTGTATTGATAATAATATATAATATCCTATATTCTACTTATAGTCAAGGTTTTATTGCATTTTTATATCACTAAAATATGACATTTTTAAATTTGCGATAAGAATTATTTTGTGGTATGATATTATAACATATAGAAATTTGAATGTAGGAGAAAAATATGAGTAAAATAGGCTTTTTTGGAGGCAGTTTTAATCCATTAACTATTGCACATATAAATTTATCAAAGAAAATAGTTAAAGATTGTAATTTAGATAAGTTAATATTTGTACCAATAGGTGATTTTTATGACAAAGCAGAACTAATAAAATTTAAGCATAGATATAATATGATTAAATTGGCTTGCAGTGAAAATAAAGAATTAGAAGTGTTAGATATAGAAAATGACAAAAGTGTAAAGTTATATGCTATTGATGCTTTTGAAATCATAAAGAAAAATTATTTGAATGATGATATATATTTTATAATGGGAACTGATAACTTAGAAAAGATTAAAGATTGGAAAAATTATAATGATTTAGTTTCAAAATATAAATATATAATTTTAGAAAGAAAAGAAAATGCTTTTTATGATATAATGAACAATAATGTAGATATAAAAAAACATAGCAAAAACTTTTCTATAGTCTCAGATTATAGATATAATGAAATAAGTTCTAGTTTAGTAAGAGATAAAATAAAAAACAATGAAGATGTTTCAAATTTGATTTCAAAGGAAATAGAAGCATACATAAAAGAAAACAATTTGTATAAATAAAATTTGTAGGAGGAAAAAATTGGATTTAACAGATGATGTAAAATATCTTAAAGGCGTAGGACCAAGTCGTGTTAAACTTTTAAATAAACTTGGAATATATACATTGAAAGATTTGATAATGTATTTTCCAAGAGGACATGAAGATAGAAGTAAACCAAAAAAAATAGCAGAATTGATTGATGGGGAAGTTGCTTTAATAGATGCTATTTGTGTATCTAAAATGAGTGAAATTAGAATTAGAAAAGGTCTTACCTTATATAAACTAATAGTAAGAGATGAATCAGGAACTTGCCAAATTACTTGGTATAATCAGTCATATTTAAAAACAAGATTTAAACTTGGCGATTCATATATGTTTTATGGAAAAGTTAGTAATAAATTTGGAAAAATAGAAATGAATTCACCTGTATTTGATGCCGAACGGTATTAGAAAAAATACAGGGAAAATAATACCGATATACCCATTAACTTATGAATTGTCTCGGAAATGTGATTAGGCAAATAATAGAGAATGGGTTAGAGCAGGTAGATGGAGAATTAGAGGAGACTTTGCCAGATTATATTATAAATAAATATAATTTGTATGATACTAATAAAGCTATTAAAAGTATACATTTCCCAGAGAGTTTTAATGATTATAATTTAGCACGAAAAAGGCTAGTATTTGAGGAATTGTTTACAATGCAATTAACTTTACTTAATTTAAAAAATAAATATGAAATTGAAAATAACGGAATAAAATTTTCAAAAGATGTAAAAATGGAAGATGTAATAAAAGAATTACCATTTGAACTAACTAATGCCCAAAAGAAAGTATTAGAAGAGATAAATGCCGATATGGAATCAAACAAATCAATGAATAGATTACTTCAAGGTGATGTAGGTTCACGGAAAAACCATTGTAGCGTTAATTTGTGCCTATAAGGCAGTTAAATGCGGTTATCAGGCAACTATAATGGCACCAACAGCAATACTTGCAAAACAGCATTTAGATAGCTTTAATGAGATATTAGGTAAATATAATATAAAATGTGAATTATTAGTTAGTGGAATTACTAAAAAGAAAAAAGATGAAATATTAGAAAAACTAAGCAAAGGTGAAATAGATATTTTAATAGGAACTCATGCACTATTAGAAGAAAATGTTGTATATAAAAATTTAGGATTAGTTGTAACAGATGAACAACATAGATTTGGAGTTAAACAAAGAAAAACTATATCTGAAAAAGGAAATAATCCTGATACATTAGTTATGACAGCAACTCCAATTCCTAGGACATTAGCTTTAATATTATATGGAGATTTAGATATATCTATAATTGATGAACTTCCACCAAATAGGAAAAAGATAGACACTTTTGCTGTAACAAAAGGAATGGAAGAGAGGGTAAATAACTTTGTAAAGAAGCAAATAGATGAAGGAAGACAAGCATACATTGTTTGCCCATTGGTTGAAGAAAATGATGAAATAAATGCAAAATCTGTTATGAAATTAGCTGAAACTTACAAAACAGAAGTGTTTAAAGATTATAGAGTAGAATATATGCATGGTAAGTTAAGACCAAAAGAAAAAGATGAAATAATGAATGAGTTTAAAAATGGAAATATTGATATACTAATATCAACAACTGTTATTGAGGTTGGCGTAAATGTTCCAAATGCAAGTATTATGATAATAGAAAATGCGGAAAGATTTGGTTTAGCACAGTTGCATCAATTAAGAGGAAGAGTTGGAAGAGGAGAATATCAGTCTTATTGCATACTAAAATATCAAGGAAATTCACAGATAATAAGAGAGCGTATGCAAGTAATGACCAAAACAAATGATGGATTTGTAATATCTGAAAAAGACTTAGAATTAAGAGGCTCTGGAGAATTTTTTGGTACAAAGCAACATGGTATTCCAGAATTTAAAATTGCAAACCTTTTCGAAGATATGCCGATGCTAAAAGAGGTTCAAAAGCTTTCAGAAGAAATATTAAAAGATGATGCAAAACTCGAAAAAGATAAAAACAAGAAATTAAAAAGAATTGTAGACACAAAATTGAAAATAAATATATAGGAGAATAAAAATGATAATAAATACAGGATGTCGAACAGATATACCAGCATTTTATTCAAAATGGCTAATGAATAGAATTAGAGAGGGCTATGTGTTAGTTAGAAATCCATATTATAAATCACAGGTAACAAAATATACTTTATCTCCAGAAGTAGTAGATTGTTTAGCATTTTGCACTAAAAATCCAGAGCCAATGCTTAAATATTTGGATGAATTAAACAAATATAAACAATATTGGTTTGTAACAATTACACCTTATGGAAAAGACATAGAACCAGTTGTTCCAAATAAAGAAAAAGTAATAGATAGTTTTAAAAAGTTATCAGAGCATATTGGAGTAAATTCAATTGGCTGGAGATATGATCCAATATTTATTGGAAATGGATTTGATGTAAAAAAACATATTGAATGTTTTGAAAAGATAGCAAAAGAGCTTAAAGGTTATACTAATAATTGCACAATCAGTTTTTTAGATTTATATGAAAAAGTAAAGAGAAATGCACCAGATATAAAGCCACCAACAAAAAAAGAACAAATAGAACTTTCTTTAAATTTTAGCAAAATAGGTAAAGAAAATAATATGACAATACATAGTTGCTGTGAAAAGACTTACCTTTCAGAATATGGATTAAAATGTAATGGTTGTATGAGTAAAGAAATTATTGAAAGATCGATAAATTGCTCCTTGAATCCGCCTAAGATAAAAAATATAAGACAAGATTGTAATTGTTTAATGGGAAATGATATAGGAGCATACAATACTTGTGGACATTTATGTAAATATTGTTATGCAAATGCTAATAAAGGTTTAGTTATAGAAAATATGAAAAAACATAATGAAAATTCTCCATTTTTAATTGGTGGGTATGAAGATGGAGATAAAATAACAGAAGCAAAACAAAAGAGTTGGATTATAGATGAAAATGAACAAATGACATTTATGTAGATAAAAAAATAGAATAAAAAAATCTTTTTGTACATAGTATTGAGTATAAGATGTTTATGAATAATGAATAAACAACATGTGTAATAGTCAAATAATATCTTAGAAAGAGAGGTATATATGAAAAAATTATTACCTAAAATATTGTGTACATTTTTATTATTTATGTTATTATTTTTGCAAACTACAATATATGCAACAGAATTTATATGGTCAAATTATGATGAAACTATGTTAACTAGTACTAATGAAAATGAAACAGGAAATTTTCTGAATTTAGAATCTGGAAGTGCCATACTAATTGAACAATATAGCGGTAAAGTTTTATATGAACACAATATTCATGAGAAACTAAGACCTGCTAGTGTAACCAAAGTTATGACATTGCTTTTAGTTATGGAAGCGTTAGATAATGGGCAAATTTCTTTAGATACGAAAATACCTTGTAGTGAAAATGCATCTAAAATGGGAGGTTCACAAATTTGGCTTGATCCAAGAGAAGAATTAACTGTAAATGAAATGTTAAAAGCAATATGTGTCGTGTCAGCAAATGATTGTACCATGGCCCTTGCAGAGTATTTAGCAGGAAGTGAAGAGCAATTTGTTGTAAAAATGAATGAAAAAGCAAAACAGTTAGGAATGAATGATACAACTTTTAAGAATTGCCATGGAATAGATGAAGATGGTCATTTAACTTCTAGTTATGATATTGCTCTTATGTCTAGAGAGTTACTAACCAAGCATCCCAATATAACAAATTACACAACAATATGGATGGATTCATTAAGAGATCGGTAAATCTGAATTAGTAAATACAAATAAACTAATTAGAAATTATCAAGGAATAACTGGACTAAAAACAGGATCAACATCTATTGCACTATTTAATCTATCCGCTTCTGCTACTAGAAATGATTTAAGCTTAATTGCAGTAATAATGAGGGCACCAACAGGTCAAATAAGATTTAATGAAGCAAAGAAATTATTAGATTATGGATTTAACAATTATTCATATAAAAAATTAGGAAATAAAGGAGATACTGTAAAAACTGTATTTGTTGAAAAGGGAGTAGAAGATTCAGTAGATACGATATTTGAAGCAGATGGAGGCGTTTTAATAAAGAAGGGTCAAGAAAAAAGTGTTACACAAGAAATAAATATACCAGATATAATTAACGCTCCATTAGAACAAGGACAAAAGATAGGAGAAGTAGTATTTAAACTAGAAAATCAAGAATTAGCAGTAATAAATGTTGTGGCAAAGAAAGAGATTAAAAAAACAGGATTATTAAATAATAGTAGCTATATGTTTGAAAAGTGGTTTAATTTAATGAGATAGAATATAATATAATTCGAAACATATAAATTTATATGTTTCGAATTATATTTATTATTTTACATTTTACTCTAATTTCATAATTTTTACGGTAACTGCTTCATTTGTGTTACTTGCATAGATTTTTATATCATAACCTGTATTGTTTTTAAATTTAAAATCTAAATTACTATTTGAATCTACCGTAACATCTTTATCTTTTTCAACGTAATAAACCCTTCTACTATGAGTATGTCTTTCTATTATTTCAATATCAGGTATTTGCAATAAAGCATTATATAGTGTAGTACTAACCTGACAAATTCCTCCACTGAATCCTTTAAATATTTCACCATTTGCATCTAACATATCTGCTTTTTTAAAGCCTGTATTATCACTAACCTCGCCAACAACATCACAAAAAGAAAAAGTTTCCCCAGATTTTAAAATATATCCATTTATTTTACTGCATGATAATGAAATGTTACTAACTCTATTTGATTCTTTATCTAAAATATTTGTGCTGAATGAAGAAATATTAACTTCTTGTTTTGGCTTACTAGTGGATATAGACAATTTATTGGAATCATAGTTGAGTTTATTATTTTCAGAATTATTGCAACCACATAAAGTAAATAAACAAATAGATAAAATAATGTATATTTTTACAAAATTTTTCATAGAATAAAAACCTCCGACAAATTACATTAAAAATAGTATTTACAAAAAATGTATAAATATGTATATATTCAGAAAATCATTGACAAATAAATTAAAAATAGTATAATTATATATGTAGGTAAAATATTTATAATGTTAGGAGAAAAGCTTATGTTAGCTAAATATTGGAAAAAAATAGCATTACTAATAGCAATTATTGCAATAATATTTAATGTAACTTCAAAATTAGTTAGAAAAGTATCTTTTGAAAAAGAGGTAAATGGAACGATAGATAAAGATTACGTTAAAGTTATAGATGATGATGAAAAAAATAAGTAAATATAATTATCTTTATAGATAAAATATTAAATAAATTCAAAAGGAGAGGTATTTAAATGAAAAAAGCATTAAAAAATACATTAGTACTTTTAGTTATTGGAGCTATGTTGTTTTTATTAACAGGATGTGGAAAAAAGAATGAAGAATCTAAAGAAGAGGATAAATCTTCAGAAGAACAAAAAGCAGAATTTTCAATTGGAAAATGGGAAGATGATGTTTACACTAATGATTTTTTAGGATTAAAATTTAATTTACCAGAAGGATGGAAACGTTACGATAAAGAAGAAATGGCAAAAATAATGAACGTAGGAAGCGAATTATTAAATGATGATCAAAAGGCTGCTGCAGAAATATCAAAATTAAATAGTGCTTATTATATGATGGTAAATGATCCAAGCACAGGAAGTAGTATAGCTGTAATGAGCGAAAAATCTACAATGGATTACACTACTGAATTTTATATTAGCCAATTAAAAGGTCAATTACAAAGTGTAAGTTCTATAAAATATACAATAGAAGGAACATCAAAAGAAAAAGTTGGAAATATCGAATGTGATTCATTAACAGTAAGTGCAACTGTATCTGGAGTTAAAACTATACAAAAATATTATATATATAAAATAGATAAATATTTTATAGCAATAATAGCAACAAGTAAATCAGGAGGAGAAGCAAGTATAAGCGAAATGATGGAAAATTTTCAATAAACTATAAATAATACTTGAAATATAAAAAAAAATATGATATTATAATAAGCGACTTTTTTATTTAATGAAAGGAAGAGGTGAATTACATAATGAAAGAAGGAATACATCCAGAATATAACCAAACAACAATAACATGTGCTTGTGGAAACGTATTAGAAGTTGGTTCTACAAAAACAGATTTAAAAGTTGATGTATGTTCAAAATGTCATCCATATTGGACAGGTAACTTAAAACAAAACAAAACAGGTGGAGCAGCAGAAAGATTTAAACAAAAATATGGTTTAAAATAAAATTATAAACAAAAGGCACTTCGGTTAAGAAGTGTCTTTTGTTTTTCACGATATGATTTAGTTGCTCAGAATATTTGGAAAATAATGGGTTGAATATATTTCTTCTTTATGATAAAATACGATGATGTAGGGCGCATGAAAAGTGCCAAAAATTAAAATAGGAGGAAACAAAAGAATATGTCAGAAGAATACAAATGGAATTTGAAAGATATTTTTGAAAATGAAACAGATTTAGAAAAAGCAAAAGCACAGATATATAATTTATTAAAACAAATTGAACAGTATAAAGGTAGATTAAATGAATCATCTAATAAAATATATGAGTGTTATAACTTATACGAAAAAATATTAGAAATATATGAAAAGTTTTTTTCATATTGCATGTTAAAATATCATCAAAATATGGCAGATAGCAAAAATACAGAAATGTATAAAATGGCTGAAAAGGTAGGAACAGATATATCAACTGTAACTTCATTTATCGTGCCAGAAATAACGAATATAGATGAAGCACGATTAAAAGAATTTTTAAATAATGATCAAAATTTGACTAGATATAAAAAGCAAATAGAAGATATATTAGAAGAAAAATTACACATATTAAGTGAAAAAGAAGAAAAATTACTTGCTAGTTTCTCAGAAGTATTTGGAGCAAGTGAAAGTTCTTATGATATATTTACAAACACAGAATTTGAATTTCCTAAAATTAAAGATGAAAACGGAAACGAGTTAGAGCTAACACAAGCAACATATACCAAATATATGATGAATAGTAATGCTAATATAAGAAAACAGGCATTTGAAAGTATGTACTATTTGTATAAAAAGCATATAAACACAATAACAGAAATGTATATAGCAAGAGTAAAAGAAAATGTAATAACTTCTAAATTAAGGAAATATCATTCTTCACTAGAAAAGGCTGTGAAGAATGATGATGCAACAATAAATGTATACAATAGTTTAGTCGATGTAGTAAATGAGAAATTAAGCATAAACCATGAATATATGGATGTTAAGAAACAATTATTAGGAAAAGATGAATTACACTTATATGATATTTATTATAACAAGTTAAGACCTGAAGAAAAAACAATAAACTATGAAACAGCAAAGCAAGTTGTATTAGATGCACTAAAACCAATGGGGGAAGAGTATATAAATATGCTTAAAACTGCATTTAATAATAATTGGATTGATGTATATGAAGAAAAGAATAAAATGGGCGGAGCCTATAGTTTAGGTGTATATGGAGTTCACCCATATGTTTTAACTAATTTTACAAACCAAGAAGAAGATATAAGTACTATTGCACACGAATTAGGTCATGCAATGCACTCACATTATTCAAATTCAAACCAAAATGTTATGGATGCAAATTATACAATAATGGTAGCAGAAGTTGCTTCTACTGTTAATGAAATTATATTAGGTCAATATTTAATTAAAAACGAAGAAAATAAATATAGAAAAGCAGCACTAATAAATGCCGAATTAGATAAATTAAGAGCTACTTTAATAAGACAAACAATGTTTGCCGAATTTGAAAAAATTGTTCATGAAAAAGTAGAAAGTGATGAACAACTAACTTCAGATAAATTATGTGATATTTACTTAGATTTAAATAAAAAATATTTTGGAAATAATGTGGTTATAGATGAAGAAATAAAATATGAATGGGCTAGAATTCCTCATTTTTATAGTTGCTTTTATGTATATAAGTATGCAACAGGAATATCTGCAGCAATAGCTATTGCAAAAAAAATTTTATCAGGAGAAAATGGATTTGTTGAAAAATATATAAATATGCTAAAACAAGGATGTACAAAAAAATCTGTAGATCTGTTGAAAATGGTAGATGTGAATTTAGAAAGTAAAAAGCCTTATGAGGATGCTTTTGAGTTTTATAATCAAAATTTAGAAGAATTAAAGGAATTGATAAAACAAATTTAAAATATATGTAATACCGTAGGGCGTATGATTACGCCCCCAAAATTAAATATACATTTGCTAAAAAAACATAACATCGTAGGGGCGCATGATTGCGCCCTAAATTTTTAATAAGCAAAATATATTTAATTTAAGAATAAAACTGTAAGTAACTGAATATATATAATAATAAGATATGTACAAATTAGGAGAGATATATGTTCAATGTTACAGTTATAGATGGGAAAAAAATATTTAAATATATGATTGCTATTGCAATTATAATTATATTATCACTATTATTAAAACAATCTGGAAAAAATAATACCATTCAGACTGCGGTGCAAAAAATTGATTCATATCCATTTGTAAACTGTATGAATACTGCTATTGCAAGCATGAGATATTTAAACAATTCCAATGGCGAAGAAAACAATAAAAAAGCATCATTTATAAGTAGTGTGTTAAATTCTGAATTAGCAATAAATAATAGAATAATTGCTAAAAACGTAGAAGATAATTCAAATAATGTTAATTTAAATACAGATGAAGATTTGAGTATAGATGATAAATCTGAACTTTTAGACACAGAAATTCCTGAGAATATTGTAACACAAGTTGTTGATGAAAATAATATAAAGGCAACATATACAAATAATTATGAAAATGTGGAAATAAAAAATAAATCTGGTTTAGAATTAACAGAAGATATATTAACTCCAGATGTAAGCTTAGACAATAAAAAAGATATAATTATTTTCCACACGCATACAACTGAGAGTTATACACCTACAGAAAAGTTTAATTATCAAATGACAGGAAATTATAGAACAACAGATTTGAATTTTAGTGTTGCAAGAGTGGGTAATGATTTAACAGATTTATTAACACTAAAAGGTTACAATGTAACACATAATACTACTATACATGATTATCCTTCATATTCAGGTTCATACGATAAATCATACAAAACAGTAAGTGATATGATAAATGCTGGAAATCCATCTCAGTTAATTATAGATTTACATAGAGATGCAGTAGGAAGTGGAACTGATTATGGACCAACAGTAAAAATAAATGATGAAGTTGTAGCTCAACTAATGATAGTTATAGGAACAGATGCAGGTGGATTAGAACACCCAAACTGGAAAGAAAATTTGAAATTTGCTATAAAATTACAAGCCAAGGCAAACGAAATGTATCCAGGTTTATTTAGACCAATAAATTTAAGTACTTCAAGATATAATCAACATTTAAGTAAAGGAGCAATTATAATAGAAGTTGGAGCAACTGCAAATACAATGGAACAATGTTTAGGAAGTATGAAGTATTTAGCAAGTGCAATTGATGAGGTCATGAAAGAAGAATAAAATTTGAAAAAGAATTAGTAAAGTGCATTTTTATTTCTTATTCGAAATGCTTAGTAATATACTAATTCTTTTTTTATTTAACATGCAATACTTTAATAAAAAAGATATTGATAATAAATATTTTAAAGTGCATTGCTCTTTATTTTTTTTTGTATTTGTGATATAAATAGTACAATAATGTATGTGGGGTAAGAATTACTCACCCTAAAATAAGGAGAAAATATGTCTAATTTTGTGCATTTGCATGTTCATACAGAATATAGCTTGCTAGATGGAGCAAATAGAATAAAAGATTTAGTTGCAAGAACAAAAGAACTAGGAATGGATTCACTTGCAATAACAGATCATGGAGTTATGTTTGGTGCAGTAGAATTTTATAAAGAGTGTAAAAAGCAAGGAATAAAGCCTATTATTGGTTGCGAGGTTTATGTTGCACCAAGAAGCAGATTTCAAAAAGAATCAAATATAGATAATCACCCATCGCATTTAATATTACTTGCAAAAAATAATGAAGGATATAAAAATTTAACAAATTTGGTTTCTATGGGTTTTACAGAAGGATTTTACTATAAACCCAGAATAGATCTAGAAATTCTAGAAAAATACCATGAAGGTCTAATTTGCTTAAGTGCGTGTTTAGCCGGAAGTGTAAATAAAGAGATTTTGAAAGGAGATATGGAAAAAGCAAAAGAGGTTGCAAAGTGGTATAAGGGTGTATTTGGAGAAGATTATTATTTAGAGCTACAACCAAATGGAATGAGAGAACAGGTTTTAGCAAATCAAAAACTAATAGAGATAGGAAGAGAATTAAACATACCATTAGTTGCAACAAATGACTGCCATTATCTAAAAAAAGAGGATGCATATAATCATGAAGTATTATTATGTATTCAAACTGGTAAAAAAATGAGTGATGAAGACAGAATGAGAATGACAGTTGATGAATTTTATGTAAAGTCACCAGAAGAAATGAGTGATTATTTTAAAAATTTACCAGAAGTTATTGAAAACACTGTAAAAATTGCAGATAAATGTAATATGGACTTTGAATTTGGTGTAACAAAATTACCAAATTATGATGTACCAAATGAGTTTAAAACTCATGCAGAATATTTTAGAAAATTATGTGATGATGGAATAAAAAATAGATATGGAGAAAATCCATCAAAGGAAGTTCTAGATAGATTAGAATATGAAATATCAGTTATAGAAAAAATGGGGTATGTTGATTATTACCTTATTGTTTGGGATTATATAAATTGGGCAAAATCTCAAAATATATCTGTAGGACCACGGTCGTGGATCAGGAGCAGGTTCAATCGCAGCTTATGCAATAGGAATTACCGATATAGATCCTATAAAATATAATTTGCTTTTTGAAAGATTTTTAAATCCTGAGAGAGTTAGTATGCCAGATTTCGACGTAGATTTTTGCTATGAAAGAAGAGGCGAAGTAATAGACTATGTTACAAGAAAATATGGAGCAGACCATGTATCACAAATTATAACATTTGGAACAATGGCGGCACGTATGGTAATAAGAGATGTTGGAAGAGTGTTAGATGTTCCATACTCAGAAATAGATAAATTAGCAAAAATGATACCTTTTGAAATACACATTACAATAGCAAAGGCATTAGAGCAAAATAGAGAATTAAAAGAGTTATATGACACAGATGAAACAACAAAAAAAGTTTTAGATATAGCAATGGCACTAGAGGGAATGCCAAGACAGGCATCAACTCATGCTTGTGGAATTGTTATAACAAAAGACCCAGTTGTAAGTTATGTACCACTTTATTTAAATGATACATCAATATCTACTCAATATACAATGACAATACTAGAAGAACTAGGATTGTTAAAAATGGATTTTTTAGGATTGAGAACTCTAACAGTAATATCTGATGCAATTAAATTTGTTAAAAAATGTAGAGGCATAGATGTAGAATTTGATAAAGATATGAATGACCCAAAGGTATACAAACTATGGGCAGAAGGAAAAACTTGTGGTATATTCCAGTTCGAAAGTGCTGGTATGACAAACTTTATGAAGGAATTAAAACCAGATAGTTTAGAAGATATAATTGCAGGTGTTTCACTATATAGACCAGGACCTATGGATCAAATTCCAAGATATATTAAAAATAAATTAGACCCAGAACACGCAGAATATACACATCCAGCATTAGAGCCAATATTAAATGTAACTTATGGTTGTATGGTATACCAAGAACAAGTTATGCAAATAGTAAGAGACTTAGCAGGATATTCTTTAGGTAGAGCAGACTTAGTAAGAAGAGCAATGGGAAAGAAAAAGCTTGATGTTATGGCAAAAGAGAGAGAATATTTTATATATGGACAAACTGATGAATCAGGAAATGTTGTAATACCAGGATGTATTAGAAATGGAATTAGTGAAGCTGATGCAAATAAAATATTTGATGAGATGGCAGAGTTTGCCAAATATGCTTTCAATAAATCTCACGCAGCAGCATATGCGGTTGTATCATATAGAACAGCCTATTTAAAGGCATATTACCCAGTAGAATTTATGGCAGCAACTCTAAATAGTTTTTTAGGAAATTTAGATAAAGTTCCAGTATATATAGATGAATGTAGGAAGCTTGGAATAGAAATATTAAAACCTAGCATAAATAAAAGTTATACAAAATTTGCAGTATACGGAAATCAAATAAGATTTGGACTTGGTAGTATAAAAAATGTTGGAACAAATGCAGTAGAAACAATAGTAAAAGAAAGAAAGGAAAATGGCGACTATACAAGTTTTACAGATTTTTGCGAAAGAATACAATCTGAAACTGTAAACAAAAAATGTATAGAGTCTTTAATAAAAGCTGGTGCATTTGATGAATTTGGACAAACAAGAAGTACACTGATGGCATCTTTTGAAGGAATATTAGATACAATAAATAGTTCTGCAAAAAGAAGTTTAGCAGGTCAAGTAACAATGTTTGATTTACAGCTAGAAGAAGAAAAACTAGATGCTTTAAAATATAATTTTATAGAAATGGCAGAATATAACGATAAAGAGTTATTATCAATGGAAAAAGAGATGCTTGGTATATATATATCTGGACACCCATTAAGCAAATTAAGAAATGAAATAGAAAACCAAACTAATATAAATACATTGCAAATGTTAGAAATGCAAGAAGAAAATAATTTGCAAAAAGATGGACAAATGGTAAAATATGCAGGAATTATTACATCTGTAAAGAAAAAATATACGAAAAATAATACTATAATGGCATTTGTTACAATAGAAGATTTGTATGGTTCATGCGAAATAATTGTATTTGATAGTTGCTATAGCAAATCATCCGGACTTCTAATACAAGATAACGTTGTTTTAGTAGAGGGAAGACTTAGCATAAGAGAAGATGATGATATAAAAATAGTTGCAAATAGTATAAGAGAATTAAAGAGTGAAACAAGGAAGTCATTAAAAATAAATATTTCAGAGCTTAATGATGAAAGAAAAAATAAATTAAGAGGTGCATTAAAATTTTTTGCTGGAGATAAAAATAACATACAGTTAATAATTATTACAGAAACTGGGGAAAAACCAGCAGGAGGAATATACCTAACAGATGCAATATTTACTGAACTACAAGAAATAGTAGGACAAGAAAATATAAAAATATATTAAGAAGAAAAATCCATAAAAACAGAAAGGGATAAAATGAAACTAGAATATGAATTGATAGATAAAACAAACATAAACTTGGCAACATCAATACAATATACAATATTTCCAGATGAATGTGCTTATTTACATTATAAATATTCGATAGATACAAATTATAAAACAGAGATATACTATATTGCAAAACATAATAACGTACCAGTTGGAATAACTGGATTGTATACTCAAGATGAAATAGATAATGAATCAATTTGGCTTGGTTGGTTTGGAGTTTTGCCAGAATTTAGAAGCAAAGGAATAGGAAAACAGATATTACTAGATACAATAGAGAAAGCAAAGAAGTTTGGTAAAAAATACCTTAGATTATATACAAACGATGATGGAACATCTACAGCAAAACCGTTATATAGAAGTGTTATGCAAATATATGAAAAATACAATAATAAAGATGATTACAATTACAATGGAAATGGACTTATATATACATATAGTTTATGCAATGAGGAACCAAACAAATGGAATGATAGATTTGCTAATATAAAAGAAGATAAAGAAGATGAAGTACAAGGAAATGATATATGGAAAAATAAATACAATATTTTAATATTATCAAACACAGAAAATGAAGAATTTATAGAAGATGCGTACCTTGCTACTGCATTTAGAAAAGATGGACATAGAGTAACAATAAAATGGGTAGATTATGAAGAAGATTTAGATGAAAAGTTTGATATTATACTAAGAAGAAATACTTGGGTAGAAAAAGGAAAAGATACTACTTATTTCAAAGAAAAGAATGATATATTAAAAGAAAGATTATCTAGAAAAAATGTAAAAACAGTAAATTTAATAGGACTAGATGGAATGGGAAAACAATACTTATGTAACTTGTTTAAACAAGGTAAACAAGTAATACCAACAGTAGACAATATAGAAGATATCAATAAGTTTGAAAATGTAGAAGAATATGTTTTAAAAGATAATAATTCGTTTGGTAGCGGAATTGGTCAAAAAATGGTAAAGAGGGAAGAATTAGAAAAAGAATATAAGGAAGGCTATTTAATACAACCTAAATTAAAATTCAAATCAGAAATACAATGTTACTTTATAGGGCAAAAACTAATGTATATATATGAATACACGCCATCAAAATATCCAAATTATCCTAAACCTAATTTAATTACTTTAAGTGAAAAAGATAAACAATTAGCTTGTGAATTTGCAAAAGTATCAAATTTAAAATATGGATTTCAAAGAATTGATTTTCTACGATTAGAAAATGATGATTTAATATTATTAGAAATAGAAGATAATTCACCACATATGAATTTAGAAAAATTGGATGAAGATTTAAGAGATACTGTGATAAATGAATATAAAAACAACATATATGAATATTTAGGAGTAAACATATGATAATATTGATTGGAGAAAGTGGCTCTGGGAAAACCACAATACTAAATATGTTAGAAGAATTAGGTTTCGAAAAGGCAATAAATCATACAACAAGAAAGCCAAGAGAAAACGAGAAAAACACAAAAGAATACAAGTTTTTAAGTAAAGAAGAATTTAACACAATGTGGAATAATGGAGAGCTTTTGCAAAGAGCTGAATTCAACGGAGAATATTATGGAATCTCTACTAATTCTTTAAAGAAAAACGGAGTATGTATTTCAATAGTGGATTCTGTAAAAGATATAAAAAATAGAGCAAAAGAATTGAATAAAACTGATGTAAAAATAATAACAATATATGTGTATGTAAATGAACAAGAAAGAATAAAAAGAATGAAAGCAAGAGGAGATTCTAAAGAAAGCATACAAACGAGAATAACGCTAGATAGAGGAAAATTTGCAAAGGCAAAAGAAGTTGCAGATTTCGTTATAGAAAATATAAATGTAGATGACGCGGTAAAAGAAATAATTAAAATTGCAAAAAATAATGTTTAAATAATACAAAATTTGCCAAAAAATGTAGAATATGTTATAATAAATCTATATTACATAAGAAAAGAGTGTGATTGATATGGATTTATTTACTATAATATATATATTATTATTCTTAATATTTGCTTTAATTGTATTTGCAGTAGTTCAAATAAGAATGGCAGGAATAAAAGTAAAAGATTTTTATAGCTTTATAGAAGCAAACCAAAAGTTAGATAAATTATATTTATTTGCTAAAAAATATGAAAAATTATCACAACAGCAACAAGTTATATTTTTAATGGAAGCGGAAACAGTATTTAACGCATTTGATAAAGTACCTGATGCTTTGTGGGAAGAAGAGTATGATAAATATATGAAAGTATTAGATGCATACAAAGATATAAAGGTTGTAAGATGGGCACAAAATTAACAATAATATGACCGTATAGGCGATATTTTAATCGCCTATTTTTTTGTATAAATTTTTTGTATATGCTTGTTATAAAATATCTTTTGTAATATAATAATGTTGAAAGAATGTATTTGGAGGTATTTATGAATATATTATCTTTAGAAGATTTTTCAGTAGAAGAAATCAATGAAATTTTGGATAGTGCGAATGAATTTATAAATGGAAAGAAAGTAGATTATCAGGGGAAAAAGGTAATTGCAAATTTATTTTTTGAACCATCAACGAGAACACACTATAGTTTTGAAAAAGCTGCATTAAATTTAAATTGTAAAACAATGAATTTTGATGAAGTTAATTCAAGTACTAAAAAGGGCGAATCTTTATATGATACAATAAAAACTTTTGAAATGCTTGGAGTAGATGGCTTTGTTATAAGACATACACAAAATGCATATTATAATGAGTTAGTTGGAAAAATAAATGTACCAATATTAAATGCTGGTGATGGCACAGGAAACCATCCATCACAATCATTATTAGACTTGTTAACAATAAAAAGACAATTTGGAAAATTTGAAGGATTAAAAATTGTAATTGTTGGAGATATAATACATTCAAGAGTTGCACATTCTAATATAAAAGTTATGCAGAGATTAGGAATGACTGTTTATACATCTGGACCAGAAGAATTTAGAGAAGAAGGATATAATTTTGTAGAATTAGATAAAATTATAAATGAAGTAGATATTGTAATGCTTCTTAGAGTTCAGCATGAGAGACATAAATCCCTTATGGAAATGCCTTTAGAAGAATATCATAAAAAATATGGCTTAAATATGGAAAGAGTAAATAAAATGAAAGAAGATGCAATAATAATGCATCCTGCACCATTTAACAGAGGAGTAGAAATAGCTGATGATGTTGTTGAATGCAGTAAATCTAAAATATTTGAGCAAATGAAAAATGGGGTTTTTGTAAGAATGGCAATGATACAAAAAGCGTTAGAAGAGTAAAATAAGGAGTGTATCTAATGGATGAAAATTTATTGATTCCCAAAATACAGGATGAAGTTGAAGAAAAAAATGAAAATAATTTAAGACCGAAAACTTTTAATGAATACATTGGTCAAACTAAAGTAAAGGAAAACATGAAAGTTTATATCGAATCTGCAAAAAAAAGAAATGAAACATTAGATCATGTATTGCTTTATGGACCACCAGGACTTGGAAAAACAACTTTATCTAATATAATAGCAAATGAAATGAATTCTAATATAAGAATTACATCTGGACCAGCTATTGAAAAGCCAGGAGATTTAGCAGCATTGTTAACTAATCTTTCTGAAAATGATGTTTTATTTATAGATGAAATACATAGATTAAATAAAAGTATTGAAGAAATATTATATCCTGCAATGGAAGATTTTTCTTTAGATATAATAATTGGAAAAGGACCAAGTGCTAGATCAATCAGACTAGATTTGCCTAAGTTTACTTTAATAGGAGCTACAACAAAGGCTCGGTTCACTTACTACACCATTAAGAGACAGATTTGGAATTGTATGTAGACTAGAGCTTTATAATGAAAATGAATTAAAAACTATTGTCGAGAGATCTGCAAAAATATTAGATATTTCAATAGATGAAAAAGGTGCTTTAGAAATAGCAAGGCGTTCAAGAGGAACGCCAAGAATTGCAAATAGACTATTAAAAAGAATTAGAGATTATGCTTCAGTACTAGGCAATGGAGATATTTCACTAGAAATATCTAAGGTTGCTTTACAAAAATTGGAAGTAGATGAATTAGGATTAGATGAAATAGATAGAAAAATGTTAAGATCAATTATATTAAATTATGGAGGAGGACCAGTAGGATTAGATACCCTAGCAGCCACAATAGGTGAAGAAACTGAAACAATTGAAGATGTTTATGAGCCATATTTAATGCAAATCGGCTTCCTAGCAAGAACACCAAGAGGAAGAGTAGCAACACCACTTGCGTATAAACATTTAGGATTAGATGAAAAAAATCAATAGGAGATGATGAAAATAAGTGAAAATTAAATTATAGTTAGTAAAATTTATAATGAAAAGGAGAGAATATAATATGAAAAAGAGTAAAAAAATTATTATATCAGTTATTATAAGTATTATAATTATAATTGCAATAGTTGCAGCTGTTGCAGTCACTTTATATTTTAGGAATAAAGCAATTGAAGAGGAAAAACTTAATATTGCTATTAAAACAGTAGCAGAAGTTAGTGAGGAGAATTTAGAAATAGACTATACTCCAGATTACACAAATGAAGATGTTATTTTAACTCTAACTACTTCGAGCGAAGATTCAATAATGTATAGAATAGAAACAATACAAGATGATGAAGAGACAACAGAGCAATCGGCTGAAGAAAATATTGAGTATGAAAAGTATGAGGAACCAATCACAATATCAGAAAATTCTAATGTTTTTGTAAAATATGTAAATAGTTATGGCACATACTCTAAAGAAGAATATATGATTACAATAAATAATATAGATAAAGAAAATCCAACAGTTACTAAGAAAGATGTAACAGCAACAACAAATACTGTAAAAGTAGATGTAGAAGCTACTGATAATATAGAAATAACTAAAATTGAAGTAAGTATAGATAATGAAAATTACAATGAAGTTACAGATAATAGCTATACATTTGAAAGCTTACAAGAAGGAACTGAATATACAGTAAAAATAAGAGTAACAGATAAAGCTGGAAATATATGTGAAGATGAAGTAAAAACTACAACAAAAGTAACGCCTAAAAAAGAAACTACAAATAATAATACAAAGAAACCAACAAATTCATCTAGTAAAAATAGTGGAAGCGGTACAACCAGTACAACACAACCAAGTACGAGTTCAACAGGTTCTGGAGAACTTTCACAAAGTGAAAAAGATGCTCAAGCTAGAGTTATTGCTAAGCAAATAGCAAGCCAATGTACAGAAGGTACTCAACTTGAGAGGGTAGAAAAGGCCTCTTCTATAGTATACGGATATTATGCAAGAGGAGTACACAAGGAAACTGGAACTGATTATAGAACCGCATATGGAGTATTTATTAAAGGGGAAGCATCTTGTGCAGGATGCTGTAGAGCACTTGGAATGGTGCTTTCAGAAATGGGAATTTCATATAAACATATAAATGAAAATCAATGGACACACCAATGGCTTGAACTTACAATGGATGGACAACCAGGTTGGGCAGATGCAAATGTTGGACTAGCTGGCTATGGTGAATATCCATTTATGTAAAAAAATAAATTCTTATACAAAGTAGATTTTGGAGGAAAAATATCAATGAAATTATTGATGCATACTTGCTGTGCTCCTTGTAGCGTATATTGTATAGATACTTTAAGGAAAGAAAATATAGAACCTACATTATATTGGTATAACCCAAATATTCATCCATATAAGGAATATGAAGCACGATTGAATACCTTGAGAGAATATTCAAAAATGATCAATATAAACCTAATAGAAGAAAATGAATATGGATTAAGAGAATTTTGCAAAAATGTTATTGGGGATTTAGAGAATAGATGTGTAAATTATTGCTATAAGGTGCGTTTGGAGCAAACTGTAAAATATGCAAAAGAAAATGGTTTTGATAGCTTTACAACAACATTATTAGTAAGCCCATATCAAAAACATGAGGAAATAATAAAGTTGTGTAATGAATTATCAAACAAATATAATTTAAATTTCGTATATAGAGATTTTAGAGTAGGCTTTAGAGAAGGACAAACAAAAGCAAGAGAATTAGGTCTATATATGCAAAAATATTGTGGATGTGTATTTTCTGAGGAGATGAGATATTATAACCGCAATTCTATACAAACCAGTAATACCAATGGTTACGAGATACCAAAAGAACCTAGAATGCAAGTTAAAAAAATAGAAAATAAAGAAGATTATATAGATTTACTTTTAGAGGCAGATCCTTCAAAAGACATGATACATAAGTATTTGAACGATTCTGATGTATATGCTTTAAAAAAGGGAGATGAGCTAATTTCTATTGCAGTAATTTTGCCTATTTCTAGA
>CANRNW010000005.1 GCA_947632145.1 uncultured Clostridia bacterium
TTTTATCAAAAAAGTTGTGAAACCTCAGAAACAAAGGTAGTTTAACTCAATAAAAAAATAATTTAATTGACACTACCTAAACAAAAATAGGAGGAATATATGAAAGTTTCAGACTATATTGTAGATTTCCTAATTAAAAGAAATATAACAGATGTATTTGGGTATCCAGGAGGAATGGTTACGCATTTAATGGATTCTTTTGAGAAAAGAAAAAATGAAATTAATGCACATACTAATTATCATGAACAAGCTGCTAGCTTTGCAGCATGTGGATATGCCCAAATAACTAATAATGTAGGAGTGGCATATGCTACAAGTGGACCACGGTGCTACAAACTTAATAACTGGAATAGCAAATGCATATTTTGATTCAATACCAACAATATTTATAACAGGACAAGTTAATACATATGAATTAAAAGGAACAAAACGAATAAAACAGAACGGGTTTCAAGAAACTAATATAGTTGATATGGTAAAATCTATAACAAAATATGCTAAACAAATAACAAATGAGAACGAGGTTCCTAATGAATTAGAAAATGCATACAGAGTAGCAATGGAAGGAAGAAAAGGTCCGGTTTTATTAGATATACCTATGGATGTGCAAAGAAAAGATATTAATCTAAATACTAATTGTGCAATACTAAAAGAGAATAGAAATATTGATTATGAAGATATAATCGAGAAAATATATATGAATTTAAAAGATAGTAAAAGACCATTAGTAATAGCAGGAGCAGGAATAGACTTAGCAGGAATAAATAATGAATTTAAAGCGTTAGTAAAAAAATTAAAAATACCAGTTGTAACCAGTATGATTGCAATAGATGTACAAAATAATGATTCAATATATAATTATGGATTTATAGGGGCATATGGACACAGATATGCTAATTTTATGACAGAAAAAGCTGATGTAATAATAACTATGGGAACTAGACTAGATTGTAGACAAGTAGGAAATAATAGAGAAAAATTCGCAACTAATGCTAAAATATTGAGAATTGATATTGACTCTAATGAGTTTGATAATAAAATAGATAGTAAAGAAATTCAGATAAAAGCAGATATAGAACAAATTATTAAAGCAATGCTAAAAGATGATAGATTTTCATTTGAAGATAAGTTTAAAGAATGGAATAGTGAAGCACAAATAATAAAAGATAGATTAAAGAATTTAGATAAGCAACCAGAAAATGACATAATAGAGAAAATAAGTGAAATGTTAGAAGAAAATTGTATAGTAACTACAGATGTTGGTCAAAATCAAGTCTGGGTAGCTCAATCATTTAAAGTAAAAGAAGGACAAAGAATATTATTTTCCGGTGGGCACGGAAGTATGGGGTACTCATTACCAGCTGCTATAGGAGCATATTATGCAAGTAAATCTCCTATAGTATGTTTTACTGGAGATGGTGGCTTACAAATGAATATACAAGAACTTCAATTTTTAGCGACTACAAGAATACCAATAAAAATTATTGTATTAAACAATTATGCTTTAGGAATGATTAGGCATTTTCAGGAAATGTATTTTAATAGTGTTTATACACAGACAATAAAGTCAAGAGGTTATGAAAGCCCAGATTTCTGTAAAATAGCTAATGCATATGGAGTTGCTACTTTAAATATGAATAATTTAAATGAAAAAGATAAATTGAGAGATATGTTAAATAATAACGAACCATCATTAATACAAATAAATATAGATAAAAATACGTATATATATCCAAAATTATCAGTAAATAATCCAATATACAATCAAGATCCTAAGTTAGATGAAAGCTTGATAAAAGAATTATTAAATATGTAATAAAATAAATGATATTTTAAAATTTTTGGTAGAAAGGAAAAAAGTTTATGAACGAACTTTCTAATAAAATTATAATAGAAGATATGAAAAAAATATTTAGTGCAAACATAGATTGGAATAGAATAAATGGAAAAACTATATTTGTAACCGGGGCTACTGGAATGTTAGCAACATATATTATTTATTTTTTAATTTATTTAAATGAAAAAATAGAAAACTTTAATGTTAATATAATAGCAGGAATACGTAATAAAGAAAAATGTATAAAAAAGTTTGGAAAATATATTGACAAGAAATATTTTAATTATTATTTAGGAGATATAAATAGAGAGATAGATATTAAACAAAAAGTAGATTTTATTATACATGCAGCAAGTATTGCTATGACTGAATATTATTCAGTATATCCAATAGATGTTATATTACCTAATGTAATTGGTACTAATAATTTATTAGATTTTGCAGAAAAAAATAATTCAGATAGTTTTTTATTTTTTAGTTCAGATGTAATTTATGGTAAGATAGATGAAAATAAAGATGTAAAAGAAGATGATTATGGTAAAATAGATACATTGAATATTAATAGTTGCTATGCTGAAAGTAAGAGATTGGGTGAAACATTATGTAGGGCATATTTTAAGCAAAAAAATGTAAATACCAAAATAGTTAGAATATCACATACATATGGACCTACTATAGATTTAGAAAATGACCATAGAGTATTTGCAGAATTTATAAAAAATATAATAAATAATCAAAATATAATAATGAAAAGCGATGGTAATGCTATTAGAAGTTTTTGTTATTTATCAGATGCAACTGAAGCATTTTTTAGAATACTATTAGATGGAAAAAAAGGTGAAGCATATAATATGTGCAATACAGATTGTAGAATATCTATAAAAGAGTTAGCTGATATATTGGTGAGATTATTTCCGGAAAAAAATTTAAGAGTCGAGCAAAGAGCGAGAGAAAAGTCTGATAACTATATAGAAAATAAATTTGTAGTAAATTCTACTATTAGTAATGAAAAATTGAAAAGTTTAGGATGGAAACCACAATTTAATATAGAAGAAGGATTTTCTAGAACAATAAAAAGTTATATGGAAAAATAAGGAGTATAAAATGAAAAAAATTAGTATTGTAATACCATGTTATAATGAAGAAGATAATGTTGTAGAAATAAGTAAAGCTATTATAAATGAATTTAATCAAGAACTAAAAGATTATGATTATGAAATAATATTTATAGATAATCATTCAAAAGATAAAACTAAAGTATTAATATCAGAACTATGCAGAAAAAATAAAAAAATAAAAGCAATATTTAATGCAAAAAATTTTGGACAATTTAATTCTCCATATTATGGATTAATAAATTCAACGGGTGATTGTACAATATTAGTGTGCGCAGATTTTCAAGATCCAATAGAAATGATACATGAATTTGTATATGAATGGGAAAAGGGATATAAAATTGTAATAGGAATAAAACGCAAAAGTCAAGAAAATAAATTAATGTATTTTTTACGTTCTTGCTATTATAAATTAATTAAAAAAATATCTGAAACAGAACAAATAGAACATTTTACTGGATTTGGATTATATGATAAAAGTTTTATAGAAGTATTAAAAAATTTAAATGATCCAACACCATTTTTAAGGGGAATTGTAGCAGAACTAGGTTTTGAAAGAAAAGAAATAGAATATGAACAGAAAAAAAGAAGGGCTGGAAAAACAAAAAATAATTTTTATAGTTTATATGATGCAGCAATGTTGAGTTTTACCTCCTATACAAAAATAGGATTAAGATGTGCAACATTTTTAGGTGGAATAATTTCATTGATAAGTTTGACTATAGGAATCATATACTTGATTTTAAAATTAATATATTGGGATATGTTTGCTGCTGGAACTGCGCCAATATTAATAGGAATATTCTTTTTAGGAGCATTACAAATATTTTTTATAGGTATTTTGGGTGAGTATATAATGGCTATAAATACAAGAGTAATGAAAAGGCCATTAGTAATAGAAGAAAAAAGAATCAATTTTGAATAAATTATAATTTATTATTTTTTTAGTACCATAATAGTATATTAGTGACATTTAAAAGATAATTTGATAAAAAATGAGTATATTTCATAGATAATAAATTAACCAATTAATAAATTCTTTTAGGGGGAATAAATGTATAAAATTAAAGTAATGACAATTTTTGGAACAAGACCAGAAGCAATAAAAATGGCACCACTTGTAAAAGAATTAAAGAAAAGAAAAGAAATAGAATGTATAGTTTGTGTAACTGCACAACATAGACAGATGTTAGATCAAGTATTAAAAGTGTTTAATATTATACCAAATTATGATTTAAATATTATGAAACAAGGACAAACTTTAAGCGATATAACCAGTAGAGCGTTGAAGGGAATAGAAGAAGTTATATTAAAAGAAAAACCTAATATAGTTTTAGTTCATGGAGATACAACAACAACATTTGCAGGAGCACTTGCCGCATATTATACTCAAACAGATATTGGTCATATTGAAGCAGGACTTAGAACATGGAATAAATATTCACCATATCCAGAGGAAATGAATAGACAAATGGTTGGAATTTTAACTGATATGCATTTTGCACCAACAGAAAAAGCTAAACAAAGTTTAATTTCGGAAGGTAAAAATGAAAAAAATATTTTCGTTACAGGAAATACTGCAATAGATGCATTACAAACAACAATTAATCCAAATTATTCAAATGAAATTTTTGATTGGGTTGGAAACGATAGATTAATTTTAGTTACAGCACATAGAAGAGAAAGCTTAGGAGAAGAAATGCGTCATATGTTTAAAGCAATCAAGAGAGTAGTAGATGAGTTTTCCAATGTTAAAGTTATATATCCAGTACATCTAAATCCAAAAGTAAGAGAAGTAGCGGATGAAGTTCTAGGAAATTGTGATAGAATTAAGCTTATAAAACCATTGGAAGTTTTAGATTTCCATAATTTTATGAATAAAGCGTATTTAATATTAACAGATAGTGGAGGAATACAAGAAGAAGCCCCATCACTTGGAAAGCCTGTACTCGTATTAAGAAAAGTAACAGAACGACCAGAAGGAATAGATGCTGGAACTCTAAAATTGGCAGGGACAGATGAAGAAACAATATATGAATTGACAAAAAAATTATTAACAGATAAAAGCATATATGAAAGTATGAGTAAGGCATCTAATCCTTATGGAGATGGAAAAGCAAGTATAAGAATAGCTGATGCAATAATTGAAAGATATTGTAAATAAATATGCAGTAAGATTCAGATAAAATAAAGATGAGATTTTTTGCATTATTTAAAATAGAAAAATTTTTCTCAAAACCCCTTGCATAAAAAATATATTGTGCTATAATAGTGCAAGTGAAATTTATATAAAAGTGTCAAAAATGGGGGTATTTTAGATGAATTTAGTACATATGTCAACAAAATCAATAAAAGAAAAATTTAATGGCACTTTTGTTTCTAATTGTATATATTGTTATTAAAGAGATTGTTTTTTCAATCTCTTTTTTTTGAAAAAATAATCAGCATATTGCATTGCTACTTTTAAAACTAACAATAGAAAGGGTGAAATAATAAAAATGGTAGGCTATTTAGTATTAGAAAATGGAGATGTATTTGAAGGAGAAAGGATTGGATTTATAAAAGATACAATATGTGAGGTAGTATTTAATACATCTATGGTAGGTTATCCAGAGGTGTTTACAGACCCATCATATTGTGGACAAGGTATGTGTATGACATATCCTTTAATTGGAAATTATGGAATAATACCAGAAGATTACGAATCTAAAAAAATGTGGATGAGTGCAATATTTATACACGAGTTAGCACCATTACCAAGTAATTTTAGAACACAAAAGACTTTGAACGAATTTTTAGTAGAAAATGAAGTTCCAGGATTAACAAAAATAAATACAAGAAAGTTAACAAAAGTATTAAGAAATGCTGGAACAATGAAGGGAATGTTAACTGAAGATATAAGCAATATAGACAAAATAATAGAAAAGATAAAAAATGAAAAGATAACAGGATTGGTCGATAAGGTAACAAGTGAAAAAATTTATACAGTTGGAAATGGAGATATAAAAATAGCTTTAATGGATTATGGAGCAAAAGAAAATATAATACGTTGCTTGGTAAAAAGAAATTGCACAGTAACAGTATTTCCAGCAAACACAACAGAAATAAATACAGATGAATTTGATGGAATAATGTTATCAAATGGACCAGGAGATCCAGAAGATTGCAAAATACAAATAGAAACAATAAAAAAATTATATAATTCAAATAAACCTATATTTGGAATATGCTTAGGTCATCAACTAATGGGACTTGCAACAGGAGCAAAAACAGCAAAACTTAAATATGGACACCGTGGACCAAACCATCCAGTAAAAGATTTGAAAACTGGAAGAGTATATATAACATCACAAAACCATGGTTATTACATACTAGAAGATTCAATAAATAATGAAATAGCAGAAGTTTCACACATAAACCTAAACGATGGAACAGTTGAAGGATTAAAATATAAAAACAAAAATATAATGACAGTACAATTTCACCCAGAAGCTTGTCCAGGGCCACAAGATTCAGAATATCTATTTGATGAATTTATAAAAATGATAAAGGAGAAATAACTATGCCAAAAAATAATAAAATAAAAAAAGTATTAGTAATAGGATCACGGACCAATAGTTATAGGTCAAGCAGCAGAATTTGATTATGCAGGAACACAAGCATGCTCAGAACTAAAAAAAGAAGGAATAGAGGTTGTACTTGTAAACTCAAATCCTGCAACAATAATGACAGATAAGCACATGGCAGATAAAATATATATAGAACCATTAACAGTAAAAACAGTGATGAAAATAATAGAAAAAGAAAAACCAGATAGTATATTACCAAACTTAGGTGGTCAAACTGGATTGAATTTAGCAATGGAATTAGCAGAAACTGGATTTTTAGAGAAACACCAAGTAACATTACTTGGAACTTCACCTGAGGGAATAAAAAAGGCAGAAGATAGACAAGCGTTTAAAGATACAATGGAGGAAATTGGAGAACCTTGTATTGCAAGTAAAGTAGTAACAGATGTTGAGTCTGCATTAGATTTTGCAAACGAAATTGGATTACCAGTAATAGTAAGACCGGCCTATACACTTGGTGGAACAGGTGGAGGAATTGCCTACACAATGGAAGAATTAGCAGAAACTGCAGCAAATGGATTAGATTTGTCTAGAGTGCACCAAGTTTTAATAGAAAAATGTATAGCAGGTTGGAAAGAAATCGAATACGAAGTAATGAGAGACGCAAAAGGAACTTGTATAACAATATGTAATATGGAAAACATTGATCCAGTTGGAGTTCACACAGGAGATAGTATAGTTGTTGCACCATCACAAACATTAGCAGATAAAGAATATCAAATGCTAAGAACTTCAGCAATAAAAATAATATCAGCATTAAAAATAGAAGGTGGATGTAATGTACAATTTGCATTAAATCCAAATAGCTTCGAATATGCAGTAATAGAGGTAAACCCAAGAGTAAGCCGTTCATCTGCATTAGCATCAAAAGCAACAGGTTACCCAATAGCAAAAGTAGCAACAAAAATTGCTATAGGATATTCATTAGATGAAATACAAAACGAAGTAACTAAGAAAACCTATGCATGCTTTGAGCCAGTTTTGGACTATGTTGTAGTAAAAATACCAAAATGGCCATTTAACAAATTTTTAACAGCAACAAGAACATTAGGTACACAAATGAAAGCAACAGGAGAAGTAATGGCAATAGCACCAAACTTAGAAGCAGGACTTATGAAGGCAATACGTTCACTAGAAGAAAATATAGAATGTATGAAGATGTCAAAATTTGAGAAATTAACTAATATAGAAATAATAAAAGAGTTAAACAATATAACAAATGAAAGAATATGGGTAATAGCAGAGGCTCTAAGAAGAGGATTAACAATAGAGCATATACACCATATAACAACAATAGATAAGTTCTTTATAAGCAAAATAAAGAACTTAGTAGATATGGAAAAAAGCTTATCTTCACAAAAACTAACACCAGAACTTTTAAGAAGAGCAAAAGAGTTAGGCTACACAGATAAGACAATAGCAGATTTAACAGGAACAAAAGTTGAGGAGATAAAAAGATTAAGAAAACAAAACAACATTATAGCAAATTTTAAAATGGTTGATACTTGTAGTGCAGAGTTTGAAGCAAAAACTCCATACTATTATTCAAGTTATGATGAGGAAAATGAAGCAAATATAGATACAGGCAAAAAAAAAATAATGGTATTAGGTTCAGGTCCAATAAGAATTGGACAAGGAATAGAGTTCGATTATTGTAGTGTACACTCAGTATGGGCATTAAAAAAAGCAGGATATGAAACAATTATAGTAAATAATAACCCCGAAACAGTTAGTACAGATTTTGACATAGCAGATAAACTATATTTTGAGCCACTAACTAGTGAAGATGTAGAAAATATAGTAGAAAACGAAAAGCCATATGGTGCAATAGTGCAATTTGGTGGACAAACAGCAATAAAACTAACAAAAGCATTAACTGAAATGGGAGTACAAATATTAGGTACATCAGAAAAAAATATGGATAGAGCAGAAGATAGAAAAGAATTTGATGATGCATTAAATAATTGTGGAATACCAAGACCAAAGGGAGAAACAGTATATACAGTAGAAGAGGCTATAAGGGTTGCAAACAACTTAGAATATCCAGTATTAGTTAGACCATCTTATGTATTAGGTGGACAAGGTATGGCAATAGCTTATGATGACAAAGAAGTTGAAATGTTTATAAATGAAATAAACAAAATAGCACAAGAGCACCCAATATTAGTAGATAAATATATGTTAGGAAAGGAACTAGAAGTAGATGCAATATGTGATGGAGATGATATACTAATACCAGGAATAATGGAGCATCTAGAGAGGGCAGGAGTTCACTCTGGAGATAGTATATCTGTATATCCAACACAAAATATATCAGAGGAACATCAAAAAACAATAATAGAATACACAGAAAAAATTGCAAAAGAATTAAACGTAATAGGTGTATTAAATATTCAATTTATAATTTGTAAGGGGCAAGTATATATAATAGAGGTAAATCCTCGTTCTAGTAGAACGGTACCATACATAAGCAAAGTAACAAACCTACCTGTAATAGATATTGCAACAAATGTAATACTTGGTAAGAAATTAAAAGATATGCCTTATGGAACAGGAATATATAGAAGAAGTGAATACATAGCAATAAAAATGCCAGTATTCTCATTTGAAAAAATAAAAAATGCAGATACGAGTTTAGGACCAGAAATGAAATCAACTGGAGAAGTACTTGGAGTATCAAAAGACTTTTCAGAGGCTTTATTTAAAGCATTTGTGGGAAGCGGAATGAAGATACCTGAAAGTGGAAATGTACTAATAACAGTTAGAGATAAAGACAAACCAGAAATATTACCAATTGCAAAGAAATTACAAGAAAAGAAATTTAACATATACGCAACAAGTGGTACTGCAAAATATTTAGAAGAAAATGGAGTAAAAGTAAGCGTAGTAGAAAAAATATGGGAAGGACAAAATAGTATATTAGATTTAATGCATTCAGGAATTTTAAACTTTGTTGTAAATACACCAACAAAGGGTAAAGTTGAAAGTAGAGATGGATTCAGAATAAGAAGAACAGCAGTAGAATGTAAAATACCATTGTTTACAGCAATAGATACAGTAAATGCCTTAATGGATGTTATAGAGCATAATAAAAACGAAGAGCAGATAGAGGCTGTAAATATAATAGATGTTTAATATTGCTAATGTATACTAACAACCCAAAATCAACTGATACACCAATACTGTAGGGGCGCATGATTGCGCCCTTTATACTTTTATAAAATTAAAAATTGAAATATGTTTGAATAATATAAATTTTTATGATAAAATATATTCCAAATTTGTATGGATGGCTAATTGGTCATCTAAAAAAGGAGAAAATCAATGATAAATATAAAAGAAGAAATTGCAAAGGCAATAGCAGCATCAGTAAATTTAGATGAAAAAGAATTAGTAAACTATATAGAAATACCACCTAATAGTGATTTAGGTGATTTTGCATTTCCTTGTTTTAAACTAGCAAAGGAACTAAAAAAAGCACCACCAATAATAGCAAATGAAATAAAAGAAAATATAACTATAGATACAAAAATATTAGAAAAGATAGAAATTCAAGGTGGATATTTGAACTTCTACATTAACAAACAAACACTTGCAAAAGAGGTATTAACAGAAGTTGATAATAAAAAGGAAAAATATGGTTCAGTAAATGTTGGCAAAGGGAAAAATCTTGTAATAGAATATTCATCTCCTAATATTGCAAAGCCATTCCATATAGGACATTTGCGTTCAACGGTTATAGGTGGAGCATTATATAAAATAAATAGCTTTTTAGGATATAATACAATTGGAATAAACTATTTAGGAGACTGGGGATTACAGTTTGGAAAGGTAATGGCTGGACTGGAGTTATGGAAATCAGAATATAATTTAGAAGAAAATACAATAGATGCAATATTAAAAATATATATAAGATTTAACAAAGAAGAAAAAGAAAATCCAGAAATGACAGACTTAGCAAGAAAAGCTTTCAAAAAACTTGAGGATGGAGATGAAGAGGCTAAGAAAACTTGGGAATGGCTAAGGTCTTTAAGCTTAGAAAATTATGAAAAAACATATAATCTATTAAATGCAAAGTTCGATTCATATAATGGAGAAGCATATTATAACGATAAAATGGATCCAATAGTAGAAGAATTAAAGCAAAAAAAATTATTAGTTGAATCACAAGGAGCACAGGTTGTTGACTTAGAAGAGTTTGGAATGCCACCATGTATAGTAATTACTTCAGCTGGTACTACAATATATGCAACTAGAGATATAACAGCATTATTAGATAGAATAAAAACATATAACTTTGAAAAGATGATTTATGTAGTTGGAAGTGAACAGAAATTACATTTTAGTCAGATATTTAAAGTTGTAGAGCTAATGGGATATGGAGATTATGTGAAAAGATGCAAACACGTTCCATTTGGTTTAGTTGTAGATAAAGATGGAGAAAAAATAGGTTCTAGAAAGGGAAATTCAGTTTCACTAGAAGATATATTAAATGAAGCAATAGAAAAAGTTAAAAATATAATAAATGAAAAAAATCCAGATTTAGAAGACAAGGATGAAGTTGCAAGAAAAGTTGGAGTAGGTGCAATAATATTTAATGACTTATCAAATAGTAGAATTAAAGATGAAATATTTGATTGGGATATGTTATTAAACTTCCAAGGAGAAACAGGACCATATATACAATACATATATGTAAGAACAAAAAGTGTATTATCAAAAGCTGGATATGTACCAAATATAAAAGATGTAGACTTTTCTAAAATAACAGAAAAAGAAGCAATGAATATAATTAAATTATTATATTCATTTAGTGATGTTGTAATTCAGTCAGCAGAAAAAAATGAGCCATCAATAGTGTCAAGATATTTAATAGATTTGGCTCAAAGTTTTAGTAATTATTATAATGAGTACCATATAATAACAGATGAAAAAACTCTTCAAGATGCAAGATTATATTTAACATATGCTGTAGGCACTGTATTAAAAACTGGAGCGGAATTACTAGGTATGGAAATGCCAGAAAGAATGTAGGAGGAATAAATTATGAATAAAGAAGGCAATACAAATAAAAGTGCAACTTATGAAACTAAAGCTGACAAGAAAAATTATATTATAATCATTTTGTGTGTGCTAGCAATAATTTCTGGTGCTGTTGCAGGATTAGTAGCTTGGAATAACAATAAAGAAAAAACAGATCAAAACGAACAAATTTCTAAAGAAGAAGTAGAAAACATAGAGAGCAAAGAAAATAATGTAAATGAGGAGAATGAAAATATGAATAATAATGAAGAAGGAAAAAATCCAGTTGTTACAATGAAAATTAAAAACTATGGAACAGTAAAAATTGAATTATATCCAGATATTGCACCAAATACAGTTAAAAATTTTATTAGCTTAATAAATGAGAAATATTATGATGGATTAACATTCCATAGAATAATAGATGGATTTATGATACAAGGTGGAGATAAATCAGGAACAGGTTCAGGCCAAACAGATTTTACAATACCAGGAGAGTTTTCTGAGAATGATTTTGCAAACAATTTAACACATTCAAAAGGTGTTATATCTATGGCAAGAAGAGATTATACTTATTATGGAAAAATAAAAGAAGGTTATGATTCAGCTGCTACTCAATTCTTTATAATGTTAGAAGATACACCAAGTTTAGATGGACTTTATGCGTCATTCGGGAAAGTAATAAGTGGAATGGATATAATAGAAAGAATAGGAAAAGTAAAAACTGACTCAAACGATAGACCTAAAGAAACTGTTATTATAGAAAGTATGACAGTAGATACTTTTGGAAAAGATTATGGCGAACCTGAAAGATTAGAACCTTTTGATATAAGCCAATTATAAATTCTCTGTAGCTATAGAGGTTAATATGAACAAATCAGAAATATTAGAAAAATATTCAAAACCAGAAGAAAAATTATTAGTATCAAAATTATTAGATAAAATAGAACTTTGTAATAAAAGAAATGTAATAACAACAACAGATTTTTTAGATTTATATCAAAAAAATATAGTAGAAAAAGTGTTAAAAACAGTAGAATGTAATTTTATATTTTTTGGTGGGTATAATGAAGCTTCAAGAGTAATGCTTATAATATATCCTAAAAAATTAACTATACAAATGGTTGAAGAAAATTACAAAAACTATATGGAAATAGTAAGAATAACATTACCCAAAAATAATGTAGGAGAATACCACCATAAAGACTATTTAAGTGGAATAATGAAACTAGGAATAAGAAGAGAGAAATTCGGAGATATAATAGTTCAAAATTATGGAGCAGATATTGTAGTAAGCAAAGATATATCTGAGTATATAAAAACAAATTTAGAAAGCTTAACAAGATTTAGTAAATCTAAAATAGATACTGTAGATATAAACGATATAAAAAAAGTTGAAATAAAAAAAGAAGAACTTAAAATAATAGTTCCATCATTAAGATTAGATAGTGTTGTAGCACAATTAAGTAATACTTCAAGAACGAAAGCAAATGAAATAATTTTAGATTCAAGAGTATTTATAAATTATGAAGAACAAAAAAGAATAGATAAACAAATAAAGGAAAAAGACATATTAGTAATACGTGGGAAGGGAAAATTTGAAATAGATAAAATAGAGGGAAATACTAGAAAAAATAAGCAGATAGTAGTTGTGAAAAAATATGTTTAAAAAATTTATAAAAAACATTTGCTATTTATATGAAAATGTAATATAATTGTAACAAATTTGTAATAATAATGTAATGATATAATAAAAAGGGGCCGATGCTGATGTTTGGTTTTGGACAAGATATAGGAATAGATTTAGGAACTGCTACAGTTATAGCATACGTAAAAGGAAAAGGAATAGTATTAAGAGAACCTTCAGTTGTTGCTGTAAATAATGCAACAAACGAAGTATTAGCTGTTGGAGAAGAAGCAAGAAAAATGTTAGGTAGAACTCCAGGAAACATAGTTGCAACAAGACCTTTAAGAGATGGTGTTATATCAAATTATACTGTTACAGAAAAAATGTTAAAGCATTTTATAAATAAAGTATGTGGGAAATTTATTTTCGCTCCAAGAATAATGATATGTATCCCTTCAAGAGTAACAGAAGTAGAAAAAAAAGCAGTTATAGATGCAGCAACACAAGCGGGAGCAAGGAAAGTATATTTAATAGAAGAACCAATAGCAGCAGCAATTGGAGCTGGAATAGATATATCTAAAGCTTGTGGAAATATGATTGTAGATATAGGCGGAGGAACAACAGATATAGCAGTAATAGCATTAGGAGGTTCAGTAGTTAGTACATCTATTAAGGTAGCTGGAGATAAATTTGATGAATATATAGTAAAATACGTAAAAAAGAAACATAATGTAATGATAGGTGAAAGAACAGCAGAAGATTTAAAAGTAAATATTGGTTGTGTATTTCCTAAGATACAAGATACAGAAATGGACATAAGAGGTAGAGATTTAATTACAGGATTACCAAAAACTCTAACAATCCATTCGAGCGAAATGATGGAAGCTTTAAAAGAACCTGCAGATATGATAGTAGATGCAGTACACAGTGTATTAGAAAAAACACCACCAGAACTTGCAGCAGATATAAGCGATAGGGGAATATACTTAACTGGTGGAGGAGGTTTGGTTGATGGATTAGACAAACTACTTCAAGAAAAAACAGGAATAAATGTTGTAGTGGCAGATGATGCAATATCTTGTGTAGCACTAGGAACAGGCAAGGCGTTAGATAATTTAGATATTTTAGATGGACATAAAAAATAATTGTAAAGGGCAACCATTGTGTTGCCCTTTTCTATTGCAAAAAAAAGCAAAAAGGTATATTATAATACATATTGTCAAATGAAACGGAGATTTTTGATAATATTTTAGGAGGAAGCAATGAAAAAAGTAGCATTTTACACATTACGGTTGCAAAGTAAATCAATACGAAACAAATGCAATGATACAAAAATTTATGGAAAACAACTATGAAATTGTAGATTTTGATGATTTTGCAGATATATATATAATAAATACTTGTACAGTTACAAACATGTCAGATAAAAAGTCAAGACAAATAATTAGAAGAGCGAAGCATAAAAATAAAAATGCTATATTAGTTGTAGTTGGTTGTTATGCACAAATTGCAAAAGAAAAGTTGGAAAAAATAAAAGAAATAGATATGGTGCTTGGAAACAACGAAAAAGGAAACATTGTAGAATGTGTAGAAAATTATAGTAAAATGCTTATAACTGATGTAATGAATCAAAAAGAATTCGTTGAGTTTGGTAGCACAACATACACAGATAAAACAAGGGCAGTAATAAAAGTACAAGATGGATGTGATAGATTTTGCTCATATTGTGTAATTCCTTATGCTAGAGGAAGGGTTAGAAGCAGAAAAATAAAAAATGTTGTAGAAGAGATTAGTTGTATTGCAAAAAATGGAATAAAAGAAGTTGTAATAACAGGAATACATATAGCATCTTTTGGGAAAGATTTTAAAGATGGAACGAGTTTAATAGATTTATTAGAAGAAATAAATAAAATAGAAGGAATTGAAAGAATTCGCTTGGGTTCAATAGAACCAACTATAATAACTAAGGAATTCTTAGAAAGATTAACAAAATTAGAAAAAATATGTGACCATTTTCACTTATCTTTACAAAGTGGATGCGATGAAACTTTAAAAAGAATGAATAGAAAATATACAACTTTAGAATTTGAAAATATAGTAAATTTATTAAGAAATGCATACCCAGAAGTTGCACTTACAACAGATATAATAGTTGGATTTCCTGGAGAAACGGAAGAAGAATTTAATAAAACTTATGAGTTTCTAAGCAAAATAAAATTTATGAAAATGCATATATTTAAATATTCTAAAAGAGATGGAACAAAAGCAGCATTGATGGAAAATCAAATTGATGGAAATATAAAAGAAGAGCGAAGTAATATGCTCATAGAGTTATCTGATAAAAACGAAAAAGAATTTATGGAAAAGTACATTGGAAAGAATACAAAAGTGTTATTTGAACAAAGTAATAAAGATTATACAGAGGGACATACAAAAAATTACATATTGGTTAAAGTACCTAAAAATAGCGATTTAGAGAACCAAATAGAAAATGTAAAAGTACTTAAATTAAATGAACTTGCTTTAGAAGGAGAAATAAATTAAATTTTTCTTTACATTAAAAAAATACAATGATATAATTACAATTGTTTAAAAATAATTACATTTATCAAAGGAGTAATTTACTATGACAACTGCACAAAAGGTTATAAAATTATTAGAAGATAAAAAAATATTAAGAGAACAAAAATGCAATGATGATACAAAAATAGAATTTGTATCTTGCGATTCAAGAAGTGTAAAACCAAATACAATATTTTTCTGTAAAGGGAAACATTATAAACCAGAGTACTTAACTCAAGCGATAAATGAAGGTGCTACAATATATGTTTCTGAAGAAAAATTTGAAGATGTAGATTTACAATATATAATAGTTAATGATATACAAAAAGCAATGGCTATTGTAGCAGCAGAGTTTTATGAATATTCATTTAAAGATTTAATAACAACAGGGATTACAGGAACAAAGGGAAAAACAACAGTAACAATGTTTATAAAAAATATACTTGATGAATATACAAAATCAGATACACCACTTAGTTGTACAATAAGATATTATACTGGAATAACAGATGAACCAGCACATAATACAACTCCAGAACCAATAGATTTACAAAGATTTTTCTATGAAGCAAAGAAAAATGGAGCAAAATATGCAACAATGGAAATAAGTTCACAAAGCTATAAAAGAGATAGAGCTTATGGAGTTACATTCGATAACGGAATATTTATAAATATAGTTGAAGATCATATAAGCAATGTTGAACATCCAACATTTGAAGATTATTTACATTGTAAAATAGAGTTATTAAAGAATTCAAAAAGAGCAATAATAAATAAAAATATGGATTATTTTGATGTTGTATATAGTGAGTGCAAAGGTAAAGAAATATTAACATACGGAACTGATAAAACAGCTACTTATTACTACACAAATGTAAAAAAATTAGAAAAGGGATTCGAATTTGATGCAATAAGCGAAAAATTCAATTATAATCACAGATTTAAAATAAATATGTTAGGAAGATTTAACATAGAAAATGCATTAGCTGCAATTACTTTAACAAAGCAATTAGGTGTAGATGATGATAGCATACAAAGAGGACTTTTAAAGACTTATGTTAAAGGTAGAATGGATGCTTATGAAAGAGATGGAGTAACTGTAATAGTAGATTATGCACACAATAGATTAAGTTACACAAAATTATATGAATCTTTAAAATTAGATTACCCAGATAAGAGAATAATATCTGTTGGTGGAACTCATGGAAGTAAGGCATATAATAGAAGAAAAGATTTTGGAGAAATAGTTGGAGACAATTCAGATTATATATATATAACAGCTCTTGATCCACAAGATGAAAAAGTTGAAGATATATGTAAAGATATAGCATTACACATTAAAGATAAAAGTAAATACGAAATAGTTCCAGATAGAAAAACTGCTGTTGAAAAAGCAATAACAAATGCAAAGCCAGGTGACCTTATAGTTATAATGGGAAAAGGAGAAGAAACATATCAAGTTGTAAACGGAGAGTTAGAAAAATACGAATCTGATTTAGCTATTGTAAAAAGAATGTTAAAGTATTAAAAAATATACAAAGGAGGAAATGTAAAAATGAAAGGAAAAACAAACGAAAATCCAAATTCAAATAATTGTGAGAATAATGTAAGCGAAATAATAGAAAATGCATTTAGCGATTTAATATCACAATATTTTGAAGAAGGAAATGATGTACGAAACGCAGAAAATATTGAACAAGGAGTTACTTTAGATTGGGATTCAGTAGCAAATGGACAGTTATATACAAATAACAATTTGAAACCAAATTATGGAGGTTTATATACAAACTTAGAAAATGTTGGTGGCGTAAACCAAACACAAAATTTAGGTAATATTGAAGTAATAGGCAATACAAATAATAATGATGGTATCTTATATAAAGAATTAGGAAATATAAATAATGGCGGAGCTGAAGTTAATTTAGAAACAGGTATTGAAGTTGGAAATGTAATTAACACAGGCTCTGTAAGTGAAGTTACTGCTAGTACTGAAATAAATAGCGGAACTGAAACAGGATTAGGAACTGATTTTAAATTAACACAAGGTAATCTACCAGCTAAAATCGGTTTCTGGACAAAACTTAGAAATTTCTTTATACCAAGTGCAAAAATACAATATTCAGTTGGACCAACAAGCGAAAATACTGGAACTTGGAATAAGTTGCAAAAATTTTTCTCATTTGGAAAATCTGGAAAATAATCAGTATAATGTTTATATTTTTTGAAAAAGAAGAATAAAAGTGCCTCATTTTAAATAAAGGGGTAAAAATCTTAAAAGAATACTTGCCAAGTATTCTTTTTTGGTATAAAATAGCATTGTCTTGAAAAGACTAATTTGTAAAGATACAAAAATTTATATGTATCAGAATGGAGGAAATAAAATGTCAATAAGAATAGGAATTAACGGATTTGGAAGAATCGGAAATTTAACATTCCAAGCAGCTTTGGAGAAGGGAGATGTAGAAGTTGTTGCAATAAATGACCCTTTTATAACAGCAGACTATATGGCATATATGGTTAAATATGATACAGTTCATGGTAGATTTAATGGAGAAGTAAAATTTGAAAATGACAAACTAATGGTTAATGGAAAAGAAATAAAAGTATATAATGAAATGGATCCAAAAAATATTCCTTGGGGAGCAAACGGAGTAGATTACGTATTAGAATGTTCAGGAGTATTTACAACAATAGAAAAAGCAAGTGCTCACTTAGAAGGAGGAGCAAAAAAAGTAATTATAAGTGCACCTTCAAAAGATGCTCCAATGTTTGTTATGGGAGTTAACAATGATAAATATGATCCAAGTATGAATGTTATATCTAATGCATCTTGTACAACAAACTGTTTAGCACCACTTGCAAAAATAATAAATGATAACTTTGGAATAAAAGATGGATTGATGACAACAGTTCACTCAACAACAGCAACACAAAAAACAGTTGATGGAGCTTCTAAAAAAGATTGGAGAGGTGGAAGAGCTGCTGTAGCAAATATTATACCATCATCAACAGGAGCTGCAAAAGCAGTTGGAAAAGTAATACCAGAATTAAATGGAAAATTAACAGGTATGGCATTTAGAGTACCAACAATAGATGTTTCAGTTGTAGACTTAACTTGTAACTTAGAAAAACCAGCAACATACGAAGAAATATGTGCTGCAGTTAAAAAAGCATCTGAAAACGAATTAAAAGGTATAGTTGAGTATGTAGATGAAGATGTTGTATCATCAGACTTTATACATGATAACCATACATCAATATTTGATGCAAAAGCAGGAATAGCTTTAACAGACACATTTGTTAAATTAGTAGCTTGGTATGACAATGAATGGGGATATTCAAATAAATTGGTAGATCTTGCAAGATATATTTCAACAAAAGGATAAAATGTATTGTACACGAAAAAATGTAGGGGCGCATGATTGCGCCCTTGATAAATTAGGAGGTAACTTATGTCTAAAAAAACAGTTAGAGATATAGATGTAAAAGGGAAAAGAGTATTAGTAAGATGCGACTTTAATGTACCACAAGATAAAGAAACAGGAGCGATTACCGATAATAGAAGAATAAAAGGTGCTATTCCAACAATACAATATTTAATAGATAACAATGCAAAAGTAATACTTTGTTCACATTTAGGAAGACCAAAGGGAGAAGTAAACGAAAAATATTCATTAAAAGTAGTTGCAGAAGAATTAAGCAAACTTTTAGGAAAAGAAGTAAAACTTGCCAAAGATATAGTTGGAGATAGTGCTAAAGAACTTGTAGCAAATATGCAAGAAAAAGATGTTATATTACTAGAAAATGTTAGATTTGATGCAAGAGAAGAGCAAAACGATAAAGAATTTTCTAAAGAATTAGCAAGTTTAGCAGAAATTTATGTTAATGATGCTTTTGGAACCGCTCATAGAGCACACAGCACAACAGCAGGAGTTGCAGAATTTTTACCTGCAGTTTCAGGATTCCTTATAGAAAAAGAAATAAAATTTTTAGGAGATGCTTTGCAAAATCCAGAAAGACCATTTGTTGCAATACTTGGAGGAGCAAAAGTATCAGATAAAATTGCTGTTATAGAAAATTTAATAGAAAAAGTAGATAAATTATTGATAGGTGGAGGAATGGCATTTACATTTTTAAAGGCTGAAGGACATAGTATAGGAAAATCAATTTGTGAAGAAGATAAATTAGATTTAGCAAAAGAATTATTAGAAAAAGCTAATAAAAAAGGCGTTGAAATAGTATTACCAATAGATGCAAATGTAACAACAGAATATTCAAATGATACAGAAAATAAAATAGTACATTCACAAGATATACCAGATGGATGGGAAGGATTAGACATTGGACCAGACACAATAGAAAAATTTAAAGAAATATTAAAAAGTGCAAAAACTGTTATGTGGAATGGACCACTTGGAGTATGCGAGTTTTCTAAATATGAAGCAGGAACAAAAGAAATAGCAACAGAGTTAGGAAACATTGATGCAGTAACAATAATAGGTGGTGGAGATTCAGCAGCAGCAATAGAAAAATTAGGCTTAGCTGATAAAATGACTCATATATCAACTGGTGGAGGAGCATCATTAGAATTTTTAGAAGGAAAATTGTTACCAGGAATTGAATGCTTATTAGATAAATAATTGTAGGGTACAGCAAATGCCAAGTTATTACAAGTAGATACAAAGCTTACCCCAAAAATCAAGAAAGGATGATCTTATGAGAAAAAAAGTAATAGCAGGTAACTGGAAGATGAATAAACTTCCAAATGAAGCAATAGAATTAGTAGAAAAGCTAACACCACTTGTAAAAAATACAGACAACGAAGTAATAGTATGTGTACCATATATAGATTTATTCTATGTGTTAATGCAAACACAAGGAACAAACATAAAAGTAGGCGCACAAAATATGCACTGGGAAGAAAAAGGTGCATACACAGGTGAAATATCTGGTGATATGCTAAGCAAAATGGGCGTAGAATATGTTATAATAGGGCATTCAGAAAGAAGAGCATATTTTGCAGAAACAGATGAAACAGTAAATAAAAAAATAAAAGCAGCTTTAAGTTACAACTTAAAACCAATAGTTTGTGTTGGAGAAAGTTTAGAGCAAAGAGAAACTGGAGTTGCAAAGGAAATAATTACAAAGCAAACAGAATTAGCTTTAGAGGGAATTGAAGCTAAGGATTTAGAAAAGATAATAATAGCCTATGAGCCGATTTGGGCAATAGGAACAGGAAAAACAGCAACAAAAGAAGATGCAAATGAAAGCATAAAATGGATTAGAGAAAAAATTGTAGAAAAATATGGACAACAGGTAGCTAATGGGGTTATAATACAGTACGGCGGAAGTGTAAAATCAAGTAATGCTAAAGAATTGTTCGAAATGAGCGACATAGATGGAGGCTTAGTAGGAGGAGCAAGTTTAGATGCAGAAGAATTCGCTAAAATAGTAAATTACAAATAATGAAAAGAGGAATAATATAAATATGGATAAAAAACTTACAATGTTAATGATATTAGATGGCTATGGAATAAATACAAATGATGATGGAAATGCTGTAAAACAAGCAAATACACCAACTTTAGATAAACTAATGAAACAAAATCCAAATACACAAATACATACAAGTGGGTTAGATGTTGGTTTACCAGATGGACAAATGGGAAATTCAGAGGTAGGTCATACAAACATTGGTGCAGGAAGAATTGTGTATCAGGAATTAACAAGAATAACAAAATCAATTGAAGATGGAGATTTCTTTAGCATACCAGAACTTGTAGAAGCTATAGAAAATTGTAAGAGAAATCACTCAAAGTTACACATAATGGGATTATTATCAGATGGAGGAGTTCACAGTCATATACGTCATTTATATGCTTTACTAGAACTTGCTAAGAGAAAGGATTTTGAGGATGTATATGTACATTGTTTCCTAGATGGTAGAGATACACCACCAGCATCAGCCGAAACATATATTGCAGATTTGGAAAAGAAGATGGATGAAAAAGGTGTTGGAAAAATAGCTAGCATAACAGGTAGATTTTATGCTATGGACAGGGATAAAAGATGGGAAAGAATAGAAAAAGCATATAGAGCACTAGTTTTCGGAGAAGGAGAAAAGGCAGGAAGTGCAATAAAAGCAATAGAAGACTCTTACCAAAAAGAAGTGTTTGATGAATTTGTTGTTCCAACAGTTATTTGTAATGGAGATGAACCAATTGCAACAATTGGAAATAACGATTCAGTAATATTCTTTAATTTCAGACCAGATAGAGCAAGAGAAATAACAAGAACTCTTGTAGATAAAGATTTCAATGAATTTGAAAGAAAAATATTCAATTTATATTATGTATGTTTCACAAATTATGATGAAACATTACCAAATGTTAATATTGCATTTAAAAAAGATGAAATAAAGAATACATTTGGAGAGTATATAAGCAAATTAGGGTTAAAACAATTAAGAATAGCAGAAACAGAAAAATACGCACATGTTACATTCTTCTTTAATGGTGGAGAAGAAAAACAATATCCAGGAGAAGATAGAATACTTGTGCCATCACCAAAAGTAGAAACATACGATTTAAAACCAGAAATGAGTGCAATAGAAGTTACAGACAAAGTTGTAGATGCAATAATGAGTGAAAAATATGACTGTATAATATTAAACTATGCTAATCCAGATATGGTTGGACATACAGGAAATTTTGATGCAGCAGTTAAAGCATTAGAAACAATAGATGCGTGTGTTGCAAGAGTTGTAGAAGCTGTAGAATCAAAACAAGGAACACTACTAATAACAGCAGACCACGGAAATTCAGAGCAAATGATAGATTATACAACAGGAGAGCCACACACAGCACATACAACAAATCCTGTACCACTTATATTAGTGGGTAGAGAGTATAAACTAAAAACAGGAAAACTTGCAGATTTAGCTCCAACAATGTTAGATTTAATGGGAGTTGAAATTCCATCAGAAATGACAGGAGAATCATTATTGATAAAATAGGCAAGTGATAATAATGTTATTAATATTATAATATATATATGTAAAATGAAAGGAGCAATAAAAATGATTTATTCAAAAGAAGTAGAAGAAATGTGTCCAGTTGCAAAAGGAGTAGACCATGGACCTGCACCAATTCCAGAAGAAGGAAAATGGGTAAAATCTAAAGAAATTAAAGATATTTCAGGATTGACACATGGTATTGGTTGGTGTGCACCACAACAAGGAGCATGTAAATTAACATTAAATGTTAAAGAAGGAATAATACAAGAAGCATTAGTAGAAACAATAGGATGTTCAGGAATGACACATTCTGCAGCAATGGCTGGAGAAATATTAGTAGGAAAGACAATATTAGAAGCATTGAATACAGACTTAGTTTGTGATGCTATAAATACAGCAATGAGAGAATTATTCTTACAAATAGTATATGGAAGAACACAATCAGCATTTTCAGAGGGAGGACTTCCAATAGGTGCTGGACTAGAAGATTTAGGAAAAGGAACAAGAAGTCAAGTTGGAACAATATATTCAACTTTATCAAAAGGACCAAGATACTTAGAATTAGCTGAAGGATACATAACAGACATAGGATTAGATAAAGATAACCAAATAATAGGTTACAAATATGTAAATTTAGGAAAAATGATGGAAAACATAAAAAAGGGAATAGAACCATTAGAAGCAATAGAAAAAGCTGCAGGAAAGTATGGAAGATTTGATGAAGCTGTTAAAGTTATAGATCCAAGAAAGGAATAGGAGGAAAAAGAAATGGCACTATTTGAAAGTTATGAAAGAAGAATTAATCAAATAAAACCAGTAATGGAAAAATATGGAATAAAAGATTTTGAAGATGCACTAAATATTTGTAAGGAAAAAGGATTTAATCCTTATGATATAACAAAAAGTGTTCAACCAATATGCTTTGAAAATGCTTGTTGGGCATATACATTAGGTGCAGCAATAGCAATAAAAAAAGGAGATAAGAAAGCAGCAGATGCAGCTAAATCAATAGGAGAGGGATTACAAGCATTCTGTATTCCAGGTTCTGTTGCAGATGATAGAAAAGTTGGTTTAGGACATGGAAATTTAGCATCAATGTTATTATCAGAAGAAACAAAATGCTTTGCGTTCTTAGCAGGACATGAAAGCTTTGCAGCTGCTGAAGGTGCAATAGGAATTGCAAAATCAGCAAATAAAGTTAGAAAAGAACCATTAAAAGTAATATTAAATGGACTTGGAAAAGATGCAGCACAAGTAATATCAAGAATAAATGGATTTACATACGTAAAAACAGATTTTGACTTCTTCACAGGAAAAGTAAATGTAGTAGAAGAAATTGCTTATTCAGATGGAGAAAGAAGCAAAGTAAGATGTTATGGTGCAAATGATGTTAGAGAAGGTGTAGCAATAATGCACTTAGAGGATGTAGATGTATCAATAACAGGTAACTCTACAAACCCTACAAGATTCCAACATCCAGTTGCAGGTACATATAAAAAAGAATGTATAGAATTAGGAAAGAAATATTTCTCAGTAGCATCTGGTGGTGGAACAGGAAGAACATTACACCCAGACAATATGGCAGCAGGACCAGCATCTTATGGTATGACAGATACAATGGGAAGAATGCACTCAGATGCTCAATTTGCAGGAAGTTCATCAGTTCCAGCTCATGTTGAAATGATGGGATTGATAGGAATGGGTAACAACCCAATGGTTGGTGCAACAGTTGCAGTAGCAGTTGCTGTAGAAGAAGCAATGAGATAGAAATTACAATTAAAAAAAACGGGCATACAAAATTTTAAGTATGCTCGTTCTTTTTTTAAACTAATCAGATACTTTTTTATAAAATGTAAGAGACCAAATACCGGAAATACCTACTAGTATATATATTATTCTAGATAAAATACTTCCTGCACCAAATAGAGTATCTACAAGGTTAAAATCAATTAGGCCAACTAACAACCAGTTTAAAGCACCGATTATAACAAGAGTTAATGCAATCCAATTTATGATTTTCATAGCTAAACCCTCCTTCGTACTATTATATACAAAGTAATAATTTTTATGTATAAATAAAAAATTTTTATGTTATTATTTTATTAAAAAATCGATAAGTAGAAATATAACTTGGTCTGTTAAAACGTTTTAACTGATATAAACATTCTGGATTTTTCGTTATAACATTAACTCCTTCATTACAAGAAAGACTTGCTTTAAATCCTAATTTTTTTATTACATCCAAAGAATCTTTACTAATTGCACCAAAGGGATATGTAAAAGTATTTGGAATGTATCCTGCTTTGTATTCAAATTCTTGTTGCAATTTATAAATATCAGAATAAAGCATTACTTCGTATTCTTTTTTTGACTCATTTTTGTTTTTCATACATCCTTTTCGTTTATATGTATTACTGTGTAAATCATATGTATGGTTTTGAAACTCTATTATATTAGAATCTATTAACTGTTTTATGTCTTTCCAACGTAAATAACTATAATTAGGATTTGCTTCATCACTTTCAGAATATGAATCAGTATATTTTCCAACAATAGATATAACTGCAACCATATTATACTTTTTTAATAATGGTACAGCATATGTTAAATTATTATAGTGACCATCATCAAATGTAATTATAATTGGTTTTTCAGGAAGAGGAGAGTCATAGTAAACATACTTTATTAAATCTGTCATTGTGATTGTTGTAAATCCATTTTCAGCTATGTATTTTAGATCTTCTTCTAATATATCTGGACTAATTGTATAAGTACCACTTTGAGATTTTAAAATGCTATGGTACATAATAATTGGAACATGTATTGAATTTTCATTTATTGCTTTTACTGATGTGTATATAAAAGTTCCTGTAAACATAATTATAAATGCTAATAATATATAAAAAATTTTATAATTAAATTTAAAAACTTTAATATGTACCATACACATATTTCTCTCTTGGAATAGAAGGATCTATTATTTTATTTTTTCTATAAAATTCATAAGTATCAGTATTTCTATAAACTTCAGATTTATGTTTTCTTAAAAATTCAATAATTTGATAAACATCAATCCATATCTGATTAACACCATCTTTTTGACTTTCATCAAAAATTAACTGTATTCCAAAATGTAAATGAGGAACATTTATGTTATTAACATTTTCTTTAATACTATATCCAGTCATTCCTAAGTAGCCAATTACATCTCCAGCAGTTACTATTTGACCTTCAGATAAATTTTCTGCATATGGCCTATCTTTTCTTAAATGTGCATAATAATAGTAACGTTTGTTATCAAAGCTTCTAATTCCAATACGCCAACCACCATACTGATTCCATCCAAGACATTCTACTATTCCAGATTCAACAGCAATAATAGGTGTACCAATACTTCCCATTAAGTCATTACCTAAATGAACACGCTTGTAACCGTATGACCTTGAATTACCAAAATCATCATAATGGCTGAAGCTATAATTTGAAGCAATAGGAAGATATGCCTTTATGCCATATTTTTTAATATAAGTTTTATTTCCTGAGTCATCAGTAGATTCTGTTTCAAAATCTCCAATAAATTCGTGTAAAACTGCATCATAGGCTTCATAGAAATATGAGTAATTTTTATATTTTTTAGTTAACTCTTCCATAGTTTTTCCGCTTCTTAAATTATCTATCAAACTATTCAAATCCTTTTGATTAAATCTTTTAAAATCACCACCATATTTACAAGCTAAGAAACTAATTAGTTCAATCCAGTTTAATTTAATATCTTCATCATTTGTATGTGAATCTATGTCTAATTTAGAGGTCTTATCCAAAACTTCAAAAGTAGGAGTAAAGTCTACCCATTTAATGTATTTTTTGCTTTCGTTTTCTACAACCCAGTTATCCCAGTTTACATTTGCATTAACAGAGATTGTATTTAAGTTGTACGATATTTGAAAAATAATTATAGTAACTAAAAAAATTGGCAAAATAAAAAATAGTGTATGAAATCTTTTAATACTTTTTTTATTCAAAACAATACACCTCTTAAGAATAATTATAATCAAATATATTAAATTTATGATAGTTTTTTTATCTATGGTTAAACTAAAAATAATATAAACATAAGTCATTTTCGGTGACTGTTCTTTTAAGTGAGGAATACAAGAAACTTGTCTACTAAAAAAAGGAAATGTTACGATAGTGACATGGGATTTTAATTGACATTTTGGAGGGAACAAATGCTACAAAATATTATAATGATGATTATTGGATTTGTTATACTAATAAAAGGCGCAGATCTTGTTGTTAAAGGTGCTGTAGGACTTAGTAGAAAGCTAAATTGGTCAGAAATGTTAGTTGGAATAGTTCTTGTAGGAATTGGAACATCTTTACCAGAATTAGTTGTAACAATCAATTCTTCTTTAATAGGAGAGTCAGATATAATTTTAGGAAATGCTATTGGAAGTTCAATATGCAATATATTGCTAGTTGTAGGAATTGCAGGGATGGTTAGACCAATGAAAATAGATAAAAGACTTTGTAAAACTCATTTATCAATGTCTTTGCTAACTATAATCGTATTATTTTTAATTTGCAATTATGGAAGTAATGTCTTCTTAGGAATAGATAGGATAGAGGCAATTATTTTATTGATTATGACTGTCCTTTACACAATATTTACTTTTTTTGAAGGAAAAGAGGTAGGGGAGGATGAATCAAAAACCCCGGAAAAAACATCTAACAAAATGTCAATGTTAAGAATACTAATTTATATAGTACTTGGAATGATTGGGTTAAAATATGGAGCAGATTTTGTAATAAATGAAGCGACAAATATTGCTAATTATTTTGGCGTAAGTCCAGCAATTATCAGTTTAACTATTATTTCAATAGGTACAGGTTTACCAGAAATTGCAACATCTATTATGGCATCAATTAGGAATGATTCGGATTTAGCAGTTGGAAATGTAATCGGATCTAATATATATAACTTGTGTTTATTACCAAGTATAGGTGCACTAATAAGCCCAATAGGGTATTATAAAACTTTTAATGTTACAATTATATTTTTATTGTTTTCAACTATTGTTACATTGATATTAGTAAATTATAAAAACAAAAGTATGTTAAGTAGAAAGAAAGCGTTTGTTTTACTATTATTATATTTTGCATATATTGTTAATTTATTTTAAAATTATCTAGACAAGAATAATAAAATGTGTTAATATAATAAACGTATCAGCAATTGCCGATGTGGCGGAATTGGCAGACGCACTAGACTCAAAATCTAGCGGGAAACCATGTGGGTTCGAGTCCCACCATCGGTACCAGTATGGATGTTTTTATGGGATTTGATGTTCTATAAAGACATCTTTTTATTTTATATAAAAAAAGAATTAACCACTCTCTTTAAATCTATTGAGAGTGGTAATCCTTTGACCTATTCGGTCATCTTTTGGAATTCAATTACGTTTTCGTATTCACTAAAAAACGGAATTCTCCAACCGATTACTGTGAAAGTGTAGGTTTCGCCAACTTCTATTTCTGCGTAGTCATCAGCTGTGTTCCACCTTCCTTTAATCAATGTGTCTTCCATTGAGAACACTCTGGTTTCTCCATTTTCTGTTTTTGTGAATACAAGAAACTTTGAACTGGAATCATAATTCTTGATGTCCTTGTCCGTTACTGTTACCGTATAGTTTTTTTCACTATAATAGCTGATAAAGCAGAGTACTGCTACTATTATAGCAATAACAATTCCTATACATATCAATGCCTTTGCTACCCAACCGCTGTTTTTCCGTTCACAATACATAATTGTATCCTCCTTATTTTTTGGCTATTGCCATATGATAAATATATTATACAGTTTGTTACATAAAAAGTCAAATTTGACAACATGGTAGGAGTTTCCTTTTATAAATTATGTGATTTTTCTATAGGCAACCACCATTCTGTATGATCTTTATAATAAACTTCTATTTCTGGAATGTTTCGAATATTATAACCAGAATAAGGTATCCAATTTTTATAAACATAGAAGCTTAAATTAGACATAGCTTCTCCATTAACTTTTTCCACATTAAATATAGCCCATGTTGATTCTGGAATAATAAATTTTGAACTATTAACAAAATATTTCTTTGAAGCTATATGATATTTCGCTGTTTTGGGGTTAGGAAAAAGCTCATCATATTCAATAATCCCATAAGTAGTGTCATTAAAAATTTCTGTGTAACTATTATTAGATTTTAGTTTTTTCCAAAAATCAGGTGCAACAACTTTTATATCTTGTATATTACATTTTTTAGAAACTGTATAAAAATTTAAATTATTTTCTTTTCGTATTTTAAAATCAAGTTTAATGTTATTTGCAATATTATTTGCAAAAGTATATGGGGGAAAGTTCTTTAAGTATTTAGAATTTTGTTTCACTTCACTTGGTTTTATTCCATGAAATTTTTTAAATGCTCTTGAAAATGAAATTGGAGAATCATATCCATATTTTAGGCTTAAGTCTATTATCTTAATGTTAGAATTTATAAGTTCAAGTCCTGCCATACTTAATCTTCTATTCCTAATATATTCAGTAAGAGAAATTCCTGTTATAAAATTAAAAATTCTATATAAAGTATATTCGTTAACACACAAAATTTGGCAGATTTTTTCTATTGATATTTCATCTGTTAAATTATTTTCTATATATTTAATTACTTCATTTAATTTATCAAAATTATTCATATTTATATTACTCCATAGAAATATTATAGCATAAAACTAACTTTAATGATACTAAAAAAGTTAAGAAAATATATTTATAAAAAAGTATAATTATATAGGGGAGTAATGTAAATGGAATTTTCAGAATTAATTAAAAAAAGATTAACAACATTGAATTATACAAATAAAAAAGTAAGTAATGAAGATATGAACCAAATTATAGAAAGTGCAATAATTGCACCATCAGCAAAAAATAGGCAACCATGGAGATTTTATATATTAACAGATAAACAAAAAAATTATATTGCAGATAAAATGGAAAACTGGATAAATAATACTGGACTAGTAACAACAATAAAAAGAAGTGCGAATTTAATAAGGCAAGTTGGAAATTGTGTTTTGATATATAGTAACAAATGGAGTTCAGATAATATAGATAGAATAAAAAATCCACAAAAACTATTAGATGGTAAAGATATTGAAAACATGGTTATAATGCATGATTATTATTTTGATAGGATTAAGGCAGATACATTATCTGTTGGAGCAGCAGTAGAAAATATGATATTAAAGGCTACAGAATTAGGAATAGACACAACTTGGCTTTGTGATGTTTTGTTTATAGATGATGTTATAAATGAGTATTTAGATTTAAAGGATAAAGAATTAATTTGTGGAGTGGCATTTGGATATAGAAATCAAAATCCTATAAGAAAAGGAAGATATAAAAAAGAATATTTAATAGTAGGTGAAGAAAATGAAAGAAAAAAGCTTTGCAGATAGAATAAAAGTTGATTTAAGCGATACAAAAGAAAAAGAAGCTTTAAGAAAAATAGCTGGATTTGATAAAAAACTTCAACATAAAACATTTGAAAATGTGAGAAAACATAATGATTTAATAGTTCATATTAGAGAAAATATATATGGTAATAGAAAAGTAGTACAAGCCCAATTTAAAACCTTAGGTTGCAGAATGAAAAAAGCAGGTTCTTGTTGGAACTGCAATTATGGAGTGGTTGATAAATGTTTAATTACTCCACATCAATACATAAAAGCTTTTAGAAGAGAATTGCAAAATGTAGATGGTAATGTATTAGTTTTAGAATCTTTAGGAAGTATAACAGATCCAAAAGAATTTGATAGTAAAGTCTTTAATGAAATAATAAAAGATGCAATAGAAAGTGAAAAATTTCAATCTATACTAGTAGAAACATATTTAAATCAAATTCCTGAAGAATTAGTGCAATATATATATGAAGTTAATAATGGAAGGAAACGAATTGGATTTGAAATTGGAATTGAAGATATGGATCCAGAAAATAGAAAATTAATAAATAAAATTGGACTTGAAAACAATAAATTGATTGAAGTTTATAATATGTTACAGAAGTACGGTATGAATTTAGGTATAAATTTAATTTATGGATTCCCTTTTATGAACGAACAAGAAAGAATCGATTCTGTTGTAAATTCAGTAAAAAGTATTAGTAAAAACTTACCAGAAGCAGAAGTAGTATTATTTTTAATGAGCATCAAAGAAAATACCATTATGGAATATATGCAAAAGAAAGGAATATATACACCTGCTAATCCGTGGGGATTAGTTGAAACTACAAAAGAACTGTTGTTAGATAAAGATATTGAAAATTTAATTACATTTTCTTGGTTTGGAGAAAAGGAAGATCCATATATTAAAGAACAAACTTGTTACACTTGCCCACATTGCAAAGACTTGATAGTAGATTTTTTTAGAAATATAAATGGAACATTTAATTTTGATGAAAGAAGAAAATTATTGAAACAATTATTAATACAAGCAGAAAGTTTAGAATGCGAATGTTATGAGTCATTTAAGTTACAACTAAAAGAAAATGATGGTAAAAATCCAAATATTAGATACAAAGAGTTTATTGGAAGGGCAAATGAGTTAATAGATAATGAAAGAGAATAAATATTTGAACAAAGAACTGATATGGACTACATATTGAAGGAAAAAGGAAGCATTTTGAACAAAAAAATATAGACACAAAAAAGTGTCTATATTTTTTATATTATTTTGTTATTATATATTTCTTAAAATATATAATTAATGTAATTCCAACTATAGAAACTAATTCAAGTACAACATAAAATAAGATATTATCATAAGTTTCTGGATTGTTTATATTATCTATTTCCTCAAATTCAACATTAATATAAATGTTTTCAGTAATATTTGATAAAGTTAATTCTCCATTAGTTACATCATTTGTCATATCATTATCATTAACTACAATTGATTTTATTTTGTAACCATCATCAGGGAGTATATTAAATGTTGCATTTTCACCATATTTTACTTTAAAATCTTTGTCAGGAGTTATAGTACCACCATTACCTACAGTTATAGTAACATCACAATCTATTTTCTCAAATTCAACATTAATATAAATGTTTTCAGTAATATTTGATAAAGTTAATTCTCCATTAGTTACATCATTTGTCATGTCTTTACCATTAACTATAACAGATTTTATTTTGTAACCATCATCAGGAATAATACTAATTGTTTTACTTTCACCGTGTTTTGATTTAAAATCTTTGTTAGGATTTGAAACGCCACCATAACTAGTTTTTATAGTAATATCATAATAAATAATTTCAACATTATTACCTTCAACATTGTCAATGTCAGTTAATGAAGTAATTTTTCCTGTACTATTAATCTTTCCTTTATTTTGTAAAGTACCATTATTAGTTATAGTACCTTTATTTATTATATTTCCATTATTATTTACTTTAACATCTGGAGGAATATTTAAAGATGCATCTTCTTCAACAGTTAAAACAGAACCTTCCGGAATTTCCATATCTTGACTAAGTGTTGCATTTCCTTTAACAGTTCCTGTCGTTCCATCAGAATTAAAAACTATGCCATTGAATTCATCATCTTTTAGCAAAAAATTATCAGAATATACAGTAGCATTACCGTTTCCTGCTAAAATAACTGTATCACTATTAGTTCTACTTCCTAAAGCTTGCGTATGAATATTCCCACCGTTTAACGTAATTGTACCTTCAATATCAAAAAATTCTCTACCATGATATCCTGAACCAATTCCTGTTGGATATGTACCTCCGCTACTATGTGTATAAATATTTCCACTATTTATAGTAATATTACCAAAAGGTGCATTATACTCACTACCAATAACTGCACTTGTCCACGAAGAACCATAATTTTCTACTCGTGCATCTAAAGAACCATCACCATCAATTACCAAAGATGTATTTTGGGGAACTCTGATTGCAGATGCCTCTCGACCAGAACATAAATAGTTTTCTCCTACTAATGTTAATGTAACACTACTACCGTTTCTTAATTCGATAATATGAGAAGAATTCCATCCTGATAAATCTTCTCCACTATAATTGTTTAAAGTAATATGCACATCTACAGCATTTTCTTCAACGATAATATTATAATCCTCTGTATTTCCAGTTAATTCAACCTTTGCACCTGAACTAAGAAAAATTTTTTTGTCTGTAGCATCAATTATATAACCATTTCCTTTTATTGATGCTTCAGTATCTTGAATAGTTTCAACAACATTTTCATCAGCTATTACATTCACTATTGGAATCATCAAAAATACAAAAACAAATAATACTAATAGTCTTATTAAGTTATTTTTAATATTCATATCATTTCTCCTTATTTATTTCTATTTTGTTATAATATAAATCTTAAAATTGTTATAATCTATTTATATATTATTTACTTTATTTTTAAAATTTATAAACAATATAATCAACTTAAATTACAATATAGTTATAACACAAAAATTGTTATAAATCAATTAATTACAGAAAGATAATACAACAAAGAAATGACACAAAAATAATATTTTGTATTGACAATTGCAAGTAAAATGTGTTAATATAATCATTGTTGATATAAAAATATGCGGATGTGGCGAAACTGGCAGACGCGCTAGACTTAGGATCTAGTCCGAAAGGGTGGGGGTTCAAGTCCTCTCATCCGCACCAACGATGTTTCTGTTCGAACCAATAGAACAGAATATAAAAGTATCATTCTAAAAAGGAATGATATTTTTTTGTATAATAAACTCCACGTTGATACGGTTGGAAAAAATAAAAAAGCAATAGCAGAATATATAAGAAAACAATTCAAAAGAGTTTTTAACACTAATTTGCCAGAAAAATCCCCTTTTATGGTAAGAGAAAACCGCACGTATTACGCGCGCGGTTATGATTTTTGTTATCAATTGTGTTCCCAAGCCCGTTTAATAATGCCTATAATGCCATAGGAGCTGAATACAGCCAAAATCATAGACAAAATAAGAGCAATAGTTTCATTGATAACTTGGTTGAAGAACGGCCATGTTTCAAAGATGAACATCCAACTATAAAGTTGGATCATCCAAAGAATAACACAAATGATACCTTTTGTTATTTTCCGTAACATACGAAAAACCTCCATTCAAAATTATTTTTATAATTATTATTATACCATATATTTAACATAAAATCAATATAGACAGAGGGACGGAGCTTTTGTCTAATAATAATAGACAGAGGGACGGAGCTTTTGTCTAGCGAAAAAGTGGCAATAAAATATAATAATAATATCATAATTGCAGATGCTAGTTCTAATGAACTATAAAAGTAACCCAGCTCCGTTTTAACGATTGTTTAAACGGGGCTGGGTTTTGATTAGCCGTAAAAAGTATCAATCGCCAAAAATGTAAGATACTCCTGCAGGGCTAATCTGAGGAATAGCGTGTTTAAAATAAAACTCGTAGAGGTTTGCTGCTGTTGTGTCTTCCTGCAGTATACTCTCCACACTGTTGTCTTTCAGGAAAAGCTGCATAGGTTTGCTGTTTTCACTATACCGCGTGTCGAAGAGAAGAGGTACCAAAACAGTACCGGGCTTAATGGATTTAGCACGTTCTTGTAATTCTTCAACGTACAGATTCACATTTTTGTTTACAGTATTGGGGAAAGCAATACCTCTGTTAGCTTCTTCGTCATAGACAATTATGCAATGGGTGTTCCGCTCGATTTTTAACATGTTTTTTCCTCCTTATACATTTGGCTAAGCCAATTAATAACTATATTTTAACATAGATTTACATAAAATGCAAATTTTATAGATATACTTAAACAAATTGATTGATATTTGTATCAATCATCAAAGTGAGTATTTATTCAAACTATAAAACAGAATAGAGCAGAGTAGTTGAAAGTATACAAAAAATATATTATAATAATATTATGTAACCATAAAAATCTGATGCAGAAAGGTAGGTAAAAAAATGATTAAGTTTTTGTTGCGGAGGACCATTTACAAAGAGTTAGACAAAGAATCACAGGATAGGCTTTTGCGCTTAACCAAAGAGGAACACATAATTAAGTGCTTGTGCTCTACATTTTTGGCTGTCATCTATCTCCTCACATTCATTCCGGTATTCATAATTGATATATGGGAAGAATTTACGATGACTACTCAAATTGTAATTATTGCTTTTATGCTGATTTACCTTTTGGGATGCCTAGTATTTATGAAGGTATTTACAAGAGCTTTCTTTGGATTCTCAAAGTTGTTAGCAAAAAGAATATACTTTTTAGCATGTACAACAAAAGGCAAGGCTTTATCCAAAAATGACCTTAAAATCATTGAAGAAGCAAATGAAAATCTGTATGCACTTATTGAAATGCAGCTGTGTCGGGGATATTGCTACTCAGTTTGTTTTGAAATATGTAAAACTCTCAAAAAGGGTTCTATAGAATTTCTTGCAATTAAGAGATTTTTCCCAAGTAATGATGAAAAGGATGATGGAAAAGACTTTACAATGCACGTTCTCTATGTAAACAATGGCTGGGCTTTTGATACATATAGTTCACGCCAATATCCGATTGAGAAATTGCACGAAATCTACAAAGCTAAGATTTATAAAACCTTTAGTTTTGAAGAAATTGGTAGCAAATCTTATGAAGAGTTTAGAGAAGAGCAAGAGCCTAAACTCGCAAAGTGGTCTATGGATAACGACTGTTCCATGTTTTGGAAAGAAGACGAGAAGAACACTTAAGCATTTCACGACTGGGTATAAAAATTATAACCAGTCGTGTTTTCTTTATAATATGTTGTTGACACAACCGGTTGTATATAAAATAAAAGAATCATTAGAAAAAAGCAAACAAGATAAATATAGAAACTAAGAAGTAGAAAATAAAATTCTACTTCTTTTTTTATAGTTTATATGTTATAATAATACATATTTTATGGGAAGGAAGTATCTGTAATGAATATAAAGGAACAATTATGTTCTAGTTGGGGAAAGATATTTTCAAATGGAGTAAATATAACTAACTTTTAGGAGTAATTTTATGGAAATACAAAAAAATCAAGAATATGTTGTAGATATAATAGATAATGGTTATGATGGAGAAGGAATTGCAAAAATAAATGATTTTACTATATTTATTCAGGGTGCGATTAAGGGAGAAAAAGTAAAGATATTGATATTAAAGGTAACAAAATCTTTTGCCTATGGAAAAATATTAGAGATAATTACTTCTTCTAAAAGCAGAAATACTGTAGATTGTGTTAATTTCTCAAGATGTGGAGGTTGCACATTAAGGCATATTAACTACAAGGAAACTTTAAATATAAAAAGAGATATAGTAAAAAATTGTTTATACAAAGAATTGCATAAAAACGTTGAAGTTAATGATACAATAGGGATGGAAAGACCACTGTATTATAGAAACAAATTGCAATATCCAGTAGGATTTGATAAAAACGGAACTCCTGTAATGGGAATTTATTCACAAAGAACACACAATATTATAGAAATAAAGGAAAATTGTTATATACAAAATGAAAAATGTTCAGAAATTGCAAAAGATATATTTGAATTTGCAGTAAAAAATGATATAAAACCATATAATGAAGCAACAAACAAAGGAATCCTTAGACATATAGTTATTAGAATTGGAATAAAAACGAATGAAATTATGGTAACGCTTGTTGTAAATAATAATGATTTTAACAATGAAAAAGAATTTGTAAAAGAACTAACAACAAAATACACAGAGATAAAAACAATAGTAAAAAACTATAATAATAAAAACACTAATGTAATATTAGGCAAGAAAAATGAAGTAATATATGGAAGTGGTTATATTTATGATTTTCTAGGAGAATATAAGTTTAAAATATCTCCGTTATCATTTTATCAAGTAAATCCGCTTCAAACTGAAGTTTTATACAACAAGGCGATAGAATTTGCAAATTTAACAGGGGAAGAAACAGTATTTGACTTATATTGTGGAATTGGAACAATAGGAATTTTTGCATCAGCTAAAGCTAAAAAAATATATGGAATTGAGGTGGTTCCGGAAGCAATAGAAGATGCAAAAGAAAATGCAAAGATAAATAGTGTAGAAAATACTGAATTTTTTGCAGGTGAGGTAGAAAAGATTTTACCTGAATTGATAGAAAAAAGAAATATTTCAGCAGATGTAGCATTTATTGATCCACCAAGAAAAGGTTGTGATAAAGTAACTATAGAAACCTTGCTAAAAATAGCACCAAAGAAAATTGTATATGTAAGTTGTAATCCTGCAACATTAGCAAGAGATATACGCTTACTAGAAGAAAAATATGAATTAAAAGAAGTACAGCCAGTAGATATGTTTGGATTTACTTCGCACGTTGAATGTGTGGTTTCTCTAGTGAAATACTAGTATAACATATAACAAAAATATTATAAAATGTACAAGAGATTGGAGGATTATAATGGAAACAATTATTTTAGCAAGTAATAGTGCGAACAAAATAATAGAAATTTCTCAAAAATTAAAACCATTTAATATAAATGTTATTTCTCAAGCGGAAGCGGGGTATAATATTGAAGTGGATGAAACTGGGACAACCTTTAAAGAAAATGCAATACTTAAAGCTGATGCAATTTATGAAAAAACAAAAATGCCAGTTATAGCAGATGATAGCGGACTTGAAATTGATGCATTAGGCGGAAAGCCGGGAGTGTATAGTAAAAGGTTTGCAGGAGAAAATGCAACTGATAGTGATAGAATAGAAAAAATTTTAGATTTAATGAAAGATATTGAAGATAATAAAAGAACAGCGAGGTTTAAATGCACAATTTGCTATATAGATAAATTCGGTGATAAACATATATTCGAGGGAACATGCGAAGGGAAAATTACAACAAAACTTTATGGTAATGATGGCTTTGGTTATGATCCAATATTTTTATATGGAACAAAAACTTTTGCACAGATGACACAAGAGGAGAAAAATAAAGTTAGTCATAGGGGGAAAGCAATAAACAAATTAGTAGAATTTTTATTGAATAATGCTAAAAAGGAGGATTAAATGGAAAAGTTATTATTGATAGATGGAAATAGTATAATAAATAGAGCATTTTATGGGATAATGAATTCAAAAATGCTTATGACAGAAGATCGGAACATATACAAATGCAGTATATGGATTTTTGGCTATAATGTTTAAAACTTTAGAAGATGTTAATCCAGATTATTTAGCTATAGCATTTGATTTAAAAGCTCCTACACATAGGCATAAATTATATGACCAATATAAAGCAACAAGAAAGGGAATGCCAGATGAATTAGCAGTTCAAATGCCAATATTAAAAGATGTTTTAAGAGCAATGAATATAAAAATTGTAGAATTAGAAGGGTATGAAGCAGATGACATATTGGGAACATTAGCAAAATGGGGAGAAAAAGAAGGACTTAATGTAACTGCACTTACAGGAGATAGAGACTATTTTCAACTAGCAAGTAAGAACATAACAATCAAAATACCAAGAACTAAAATGGGAAAAACAGAAACAGAAGATTTTGATGAAGAAAAGATAAAGGAAACCTATGGAATTGAACCTATAAAACTTATAGAAGTTAAAGGACTAATGGGAGATAAGTCTGATAATATACCAGGAGTTCCAGGGGTAGGAGAAAAAAATGCAATTGATTTAGTTAAAAGATATGGGAATATAGAAAATTTATATTCTAAATTGGAAAGTAATACTGATGATTTAAAAGGAAAATTAAGAGAAAATTTAATAAGTAATAAAGATTTAGCATTGCTTTCTAAAACTTTAGGAACAATAAATATAAATTCTCCTGTAGATAAAAATTTAGAAAATGTTAAGCTTCAAAAATGGGACAATGCTAAAGTACTAGAAATATTTCAAAAGTTAAAGTTTAATAGATTTATTGAGAGATTTAACTTAATATCAACAAGTAGCAATAGTGAAAATAAAATGAATAAAATTGAATGTGAAATAGTGAAGAATACAGAGGAAATAATAGATGCAATAAAAAAAGATAAAAAAATGTTTTATTATTTTGAAAGAAAGAATATTGCTGATGAAAAATTGATTATACAAGAAGAAATATGTAAAATATATGTGTATGTAGAAAATAAGCAAAAAGTATTTTGCTTTGAAAATATAGATAATTTAAAAGAGTGTTTTGAAAGTAATGATATTTTGAAAATAGGATATAAACAAAAAATAGACTATATATTATTAAAACAAAGCGGAATAAATCCTGTAAATATGATGTTTGATATAGAGATTGCAGCATATTTACTAAATTCTAATATAAATAAATATACATTAGATTATTTGGCGTTAGAATATGCTAGTTTTGATATAAATGAGTATTTAAATACATTCAATATAGAAACAGATAATAATCAAAAACAAATAAATTTATTCGATTTAGAAGAAAATAATAAAGATTCTAATTTAGAATTAAATTCCGTATATGCATATTTAATAAAACAAATATCAGATAAGTTATATGAAAAGTTAAAAGAATTAGATATGTTAGATTTATTTGAAACAATAGAAATGCCAGTATCTGAAGTGTTAGCAGATATGCAATATAATGGTATGTATGTAAACAAAGAAGAACTTTTAGAATATGGTAAAGAATTGCAAGCTAAAAAAGATGAATTAACAAATGAAATTTACACTTTATGCGGACAAGAGTTTAATATAAATTCACCTAAGCAATTAGGAGAGATTTTGTTTGAAAAACTAGGACTAACCAGTATAAAGAAGAATAAAAACGGATATTCAACAGATGTAGATGTTTTAGAAAAGATAAAAAATGAGCATCCAGTTATTGAAAAAATACTGGATTATAGACAAATTTCAAAACTTATTACAACATATGTTGATGGGTTAATTCCATATATAAATAAATCTACAGGAAAGATATATTCATATTTCCATCAAACTGTAACAGCAACAGGAAGAGTAAGTAGTTCAGATCCTAATTTACAAAATATACCTACAAGAATTGAACTAGGCAAAAGATTAAGAAAGGTATTTAAACCTGAAAAAAATAAGATTTTTATAGATGCAGATTATTCACAAATTGAATTAAGGGTTCTAGCACATATTAGTGAAGATAAAAATATGATAACTGCTTTTAATAATGATGAGGACATTCATGCTCAAGCCGCTTCAAAAATTTTTAATATAAAGTTAAATGAAGTTACAAAAGAACAAAGAAGTAAAGCAAAAGCAGTTAATTTTGGTATAGTTTATGGAATAAGTGACTTTGGATTAGGAGAACAAATAGGAGTAGGAAGAAAACAAGCAAAGCAATATATAGAAGAGTATTTAAATGAATATAAAGGCATAAAGAAGTTTATGTCAGATATTGTGGAAATAACAAAGGAAAAAGGTTATGTAGAAACTTTATATAAAAGAAGAAGATATGTTCCAGAAGTAAGTTCAAATAATTATGTTGTTAGACAATTTGGAACGAGAGTTGCCATGAATACGCCAATTCAAGGAACTGCAGCAGATATAATGAAACTAGCAATGATAGATGTTTATAAAAAGTTAAAAGAAAACAACTTGAAATCAAAAATAGTTTTACAAGTTCATGATGAACTAATATTAGAATGTCCAATAGAAGAAAAAGAAATTGCTAAAAAACTATTGAAAAATTGTATGGAAAATGTTATAAAATTAAAAGTACCGCTTATAGCTGAATTGTCAGAGGGAGAAAATTGGTACGAATTAAAATAGAACAAAAGACAAGGAGAAAAGCGTTGGAAAAAACAATAAAAAATACAAGCGTGTCGAGCATTACTACTTTAAAATCACTAAAAAAAGCAATAATACCAATAATATTAGCAATAATTTTAATATTGTTATTTAGTGTAATAAGAGTACAAGACATTTTTATAAAAACGATATATCCACAAAAGTACAATGAGTATGTTGAAAAATATGCTTTGCAATATGGTGTAGATAGTATGCTTGTTTATGCAATAATAAAGGCTGAAAGTAATTTTAATCCAAATATAAAGTCTAATAGTAATGCTATGGGACTCATGCAATTATTAGAAAATACAGCAAAGGAAACTGCAAATAAAATTGAAATAGAATATACAGATGGATGTTTGTATGATCCAGAAACTAATATAAAATTAGGAATAAAGTACTTTTCAGATTTATTAAAAGAATATGATAATAATTATATGTTGGCTTTAACTGCTTATAATGCAGGCACAGGAAATTTAAAGAAATGGATAGAACAGGGAATTATTAAACCAGATGGAAGCAATATAGAAGATATACCATATAAAGAAACAAATAATTATGTAAGAAAAATTGTTAGGGACTATAATATATATAAAGATTTATACAATTAAATATTATAGGAAACGATGCTTTTGTCGTTTCGGCATTCAATAGTAATAATTATAGGAGGTAGTAAAATGAGTGTTTTAGTAACAGGTGGAGCAGGTTTTATAGGAAGTCATACAGTAGTTGAATTATTAGAAGCTGGAAGGGAAATTGTTATAATAGATAATTTTTCAAATAGTAAACCTAAGGCATTAGAAGCCATAAAAAAAATAACTGGAAAAGATTTTAAATTTTACGAAGCTGATTATACAGACAGAAAAGCTGTAGAGAAAATTTTTGAAGAAAACGAAATTGATTCTGTAATAAACTTTGCAGGTTTTAAAGCGGTTGGAGAATCAGTAGAAAAACCAATAGAATACTATACGAATAATGTATATGGAGTTTTAGTTTTACTAGATATAATGAGAAAGTATGGAGTAAAGAAACTTATATTTAGTTCATCTGCAACAGTATATGGAGACCCAGAAGTTGTACCTATTACAGAAGATTGCAAAATAGGTGGAACTACTAATCCTTATGGATCAAGCAAATTATTTATAGAACAAATCTTAAAGGATGTATACAGATCAGATAATACTTGGGATATTTCTATATTAAGATATTTTAATCCAGTAGGAGCACATAAAAGTGGCTTGATAGGAGAAGAACCACAAGGAAGACCTAATAATTTAATGCCATTTATTTCAAGAGTTGCATCAGGTGAATTAAAAGAATTATCTATATTCGGAAATGATTATAATACAAAAGATGGAACAGGAGTTAGAGATTACATACATGTTGTTGATTTAGCAAAGGGACACATAAAGGCATTAGAAAAATTGGAAAGAGAAAAATCTGGATTGTTTATTTATAACTTAGGAACTGGAACTGGTTACAGTGTTTTAGATATGGTAAATGCATTTGAAAAATCAACAGGGAAAGAAGTAAAATATAAAATTGTTCCTAGAAGAGCAGGAGATATAGCAACATGCTATTCAGATCCAACCAAAGCAAAAAATGAGCTTCGGATGGGTTGCAGAAAAGGGAATAGAAGAAATGTGCAAAGATTCTTGGAATTTCATAGAAACAAAAAACAAACAGTGTTAACACTGTTTGTTTTTTTATTATTGTATTTATTTTATATAATCTTCTGGTTTTGGCAATGTTACAATTTTTTGTGTATAATCTAAATTCGCTTGTGAATCTTGAAGATATTCTAAAGTATATATGTTTGTTGCTAAAACATCTATATTTAACATTCTAATTAAATTTCTATTGTTAGAAGTGTTGTAAAAATCTTTTACAGATGTAATTACTGGTAGCTTTGGATTAGATTTTGATAATTCAGATAACAATTCTCTGCCTTTATCATCTAAACCTAATACACGGATATAAGGATTTACTTTTTTAGAATTTTGCATATCATCTTTTGTAATACCAAGTAAAGCATATAATAAAATTCTTTGAACTCGTGATTGAGTATATGTTTTTGATTTTACCATTGAAATTATTTTTTCATAAGAGTTACAAGAATTTATAGCATACATTAAAGAATTTGCTAAACCAAATGTAACATCTGGTAAGTTGCTTATTTGATTTAATGTCATTCTACGTAATGTATATAAAATTTCTCTTTCAAATGCTGCAATATCTAGTACAGACTTTCCACTATTTATTTGTCTTGCAAGAATGTCATAAGTGAATTTTGGTACTAAATTTGTTATATTTTTATTTTCGCAAAGTAACTCGCGGATATGTGTACTACTAGCATAATTTTCAACTATTTCTTCACTATCGTGCTCAACAGCGTTTCTTTTTACTGTAAGTGGTAAAATATTACTTTTTTGTTTTTTTATAGCTTTTAAATATTCTATACCTAATATATTATTAGGAGCTGAAAGGGTATTAGCATATTTTCTAATATCATTAACATACATAAGTAAAGCATTTTCTCTAGCTTTAGGATAAGAAATTCCAGTTTGTAGTTCATGATTTAATAAAGATCTGTATTCTTGTGGTTCTTTGTACAATATTTCTGCAAACTTATTCAATGTATTGATATCTCCACATTCACTACCAAAAGATAAAACAGTATCTAATTTAAAAGAATCTAATATTTTAATACAACCTTCTGCAAAGTTTTCAGCACTAGAGGTACTGTATATGGTAGGTAATTCAATTACCAAATTTGCTCCAGCATGAAGTGCCATTTCTGCTTTTGACCATTTATCAATAATAGATACATTTCCTCTTTGAACAAAATTACCAGAAATAATACATACTGTATAATCAGGATTTACTAATTCTTTTGATTGCTCAATATGATACAAATGACCATTATGAAATGGATTATATTCAGCTATAATTCCTAAAACCTTTCCCATTACAAACCTCCACTTGAGAAATTTCTTTTAAATATTGTTTATTATACAATTAATTGATATAATATCACAAAAAGGAAAAAAAAACAATAATAAGGAGGAAGTTTTTTGGATAAAGTTGTAATTTATACAGATGGAGCATGTTCAGGAAACCCAGGACCAGGAGGTTGGGGAACTATATTGATGTATAAAGATATAAAAAAAGAGATTAGTGGGCGAAATGAGAATACAACAAATAATGTTATGGAAATAACTGCTGTAATAGAAGGATTAAAAATGCTAAAACATGAATGTGAAGTAGAGATATATAGTGATAGCGCTTATGTTGTAAACGCGTTTAATCATGGATGGATTTACAATTGGCAAAAAAATAATTGGAAAACTGCAGGAAAAGATCCAGTAAAGAATAAAGAGTTGTGGGAAGAGCTATATACTCTAATAAAAAGGCATAAAGTAACTTTTATTAAGGTAAAAGGACACGCAGATAATCCTTATAATAATAGATGTGATGAATTAGCAAGAAATGCAATATCTGGTAAATAATTACAATAATATTACACTATTGTTAAGTTTATATTACAATTGTTGAAAAATAAACAATATTGAAATATAATGATTTAAAATTATAGAATTAAATATTACAATAAACATAAGAAAAATAGGAGGGAGAAAGTATATGGAGACTTTCGCAGAGTACATTTTAGAAGAGCCAGATTATATTAAGAAAATGGAAATTGTGTATTACCTAAAGAAAAAAGTTGATATCTTTTATGATAAATCTGTAATATTAAAAACTGAATTAGCAAAATTATTTATGGATACAATGAAAGTTAATGTTGATGAAAATCTAGTACTTACTGCTTGCCTATTATGCGCGTGTAAGAAAAAAGATAATCCACAAACAAGAGAAGAAATTGAACAATATGCAAAAGAAAGTGCAGAGTTTTTAAAAACATTAGGATTTTCAGACAAGTTTTGTAAAATATGTTTACAACAAAATAGATATAGTGGAAGCGTTCCAAGAGAAAAGGAAAGCGATATATTAGAATTAGTTGATAACTTTGGTGGAATGCTTATGCATAGACCTGAAAGAAGAGGATTCCCAGTTGATGAAGCATTAGTATTGCTAAAAGAAAGAAATTTAAAAGATAAAAATAATATATATCTAGATCAATTTGTTAACTTTATAGAACAAATGAAGGAGGTAAAAATAAGTGGTTAGAGAATTTTCGCAAATAGAGTGTTTAGTGCAAGGAATAAATAATGCAGATGGAATAAATGAATGTATTGAAGTTATTACATCTACAAGAGAAAAAGTAAGAAGAGCACAATTGCAATCAAAACAGAATGGAAACAAAGAAAATGACAAAGCTGTTCCAGAAAATTTAGTTAGTTCAATACAAGCAAGTATGAACCGCAATGTAATTAGAAATACTAAAAATATGGCAGATGCATTGGAAAATGCTGTTAAGGGAAGAATTGCAGAAGCAAAAGAACAAGGAAAAGAAATAAATAATATAGTAATTGATGACAATGGAATTAAAGCAGGAAATAGCAAAGATGATGGAGAAGAGAGATAACATTAGAAAGGATGTAACAAATGTACGAGATATTTGCAGATTTGCATGTCCACATAGGAAGAAGTGAAAATAATAAACCAATAAAAATAACTGCGGCAAGGTCTTTAAACTTTGCAAATATTGCAAAAGAATGTGTAAATAGAAAAGGTATAAATGTTGTAGGAATTATAGATTGTGCATCTCCTTATGTAATAGAAGATATAGAGAAATTTTTATCTGATGGAGATGCTTATGAAATTAAAGATGGTGGAATTATATATAAAGATAAAGTTTGTATAATTTTAGGAAGTGAAATAGAAACATCTGAAATAAATGAGCACGGAAAAACAGGTAGTGCTCATAATTTATGTTATTTTCCTTTTTTAAAAGACATAAAGGCTTTTTCAAATGAAATGAGTAATCATATAAGTAATATTACTCTTAGTTCACAAAGAGCTGATATCTCTGCTTATGAGCTTATAGACATTGTAGAAAAATACAATGGAATATTAGTTCCAGCACATGCATTTACACCACATAAAAGTTTTTATGGAAATTGTACAGATAGATTAGAAAAAATATTTAAAGAAAAGTATTCTAGAATTCCTGCTATTGAATTAGGATTGAGTTCAGATACTTTCTTAGCAGATACAATATCTGAGTTAGAAAGTAAAACATTTTTAACTAATTCAGATGCACATTCTTTACCTAAAATTGCTAGAGAATACAATAAAATGCTATTAGAAGATATTAGTTTTAAAGAAATTGTTAAGGCATTAAAAAATGAAAATGGAAGAAAGATTGTAGCAAATTATGGATTAGATCCTAAACTTGGAAAATATCATAGAACATATTGTGAAGTGTGTGAAAAAAATATAGATGGAATTGCACCTGTAACAAAATGTGACACTTGTGATAGCAGAAATATCACAATGGGAGTGTTTGACAGAATTGAACAAATAAAAGATAAACCTAAAACAATGAGCCCTAAAAATAGGCCACCATATTACTATCAAATACCTCTTACATTCATACCAGGACTTGGAAGTAAAACAATAGATAAATTGTTAAACAATTTTGAAACGGAAATGAATATATTACACAAATTGTCATTTGATGATATAGAAGCAGTTGTTGGAGAAAAAATTGCTAGAAATATAATCAATGCAAGAGATGGAAAGGTTAATATTGAAGCTGGTGGCGGAGGAATATATGGACATATTTCTAATGTAAATTAAAACAATAAAAAAAGAAGAGATACATTGCAATGTATCTCTTCTTATGATAAAATTTGAAAAAAAGTAAGGGAGAACATAAATGAGAGCTTTAATAACTGGTGCATCTTCTGGTATTGGAAGAGATTTAGCAAGAGTATTAGCACGTAAGGGATATGAATTAGTTTTAGTAGCAAGAGATGAAGAAAAACTAAAAGAATTGAAAGAAGAATTAAAAAATACAGAAGTAAAAATTATATCAATGGATTTATCTATAGCTCAAAATTGCCAAAAACTATATTCAGAAAATAAAAACATAGATTTATTAGTAAATAATGCTGGATTTGGAGACTGTGGATATTTCTCACAAACAAGTTTAGAAAAAGAATTAAAAATGATAGATACAAATATAGTAGCATATCATATTTTAATGAAATTATATTTAATAGAAATGAAAAAAAGGAACAAAGGGCACATATTAAATGTGGCATCAATAGCTGGATTTATGCCAGGACCTTTAATGGCAACTTATTATGCTACAAAGGCATATATAGTAAGAATCTCCGAAGGAGTACGAGAAGAATTAAAAAAGGAAAAGTCAAAGGTAAAAATTAGTATTTTGTGTCCTGGACCTGTGAATACTAATTTTAATAAAGTTGCAAATGTTAAATTTTCTATTAGAGAAGCAAGTAGCTATAAAGTTTCAAAGTATGCAATAGAACATTTGAATAAATTTTATATAGTTCCAGGAATTGATATAAAAATTGCCAAATTTGGCATACGTTTACTACCATCATCTTTAATGTCTAAGATAACATATGCAATACAAAAAAGGAAATTATAAATTAAGGGGGGTGAAATTTTAACTACACCATATACACTTGCATAATATTTAAAACAATATAGTTTGATAGAAAATTAGATATTGTAAATTATATATAATGAAAGGAATGATTTTAATGGAAAAGGCAAAGGTTTATTTTACAAAAAATATAACTCCAGAAAATATGATTAAAATGTATGAAGCGGTTGGTAAAAAATTAGAAGGAAAAATCGCTATAAAAGTACATTCAGGAGAAGAAGGAAATCAAAACTATCTACATCCAGAGTTTATGAAACCAATAGTAGAATATGTTAAAGGAACAATTGTAGAGTGTAATACTGCTTATGATGGGGAAAGAAATACTACAGAGAAGCATATAAAACTATTAAAAAATCATGGTTGGAGTGAGTATTTTGATGTAGATTTAATGGATGCAGAAGGACCAGATTTAGAATTAGAAATTCCAAACGGAACAGTAATTAAGAAAAACTTTTTAGGAAAAAATATTAAAAATTATGATTCAATGCTTGTATTATCACACTTTAAAGGACATCCAATGGGAGGATATGGTGGAGCATTAAAACAATTATCTATTGGTTGTGCATCTAGCTTTGGTAAGGCATATATTCATGGTGCGGGACATCCAGGAGAAATGTGGTCAGCTAATCATGATAAATTTTTAGAATCAATGGCTGATGCAGCTTCATCAGTAGTTAAATATTTTAAAGGAAATATTGTATATATAAATGTTATGTGCAATATGTCTGTCGATTGCGATTGCTGTTCAGTAGCAGAAGATCCTTGCATAAAAGATATAGGAATTTTAGCATCATTAGACCCAGTTGCAATAGATAAGGCTTGCATAGATTTAGTAAAAAATTCAGAAGATAAGGGAAAAGAACACTTACTAGAAAGAATTAACTCAAGAAATGGTACGCACACAATAGATATGGCAGAAAAATTAAATATTGGAACAAAAGAATATGAATTGATAAATTTGGATTAAATATTGTAGGGTACTATTTACAAGAATATTAGTAGGGATCCAATTAAGGAGGAATTTATAATGGAAAAGATAGAAAATTCAAAAAAAATAACAGATGTATTATCAAGCAGAAAGGCTAAATATATTGTTGGAACGACTTTGTTAAGCGTAATAGGAGTTGCTTTACCTAGAGTATTTCACGTAATTGCAGGAGCAAGTAGTGGAGCAACATTTTTACCAATGCACATTGCAGTTTTAATAGCAGCATTAACATTTGGAATTACAAGTAGTACAATAGTTGCAGGAACTTCTATAGTTTGTAGTTATTTATTAACTGGTATGCCAACGTTAGCTCGATTACCATATATGTTAATAGAACTTGTAATTTATGCTGTTTTATTAGGTATATTTAATAAGAAATTCAATAGCTATATTTCTTTAATTGCAACAATTGTGTTAGGAAGAGTTTTGTATGCAGGAGTATTGTTTGCAGCAATCAATGTAATTGGTTTACCAACATATGGAATATCTGTAATAGAATCAATTAAAGTAGGAATGCCAGGAATAATAATACAATTAGCTTGTGTTCCTATAATTGCAAAAATTATGAATGAAAGGTTAAATTTAAAAAATGACTAATTTAGAGATTGTAAAGAAAAGATTATATGAAACAAATGCTAGTTTAGTTGTATTATATAAAAATGGGAATTGCAAAGAATATTATAATAGACGAGTTGAAGATATTGTTAATATATTAAAAGAAAATAAAGATGCACTAAATGGGGCAACAATAGCAGATAAAGTAATAGGAAAAGTCGCAGGAAGTCTTTTAGCTGTGGCTAAGGTAGAAGCAATATATGCAGATACAATAAGTAAATACGCAATACCGGTTTTGGATGAAAACAATATAAAATACGAATACAATAAAAAGGTAGAGTTTATCCAAAATAATGATAAAAATGGAATGTGCCCTATGGAGAATAAATTTAAAGATGAAGTAAATTTGATAGCAATATACAATTATTTTGTTAAATAGGAGATAGATATAATGCCAAATTGGAAAATTCATTTAGAAATAGGTAAAAGATTAAACAAGTATTTTAATTATAATAAAGAAGACTTAAATTTATTTTTACTTGGAACTATACTTCCAGATATCAATAATTGTTATATTGTAACAGATATATCTAAACAAATAGATCATGATATTACTCATTTTGGAACATATAAGGATTTAAATTATACAGATTTTTATAAAAAATATAAAAGCGAAATAGATAATAAAAAACCTGTATTTAATGGTTATATGGCTCATATATATACAGATAATATGTGGAATAGAAATTTCTACTATAATAAATTTCAAAAGTTAGATAATTTGCCAGAGAATCGTGATGAAATAAGAAAAATGAAGCAAAGCGATTTTAAAGTTTATAATAACAAATATATAAAAGATACACTTGAAATAAATAACATAGACACATCTTTAGAAGAAATTAAAAAGATAGATGAAGTATCAATTACAAAAGAGGACATATTAAAAGTAATAAACTTTTTAGATAATCAGAAAAAATATGTCGCAAAGCTTAATTTCTATTCTATGGAAGAATTGGATAATCTTATGGAGAATACAATAACAGAATATGCTAATTTACTTAAAAAATAATATTGAGATAATATATTGAATACTTTTTTATGTTATAGTATAATGCGTATATAATAACAAAAGATAGGGAGGATAAAACCATGAAAAAATCAACAAAAATAGCAATTATAGCAATAGCTATAGCATTAGTAGTAATTGCAATAATTGTTTCTGTAGTAATAGGACTAAATTCAAATAAAGATAATAAGGTGAAAGCAGAACCTAGCAAACTAAGTGAAATTAGCAGTGCAGAAGATTTGGAGAAACTAATTGATAAAATATATGAAGGAAATGAAAATTTGCCAGCTTTAGAAACACGAGTAATAGAAGTGGCAGATGATATAACTGTTCATATGCTTACAGGTCTTGAAAATGGAGAAGATTTAGAATATCTTGTTGCATCAGAACCTTTAATAAATGCTAAGGCATATTCACTTGTAATTGCAAAGGTAAAGGATGGAGTAAATGCTGATAAAATTGCAAAAGAAATGAATGAAAAAATCGATCAAAGAAAATGGATATGTGTTTCAGCTGAAAAAGTATATTCAACTAGCAGTGGAGATGTAGTATTCCTTGTAATGGCAAGTGAAGAAGAAGCAAAACCAATATATGACAAGTTTAAAGAATTAGCAGGAACTGTTGGAGAAAAATATGAAAAAGAGGAAGAAGAGATAGAATTACCACCAGATATATACCAATTTTAAAAACATAATATCGCCGTATGAAATATCTATTTTTTACGGCGATATATTTTATTATGCAAAAAACTTATATAAGGAGAAATGTATGGTATTTTCAAGTGTTACATTTTTGTTTTATTTTTTACCTATAGTACTGGCAATTTACTATATTGTACCTAAAAAGTACAAAAATATAGTATTATTAGTTGCATCATTATTTTTCTATTTTTATGGAGAGCCGAAATATGTATATACAATGGTATTTTCAATAATTTGTACATATATATTTGGAATCTTAATAAGTAAATATAAAAGCCACAAAAAATTATTTCTAATATTGTCTATATCTATAAATATTGGAATACTAATTTATTTTAAATATACTAACTTTATAATACAAAATATAAACTTGTGGTTAACTAAAAAAATAGATTTTATCTATGTTGTTTTACCAATAGGAATATCTTTTTATACATTTCAACTTATGAGTTATACTATTGACATTTATAGAGAACAAGCTAAAGTTCAAAAAAATATATTGAAACTTGCAATGTATATTTCACTTTTTCCTCAATTGATTGCTGGTCCAATTGTAAGGTACACCACAATAGAAAAACAATTAGAAGATAGAGAGCATTCAGTTTCAAAATTTTCATTAGGAATCAGAAGATTTATAATAGGATTAGGTAAGAAAGTACTAATTGCAAACGTTTTAGGTGAATTGTGTAATAAGTTTTTGCTAAGTAATGATAGCAGTGTTTTATTTTTTTGGCTATATGGAATAGCAAATATGCTTCAAATTTATTTTGATTTTTCAGGCTATTCAGACATGGCAATAGGTTTGGGAAAGATGTTTGGATTTGAATTTTTAGAAAACTTTAACTATCCATATATTGCAACAAGCATAAGAGACTTTTGGAAAAGATGGCATATTTCATTAAGCTCGTGGTTTAGAGATTATATATATATTCCTCTTGGTGGAAGCAGAGTAAGTAAACTAAAGTGGATTAGAAACATTCTAATAGTTTGGTGTTTAACTGGGTTATGGCATGGTGCCCAATGGAATTTTATATTTTGGGGATTATACTTTGGAATTTTACTAATAATAGAAAAAGTATTTTTAGAGAAATTTCTAAGAAAAGTACCTAAATTTATATCAAGAATATATACCTTAATAATTGTTATGATAAGCTTTATTATATTTAGTGGAGAGAGTTTAGCACAAATTATGCAAAACATAAATGGACTTATTGGAATAAAAACTAACTTCCTTGCAACCCCAGAAAGCATATATTATTTTAAAAGTTACTTAGTAATTATTATATTAGGAGTAATAGGTGCTACGCCACTTATGAAAAAACTTGGCAACAATGAGAAATTACATAAAGTTATAAACATTTTAGAGCCAATATGTTTATTAGTAATATTGGTAGCTTCTACGAGTTATATAATAGATGGATCATTTAATCCGTTTCTATATTTTAGATTTTAAATAATAAGCATATTAAGTCGTTATTTTCAAGGGAGGTGCGCTTAATGCAAGATAAAACAAAAAACATAATTATTACAATTGGATTTGCTGTAATTTTAATTGCTGTATTTGTTATAAATTTAATATCAAAAGACAAGGAAATATCTATAACAGAAAGAAGAAGGTTAGCACAATTTCCCAAAATAAATATAGAAAGCGTAAATAATGGTAATGCCTCAAAAAATCTAGATAAATATGTTACAGACCAATTTACAGGAAGAGATATTTTTAGAAATATAAAATCCTTTATTAGTGTCAATATTTTAAAACAAAAAGATAATAATAATTTGTTCGAAAAAAACGGAACAATTTATAAAATGGAATATCCATTAAATAATGGAAATTTACAAAGGTCGCTAAGCAAAATAAACAATGTTTATAATAAATACTTACAAGGAATGAATGTGTATTACGCAATTATTCCAGAAAAAAATTATTATTTAGAAAATGATGACCATTTAAAAATAGATTATAAAGAAGTAGAAGCAATAGCCAAAAGTAATTTACCACAGATGAAATACATTGATATATCTGAAGGATTATCTTTAAAAGATTATTATAAAACAGATTTGCATTGGAAACAGGAAAATTTAAGAGGCGTTGTAAATCTAATAGAAAAAGGAATGAACTTAACAGATACTTCAAAAACTAATTACACTATAAATGAAGTAGGAGATTTTTATGGAGCATATTATGGACAATTAGGAATAGACATAGCTCCAGATAAATTATATACAATGGATAACGAAACTCTAGATAATTGCACAGTATATAATTATGAAACACAAACAACTGGAAATGTTTATACTACACCAAAAACTGCAGATAAATATGATACATACCTAAATGGAGCAACACCATTATTAACAATACAAAATCCAAACGCAAAAACAGAAAAGGAACTATTATTATTTAGAGATTCATTTGGAAGTAGTTTAGCACCGCTATTAGTAGAAAATTATAGCAAAATAACTTTAATAGACTTAAGATATATGTCAAGTGAAATATTGGGCAAATATGTTGATTTTAATAATCAAGATGTGTTATTTTTATATAGTACATTGGTATTGAATCAAAATATATTAAAATAGGGAGAAAATAAATGTTAGAAAAGTTTACTAAAAGAATTGATTTGAATACAAAATTAGATAATATTTCAAAACAAATTTGTAATGAATATAATCTAGGACAATATATTTCAGATACCCTTATTGAAGTTGGTTATGAAGATTTTAATTATATTTTGAAAACGACTATTCGGAAAGTATTGTGTAAAAATATTTAATAAAGAAAGAAAAGATGAAGATTGTAAAAATTATGTAGATAGGATTGTATTAGTTTCAACTTTTAATATAAATACTCCTAGAATATATAAGACAAATAATAATGCTTGGATTTGTAGTATTGAATTTGAAGGTGTGAAATATAGATTATGTGTAACAGAGTATATTCAAGGAAAAAGTATTTATGATTTAGGAAGAAAACCGAATGATGAGGAAATACGAGAAATTGTAAGGCAAATGGCAAATATTCATATGACTAAGCTAAGTTCAAGACTAAATTACATATATGATAATTGGACAATTACAAATTTCAAACAGGAATTTGAGGATAAGGCAAAATATTTAGACAACAAATATTTATCTAGGTTTGAAAAACTAAAAAGAGATTATGATAAAATAAATATTGAAAAACTACCACAAACCTTTATACATGGTGATATTATAACAAGTAATATAATAAAAGATGAAAACAATAAATTATGGTTAATAGATTTTGGAACATCAAACTATTTACCTAGAATAATAGACTTAGTTGTAAGTGCTTGTGACTTATGCTTAGAAACAGAGAATAAAGAAAAAACAATTCTTAATATAAAAATGCTAGTAGAAGAATACGAAAAATATAGTAAACTAACTGATTACGAAAAGCAAGTGTTTCCGCTATTTTTTAATATTGTTAATGCTATGCGGAATATTACAAATATCATATTTAATGAGCGATGGCAAAGCAACAAAAGAAGATAAAATAGGCTATAAGGAATGTGAAAAAGGATTAGAATTAAGTAAAATATCGAATAAAGGAATATAGAAATAAAAAAGAGTTTTTTAATAGAAGATAATACGAGTATTTATAGAAATATAAAAGAAACAATTTTAGAACATACTCCGAAGGAGGAGAAATAATGAAAGTTTTAATAGCAACAAAAAATACTGCAAAAATAGAGGGCGCAAGAAGAGCCTTATCACACTATTTTAGTGACATAGAGGTCGAAGGTATACCAGTAGAGTCAAATGTAGAGGAACAGCCAGTAAATAATGATATATATAATGGTGCTAAAAATAGAGTAAGTAATTTAAAGAAATATGCAAAAGAAAATAGCATTAATTCAGATTTATATTTGGCAATAGAAAGTGGAATCAATAATTTGTTTGGTAGATGGATGATTACAAATATTGCAGTAATTGAGGATAATAACGAACTTGAAAGCTATGGTACAAGCCCATCTTTTCCAGTACCAGATAAATTTGTAGATGATATAATAAGTACAGATTTAAATAAAGTAATGGATCAAATATTCGAAAAAGACGAAGAAAGACATAATAAAGGTGGAGCAATACAATTATTAACACATAATGAAGTAACAAGAATAGATTTAACTGAAATGGCATTTATTATGGCATTGACAAAATATATAAATGAAAATTGGAGATAAAGTAAAAAAATAATAAAAGGTGATACTATGCTTGAATTAGTAAATGTAGATATTAAAGAATTTAAAAACTAATTTTATAAATATATGTTGCAGAAAGGTGAACTAATAAATATGGAAAAATCTAAACAAAATACATATTTAAAGAATTTTTATAAAATTTATCCAATATTTTATGGATTATCTGGAGATTTACTTTTCTATGTGGCAATAGATACACTATTTTATACTGTTGTGAAAGGTTTTTCACCAGATCAATTAGCCCTATTAACAACAATATCATCCTTGTTTTGTATATTGCTAAAAATACCAATTACTAAAATTATAGAAAAAATTGGTAATACAAAATCAGTTAGAATGGGAACATTTGGGTTGATAATATCAAGTGTAATAATAACATTTTCCAAAAGTTACTTAATTATTATTATAGCTAGAATAATATATTTAATATCATTTGTGTTAAAAAATATGGATAATGTAATGCTAAAGAATAATTTGGCGATTCAAAATAAATCAGGGGATTATGCCAAAATTACCAATAGAGGGTCAACAATGTATGCAATAATAACAATGGTAATTGCACTTGTAGCGGGTTATTTGTTTAATGTAAATCATTACTTGCCAATGTATTTATGTATAACATTTTGCATAATATCTTTTATCATTTCATTATATTTAAAAGATATATCAACAAATGATATAGATAATTCAAACATAAAAAATTCAAAACAAAAGGTGAAATTTTCTAAAATTGTTTTTATAGTGTTAATCTTTTTTGGATTTTTTTATGGACTAATAGAAGTTGGGCAACAAAACGGAAAATTACTGATACAGTATGAATTAAGTAACATTTACGATATATCTTTAACTGCTAAATATTTGGGAATAATAATTGCAATATCGCGTGTAGCTAGAGTTATAGGGAACATTTGTTTCGAAAAAATATATACTAAATTTAAAGACAAAGTAGGTATAATTTTTTGCGTGTTAATTACTATGTCATTTGTGTTTTTAAGTGTAGGATATTTCTTTAATTATAACGCTTGCATTAAGTTTATAATAATGGCAATAGGTTTTTGTATAATACTGGCAATAAGAGATCCATTTAAGATATACGTATATGATTTATCATTAAGAGTATCAAATGAAAAGGAACGACAATCAGTAACAATATACTTGGAGTTTGCAAGAAGAATTGGTGCTACAATAATTAGCTTAATGTCAACCATAATTCTTACAAAAGTTACACTTATTTATGTTGTAGCTTGTTTATTAGTATTAGCTGTGATAGAATTAGAGCTATCAATAAAAATATATAAAATAATAAAGAGAGAAGGTTTATGTATATGAAAAAAGTAGCGATATTTGGTTCAACTGGCTCAATTGGAGACAGTACACTAAATGTAATAAGAGAAAATCCTGATTTATTTAAAGCTGTAACTTTAGTTGCGGGAAGAAATGTAGAAAAGTTAATAAAACAAATTGAAGAGTTTAAGCCTGAAAATGTTTATATAATTGAAAAAGAAAATGCAGAAAAAATAAGATCACTATACAAAAATATAAATATATATTATGGGGATGAAGGAATGGAAGAAATATCTAATTTAGTAGATTTTGATATTTCTGTTTCCGCATTAGTTGGAATAGCAGGTCTAAAACCTACTTATAATATGATAAAAAACGGAAAAACTGTAGCATTAGCAAATAAAGAAGTGTTGGTTGCAGGTGGTGAACTAATTATAAAAACTGCAAAAGAAAATAATGCAACTTTGCTTACAGTAGATAGTGAACACAGTGCTATTATGCAATGCTTAAGAGGAGAAGAGACAAATCCGATAGATAAAATATTATTAACAGCATCAGGAGGACCATTTTTTGATAAAGAAATAACAGATAAAATAACAGTAGAAGATG
>CANRNW010000006.1 GCA_947632145.1 uncultured Clostridia bacterium
GGAGAGGTGGTCGAGTTGGTTTAAGGCACCAGTCTTGAAAATTGGCGTAGGTTTATAGCCTACCGTGGGTTCGAATCCCACCCTCTCCGCCATTATTGTATATACGGAGGCGTACCCAAGTGGTTGAAGGGGGCAGTTTGCTAAACTGCTAGGGTTCGTAAGGGCCGCGGAGGTTCAAATCCTCTCGCTTCCGCCAAATTCATTAATGCAAGAGTGAATAGTAAAAAGTATAAAAATCGTTTAATGGGATATCAAAAAAACGAAATTGTACTCTTAACTATTCACTTTTTTTATTATTTATTATGAACTGCTATAAAACCTTAATATAAACTATTGAAAAAGTTTTTTTTTTAGTATATAATATCTCTCAAATATATAAAAAGGAGAGAATTTTATGTCAAAAGTTGTAGAAGATATATCAAGAACATTTAGTGAATATTTACTATTACCAAATTTAACGACAGAACAATGCATTCCCACAAATGTATCACTAAGAACACCTCTTACTAAATTTAAAAAAGGAGAAGAAGCTAAATTTAGTTTAAATGTACCTTTTGTGTCAGCTATAATGCAATCAGTATCAGGTGAAAAAATGGCTATTGCATTAGCTAGAGAAGGTGGATTATCTTTTATATTTGGCTCACAGACAATAGAGGCGCAAGCAGAAATGATAAGAAATGTGAAAAAGTATAAGGCGGGTTTTGTAAGAAGCGATTCAAATGTAAAAATAGGTACAAAAATAAGAGAACTTGTAGAGCTTGTTAAACAAACAGGACATTCTACTGTAACAATAACAGATGATGGAACATCAAGAGGAAAATTACTAGGATTAGTTACAGATAAGGATTATAGAATATCAAAAGTAGATTTAGATGATGTTGTAGATAAATATATGACACCAATAGAAAAGTTAGTATGTGCTAAAAAAGGAGTAACATTAAGTGAAGCAAATGATATAATATGGGAAAATAAAATAAATTGTTTACCAATTATAGATGATGAAGGAAGACTTGCATATCTAGTATTTAGAAAAGATTATGAAGAAAGAAAAAATAATCCAAATTCATTATTAGATTCTGAAAAGAGATATTTAGTAGGAGCAGGAATTAATACAAGAGATTATAAAGAAAGAATTCCAGCATTAGTTGATGCAGGAGTTGATGTGCTTTGTATAGATTCATCAGATGGATACTCAGTTTGGCAAAAAAACACAATAGATTTTGTTAGAGAAAAATATGGTGACGATGTAAAAATAGGTGCAGGAAATGTTGTTGATGCTGAAGGATTTAGGTATCTTGCTAAAGCTGGTGCAGACTTTATAAAAGTAGGTGTTGGCGGAGGATCAATTTGTATAACACGTGAGCAAAAGGGAATAGGAAGAGGACAAGCTAGTGCATTAATAGATGTTGTAAATGCAAGAGATGAATATTTTAAAGAAACCGGAATTTATATTCCTGTATGTTCAGATGGTGGAATTGTACATGATTATCATATAACATTGGCTTTAGCATTAGGTGCAGATTTTGTTATGATGGGAAGATATTTTGCAAGATTCGATGAAAGCCCAACAAGAGTAGTGAAAATAGGAAATAACTTTATGAAAGAATATTGGGGAGAAGGTTCAAATAGAGCAAAGAATTGGCAAAGATATGATTTAGGAGAAGATAAAAATAAATTATCTTTTGAAGAAGGTGTCGATTCATATATACCTTATGCAGGACCTCTAAAAGACAATTTAATGATAACAGTTAGCAAAATAAAATCTACAATGTGTAACTGTGGATCAATAACAATTGAAGAACTACACAAAAATGCAAGATTGACATTAGTGTCAAATATAAGTATTCAAGAAGGTAGCGCGCATGATGTAATGCTAAAAGAAATAGATAAAAAATTCTAAATTGAATTAAAAGATTATAAAAAAAGTATATATAGTTTTTTTAAAAATCTATATATACTTTTTTATTGCATATTATTCCCATTCAATTGTTGCAGGTGGCTTGCTTGTAATATCATAAACAACTCTATTTACATGTTTTACTTCATTTACAATTCTACTTGAAATTTTTTCTAATAAATCATAAGGAATTCTGCTCCAAGTAGCAGTCATAAAGTCTGAAGTAGTTACAGAACGTAGAGCTATAGTATAATCATAAGTTCTCTCATCTCCCATAACACCTACACTTTTCAAATTAGTTAAAACTGCAAAATATTGATTAAGTTCTTTATCTAAACCAACATTTGCAACCTCTTCTCTAAAAATTGCATCTGCATCTTTTAAAATATTTAGTTTATCATCTGTTATATCTCCAATTATTCTAATTGCAAGACCTGGACCAGGGAAAGGTTGTCTAAATACTAAGTTTTCTGGAATTCCAAGCTCTAATCCAGTTTTTCTAACTTCATCTTTAAATAAATCACGTAAAGGTTCAACAATTTCCTTAAAATCTACGTAGTCTGGAAGTCCACCAACATTATGATGGCTTTTAATAGTTGCGCCTTTACCTAAACCGCTTTCTATAACATCTGGATATATTGTTCCTTGAACAAGGTAATCAACAGTACCAATTTTTTTAGCTTCTTCCTCAAATACTCTTATAAATTCTTCACCTATAATTTTTCTTTTCTTTTCTGGCTCTGTTACTCCAGCAAGTTTTGCTAAAAATCTATCTTTAGCGTTAACTCTAATTAAATTTATATCGAATTGATTTCTAAAGATATTTTCTACTTCATCACCTTCATTTTTTCTTAAAAGGCCGTGATCAACAAAAATACAAGTTAAGTTTTTTCCAATAGCTTTATGTAATAGTACTGCTGCAACTGAAGAATCAACTCCACCAGATAATGCACATAAAGCTTTTTTATCACCTATTCGTTCCCTTAAAGTTTTAATAGAATCTTGCACAAAAGAAGACATTTTCCAAGTACCAGTACAATTGCACACATTAAATAAGAAATTTTTAATAATTTGAGTGCCTTTAACAGTATTATTTACTTCTGGATGGAATTGAATTCCATAAAGTTTTTTATCCACATTTTGCATAGCAGCAATAGGACAATTGCTTGTGTTTCCTATAACCTCAAATCCTACAGGCACCTGTGATACAAAGTCTGTATGACTCATAAGGCAAATATTAGTGTTTTCAAATCCTTCAAACAAAGGAGAAGTACTAATGTTAACAGGTGTTTCACCATATTCTCTTTTTTCTGCTCGCAAGACTGTACCACCAAGAGTATAAGTCATAAGTTGCATACCATAACAAATACCTAAAATTGGAATTCCTAAATCGAAAATCTTTGGATCACATTTTGGTGCATCATCTGCATAGACACTTGCAGGTCCACCAGTAAATATAATACCTTTTGGCTTTTTTTCAATGATTTTGTCTATTGGAGTATTGAATGGTAATATTTCAGAATAAACATTACATTCTCTTACTCGTCTTGCAATTAGTTGATTATATTGACCATAAAAATCTAAAATAATAACTGATTCATCGTTTTTCAATAAATTTACCTCCTATTTAAATAATAATCTTATTTTATCACAAGTTTATAATACTGTATAGAGGGATTTCCTAAAAAGTAAGAAAAAACGACACACGAAAATCGATTTTAAGCAATTTTTTTTAAAAAATAGTATAATTATAAATTAAAAACAAGTAAAAAAATAAATACTAAAATATTGGAAATTACTTTAATAAACCATGAAATTGACCAATTTTTTTAATTTATAAAAAAATATAAGCATTGAGACTGTAAGAAAAAAATAAAAAAATAATTAAAAAGCAATAAATATAATTTAATTCAAATAAATACTAAAAAATAATAATTAAATAAAAAAACGAATATATTTTTTTGTAATATATTTTGCACAAATATTAAAAAAAATAAAACGAAAAAATAAATTTTAAATAATAAAACCAAAAATAATTTATGAATAAAAAATTAAAAAAATAAAAAACAAAAATTTAATTTAGAAATAAAATTAAAAAATATAAAAAACAGAAATTTAATTTAGAAATAAAAATTTAAAAAATAAAAAACAAAAATTTAATTAAAAATAAAATTAAAAAATATAAAAAATAAAATTTTAATTTAGAAATAAAATTAAAAATATAAAAAACAGAAATTTAATTTAGAAATAAAAATTAAAAATATAAAAAACAAAAATTTAATTTTAAAATAAAATAAAAAAACATAAAAAATAAAATTTTAATTTTAAAATAAAATTAAAAAATATAAAAAAACAAAATTTTAATTTAAGAATAAAATTAAAAACATAAAAAAGAATTTTTTATTTATGTATTAAAATTTAAAATATAAAAATTAAAATTTAATTTGAGAATAAAATTGTAATTCATAAATAAAAAAGATTAAAAAAATAATAAATAAAAGAACAATATAAAATTATATTGTTTTATTTTTTAGTAGCAAATTTATTTTTTGTATATACAACAAAAGCAGATAAAAGTATTTTCAATATCACATTATATAATTTAATTTATTTTTATTTAATAAAAATAATAAAAAATATAAATGCTGGCACTGTAAGCAAATTAGATAAAGGAAATAATAAAAAAAGATAATAAATAATTAAAATAATATTTATTAAAATGTAGAAAAAATAAATCTAACAAAATAAATAAAAAATTATTTAAAAAATAAGAAGATGCAAAAAAAAACAAAAAATAAATTTCAAAAATAAAAACAAAAACGAAAAAATAATTTAAATACCAAAATAAAAAATCGAAAACAAAAATTTAAAATATGAAAAATAAAATTTAAATTTAAGAATAAAAATTGAAAATACAAAAAATAATTTATGAATGAAAAATTAAAAATATAAAAAGCAAAATTTAATTCAAGAATAAAATAAAAAATATAAAAAATAAAATTTTAATTTATAAATAAAAATACAAAAATAAAAATCTAATTTAAGAATAAAAGAATAAAAATACAAAAAATAAAATTTAAATTTAAGAATAAAAATTAAAAATACAAAAAACAAAATTTAATTCAAGAATAAAATAAAAAATATAAAAAATAAAATTTTAATTTAAGAATAAAAATTAAAAATACAAAAATAAAAATCTAATTTAAGAATAAAAATTAAAAATAATTTATAAATAAAATTTGAAAATATAAAAAAATAAAAATTTAATTTGCAAATAAAGATTTAGCAGATCAAAAAATAAAAAATAAAGAAATAATAAGATTTTATTTTTTTAGTAGCAAATTATTATTATCATCAAAAATAAATTTATATATTGTATATATTATAAAAAACATATAAGAACAGTTTCGATACAACATCAGATTATTTAATTTATTTGTATTTATGTTTAAAAAATAATAAAAAATATAAACGTTGATACTGTAAGGAAAATTAAGTGAGGAAAATAGCAAAAAAATAATAAAAAATATAATAAATATAATAATACTGATTAAATTATAAAAAAGTAAATAGTTAAATGAAAAAATAAATTTAAAATAATACCTCCAAAGTTAGTTAATAAAATTAAGAAGATTTAATAAAAATAGAAATAAATTTTAGAAATAAAATAAAAAACAAAAAAATAATAAAATACAATTTAAATTTAAAAATGAAAAACAAAAAATATGAAACAAAAAAAATAAATTTTGAAAAATAAAATTTTAAAAATCAAAAATATAAAAAATAATTTAAGAATAAAATTAAAAACATGAAAAATCAAAAATAATTTTAGAAATAAAATTAAAAAGTACCAAAAAATAATTTATAAATTAAAAATAAAAAAATATAAAAACAAAAAATATTTTTAGAATAAAATTTAAAAACATAAAAAATTTAATTTAAGAATAAAAAAATAAAATATAAAAATATATTTTTAATTTATAAATAAAAAACTAAAAATATAAAAATAAAATTTAACTTCATAAATAAAAAACAAAAAGCTAGAAAATAAAAATTTAATTTACAAATAAAAATTAAAAATATAAATAATGAAATTTTAATTTGTAAATAAAATTAGCAATATAAAAAAATAAAAAAAGGAAATTTAATAAATAAAAGTGATAAGTTAATAATATTATTATATTATCTATTATAAATATATTATAATAATAAAAAATTCGCACAAAAAAACAATGCATAAAAATCGATTTTAAACAGAAATTTTTTTAAAAATAATATAATTATATAAATAAAACTTAAGTCAAAATAAGCTAAAAATAAAAAAACCCCCTTGAAAATAGTAAATTGTAGCAGCAGTATAAAATATATTTCTATATAAAAAAGTGATTAAAATTAAATAAATTAGGAAATATTTAAGAAAAATAAATAAAATTTATAATTATTTAAAATAATTAAATTAAATAAATTTATAAAGATACTGATTGCATTGATCAAAAATAAATTACAAATAAAACCAAAAGATGATTTTAAATATAAAAATAAAAAGGAATTTAATTCATAAATAGAAAATAAAAATGCAAAAATAAAAATTTGAATTTAGAATAAAATTTAAAAATATAAAAAATAATTTTAGAATAAAAATTTAAAATATGAAAAATAAAATTTAATCTGAGAATAAAATTTTAAAATGCAAAAAATATAATTTAATCTAAGAATAAAAATAAAAAAATATAAAAATAAAAATTTAATTTAAAAATAAAAAATTAAAAATACAAAAATTAAAATTTAATTTAAGAGTAAAATTTTAAAATACAAAAATAAAATTTTAATTTAAGAATAAAAAATAAAAAATACAAAAATTAAAATTTTAAGTTAAGAATAAAAAATTTAAAAAATCGGAAAATAAAAAAATAATTTAAAAAAAATTAAAAATATAAAAATAAAAAAATAAAAATATTTATAAAAAATTAAATTAAAAAGAATAAAAATTATTATTCAATTAAAAGCAGTTTAAAAAAATAAATTTAAAATAATTATTGAAATAAATTACTCAAAAATAAATATAAGAAAATTAAAATATATAGAAAGTTATCCTAAATATTATGGTATATAAACCAGAAAATTATTATTTTATTAAAAGATAAAGTTTTAAGAATAAAAACTAAAAATTTGGAGCTATAAAAAATAAAAAAATAGATGAATTATATAAAATTAGTTATGAATAAACGAAAAAAATAAATAATTAACTATAAAAAGAAAAAAAGCATATCCGTAAGGATTTTTGAAAATAAATGTGTATTTTATCGAAATTTAAATTCAATTTATACATAAAATTAAAATAAAAAATCTGAAATAAATAAAAAGACAATAACACTAAAAACTCTAAAACCCTTGAAATTAAAGCTCTTAGAAATTCGTATAATAAAAAATAAAATTAAAATTGAGGTAAAAAATAGAAATAAGAAAAAATTTGTTGATATATAAAATAAAATGTAATACAAATTTAAAAATTTTATAAATAATATATTTCCCTAAAACAAAATGTTATTTTCTATAAAAACGTAACTTTTTGTTATATTGATTTTAAAAAATTACCTTATTATAATTTACTTAATAATACAAAAGATGGGGGTATCAGTATATGAAAAAGTTACTAAAATGGACAACCATAACAATAGGGCTTGTAATGTTATTTTTATTTTTTGGCGTAAATAATGATGATATTGCAGAAACACGGTCCAACAATACCAGTAATAGAAGTTGAAAAAAGAAGCTACGATGAAAGTAGTAACGTATTGGAGCTTATAGTATATTTGAAAGAAAATGTTACATTAAGTAGCTATTCAGTTACTATAAAGTATAATAAGATGGATCCTTATGCCTATGATAGTGGTAGTGCAATAAATCCAGATGGTGGCTGTGAGGTTCCTTTAAATGAAAGCGGTTACACTTGTGGAGGCGGAGACATAAATTTAACAGGTCAAACTGACGATGGTTCAGAAACAACAACAACAAGAAAAACAGCTATTTGTACTATTAGATTTAAATTAAAAGAAGATTTATTAGAAGAAGAATTACCTGAAAATTTATTTACAGTTGAAGAAACAATAATAGAAAATGATGAGGGAACATATGAAGAAGTATATTCTGGAATAGTAAATATAGGACCTATGGCAAGTACAATAGATACAATAACAATATCAGATGCAAAATTTGATTATACAACTGATACAGACGGAGATGCAACTAATGATGCATATAAATATGGAGAAAATATTAACTTAATTGGAGGAACAGCTACAATTACTTATAGTAATACAAAAAATGGTTCTACAAGAACAGCTATATTAAAAAATGTAGACGGAGAATATAGTTGGTTTGAAACAAAGGGTGGAAGTGAAACAGGAAAAAAACTTGATATAACAAAAGGCCCTTGGAAAGCAAATACAGTTGGAACACAAAATGTTAATGTAGAATATGAAGGAAAAACATCAAATAGTGTTGGAGTAAAGGTAGTAGATCAAATCGAAAATATAACGGTAACACCAGTAACAGAATATTATTATGGTGATGAGTTCGATTATGAAAATACAAAAGTAAATATTAAATGGAAAAGTAAAGAGGCTCCAGAAGTAAAATCATTAAAAGAATTAGTAGATAATAATCAAGCAACACTTACAAATGATAAATTGCAAGGAGTTGCCAAAGAAATAGTAGAACAAGAGATATCAGTTAATTTTGATTATGCTGGATACACAGGAACACAAGAATTTACAGTAACAATAGAAGATAAAATAAAAGATATAACACTAGACCATGATTCAATGAAAAAAAGATATAAATATAAAGAAGAAGCATTAGATATAAGTAATGGATCAATAAATATAGAATGGTATAGTGGAACAGAGGTAAGACCATTAGTTGGTATAAAGTTAGCTGATGGTTCATCTCCAGTTAAAGAGAATAATTCATTACAAGGTTTAAGAGAGTCAATAATTGTAAGTGATAGCGTAAAAATAACAGGATTTAATAATAGTGTATGTGGAACAAATACAATAAATATAGAATATTCATATACAGATAAAGATGAAGAAACTCAAACAAAAACAGGATTAACATACGATATAGAAATAGTAGATTATATAGAGCAAATAGTTTTTACACCAGTTGTAGATTATTTATATAATGAAGATTTTGATACCGAAAATTCAAAGGTAAGTATTAAATGGGCAAGTAAAGATGCTGCAGAAGAAACAACACTTTCAGACTTAATAGAAAATGGACATGCAACAATAAATGATTTTAATAGTAGTGCAGAAGAAATAAAGAAATCATTAGATGGAGTAAAACAAAATGTAACAATAACATTTAAATATGAAGCAGTGAAAGATGGAATTTATGAAGATTATGAAAGAACAACAGAACCTTTTGAAGTAACTATTAAGGATCAAATAGAAGAAATAACATTTGATGAACCAGACAAAAAAGATTATGACTATCAAGATCCAGCTTTAGACTTAACAGGAGGAGTAATAAATATAAAATGGTTAAGTGGAGAAATAGAAGAAAGACCATTAAATAATATAGAAATAAAAGAAGGTTCAAGCCCAATTATAAACAATAATACTGAAAACTCACATTTAAATGATTCAATATTAGTAACAGGATTTGATAGTAGCATATATGGAACAAATATAATTACAATAAAATATTATTATGTAGAAGAGCCAGAGCCTGAAGAATTTACTTATAACATAAAAATAAATGTTGGAATAAAATCAATAACTTTAAATAAAAATGAAATTTCAATTCCATATGGTCAAGTTATTACAGATGAATATTTAAAAACAAATAATTACAATATAATTATAACAAATTCAGATGATACAACAAGAAATCCAATACAAGTAAAAGCAGAGTGGATTGGAGAATATGACAAAACAAAAGAAAAAATAGGTGTAAGACAAGAAACATATGTAAATTATAATGGAACAAAGATACCTGTATTCATAACAATAGAAAATTGCTTAGACCATATTGAATTAACTAAAAATATGATAACAGTAAAATGGGGAGAAGAAATAAACTTTACAGAAGAATATAAAGTAATACCAGTAATGGCAAATGGAGATAAAGAAGAAGGAATAGCATTTACAGAAAGTACAGTTCGTCTAGAAGGATATTATGACTTAAAAGATGAAGGTATTTACAAAGTTCAAGTAATATACGAAGGAAAGAAAGCAGATTTTACAATAGTAGTAGTAGATCCAATAATAGAAGTAAGACTAGATGATGATGAAAAAGAGAAAATTCAAAAAGAATATAAATATGATGAAGAGTTAAATTTAAACGGAGCAAAATTAACAATAATAAAAGAAAGTGGAGAATACAAAGAAACTATATCTAAGAATTGGACAGACTATGACAAACAGAAATTAGGAATACAAAAAATAAATATAAATTATAAAGATGATGAAACACAAGAAGTATTTACATTAGAAGAATGTTTCGAAGTAGAAGTAAAAGACTATATAGTAGATATAGTGCTTGTAAAACCTAACAAAACAGTATATTTACCAAATGAAAAATTAGATTTAACAGGTGCAACAGTTAGAACAATAAGTGCAAGTGGAAAACTTGGAGATGAGGTTCCCGTAGATGAAAATATGATTTCTGGATATACAGAAGGGGTATTAGGAGCACAAAGAATAACTGTAAATTACGAGGGATTTGAAAAAACATTTGACGTAATATTTACTGCACAAACAGGAGTCGCTTCTAGCAACGTGTACACGATTTTAACAACAATTATCGCAGTGGCATCAATAACAATAATTGCCATGTTGACAATCATAAAAAAGGAAGAAGAACAAAATAAAAAAATGTAACAAAAGTTTAATAATGTACCAAAACAAGAAAAGCCGTAAATAAAGCTGGAAATAAATTACCAATATGACAAAAATTACAATTGACTCTAAAAAATAAGTTGTCTATAATTTATTTATAATTACGAAAAAAGGAGAAATTTAGTATGGAATGTCTAAATAAGTTACTAAAGAAAGTAAAAAGTGGATTGATAATAGCGTTAATGCTTATGATGTGTACAACAATGTCGTCATTTGCAGCAGACCCAACCCAAGGAGCGCTACCAAGTCCTGCTGGCGAAACAACTTTGCCACATATAGATATGAAAGTAAAGCAAGTAAAAGTGGGAGATGCTACTCAAGTTTTAGTAGAATGTTGGGCATCCAAAATAAATAATTTATCCGAGATAGATATTACATTTACATATAATAAAACGATATTGCAACCTTCATATATAAATGGTGAAAATGCAAACCAAATATTAGAAGGAATAGATACAATAAAGTGGGAAACGAGACCAGATGCAATAGATCCATCAACACATTTATCTCTTGAACAAGAACAAGATTATATGAATAGAAATAAAAACCTTTTATCTAACTCATTTGAATTTAAAAATGGATATGAAGATTATTTAGATATATTTGTATTTCAATATTTAGCTACAGATGAAGACAACGAAGCACTTCAATTTGTAACTAAAAATAAAACAGCTGATGATATATCAGATATAACAGATGAAGTTTTAATAGGAACATTTAGTTTTAGAAAAGTAAGTGATGCAGAAATAGGAGAAGAAACAGGAACATTTAGTACTAAATATATAGCAATAACTTCTGATAATAATGAAGATGGATGGGACATAAGAGATGTAACTGGTAAAAAAGGAGATACAAATTGCGAAGAATTAGTTAATTTCATTTATGAAAAATATGGAAGCATAAGTGGAACAATAACAACAAGTATAAAAGATGAAAATGGTAATGAACTTAATAAACAATGGAAAAATCCAACAGCTACAATAAAATTATACAAAAAAGATGATGTTGAAATCAGCAAATGGAGTGAAACAGGAACAAATTATATTAACTGTAAAATGGATAAATCCGGAGTTAAACTAGAAAGTAAATTACCAGAACCATGTAAAGAACCTACAATAATGCAAACTACTGATAATGGAGAATTTAAAATAGAAGAGGTTGAATTTGGAGAATATGTTATTTTAATAGATAAAGATTATTATGCTGATGTTATAATAACAAATTTAGTAGTAAGTTCTGAAAACAAAGATATTGATTTAGTAGAAAAACTAAAAGATGTTGATATGGATATAATAAATGATGGTGTTATCAACCTAATACCTGGAGATATAGATAACGATGGGAAAATGAGTCCAAATACAGATCCAATTTTATATAAAAATGATGCGCAAAGAAAGAAGGAAAGTGAGATCAATTTGGATGAGACCATCACTAGACCTAATACGAAAAATGGAAATACTGATGCAATAATTTTTAAAACAGCAGCTAATCAATATAAAACAAGAAATAAGCAAACAATAAAAAGAGTAATAAATTTATAGGAGGAAGTTTATGAATAAGCAAATAATAAAAAAGTGTGTTAGTTTACTAATAATATTTTCAATATTATTAAATATAATTCCTAATTTTGGATTATTGAATACAAATGTACAAGCTGCTGAGAGGTCAGGTTTAAAAATGATTGTAACACCAGGAGTGACAGAATTTGAAGAAAAAAATGGCCACAAGATATTTAAATTAAATGTGTATTTGAATAATACAGATGATATTGGAAGTACTTTATATTTAAAATATCCTGCTGATAAAATGACTCCATGTGATGTTGATGGTAATGCAATAGCTTCTGCAACAGGAAGTGCAGGTACATCCAATGTAAAAAAAGCAGTTTCTTTAGGTGAGCAAATGGATTATTCAGATGCTGGAGCTGATTTCATGATAGATACAGACAAAGGAGAAATTTATTGTGCATTTCAAATAAAAACAGGTGAAATTACTAGTGAGCATCTAATGTGTACAATAACTTTTGAAATAACAGATCCTAATTTTAAAATTTCAGATATTTCTGGCGATGATTTTGTAATAGATGTGGCTAATGATGATGATGGGTATTATACAACAGTTGGAGATTATTATGCTGATACAGATCCAGAATACTTTGGACTAGATGGATTTGACTTCGAAGAAGCAAGAGAAGTTACTGCTATAACAATATCAGGTTTAGGTGTAACAAAAGCATATAAAGAAGGAGACGAATTAGACATTGCTAATATAACAGTAAAGAAAACATATAGCAGTGGTGAGCCTCTAACAGAAGAAAAAAGTTTATCAGAAGTATTAAAAGATACTACTAATTATGATGTAAAAATAAATGATACTGCATTAACAGAACATACTACATTAAAAGTAGGAGATGTCCTAAAAGTAACATATAAAGGAGCAGATAAATCAGAAACATTAGCTACTGCAGAAGCAAATTTAAATGTAACAAAAAAACAAGTTACAGGAATTGAAATTAGAAATTTAGAATCTTCATACAAACAAGGAACTGAAATAAATTTAGCTGAAAATATCTATATAATATATGATGGAGATACAGACAATGCAGTTAAATTAACAGATAATACAAAATATTTATTAGAATCAACAGGCAATACAATATCAGATGGAAAAATAAAATTAACAAATGCAGTTACTACAACTGTAACAGTAACATATAAAGGAGATGATGCAGCATCAGCATCAGTAACTAAAACATATACAATAACAGTAGAAGAAAAAGTTGTAGAAAGTATAGAAGTAACAGGACCAACAACAACAGTATATAAGGTAGGAGATACATTAGATTTAACAGGATTAACAGTAACAGCAACATATGATACTAAAGAAACAGTTGAATTAGAAAAAGGTGAGTATACAACAGATATTGAAGAAGGTAGTGAGCTAACTAATGTTGGTATAAACACAATAACTGTAAAATATAGCAAAAACCCAGCAATAACAGATACTTTTGATATTGTAGTATTTCCAAATAAATTAGTAGGAACAGAAGGAGAAACTTTATCAAGTATTACTGTAGAAGAAGGATTTAATTGGGAAACTGAAGGTTCACAAATAGAAGTAGGTGCAAATAATTATAATCTTCAATTTACAAATAGAGAAAAAGATATAACAAAAGAATTATCTGTAGAAGTTTTAGGAATACCTTCAAATTTAACAGCAACATATGGAGATACATTAGCAGATGTAACATTACCAGGTGGAAGTGGATTTTCTTGGGAGGATACTAGTGCACTAGTTGGAAATGTAGGAGAGCAAACTCATAATATTACATATCCTGGTTATGAAGGATTACAAGCAAAAGTTGATGTAAGCGAAAAAGAAATAACAGTAACAATAGGAAAAGAAAGCAGTGTATATGGAGAAAGTATAAAAGGATTATCAGTAAATGATTTAGTAAGTCTTAAAGCTGGATCAACATTGGCAACTGGAGATGAAATAAGTTCTTTGGGAATAACATTATCAACAGTTGCAGGAACAGAGGGCAATACAGATGCAGGAGATTATGAAATAAGCGGAAGTTCAACAAATTCAAATTACAAAATAACATTTGAAAAAGGAACATATACAATAACAAAAGCAACATTAAAAGCAGAAGATTTTGATAAAACAATACCAGAAAATAAAGAGTATGATGGTAGCCCAATAACAGCTGCAAGCGCAAACGTAAAATCAACAGTAACAGGTGCAGGAGAAACAGTTGTTATAAAATACTACAAAGATGGAGAGGTCACAGGAACAACAGAAGCACCATCTGATTATGGAACATATACAGTAAAAGTAAATGTAACAGAAGGAAAAAACTATTTTGCAGCAGATGGAACAGATGGAAAACCAGAAATCGAATTAGGAAGTTTCTCAATAACAAAGAAAAAATTAACAATAGCTGATATAGAATTTAAAGAACCAGACCCAAATGTATATGATGGAAATAGAAAAGATGCAACAGTAGAAATAAAATCAACAGTAACAGGTGCAGGAACAATAACTTCTATTAAATATTATAAAGATGGAGTAGAAACAGATCCAGTAGATGCAGGAGACTATACAGTAAAAATAACAACAACAGGTGCAACAAACTATGAGAATGTAACAGATATGGAAGTTGGAACATTTACAATAGAAAAAGCAGATCCAGTATATGACTTACCAAGAGATTTAACAGCAACATATGGAGATGACTTATCAAGTGTAGAATTACCTGATGAATTTACATGGGAAGAAACAGGAAAAGTTGGCGATGCAGGAACTAGAACACATACAGTAAAATATACACCAACAAATTCAAATTATAAAGAAAAAACAGGAATAGAAGTATCAGTAGAAGTATCAAAGGCAAATTTAAAAGATAGTGACTTTGATTTATTTGGTATGCCAATGGGTAATACAAAAGAGTATGATGGAAATTCTGTAACAGTAACATCACAAATTAAAGATACTGTACCAGGTGCAGATGATATAAGAAACAATGTAACAGTAACATATTATAAAACAGAAGATGGAAGTGAATCAGCTGAAGCACCATCAGATTGCGGAACATACGAAGTAAAAGTAAGTGTAGCAGAAGGAAATAATTACAATTCAGTAGATAAATTAAAAATAGGAGAATTTTCAATAACACCAGCACAATTAGATACAGCAGAAATTACAGTAGAAAATCCAGATCCAAATGTATATGATGGAACAACAAAAATACCAAAAATAATTATTCCAGATGGAGCAGGAACTGTAAAAGAAGTAAAATACTATAAAGATGGAACAGATATAGAAGTTTCAAATCCAACAGATGCAGGTATATACAAAGTAAAAATAACAACTGAAAATGCAACAAATTATGCAAATATAGAAGAATTAACAGAAGTTGGGGTATTTGAAATAGAAAAAGCAGAAATACCTGTTGATAAAATAGAAGTGACAGCAGATGCAGAAAAAACATATAATGGAAAGCCAAGCACAGCAACAGCAACATTGAAAGCAGAAGTTCCAGGAGCAACAGATGTAACAATAGATATAACTTATGTTGATGAAAGTGGGGCAGAAGTTTCAAATCCAACAGATGCAGGAACATATAAAATAAAAGTAAGCTCTAGTGGTGGAGCAAATTACAAATCATTAGCAAAAACAGAGAAAACAGAAACTATAGTAATAAATAAAGTAAAATTAAGTAAAGATGATATACAATGCACTTTACCAGAAAATCTTGTATATGACAATACTTCTAAAAAAGCAACAATAACAATAGTAAAAGATTTAGGAGAAGGTATAAATTTAACAGTAAGTGCAGATGATATAACAATAAAATATGAAGAATTAGCTGGAACAACAGTCGAAGACCCAATAAATGCAGGAACATATACAATAAAAGTAACAGTAAAAGCAGGAAAAAATTACGAAGCTTTAGAAGAAACAGAAGTAAAAACATATACAGTAGATAAAGCAACATTAACAAAAGATGATTTTACAGTAAGCGGTATACCAGATGGTGGAAGTAAATCATATGATGGCAATGCAGTTACTGTAGAAGCATCACAAAAATCACATATAACAGAAAGATTATCTACAGAAGTACAATATTACTTAGCTTCTGATACTGACCATGCATTATTAGGTGCACCAAAAGAAATAGGAACATACATAGTAAAATTGAAAGTAGTAGAAGGAACAAACTACAAAGCAGCTAATATAGAGTTAGGACAATTCACAATAACTCCAAAAGATTTTGATCCAAGTAAAATAAAATATACAAATACAGCAGAATATGATGGAACAAACAAAGATGAACATACAGTTAATATAACTATAGATGGAGATAGTGAAGCTATAATAGAGAATGTAAAATTTTATAAAGATGGATCTCCAGTAAATGCAAGAAATGTAGGAACATATACTGTTACAGCAGATATAACAACTACAGAATCTGGAAAAGTTACAGGTTACCAAATAGGAACATTTACAATAACAGAAAAAGAAATAGAAGTAACAATACAAAATGCAGAAATTGTATATGGAGAAGAGCTAACAGAAGTACATGCTAGTGCTAATACAGATTTGGGAGAAGGGGATAATTTAACGGATATAATAACATATGAATTATCTGCAAAAACAGTAGGAGAACAAACAATAATAGGAAAAGTAAAAGATACAGAAACAGCTAAAAATTATAAAGTAACATTTAACAATGGAACATGCACAATAAAAGAAAGAGAAATAACAATAACAATAGGAAATGAAAGCAGTGTATATGGAGAAAGTATAAAAGATTTATCAGTAGAAGACTTAGTAAGTCTTAAAGATGGATCAACATTAGCAACTGGAGATGAAATAAGTTCTTTAGGAATAACATTATCAACAGTTGCAGGAACAGAGGGCAATACAGATGCAGGAGATTATGAAATAAGCGGAAGTTCAACAAATGAAAATTATAAAATAACATTTGAAAAAGGAACATATACAATAACAAAAGCAACATTAAAAGAAAGTGATTTTGACAGAGTTATAGAAGATGTAACATATGGAACACCAGTTACTATAAATCCAACTTATAAAAATGGAATAACAGAAGATGATGCAGGAGAAATAACAGTTAAATATTATAAAGAAGATGGATCACCTGTTATGAATCCTACAGAAGTTGGAAAATATATAGTAAAAGTAAGTACAACAGGTGGAAAAAATTATTTTGCAGCAGATGAAATAGAATTAGGTGAATTTAACATAACTAAAAGTACAGAACCACCAGAGATTACAATGAATAATTCAGATGATATTACATATGATGGAACCGAAAAAGAAGCAGAATTAACTATACCAGATGGAACAGGAAAAGTTACAGTAAAATATTATAAAAAAGAAGATGACGGAACAGAAACTCCATTAGGAGCAAGTGAAAAACCAACAGATGCTGGAACATATATTGTAAAAGTAGAAACAGAAGGTGGAGACAATTATGGACCAATGTCAGAAACAAAAGTTGGAGAATTTACAATAAAACCAAGACCTGTAACAGTAACAATAGAGGATAAAACAAGTGTATATGGAGATGTATTAAAAGAATTAACATCTAATGTAACTTTAGGAAATGTTATAGATACAGATAATTTAGGAATAACATTAACTAAAGAAGAAGGAACAGATGTAGGAGAATATGCAATAAAAGGAACAGCAACAAACACAAACTATACTGTAGCATTCATAGATGGAACATATGAAATAACAAAAAGACCAATAACAATATCAATAGATAATAAAGAAAGTGCAATTGAAGATGAATTAGTAGAATTAACATATTCAGTAACAGAAGGAAATGCAATTGGAGTAGATAAAGTAGTAGAATTATCAACAAATGCTAATAAAGGTTTAGTTGGAACATATGATATAACAGTAAATTCAAAAAATGATAATTACAATGTAACAATATCAAATGGAGATGAAAAAGGAACATATACAGTAAAAGATAAAGTAAAAGAAATAAAATTAAGCCAAGAAGAAATTAGCGCAAGTTGTGGTACAACATTAGAAGACTTAATAGATGGTATAACATATCAAGTAGTTTATGTTGGTAAAGGTGATCAAACAGCGAAAGCATTAGATCAAAGCATGATATCACCATATAATCCAAATATAACTGGAGAACAAATATTAACAGTAACATATGAAGATACAGACCCAAATAGTGCAACAAAAGGACAAACTTTTGAAGCAAAAATAACAGTAACATTAAGTGATACATTAACAAGTATTACAGTAAAAACAAATGATGAAAATGTAAAATATTATGAAGGCCAAACATTTAATAAAGAAAATATGGTAGTTACAGCAAATTATGCGGTTGCTACATCAAAAGATGTTGACAGTTACAAAGTATATGTAATAAGAGATGGCGCAGAAGTTGAATTAACTGATGAAACTAAATTAAAAACAACTGATGAAAAAATCATAGTAAAATATACAGAAAATGGAATAACAGTATCTTCAGAAGAAATTACAATAGATGTAAAAGAAGATGAAATTATAAATATAACATTTAACTTCAATGGAGAAGATGAATACGACTATGGTGATGCTATAGATTTAGGAACATCTACAATAACAAAAGTATGGGCAAGTGGACTTACACATGAAAACGATACAATACCAATGACAAAAGAGATGTTAGTAAATACAGAAATAACAACAGAACCATCATCATTTGATTCAATGAAAGTATTAGGAGATAAGCAAATAGGAGTACAATATACAGAAAGCGGAAAGATAATAGTTGCTAAAAATGCAGATAAAACAAATAATACATTTACAATCAAAATAAATGATGTTGTAACTGGTATAAAAATAGAAAATAAAGAAAACTTACAAAAAGAATATGATCTTAACAGTAGTTTAAATTACAACTATAAAGATACAACAAATCCAGTAAAAGTAACAGTAACATATGCAAGTGGTGCAACAAAACAAATAAATTTATCAGAATGTAACTTAACAGGATTTGATTTAACAGATAAATCAAAAATAGGTGCAACACAAACAGTAACAGTAACATATGAAGAACAAGTTGATTCATTTGAAGTAAAAGTACTTGATTTTATTGAAAGTATAAAAGTAACAAAATATCAAGCAATATATGATATAGGAGACAAATTAAATATTCAAGAAGTAAAAGCTGTAATGGCTAGTGGAGCAGAAAATATAATTACAGAATATACAACAAGCGGATTTGATAGTACAACACCAGGAACACAAACAGTAACAGTAACATATGAAGGTAAAAAAGCTGAAATTACAGTAACAATAAGAAATAAAGTATCTGATATGTATATAGAAAAATTACCAAGTCAAATATCTAGTGATGGAAAAATTGTAGATAAAACAATAAAATATGGAACAGATTTATCAAAAAATGGCGGTTCTATAATAGTTAAAGATGCAGTAAATCCAGAAGGAAAAGAAGTTCCAATGACAGATCCATCTGTAAGCTTTGAAGGATATAATCCAAATCAAGTAGGAACACAAACAGTTACAGTAAGATATACATATGAAGAAATAACAGATGAAGGAGAGAAAGTAATTAAATCTAAAACAGCAACATTTAATGTAGAAGTAGAAGATTATGTAAAAGAAATAAAAGTAACACCACCAACAAAAACAACATATGAATACGGAGAAAGCTTACAATTAAATGGTGCAACAGTTTCAAAAGTATGGGCAAGTGGAAAAATAACAGATACAACCGAAATTTCAGGAAATATGATAAGTGAATATAACTCAAAACAAGTAGGAGTACAAACAATAAATGTAAATGCTTTTGGAGAAGAAAATGTAGGAAGCTTTACAGTAACAGTAGTTGATAGCACAATAGATATATATATGAAAAAAGAACCAAACAAATTAACATATATACAAGGTGAAAGCTTAGATGTAACAGGAGCAGTATTAACTGTTGTAAAATCTAGCGGATCAAAAGACATATTATTACCAAATCCATCAGTAACTGTAACAGGATACAATCCAAATAAAATTGGAACACAAATTATAACTGTAACATATGATGGAAAACAAACACAATTTGTTGTAACTGTAGAAGAAGCTCCAAAGAAACCAACAACACCAAGTAATCCAAATAACCCAACACCAACACAACCAACAAATCCTACAAAGCCAACACAACCAACAAACCCATCAACATCAGGTATAGTTAAATATACAGTAAAATTTGTAGATTATGATGGAACAGTATTAAAAACAGAAGAAGTTGAAAGTGGAAAATCTGCAACAGCTCCAGAAATAGAAAAAAGAGAAGGATATAAATTTAAAGGTTGGGACAGAGTATTTGATGAAGTTAACGAAGATATAACAGTAAAAGCACAATATGAAGAAGTTGAAAGAGCAAAAATAAATGAAAATCTAACAGTAGAACAAGATGAAGAACTAGATTTATCAGATGTAACATTAGAAATATTTGATGAATATGGAGAAAAAACAGATGAAATACCTGTAACAGAAGACATGATAAGTGGATTTGATCCAGATAAAGTTGGAACACAAATTGTAACTATAACTTATGTTGGAGAAGATGGTTACGAATATACAACTACAATGAAGATAAGAGTAATTAAACCAACTGCTACTTTAGGTGTAAAAGATGAAGCAAAAGATACAGAAGAAACAGAAATGCCAATTTTACCAATAGTAGCCGGAGTAGGTGGATTTACAGGATTATTACTAATACTATTAGCACTTGTAACTAGAAAAAATGTTGAAATATACGCATTAACAGAAGATAAGAGAACTCTAGTAGGAAAACAAAAAATAAGCAAAAATGAGACAAGAATAGTATTAGATGAATATGAAAAACAATTAGAAAATGCAAACATTGAAATTGTATTAAACAAAAAAATCACAAAGAAATTAGATGAAGAAATGGTAAGCGTAGTATTTAAAGGCAAAAAAGCTACATATAAAGTACAATATGAAAATAACGAAGAATTTACTATAAAAATAAAAAATGCAGACTAAATAAAAGTTACAAAAGAACACAAATTACAAATGAAAAAAAGCAAAATTTAGGCAATTAACTCGTAACTATATTAGTATTGATAAAAATTAAAAACTTGGAGGAGAGTTTAATGGAAAATTTAAAAAGGCAAATAAAAAGAATAACTAGCATTATTTTAATAATTACTATTTTAGTAGGAGTATTGCCTAATTTTGGCTTACTGAAACTGAGCAATGCTGTAAATCAAGCGAAGATGATTGTAAGACCAGGAGTGGAAGAATTTGAAGAAAAAAATGGCAACAAGATATTTAAATTAAATGTGTATTTGAATAATATAATAGATGAAATTGGAAGTACTTTATATTTAAAATATCCTGCTGATAAAATGACTCCATGTGATAGCGATGGTAATGAAATAGCTTCTGCAACAGGAAGTACAGGTACATCCAATGTAAAAAAAGCAGTTTCTTTAGGTGAGCAAATGGATTATTCAGATGCTGGAGCAGATTTCTTTATAGATACAGACAAAGGAGAAATTTATTGTGCATTTCAAATAAAAACAGGAGAAATTACTACTGAGCATTTAATGTGTACAATAACTTTTAAAATAACAGATGAAACTTTAAAAATTTCAGATATTTCTAGTGACGATTTTGTAATAGATGAGGTTAATGATGATGAAGGGTATTATACAACAGTTGGAGATTATTATGCTGATACAGATCCAGAATATTTTACTGTAGAAGATTTCAAAGGTTCAACATTAACATCAATATCTATAAAAACAAATCCTACAGAAGGACAAAAATATAATCATGGAGAAGAAATTGATTTAACAGGACTAGAACTTGAAGCAAAATATTCAGATAATACAACAAAAATAATATCTATAGATGATCCAGATTTAAAAATAACAACAGGAGAAAAAACTGGAGCATTTGCAGATATAAATAACAAACAAATAACATTTGAATACAAAGGCAAAACAACAACTTTAGATGTTAACGTTATAGATCCAGTAATAAAAATAGAAGTTATTGATGAAAACAATATTTTATTACAAGGTATAGATAGTGGAGAAAAAATTCCAACAAATGAAGAAGGCTTATATCTAAAAACTATTACAACTAGTGGAAGTATAAATAACATACCATTAAATGATAAAAGGATAACTTTAGATAGTGATAAAGCAGATATAAATAAAGTACCAAAAGAAAAACAACAAAGTCTTGGTGGAGGTACATATGCTGGACCACAAACAATAACAGTTACATATAAAGAAAATGAAGAAACAATAACAACAACTTTTGATATATTAGTAAATGATGTAGTAGCTAGTATTGAAATATCAGAAACAAATCCTCCAACAAAGACATTTACAGTAAACGATACTTTTACTAAATCAGGAGCAATAGTTGTAATAGGAGAAAGTGGTCGTAGATATCCAGAAATATCTATGTCTTCAGATAGTGTAAAAGTAACAGAACTAGATGGAAGTCCTGTAGATTTAAGTAATACAACTGCTAGAGATTTATTAGTATCTTTTGGTGAAGCAACAGCAACATACAGTATAACAGTAGAAAACAAAGTAGTATCAATAAAAATAAATTCAGATACTATAATGTTAAAATATGATAAAAAGATAAACGAACAACAAGATTTATTTTCAGGAGTTACTGTAACAGAAATAATGTCAGATGGAACAGAAGGAGATACAAAACCTTTAGATTTCTCTTGGATACAAAATACTGATTGTTATGATAAAATTACATATGAGCATAAATTAGTAGTATGGTATAAAAATGATGAAAATATAAAAGGTGAGATTTCTGTAAGAGTAAAAGATGAAGTAACAGGAATAACAGTAACAGGATTTGAAGATAAGGAATTTGTTTATAAAGATTCAATAGATTATGATGGTGTAGAATTAACTATTAAATATGTAAATAGAGAAGTTATTTATAAAGGTGAAGAAATATTAGAATTATTAGAGTATACCTTAGAAGATGATGGATTAAAATTGACAGTAAGTGGATTTAACAGTGATGTTATAGAAAACAATCAAAAAGTTACATTTACATATTCAGAAGATGGAAGCAAAACAGTAAGTGCAGATGTTTTCGTAAATATAGGTAAAGCAACACTTGAAGTACCAGAATGTGACGTAATAGAAATATATGAAGGAAAGAAATTATCAACAGTTGAAGATAAATTACCAAAAACTGAATATGGTCAAGTAGAGTGGAAAAATCCAGAAAAAACATTAACATATAGTGAAGAAGAGCAAGAAATTGAAGCAATATATAAAATGAATGGTACATATAGTCCATTTTATAAAGATGTTGATTGTAAAATCAAAGTAAAAGTATTACAAAATCCTGTTGTAAGCATAGAAGTATTGGAAGAATCAACAAATAAAACAGAATATATAGAAGGACAAAGTTTTGATCCAATAGGAATGAAAATAAAAGTAACATACGAAAGTGGAGATCAAGTTACAATAACTGTAGATGAAGATACTAAAGGAATAACATATAGTCCAAATGAAAATTTACAAGTAGAAACAGATAAAATCACAGTAACTTATGGTGGAAAAACATCAACTCAAGATATAACAGTAAAAGAAGACTATGTAACAGAAATAACAGTAACTTATCCAAACAATTTCCAACAAGTTGGAAAAGATATAGATTTAACAAATACAACTATACAAAAGAAATGGGCAAGTGAACTTTCACATGGAGCAGATGATACAGAACCAGTAACATTAGATATGATTTCTAGTGATGGTATAGTTAATGGTAAATTTACAGTTCCAGGAAATGTTGAAATAACAGTTACATACGATAACGGAAGAGAAGATAAACCTACGGCTAAATTTACTGCTCAAGTAGAAGATGCAATACAAAGTATTACTTTAAATGAAATTGAAACAGAATACTGGGTAGGAGATGAAATTGATAATAATATATCAATTACAGTAAATTATGTAAATCCAGGAAATAATAAAACCATAGTATTTGGTTCAGAAGATTGGAACAAGTTCTGTACTATAAAAGGTATAGATATGTCTAAACCTGGAACATATACATTAAAAGTATCTTACGGAGAGTATGAAACAGAAGGAAAAACAATTCAAGTAAAAGATTATGTTACAGAAATTAGAGTAGTTAACAATAAGTTAATATACAAATTAAATGAAGATGGTAGCTTTAATATACAAGTAAATAAATATATGGCAAGTGAACCAGAAAAAGCTATTTTAGTAGGTTCAGACTCATATAGTTTATCTATTGCAAATGTTAATACAAGTGTTACTGGAAAAACAGAAGTAACAGTATCATATACAAATGAAAAAGGTGAAAAATTAACAGATAAATTTAATGTACAAGTAATAAATGCAACAGTAAAAGCAGTATTAGAAACAACACCAAAAACAATGCCTGAATATTGGGGAGATGAGTTAATTTTAACTGGTGCAAGTATAAAAGTAGAAAAACAAGATGGAACTTATGATACTATAAGTTTGCCAAATAGTGCAGTAACAGTTTCAGCTTATAATTCAAAAACATTAGCACCACAAACAATATCTTTCACATATAAGTATAAAGAACTAAATGAAATGAATGAAGAAATAGAAAAAGTTATATCAGTTGAAGGAACATTAAATATAACATTAAAAGATTATTGGACAGGAGAAATAATAATTAGTGGTATTCCAGCAACATCAATAAGAGGACAAGAACTAGACTTAAGTAAAGCAACACTTTCAAAAGTAATGGCAAGTGGAGCAACAGATGGACCAATAGCAATATCAAGTTCAATGATTAGTAATTTTGATAAAAATGTAGAAGGAAAACAAACTATAACAGTAACATATTTAGGTAAGTCAGCAACATGTGATGTAACAGTAACGGATTATATTACATCAATATCTATGAATAGGTTACCAAATAAAGTTAACTATATACAAGGTGAAAGCTTAGATGTTACAGGTGCAGTATTAAATGTTGTTAAACAAAGTGGTAGAATAGAAGAAATAGCAATAACAAAAGAAATGATAAGTGGATACAATCCAAATAAAGTTGGTCAACAAACAGTAATAGTAAATTACGAAGGTTTCACAACATCATTTATAGTAACTGTAAAAGCAGAAACAACGGATGAACCAACAAAACCAAATAATCCAGTAACACCAACAGAACCAAGTAAACCATCTGGTAATGAACCAAGTAAGCCATCTGGTAATACATCAGAAATAGTTCCAACAGAAACAAAAAAATATCTAGTTATATTTGTAGACTATGATGGAACAATATTAAAAACAGAAGAAGTTGAAAGTGGAAAATCTGCAACAGAACCAAAAGTAAAAACTAGAAAAGGTTATAAATTTATTGGTTGGGATAAAGATTTTGATGTTGTAGAAGAAGATATAACAGTAAAAGCACAATATGAAAAAATTGAAACTATAGAAGAAAGTCCAAAACCAACTCAAACATTAGGTGAAAAAGACGAAGTAAAAGAAGAAAATAGAATTAAAGAAACTTTAATACCAGCAGCAATTGGTTTAGGAATAACAGGATTATTACTACTATTGATATCTATATTAACAAAGAAAAATGTTGAAATATATGCAATATATGATAAAGAAAGAGAACTAATAGGAAAAGAAAAAATTAGTAAAAACAATAACACTATTGTTCTAGATGCATATAAATCAAAATTAGAAAATGCTAAAGTTATAGAAATAGAAATAAACGAAAAAACAGTAGAAAAATTAGAAGGAGAAACAATCCAAGTAGTAATAGATGACGAAACAAAGAAATACAAAATGACAGATAAAATTATAATTAAAAAATAATGAATGAAAAAACTCAGTCTGATAAAGCAGACTGAGTTTTTTTTGTGTGTATTGAATAAAATATTATAAAGTGCTAAAATAATAAATGTAGAAAAGACAAATTATGTCGTATGAAAAAAAGGAGGATAATATATATGAAAGATATACAAATAAAAGTTAACGGAATGGTATGTGGAGGCTGTAAAAAAAGAGTTGAAAATGCGTTAAAAACTATAGATGGAATAGAAGATGTAGTAGCAAATTATGAAAATGGAAATGTTGCAATTAAGGCAAATAAAGAAATTGAACTAAGCACAATCAAAGAAAAAATAGAAGATATTGGTTTTGAGGTTGAAGGGTAATTAGTATGAAAAAGATTGTTTTAAGTATAGAAGGGATGACCTGTAGTGCTTGCTCAAATGGACTAGAAAAATACTTAAACAAACAAAATGGAGTTATAAACGCAAGTGTAAATTTAGTTTTAGCAAATGCTACAATTGATTATGATGAGTCTATATTAGATCAAGAAAAGCTAGAGAAGTACGTTAAGCAAGCAGGTTTTACAAGTTTACGGTTTATTTAAAGAGATAAAAAATCAAAAAACAAGTAAAATAGAAAAAATAAAATTTATACTATTTACAATTCTTGCAATTGTGTTAATGTATATTTCTATGGGACATATGATAAATTTGCCTACACTAGATATAATAAATCCACATATAAATCCAATTACTTATACAATTACATTATTTGTTTTAACAATTCTTTTTCTAATATATGGATTTGACATTCTAAAAAATGGTTATAAAAACCTAATTCATAAAGTACCCAATATGGATACACTAGTTGCAATAGGAGTGGTTAGCAGCTTTTTATATAGTATATATGGAATGGTTTTAATAATTAAAGGAAATACAGAACATATAATGAATTTATACTTTGAATCTTCTGCTATTGTAATATATTTTATAAAATTAGGTAGATATTTAGATAGAATTAGTAAAGACAAAACCAAAGAAGCAATACAAAAACTAGCTCAAATAACGCCAAATGAAGCGGTTATAGAGCGAGATGGAAAAGAAATAAAAGTTACACTAGATGAAATAAAAAAAGGAGACATAGTAATTGCAAAGCCTGGAGAAAAAATTGCAGTAGATGGAGAAATAATAGAAGGATTTGCACACTTAGATGAAGCTTTTATAACAGGTGAGAGTAAGCCAATAGAAAAAACAATAGGTGCAAAAGTTATTGCAGGTAGCCTAAACTATGATGGATTTATAAAATATAAAGCTGAAAGAATAGGTAGAGAATCAACTGTTTCTGAAATAGTAAGACTAGTTATAGAAGCAAGTAATACTAAGGCTCCTATAGCAAAAATTGCAGATAAAATATCTGGAGTTTTTGTTCCAACAGTTATAGTAATTGCTATTGTTACATTCTTAATATATCTAATACTTGGAGCAGAGTTTAGTAGTGCTATTATTACATTTGTTACTATACTAGTTGTTGCTTGTCCTTGCAGTTTAGGATTAGCAACTCCACTTGCAATTGTTGTAAGTGAAGGACTCTGCGCAAATAATGGAATACTAGTAAAGAAAAGTGAAATTTTAGAAATTGCATCTAAGGTAAATACCGTTGTTTTCGATAAAACAGGTACATTAACATATGGAAGATTAAAGATTTCTAAAATATATAATTATAGCAATTTAAGTGACAAGGAAATTATACAACTAATTGGAAGTATAGAAGCAAAATCTACACACCCAATAGGAAAAGCATTTACAAATTATATGGAAACAAACTCTATAGAAAGCTTACAAGTAGATAAGTTTGAAAACATAGCAGGCTTAGGTATTATAGGAGAAATAAATGATCAAAATATTATAGTAGGTAATAGCAAAATTGTTTCAAAATATAACGTCAATAATACTCATTTAGAAGATGAAAACGAGCTTGCAAAAGCAGGAAATAGCATAGTTTATGCAATTAAAAACTCAGAAATAATTGCTCTTATTGGGGTGAATGATATCATAAGAGAAAATGCAAAACAGCTTATAATCGATTTTCATGCGAAAAATATTCAAACAATTATGCTTACAGGAGACAATTTAGAAACTGCAGAAAAGATTGGAAAAGAGTTAGGAATAGCAAAAGTGATATCAAATGTTGTTCCATTTCAAAAGGCAGAAACAATAAAACAATTAAAATCTGAAGGAAAATGTGTTTTAATGTGTGGAGATGGAATAAATGATAGCCCAGCATTGGCTAATGCAGATATTGGAGTAAGTATTAAAGAGCGGATGCGATATCGCTAGGGATTCTTCGGATGTAATACTTACTAAAAATGACTTACAATCTATTTTAAAACTAATTTCAATAAGTAAAAGAACAATAAGAAATATAAAACAGAATTTATTTTGGGCATTCTTCTATAATTGCTTAATGATACCAATTGCAATTGGAATATTAAAACCTCTTGGAATAGCGATAAATCCTATGATTGCAAGCTTTGCAATGGTACTTAGTAGTATTACAGTAATTTTGAATGCATTGAGATTAAGAAAATAAATAAATCGTATTTAGGAGTGCAATGTTAATAATTGCATTCTTTTTTTTATATTTAATACATGTAATATTGCATTCAAAAGTGCTTATTCCCTAGAAATATCAGTAAAAAACCATGCTAAATGTAAAATAAATGTAAAGTAAGTTTAATAAATAAATATATATAGTCTAAAGTTTAAATTTCCCTAATCTTAATTATATATATATTTATTTATAAGCACAAATAGTGGCATTGACTTAAGTCTAAAAATGACTAAAATGAAAGTATATTGTAATAATTTGTACAAAAAACAAGCAAAGGAGAAAATGCCATGAATAACCTTGAACAAATGAAAAAGAGAAAACAAAATTTGAGCATAATAATCGCTATACTTATTGTGCTTAACTTGTTGCTAATCTTAGTATTTGCAACAACAACTGGTAATAAGGATACCGGTATGTTAACTTATAGCGGAGAGGAGGTAGAAGCTCCAGGAGATGAACCAATAGAGATTGACGGGAATAAGGATGTAGCTGATGTAAAAACAGGAGCAAACTTTACAGTTGCATTAGATAGCACAGGTAGAGTTTGGGCTTGGGGACAAAACAACAAAGGTCAATTAGGTAATGGAACATTAGAAAATTCTGTAACTAAGCAACCAGTTTTAGTAGCAGAAATGGGAAAAGATAGTTATGGAAATGATATAGTTATAAAAGAAGAACAATTATCTAATGTAAAACAAATTGCTGTTGGAGAATACCATGCAGTTGCTTTAACTAATAATAATGAAGTTTACGTGTGGGGTTATAATTACTTTGGACAAACAGGAAGTGATTCAATAAGAAAAGAATTATATGCACGAAAAGTAACTGGATTAGAAGGAAAGCAAGTAAAACAAATAGAAACAGGTGCTAACTTTACATTAGCTTTAGCAAATGGAGAATTGTTTGGATTAGGAGATAGTTATAATGGACAATTAGGATATTATAACACTCTAAGATTTACTTCAATTAGAAACTTAGAAGATAATAAAGAAGAAAAACAATTATCTAATATAAAAGAAATTTCAGCAGGATATAGAAATGTATTAGTGCTTAAAAATGATGGAACAGTTTGGAACTGTGGAGATACAACAGGTTCAGACTTTGATTTCACGCAAATAACTCAAGTAACATTCCCTGAAGGAGAAACAATAAAAGAAATAGAAAATGGTAATGATGTATCAATGGCATTAGCTAATTCAGGAAAAGTATATACTTGGAGTTTAGGAGGTAATCCACAAGAAGTAACGTTACCAACAAAGACAGTTCCAGTAGAAGGTGTAGAAGAAGAAACTGAGAGCGTATCAGTACAAGTTAAAGAAGAGAACGGTATAGCAATAGTAAATAAAACTTACTATATAATAGATACAGATGGTGATGTATATAGTTGGGGACAAAATAATATAGGACAAATGGGAAACGGAACTACAAGTTCATCAGTACAATCAACACCTCAACAACTTAAATTCGAGGATGAAAATAGAGAAGAAAAAATAAATCATAAAATAGACAAATTGGCAAGTTCTCCGGTTGCTGGAGTTAATGTAAGCGGTACATCAAATTATGATACAGCTTATGCAATAAATGCATCTGGATATGTATTAGGTTGGGGTTATGCAGGAACAGATATAACAGAGACAAGTTACACAGATGGAAGTAACACAGGAAAATTATTAGGAGATGGATCAAGAACTAAAGCAGATTACATAGGAAGTGTAAGTGTAAAAGCTATTACAGGAAATGACATAGTAGTTAATGTGGGAAGTACAAAAGATTTACTTCAAATGTTAAAGGATGAAGGTTATATAACAGGAGGAAGAGTAAACTTATATAAAGAATCATTAGAAGGAAAAGTTGGAGAAGCATTATCAATAAAATCAGTTAATGAAAATATTGCAACTTATGATCAAGATACAGGACTTGTAAAAGGTATAAAAGTTGGAACAACAGCAGCAGAAGTAGCAACTCAAAAGAATACTATATATATAAATATAAAAGTTGTAAATGATGAAGACAAAGCATTCCCAAAAATAGAAACAAGAAATGGCTATACAGTAGCATTAAAAGCAGATGGAACGGTTTGGGCTTGGGGATATAATCGTCTTTTAGGAATTGAAGATACAGAACATACAAATCATAATGGAATAATAGTACCAACACAAGTACAAGGATTAGAAAACGTTAAAGATATAGCAATTGGAAATAATTTCGTATTAGTATTAAAAGCAGATGGAAAAGTATATGCTTGGGGACAAAATAATTATGGACAAATAGGAAATGGAACAACAACAAACACAAATATAGTTAATATAAATGAAGGTGCACCAGAGTTAACTGAAGTAATGGCATATAACTTAGTAGAAGAAACAAACTATGTAAAAATACCAGTAACAGGTGCAAATATTCCTGTAGAAAAAGCAACTGCAGATGGAACAATGGAATATATGGCAAATGGAAATGTTTATACTAAAGTTAGTGATGATGATACAGATGGATTTAAACTTGGAGAAAATCTTGTAATCAAGAAAGATACAGATGGAATTTATTACGAATGGGATTATACAAATAATACATTTAAAACAAAACCAGAAACAGTAAATAAAATACAACCAAAAGAATTACCATCAATAAAAGAAATATCTGCAGGTTCAAATAATTCAATAGCATTAGCTGAAGATGGAACAGTTTGGGCTTGGGGACAAAATAATTATAGTCAATTAGGATTAAATTCAGTTACATCATATGAATCACTTGCAAAACAAGTAAACTTAACAAACTTAGGAGAAGAAACAGTAAAACAAGTTGAAGCAGGAGATTTAGCATCATACATGTTAACAAAAGAAGGAAATGTATATGCTTGTGGATATAGTGGAAATTACTTATGTGGAAATACAAACACAAGTTATGTATATATTCCAACAAGAATTAACAATTTAAGCAAAATTACAAAAATATCTGCAGGAAATAACAGATATGTAGTAGCAATTGATATAAAAGGAAAAGCTTATACTTGGGGTCACTATGCATATAGATATACAAGTGGAAGACCAACACAAATAGTATTACAAAATAGTAAAAATATTATAGACATAGAAGCAACAGATGATTTTGGAGCAATGTATATCTTTGCAGATGGAACGGTTGGATATACTACAAGTGTTTACTCAACAACAAATTATATTTCAACATATTCTTATAAAAATTATGCTTCAGAAACAACACCAGTAGAGGCTGAAGAGATTAAAGATACAATACTAATAAATGGTGGAAATAAAAATTATATAATAGCAGAATCAGATGGAACAGTTTGGGGCAATGGTAATAACAATAATGGAGAACTAGGAGATAGAACATCAACAGCTACAGCTAGTAACGTATTAGAAGATATAACAAAAGCATACATTTCATTAAATAAATACGAGATAACATTAAAGGTAGGAGAAAAAGATAGTTTAAGTGCTACATATAATTACGGATTTAACTTATTTAAATCTGGTAGTGAATCTATATCTATGGAATATACATCATTAAATGGAGATATTGCAGAGGTATCAGAAGATGGACAAATAACAGCTAAAAAATCTGGAAAAACATATATAGAGGCAAAAGCAGAAGATGGAACAACTTTAAGAGTTATAGTAAATGTATTATCTGAAAAAGAAATTGTAACACCTAAAGTATCTGTAGGAAGTACTCATACAGTAGCATTAAAAGCAGATGGAACGATTTGGGGATTTGGAAATAATTCAAATGGAGAATTAGGAGGAAATCTAGGTTCTATAATTGAACCAGAAGTATTATCTGTAAGTGATAAAATAAAAGACATTGCTACAGGAGATAGATATACATTAATGTTAACAACAGATGGAAAAGTATTAGCAATGGGAAGCAATAATTATGGACAATTAGGAAATAATACAAAAAGAAATTCAACATCAACTGTAACAGTACAAAAACAAACAGTAGATGCTGATGGTAATATTAGCTATGTAGATTTAGATAACATAGAGAAAATATCTGCAATCGCTTACACAAGTTATGCATTAGACAAAGATGGAAATATGTATATGTGGGGATATAATGCAAACTCATATGCAACAAAAGTAAATACATATGGATTTAAAGTAAATAATATTAGTGGAAATTTAATATTAACAGAAGACGGAAAAGTTTGGAAAGTTACAAGTTCTACAGCATTAAACTTTGTAAGAGATTTGAAAGATATTACACAAATTTCTAGTGCAACATATTCTACAGGAACAAGTTATGGATATAATATGGCACTAGATGGAAATGGTAAAGTATATGCTTGGATAAATTCAACAAATACAAACAATAAAGCAACAGGTTCAGAAACAACAACACCTAAACAAGTAGAAATAACAACAGCAGAAGATGAAAAAATAGTAGAAGTGCAAGCAGGTATACAATTTGCTTATGCAATAAGCGATAAAGGAAATGTATACTCTTGGGGTCAAAATTCTACAGCATTAGGAAGAACAGACACAGCTACTATACCAACTAAAATAAGTGAAGACAAACTTTCAAACATTGAAAGTATTGCAGCAACAACATATGGTAGTGGATATAGACGTGCATTTGCAGTAACAAGAACAGGCTCAGTATATGGATTTGGAAGAAATGGAAGCAATTGCTTAATAGGAACAGGAGAAACAGATGCATACTATTATGAGCCAAAATTAGTAGGAGAAAGCTATGCAGGATTTATTATAGATGGAGTTCCTACAACTAGATTATATATGAATGTTAATGATACAACAGGAATAAATATACAAGCAAGTTTATTAGATGCATTTAATTTAAGATTAAACACAGCTGAAACTACTGAAGAAACAGATTTTGAGTGGACAGTATTTAATAGTGATTTAGTAAGTCTATCAGGAGATGGAGATACTAGAAAACTAACATCAGGAAACATAATCGGAGAAGCAACAATAGTTGCAACAGATAAAACAAGTGGAAAAGTTGCAAAATTATTCATAGATGTTAAACCAACAAATACAGAAGTTGCACCAAAAATTGAAACTACAGATAACCATACAATATCATTAAAAGCAGATGGAACAGTTTGGGTATGGGGAACAAACAATAATGGTGTATTAGGTTTAGACTCTACAGAATATGGTAAAACAATAAAAGAACCTGAACAAGCAAGAATAGCTGAGAGAATAATGGTATCAGAGCCAGTATTACAACCTACTCCAACACCAGATGCAACACAAGCACCAGATGTAAAGGAAAAACCAATATATGTAGATGAAGATGGAAACGAATACTATAAAGAAGGAAATAACTATACAAACTTAGAAGGAAAACTAGTTATTAAAAAAGACACAGATGGTAATTTCTATAAATGGGATAATGTAGAAAACTGCTATGAATTAGAAGATTTAACAAATGAAGATGGAAGCAAAATTGTAGTTACAGATATAGCTACATCTAATAACCATACCCTATTATTAACAAAAGATGGAGATGTATATAGCTTTGGATATAATAACTACGGACAATTAGGATATTCAACATCACAAAAGAGTTATCAATGCTTACCAAAGAAAGTAAGTGGATTAAAAGATATAGTTAAAATTGCTACAGGAAACAACATCAGCTTAGCATTAGATAAATATGGAAGATTATGGGCTTTTGGATTTAGCAGATATACAACTTATAACAGAGGATATACATATCATACAATAATAAATTCAATTACACCAATAAGAATAAAAACATTAGAAAGCGTAGATGTAGTTGATTTAGCACAAAGTGCAATAGATATAACAAATGAATATGTATTAACAAAAGATGGAGATGTAAAAGCATTAAAATTATATGGAACAAGTTTAGCAACAGGAACTACAATAGAAGGAATAGATGGAAAAGTTATAAAAGTAACAAGAACTAGTGGTTCAGAGAATAATGGACATACAGCATTCTTAACAGAAAATGGAACATTATATACAATAGGAAGCGGAAAATATGGACAATTAGGAAATGGAGAAGTAAATAACTCATCTGATAGAACAGGTAATGAATATACAGTAGTACAAGTACAAAATACTGAAGGAAGTCCATTAGAAAATATAAGAGATGTATATGTTGGAGAAACACATACAATAGCAATAGATAAATCAGGAAAATTGTATACTTGGGGAAGCAATACTTATGGAGAATTAAGAAGTACAGAAAGTACAGCAACACAATTAGTTCGTGCATATAAAGTAGAAGATGACGAAAGAATTACAAATGCAATCTTAGTTTCAGCAGGAAATGGATATTCAATAGCTGTTGATGAAACAGGATTTGCGTATGCTTGGGGACTAGGAACATCTGGACAATTAGGAAATGCATTAGGAGTAAATAGCAGACCAGCTGTAAGAGTTGGAGTAGAAGGAACAAGATTAAACACAAATCATGTAACATTAAAACCAAGCAATACTATAGAAATAAATGGATACAACAAACAATTAAACTTAATATATAATCCAGAAATAAGAATCACTAATGTACAATCTAAAGATACAAAAGTAGCATCAGCAAGCAAAATTACTGGTAGTGAAGCTAAATTAAATGTATCTGGTATAAATGCAGGAATAACAAGTGTATTAGTAAATAGCCAAGATGCAGATAACAACACATATACAAATATTATACAAGTAACAGTATTACCAGAAATTGCAGAAACTGCAGAAGATGTAGAACTACCACTAGATAGAACACTTAACCCAATGACAGTAAGCGGAAGTTCTCATACACTAATATTAAAATCAGATGGAACAGTTTTAGCTTATGGTGATAATACTTATGGACAATTATCAGGAACTTTAGCATACTCAGATAGAGTAAATGTAGTTAACTTCCCAGAAGGAACAGCATCAATAGTAAGTGTAGCTGCGGGAGATTACTTCAGTGTTGCATTAGATAGAGATGGAAATGTATATACTTGGGGTTATAATAGAGATGGAGAATTAGGATTAGGTACAACAGATTCTGCAGTACACAATACACCAACAAAAGTACCAACATTAAGAAATATAGTAAAAGTAGTAGCAGGATCAAGACATTGTATTGCATTAGATAAAGATGGATATGTATATACTTGGGGTAATAACACAAGTGGTTGCTTAGGAACCGGAGGCACAGCAAGTATAAGTACACCTGTACAAGTAAATAATGTTGCAAATGTAATAGACATAGCTGCAGGATCTGATCACTCTATGGTATTAACATCAGATGGAAACGTATACACAACAGGAAAAAATGGTTCAGGACAATTAGGTGTAGAATATATTGTAAGCAAGAGAAACTTTGAAAAAATAGATATAAATGCAAAAATTGCATTTATAGAAGCAGGAAATAAAACAAGTTTTGCAATAGATGTAGATCGTAACTTATGGGTATGGGGAAATAATGCAGATGGACAATTAGGAATTGGATCAGATGAAACACAAATAAACATACCTACAAAATATACTAATATAAGCAATATACAAAGTGTATCAGCAGGAACAAACCATACACAAATTGTAACAACTAGCGGAGAATTATATACAGCTGGTTTGAATGATTGCGGCCAATTAGGAATTGGAGAAAGTACAGGCAAAGTAAATACATTTACAAAAGTTTCAAAACTATTCGGAAGCAATGTTATGAATTCAAATGCAGGAGAAACATATAGCACAGTAATAGATAAAGACGGAAAAGTTTATGGATTTGGAGATTATAATCATGGAAGAACAGACAGAGTAAGTAGAACTAAGAGCTTCGAACCTATACTAATTAGTAATGAAACATCATATATAGATAATCAAGATATTACATTAAATATAGATAGCACTTATGAATTAAATGCAAATGGAAAATATAAATTAAATGTATTACATAAAGATGTAGCTAAATTTACATATCAATCATTCAATGAAGAAATAGCCGAAGTTAGTGAAAATGGATTTATAACAGGAAAATCAGTAGGTACAACATTAGTTAGAATAACAGATGAAGATAACAAAGTAAGTACAGCAATAGTTAAAGTAATACCAGCAGATGCAATTCAAGCACCAACAGTTGAAGGTGGAGATAAATTTGCAGTAGTAACAGATAAATATGGAACTGCATATCTATTTGGTGATAAAGAAAATATTATAGATAGTAATATTCCAAAAACAATAAATGATAGTATATCTTTCAAAGACATAAAAGAAGGAGAAGACTTTGTAGTAGGTATAAATCATGATGGAACTGTATGGACATTAGGAGATAATTCAAAAGGACAATTAGGAATAGAATTAGACGAAGAGTATTCAAATGTATTTGTTAGATTAAATAGCAATATTATAAAAGGAATAAACCAAGTTGATGCAGGAAATAGCCATGCTATAGCATTAGATGAATTAGGAACAGTATATGTATGGGGAGATAATTCAAAAGGACAATTAAGTACAGATTCAGCAATGAGTAAAGTAACAGAACCAATAATTATAAGACCAAGTATAAACAGAGTAATATCTGTATCTGCAGGAGGAGATTATAGTGCAGTAGTAGACACAGAAGGAAAAGTATACATTATTGGAAAAGCATATGTAATTAGAGACGGAGAACAAGTAGAAGTAAATGCTATTCAAGAAGTTAAAAACATAGACAATGCTGTAAAAGTTGCTGTAGGAAAAGATAAAACAATAATATTAACAAATAATGGTTCAGTATATGAAGTAGCTAATAGAAGCGAAGTTGGATCTGCAATAGCAACAGCTAAAATTACTGCTACAAATAGAATAATAGTTGATATTGCAACAAATAGCGATACATTTATGGCATTAACAAGTACACAAGAATTATATACTTGGGGAAATAATAACAATGGACAGACTGGTAGCGGAACTACAAATTTAACTAAAATTTCAACAGATACAGGTGTATTCACAATAGGTGGAGGAAAAACTAACACATATTATATAAATACACAAGGTGAAGTAATGGCATCTGGATTAAATACATCTGGAGAATTAGGAAACGGAACAAGAGGAAACGATAAAGCTTCAACAAAAGAAGAAAGTAGAACATATACAAAAGTAGGAAATAGAGAATTTGCTATAAAAGAATTAAAAGCAAACGGAACAGAAAATATAGTAAAAGCTGTTAGAGTAGGAGAAGATTGGACAGTATTAACTGGAAAAGAAAGCATAAAAGAATTAGTAAGAGAAGAAAATCAAAAAATTACTTTAATATCAGAGGCTAAAGAATTTAATGCATTTGGAAATATTATAGGAAATGTTAGTGATTATGAATTTAAACTATCAAATACAGATATAGCAGATCTAGAGTTACCAAGTGCAGATGCAGATTATGCAAAAGTTATAGCTAAAGAATTAGGAAAAACGGTATTAACAGCTAGAAACAAAGTAACAAATGAAGAAAATGAATTAACAATAGTAATATTAGATGACAAAAAATTAAGAGTAGATGACATATTTGTAGTAGATAGTAATGATGTTAAATTTGAATCACAACCAAATACAGAAGATTTAAGTATTGACTTTGTAATAAAAGTAGAAGGTTCTGAAGATTCTGGAAAATTAAATGTTACATTAGAATTTGAATCAGACAAAATAATAAAAGTAACAGATGGAATAAAAGAATATAATATTATTCCACCAACAGAAGGTACAGGATGGGTAATAGATGGATTAGATTTAACAAAATCTACACAAACATTAACTTTAACATTACAAACAGAATCTGGAGAAGAAATTGAATATACAATTGTAATTAGAAAAGACGTTAATGTTAAAGTAAACGAAGAAGTTTTAGCACCACAAGAACAATTAAATGTAGTAGTATATACTAAATTTATAAACCCTGAAGATGAACAAGCAAAATTCGAAATAACAATATTAGATTCTACTAAGAAAATAGTATTAAAAGCTAAAGATGGAAGAGAAATAGCTAAATCAAGTGACGGAGAAACAATACTAACAGTAGATAATCTAGAAGTACCAGAAATAGAAAATGAATTTATTATAGAAATAACAGATAAAGATGGAAAAACAGAAAAATCTGTATTAAAAATATTAAAATCTTCAATAGAATCAATAACTATAGTTGATACTACAAATCCAAAAGGAAAAGTAACTGCTGAAAAAGTAGAAGGAACAGATGGATATATATACAATTTCAATGCAGAAATTGATGGATCAAATGCAGATGAAAAAGTTACAATAAATATAATAAACAAAAATGTTACAAGCATAAAGATTGATGGAGTAGATACACCAGTTTCAAAGGCAGTTACATTTAGTACAGAAAAGGCAGATGAACCTATTGAAATAGAAATTACAGCTATAGACCCAGTAACAAAAGAACAATATACAGAAAAATATAATTTAACAATTCATAAAATTGGCGCAAATACTGAAATTTCTAAGATAGAATTACAATATATTGATGGAGATACAAATGGTTTACCAAAAGATTGCGAGTTTAAGTTTGATGGAAATAATACATACAGTATAGTATTACATAATCCAACATTAGACCTAGAAGACTACATAACATTTGGATTTAAAGTAACATTAAAAGATCCAAATGCATATGTAAAACAAGCAATCCGTACGGGACTAGGTTCTCAAGGAATAGGAAACATAAATTCATCACCTGATAGTAAAGCAGATAATAAAAATAGTGTTTCATATAGAATAGTTGTAACTGCAGAAAATGGAAAAGACACAAAAGAATACAATGTAGTTATATACAAAGAATCTGAAGATGCAACAATTAAAACAATAACAACAATCAGCCCATTAGCAGATGGAACAAATAAGAGAGTAGAAGCAGAGACAAAAGATGGAGTAATCTATACTGGAAAAGTAATAAGAGATAAAGATAGTTATGAAGTAGAAATTCAATTAAATGATTCTTACGCAGCAATAACAGACATTAAATTTGTTGGAACAGAAGATAAGTTAGTTTTAATACCAGAAAAATCAGATTCAAGTATTGGAAAATATACATATACTATACCAGCTGATATGATTGAAACAGATATTGAAATAACTGTAAAAGCAGAGTTTAGCGGAACTCCAGAAGAAACATATACATTACAAATGGATTATTTAGACGATAATGCAGATTTTGGAAGCATAAAACTAGGAGACAAAATACTTGATATTACAGAAGATGTATTAAGTGAAGAAATAAAAGCAAATGATAGTGATATGTTATATGTAAAAGCAGATAGTGAGTATGCAACTATAGAAATATATGATGTTGATCCTTCAACTCCTGGTGCTAAACCAATTGCATCAGGTGAAGGTGAAGTTACTATTGATACATTAGGAATAAATAAAGGTACAGAAAAAACAGTATATATTAAAGTAATTTCTGAGGATGAACAAAATACAACAACAAAACAATTAACAGTAAAGAGATTATCAGATAATACAAATATTAAATCTGTAATATTTACAGTTGGAGATGCATCAAAAGAAGTAACATATGTACCAGGTGATGTAATTGAAATATCTGACAAATACATATCAAATGCAACTAATGTAAAAGTAACATTAGAAGATACTAATGCAACTGCATTAGTTGAAGGTACAGATAATACAGTAGGTGCAGTTATAGACTTATTATCACAAGATACAATAAATGTAGAAGTCACAGCAGAAGATGGAACTAAATTTACTCATACTATAAAAATAAAAGTTTTATCATCAAGTACAGAAATAACAAAACAAATAAAAGAAAACGGAATTGTATTAAAATCAGATGATGACTTTGTTCAAGATACACACAATGAAAATGCATATAGTGTAGAAGTAAGAAATACAGGAGACGATGTAGACTTAAGCATAACACCTAATAGTGATAAAGCTAAAGTAAGACTTGCAATAGTAAGTGTTGATGATGTAGCAGTAGCAGAAAAAACATATGTAGTTGATAACAAAATAGCTGTAAATTCAGCAAAAGTTACAGTAGTCGAAGTAGAAGTAACAGCAGAAGATGGAACACAAACTGTTTATACAATTACAGTAGTTCCAGAAGATCCATCATTAGCAGGAGTAAAAGTAAAAGGATCATCAGATACAACTGAAAAGACATTAACAGCAGATGAATTAAAAGCAATGGAAGCAACAGTTAGAGTTCATCCAAATTCTAACAAAGCAACAATAACGTTAACACCATCAGCAGGTTGTGTATTCAAAGAAGTAAGTGCTATAACAAATCCAAATATGACAACAGAAGATGGAGATGATTTACAAGGTAACTATAATGGATCAATAAGCTCATCTTATACAACAATAACAGTAGATTTATTAGATAGCAGTATATCAGATACAACTAAAACTATAATTACTATAAAAACAGACAATGGAAAAGTAGAAACATTAAATTTAGATATAGTAAGAGGAAGTATTGAGGCTACATTAGAAAGTGTAACAATTAAAGGAACTACTACAAGCGAAACAGTAATTACTAAATATGATAGAAGTATTACTGAAAGTGCATCAATAGATTCAGAAGATACTTTATACAATATAATTCCAAAACCAGCAAATGGTGGAACATACAAATTATATAAGATATCTGATGAAAATACAGATCCATTAAATAGTGTAAACTTAAATGGTGAAGAAGAAATTACAGCAGCTTCAGAAATAGCTTTATCTACTAAAGAACAAAGATTTATAATAGTAGTAACAGCAGAATTTGGAGGAGCTGAGAAGAGATACGAATTCAAAGCAAGAAAAGTTAATAATGATACATCTATCAAAGACTTTAAAGTAACAGCTAATTGCACTCAAGGTGAAGAAGAAAGACATTTGGCTGACTTTGGAGAATTTGATAAAGATGGTAATATTAACATATATGTTCCAAAAGGTACAAGCAATGTAAATATAAGTGAATTAGTATTATCAAATGAATTCGCAAAAGCAGAATGGAGAAAAGATACAGAAGTAATTTATACAGATGCTTTACAAGATGGTGCTAACATGGAATTCATCTTACCAACAGGACAAGTGTATATTAAGGTAACAACAGAAACTGGAATAGAAAAAGAATATTGTTTAAATATTAAAGTTGCATTAGAAGACACATCTTTAACAGATATGAAATTAGATGATACAACAGAAGTACCAGAAAAAGCTATTGAAATAAAGAATAATACAGATACACAAAGAGAAGCAACAATAACAGAAGAAACAAAATCAGCAAGATTAACTGCAACAAGTGATGGATTTATAAGCATAAGAATAACAGAAGTAAACGGACATGCTATAAATGAAACTATTGCAACAGAAAAAGCAAAAGTATATTCAAATGCATTAGAATTACTTTTCGATAGAGATTACAAATATATGGATGCTGAAGGTTCTGAGCAAACTATATTAGCAGATTCTGTAAACGAAGTTAAAATTGTAACAACTATAACATCACCAGCATATAAATTGTATCCAGATTATTATGATGCAGAAACTGGTATAAAAGAATACGAATTAACAATTAAGAGATTAGTTTCTGATACAAATATAATTATTACAATTGATAATGATGAAGATAGAATAATTGATACAAAAGAAGTACCTTGCGATAAAACAATCATAGAAGATGGCAGAACAGTATATGTATACAATATTAGAGTACCATCAACACAAGAAAAATTAGTAATAAATAATGTAAAAACACATAATGAAAATGCAACAATATCACATAAAAAAGTAGGAAATAATATATATTCAGAAGAAGAACCATATAGTGTAGAATTTGCAAAAATAGACAAAGCAAGTATTACAGAAAACTTTATAGTTAGAAATGCATTAGGAACTGAAGTTGTATATAGACTAATAGTAACAAAAAGTTCTGCAAATGATGAGATTACTACTTTACAATTAAATGGAAAGACAATAGAAGATACAAACAAGGATGATACATACGAAACAGTATTATTATCACCAGTAGATGAACTAAACTTAAAACTACAAGGACTAGACGAAGAGGCTAAAGTAGAAATTGCATTTAAAGGTATAAATGATGAAACTGTATCAGTTACAGTAGGTTCATTTAACCCAGTAGACAATGATGTAACAGCAGACTTAATGGAAAAATTACAAGAGATACTAACAGCAAAAGATATTGCAATAGAAGACTTAAACAAAATTAGTATAAGTATTAAAGTTCAACCAAAAGATGATAAATTAAATCCAAGAGAGTATACATTAAATATTGATGTAGTTAAACCTAACTTAATATCTATAAATGGATTAAACAAAGCTGGAGACATAAAAGCTGATGCACAATTAACAGCAAGTGACTTTGAATATAATCCTGAAACAAAGGCATTTGAAACAGATGCAATAGCTGTTTCAAGCGATACAACAAGTATATTATTAAATGAAATAACATGCAAAGAAGGAACTGTAATAACAGATGAAAAAGGAACTGTAATAACAGAAATAACAATAGAGATATTAGCTGATGGAACAGGTAAAGCTATAATCAATACACAATTAGACGATGTAGAACAACAATATATTGTAAACGTTAGATTAAGATCAACAGATACAAGCATAAAATCATTATCATCAAATGAAAAAACTACATATGAAAAAGATGAAGAAACAAAAGCTTATGTATTAGAAATACCAAGCAATGTTGATCCAGTCGTAAGTATTATCTTTAATGATGCAAATGCACATATTATAAGTGCAGAACCAATGCTAGACACTGCAAAAGCAGAAGTAGATAGCGATAATAATACATTTACAATATCAAATATTAAAGAAGATAATCATGTAGACCCAGGTGCAATAGAAAAAGACATATTTGTAACAATTACAGTACAAGCAGAAGATGGAAATAAAGCGGAACATATTGTACTATTATCAAGAAAACATGTTGAAACAGGATTAGGATCTGTTACAGTACAAGAGGACTTTGTTGGACAAAAAGATGATAATAAAAATAAAGTAAACTTTACAAGTACAGATGTAATCAATAGAACAATATCTTCAAGTGATAATGGAATAACTATTGTATCAGCAGAAGCAGTATGTAGTGAGGCAACAGTATATGTAATAAATGATGCAGGAGAAAAAACAGAAATCGGAGAAGATGGAGTACATATTGACATAGAACAAAATTCATCTAAAGCAATTACGATAGTTGTAGTTTCAGAATATGGAAATGAAAAAACATATACATTAAATGTAAGAAGACAATCAGCAAATGTAGCAATAGATGGAATAACAGTAAATGCAGGAGGAAGAACTACAAAAGATACAGTAGAACCTTATGAAGCTGAAATAAATGTAAATGAAAATCCAGAAATAATTGTAACAACAAACGATTCTAATGCAAAAGTTAGTGCTGTAAAAGTATATAGAAAAGATGATGGAATTAAAGTAGAAATTGCAAATGTAAGTGCAATTAAAAACAATACATTTACAATAACTGACTTAGCTAACTTATATACAAATGATGAAACTGAAGATTTAAGCAATGATTTAAATAGATATATTGTTGTAGAAATCACAGTTGTAGCAGAAGATACAAATATTAGCAAAACTTATACATTAACATTAGATAGAAGACATATAGAAACAGGAATTAACGATATTTCATATACATATGAACAAGATTCTACAGAGGAAGACGCAGAGCCAGGAACAAAAGAGACAAAAACAGGAACAGAAACATTAGATACAAAAGAAACAAAAGAAATTATTGTAAGTTCAACAACTACAAGTATCAACTTCGCAAAATTTGAACCACTTTGTAAAGAGGCAACAGTAAAAGTAGAAGTAGACGGAGAAGAAATATCACAAACAGAAGATGGATTTAGTGTAGATCTAGCAGAAACTAGCGGTGAAGGTAATGGACGTATAAGAAATATGGTAATTACAGTAACAGCAGAATCTGGAGATACAGCTAAATATAATGTAAGAATAATAAGAATGGCAACTAATGCAAGTCTTGAAAAAGTTTTAGTAAATGGTAAAATAATACCAATGAAAGAAAATGATTTGCCAGAAGGAATTTCCGGAATATTTGAGGCAAATGTAAAAGATAGTGATAAACAAGCTTTAATAGAAGCAATATCTGCAAACATATATGCAACAGTATCAATAGATGATGAAAAATATACAACAATAGACAATAATAAAACTTATGATGAAACAGGAAGATATGACTTAAGTAAAGAAACTGAAAGAAAAGTAACAATAACAATTGTTGTAACACCACAAGATGAAACAAAACCTACAAAGACATATCAATTGATATTAACAAGATTATATGATAGTACTATATTAGAAAGTGTTAGCGTAAAACCAGCAGTAGAAGGAACAGAAAACGCTGATGCTATAGTAAAGAAGGATAATGCTGAACATAAGCTAGACTTTACACAAAAAGTACATACAAATTATTATGGAACTATTAGAGAAATTTACTTCAAAGCAGAAAGAATTACTGTTGATACAGATTGGACAAAAGTAAGTATAGGTGATTTATTACCAAGCGAATTATCAGAAACAGACTATGAACAACAATATGCTATAACAAGAATAAATGGAGATAATCCATATACTTCTAGCGAATTGTCAAAATATGAAGTAGATTCAGAATTTGAAATGCCAGAAGGAACACCAGTATACTTTAAAATAGTAACAACTGCAGAATCTGGAAGCCAAGGAGTATATGTACTAGAATTATATAAAAATGCAACAAATACAAACTTAGTATCTATAAAAGTAGATGGAAAACAAGCTGTCTTAGATGAAGAAGATGGAATGTATAAAGTAAATGTAGATGTAAGAAAAGATAATCTACCAATTGTAATAACAGGAGAAAACAACTTAAGTAAAAATGAGACAGAAATAATAAATATTACTGCAAATGGAGTAGATATAACAAAATTACTTGGACAAAATAAATCTGGAAGCGGAAAAACAGTACAAATTACATTACAAAATATAATAAGCGTTTTAAATGAAAACAAAACATTATGTAGTGATTTAGACTCAATGGATAACAAAGTAATTACTTTAAAAATATCAGTAGTTCCAGAAGACGAAAGCATCGAACCTAAAGAATATACAGTACAAATAACAAGACAACATTCAGATGAAACAATTAAAAACATTGTATTAAATGAAGGTAAGACAGTAACAATAAAAGAAACAGAGTATTCTGCAGAACAAGTTGTTCCAGCTGCATTTGCTCGTAAATCATATTATTATTCAAGTAGATATGAACAAACAATACAAGTAACATCAGCTTTAGATACAGTAACAATAAATGCAATCAATTTAACTTGTAAGTATGCAAAAGGAACAATGGTAGTAGATGGTCAAACATATAATTTACCATTAGAAGAACCTGTTGAAGTAAGCTTACCTACTGAGGGATCAACAAAAACAATTGAAATACATACAGTAGCAGAAGATGGTACTATAAATACAAGCCAAGATCCAAAATACTTAAATATCATAAGATTGTCTTCAGATGATACAATTAGCAGAATAATGACACAAAGAGAATATATAGCTGTAAATAGTAATGGAGTACCTTATGAAAACAACCCAAGATATGAAACATATTCAGATGATAGAGATGTACAAAAAGAAGAAACATACTATATTCATCAAGATGCAGAAACAACAGTATTAAAAGTATATGCAAATCATGCATCAGCTACAGTAAATATGCAACTTGTAGATGTATTAGATAGAGATGATGTTTCTATAAAGAAAGATAGCGATACATTAAATTTAGGATATGTACAAGGAACAAGATCATATCCTTATGGAGGATATTACTATTACAACATAACAAATACAAGAGTAGCCAAATTTGATACATCTTCTAAAGATGCTAGAACATTTATAATTAAGGTAACAGTACAATCAGAAGATGCTAAAGACGTTCCACCTACATTAGAAGCATATGTTCCAGCAGAGGAATATATAATAAGAGTAGTAAAACAGGACGATTCAGCAAATATGAGCAAAGTCGTTGAAATAAGCGGCGAAGATGAAATAAATATACCTATTGATGAAGAAATTGCTCACTATAATTTCGTAGGAGGAAATATATTAGATAAAAATATTTATACTAAATATATATCTGCTACAAATGATGCAGTACAAACAAAGGTATATGCAGAAAGTAAATTTGCAAAAGTAGAATTATATAATAATGATCCTAGAGTTGATACAACTTCAGTACCATTTATACAAGGAGTAGGTACAGTAACATATGACATTGAAACACCAGAGTTATGGACAAGAATTTTTGTAAAAATTACATCTGAAGATGGATTAACGACTAAAGTATATGAATTATGGTTTGTTAAAAAATCTGAAACTGATGATGTATCAATAAGTGAGTTATACGTTTACGAAAAAGGTAAAGGTATAGATGAAGAAACTTATCAAGTACAACCAGGAGAAGATGGAAATTACTACATAGAAATTTCAGATAGCATTAAAGAAATAAAAACAAAATTAGTACCAAATTATAAACTTGCAAATGCTTCTATAAATGGACAACCATTTAAATGGCAAGAATCAACAGAAATTGTTGGTAATTTCAATACTGCAACAATAGATGAATTTGGTAGAGTAAAAATTGACTTAAAAGTAAGAATACCAGCAGAACAAAGTACATCAGGTGAAGATGTTGTAGGAACAAAAACATTGTTTATAACTAGAGTATCTACAAATAATGGAATTGAAAAAATAGAAACAGAAAATTCAGCTGATGAAATTACACCAGGAGATAAACCACAAACAAGTGAATATGGAACTGAAAATACTTATACAATATTACTAGATGGCGGATTAAGAGATCAAATCGACTTAACTATAGTTCCATTAAGCCCTAAAGCAACAGTAGGATTATACAATTTAGATGATGACTTAATAATTGAAGAAGAAGGAACTTTAAGTGTACTTGGATTAGATATAAATCCTGATGATGTAACAGTATATAAAGTAAAAGTAGCACCACAAGAAGGAGAAGCTAAAGAGTACTATATACAAATTGTTCCAAAATCAAGTCAAGCAGAGTTAGAAAGATTAACTATAGGCGGAAGAGAAATAGAATTAGAATCAGGAGTTTATGAATATCATATAAGCCATTTAGGACTAGAGGGAATAAAAGATATTTATGCACTTGCAAAAGACAATATTCATGTACATGAAAGTGAAACAGAATGTGCAACAGTTAAAATATATACAAAAGATAATAAAGACGGATCAGGAGAACAACCTTCAGGTGAAGCAACTTTAAGTGGTGTAGATTTAGACCACACAATGTATGTAACAATAACAGTATTATCACCAAATAAATCAAGAACAAACACTTATATAGTTTGGTTAAAAGATGTATCAGACGATAGAACAATACAACAAATAACTTATACAGATATTGATGGAACTGTAAAAGAAGCTAATATGTTAGAAACAATCAAAGAAGGATATGAAGGAAGTTACGAAATAGTATTAGATTATGATCAAATATCAACTGATATTTCAATAACTGCAACAGATGAACTTTCAAATGTTGTAGTAGATGGAGAAAACAAAAACAGTAATACTGTAACATTCACAAAAGATGTTTCATCTATGACAGAAGATATTGTAATAGACATAGAGGTTATAGCTGAAAGCAATAATAGATCAAAATATGAATTGATAATTAAGAAACCTACTACAATTACAGGAAAAATTATTACAGAAAATTATCAAAAAGATTATAGTGGTGTAAATATTCAATTTGTTAATACAGAAGATCCAGAAGAAATTATCACAGCAGAAACAACAGAAGATGGAACATATAGTGTAGAAATGTCTGCAAATAAGAAATATAATATGATTATAGAAAAAGAAGGATACATAACTTACACAATGACCAATATACCTACATCTTATGGTGTAAGAACATATACAGGACACACATACTTAGTAGCAGGAGATGTATATGGAAATGATGGTTACGTAGACTTAAGAGACCTAACAAAAGTAAATAAATTTGCAAGAAAAAATACAACTGAAGTTGATGATTCTAATATAATCTATGACTTAAACGAAGATGGTCAAATTAACTCATTAGATACAGATATTATCTACAAAAACTATAACAAAGAATTAAGCTCTACAGAATATATAAGAATGATAGAAATAAGCGGTGATGTATTAGATGCACTAGATGGAGATAAGCCACTTGGTAATACAAACATTACATTAAGAGAGAAAAACAAGACAGATGAATATGGTAACTTTGAATATGAGAACCTTCCATTAGGAGAATATGACTTAATAGTAACTGCTGAAGATGGAACAGTATTAGGACAAAGTACGGTTACTATAATAGAAGGTACAGCTTACTCAATAAAAGATAACATTATTACAATTACACCTAATACAATATTATCTAAGATAACAGTTAGAGTAAATGGAACAGGAGCATATATATCAGAATATGGAAAAGCAAGTGAGCAAGACTTTACACCTCCAACAATTACTACAGTAGCAGTAAATGTAAAAGAAGATAAGGTTGAATTAACTGCAACAGCAGATGATACAACTTTAGGAGAGTTAGCAAGTATTAAATTCTACTATGTAACTGTAAATGAAGATGGTACTCTAAGTGAAAATGAAATTGCAACAGTAACAGACGGAGTAGAAGGAAAAGCTACAGCTACAGCTAAAGCAAGTTACAAACCAGGCAACCTAGCATTTGATCAAAAATATAAGATTAAAGTAGTAGCAATAGATAAAGGTGGAAATACATCAAATATAACAGATACAACTGAAATAGGAGAAATAACAAAAGAAGGATTAGCTAAAATACTTAACTTAAAGGCAGTAAAAGATGAGAAAGGCAATATAAGTTATATTGAAATAACAGATAATGTTATAAGAAACGAAGAAGATTTAATAAAATTAAGTAACAGTGTAAATGCTGATAATAAAGCTGATAGAAAGACTTATGAAGACGAAACAATAGTATTAGTAAATGACTTAGATTTATCAACAGAGGAATATGCATCAAGGTTTGCACCAATTGGAAATAGTGCATACAAAAAATTCGCAGGAACATTCATTGGTTCTGGATTTGATGAGGCTGAAGAAATAGGACATATTATAAAATTAAATATGAATATGGATGGCAACTATGCAGGATTATTTGGTTACACAGATGGTGCAACAATTAAGAACATAGGAATTGAAGGAGAAATTAGCACAACAGGCGACTATGTCGGAAGTGTTGTAGGAAAGGCTATAAATACAACAATAGAAAATTGTTATAATTCAGCAACTATAAAAGGTAATAACTACGTTGGAGGAATTGTAGGACAAGCAGATAAAAAAGCTATAATAAGTAATTGTTACAATTCAGGAAATATAACAGGTGAGACAAATGTCGGAGGAATTGTAGGAAGATTAAATGCTTATAGCGACACAACAATAGAGAATTGCTATAACGTAGGAAAAATTACAGGAACAGATTTAGTAGGACAAATAATAGGATGGAGAAACCAAAATGCTGGAACTGTAGCTAATGTAACAAACTGTTACTACATAGATGGAGATAAAGGTATTGGAAGAACTGGTGATCCACAAGAAGGAGAAGCAGAAATAGCAGATCCAACTATAAAGATAGAAGTAGTAGATATTGATGAATTTGCAAAAAAATTGGGAGAAGCTTATAAAGCAGACGGTATAATAAATCCTAATTATCCAGTATTACAATGGCAACAACAACCAACAATAAAAACATATTCTAAAATTAGAAGAAAAGATTCAGATGAAGAAGATAGTGAAGACTTAGTATTACCAGTAAATGAAGAATATACAATCTCATCAGAATTTGGAACTAGAGTACATCCAGTAACAGGTGAAGTTAGCAAGATGCATTATGGAATAGATATAGCAATAAGCGAAAAATCAGAAGTGTTATCAATTGCAGAAGGAACAGTAACTTTTGCCGGAGAAAACGGAGGATATGGATACTGTATAGAAATAGAACACACAATAAATGGTGAAAAAGTATATAGTTTCTATGCACACCTTTCTCAAATAAATGTAGAGGTTGGAGAAACAGTAGGAGAAGGACAAATTATAGCACTATCTGGTGGAGTTCCAGGAACATTAGGTGCAGGAACATCAACAGGAGCACACTTACACTTTGAAATAAGAACAAAATCAGGATCATACTCATCAGCAGTAGACCCAAGAAACTATTTTGAATTCTAATATAATATACAAAAAGAGAATGTGCAAAAGCACATTCTCTTTGTTTTGATATCTTTTCCTTCATCTTAATAAAAATTCCTACAATCGCAACGACTTCTAATAAAACTATACTTGTGTTAGATAATTTGAAAATATTATAAATACTAAAATTAAGTAACCTATAACCAAAAATAAAATTTCCTCAGCAATAACAAATTACTATTTATTTGGTTAAAGTATAACAAAAAAAGTAAAATATTAAAGATTAAAACAATAAAAGAAAATAATATTAAATGAATTATTTTGCTATAAATTAAAAAGTTCATCTAATAGATAGATATTTAATAGATTATAATACAGTAAGTATAATGATTGTGACAGATTAACATTAGCTTTGTGATAAGCAAAAGCAAATTAAAAATTATATGTTTAATAGTTTAAAAATTACTTAATTTAGATAAGACATTAAAGCTTACTCTTTTAAAGTTACTAAATAATTCAAGAAAGATTTAAACTGAGCTTTCTTTTCATTAGATAGAGAATTGTATCTATATATTATATCATTTATTTCGTTATTATCATTACTTGTATTAATTGCAGGATTATCAGTTCTATTAAGTAAATAATCAGTAGAACAATTAAAGAAATCAGCAAGTTTAATTAGATTATCTACATTAGGTTTACTTTCTCCTATCTCATAGTGAGAAATGATTTCTTGAGAAACTTCTATTTCAACAGAAAGTTTAGTTTGAGTTATGTTTCTTTTTTCTCTTAATTTCTTTAAATTTTCCATTTTAAAGTTATTGCCATTCATACAAAAACACCTCCAAGCATATTAAATTATATTAAAAATAATTATAGGTACTAGAACAATAACTAATAAATATTATTAGTAGATATTGTAAAAAATATTAGTTGGTGTTATAATGATGTCGAATTATATATTTTTGTTAAAAATAAGGAGGTGCAGCAAAAACAAAAATATATTAAAAATATAATGAAAGGAAAGATAAAAAATGAAATTAAAAACAAAATTTTTAATTATAATTGCGATAGCATTTTTTACAGTGCTAATTGGTATAACAAATGTTAAAGCAGAAACTTATACTCATGATTTCGATTATGGATATGGCTTGAAAGGAACAATAACTACAACAATAGATGGAAATAAAATTATTCAAAAAAATAGTTATTATAATACTATTGTAGAATATGAAAATCTTGGAGAAGTTATAGGTGTTGACGGAAGTGCATTTGTTATGAAACAGGAGGAAATCAACAAATTTGTTAAAGATAAAGATATACAATATACAGTAAAAACTAAAGTTGGTAATGATGTAGAAAGTGCTACAACACTTGTCGACCGCACTAATCCAGAAACAAGTCAATGGGAAATGATTGATGGCGAAAAAATGGAAATAGAAGTAATAGATAACGAAAAATGGGTAGTATATAGTGGAACAATACATTATGAAGGAAGAGTAGATTACCCACTATTTGAAGTAACTGGTTCAAAAAACAAGGACATTGCAACTGTTTATTGGATGGACTACATTAGATATTATACAAATGAAAATAAAGATAATGTACAATACATAAACATAGATATTGATTGTGTATCAGAAGCAATTGCTGGTTGTTCAACAGTTGCTAATGGTAGTATTGTCAATAAAAGAGATGTCGCGTTAGAACAATATGGTGGAGGTGGCTCAGGGCCAGATGGTGGATATACTTGGTTATATCCAATATATAATGCTAAAGGATATTCTTTGTTTAGTCCTACTAGTATTCCTATAAATGCAAATTTATCAGAAATTTATATGAAAATATCAGTTAAATATTATCAAGGAGAAAAGATAGAGTTAAGTGATAATAAGGGAACTTTATATTATGAAGGAAAAGTAAATGATGAATTCTACGGCATTATGTATGTATATAAAAATGCTTTATCTAATTTAAAAATTGAAGAAAATGAGATGCCTGTACTTGATTATAAATTAGAAAATGGACTTGTAATCCCTAATATTGTAGGTGTTTCATATAAATTAGATGAAAATGCAAAAGAAGAAGTTGTTGAAGTTAATGATAGTACAAAAAATGACCAAGATATAAAAGATGAAATTGGAATTACATATTGGGGAGATGCAAAATTCGATTCAATTGAAATAGATAAGAATGATAGTATCTATAGTGATGTTAAAGACAATCTAGAAAAAAATTCTACAGATTATAAAAATAGGTTATATTTAGATATAATGGACATTTATAGAGTAAGTGGCGATTATGGCGGAAAACTAACAATAACATTTAGTGTTGGGGAACAATACAACGGAAAATATTATTTTGTATCACATAGAGTTAATCACTTAAACTATGAACATTTTGAAGGAATAGTTGAAAATGGAAAAATAACAATAACAGTAGATAGCTTATCTCCATTTGGAATATCTATATATGAAGATAAACAAACTAATGATGTAACAGACAAAGGAGAGCTAGACGAAACGCCAAAAACTGGAACAGTAGATATAATAAGCTATGTAAGCATAGCAACAATAGTATCAATGATAGGAGCAGTAGTATTAAAGAAAAAATTAAAATAATTTGTATATCAATAATATTTATAGGAGTAAAAAATATGTTTAAATGGTTTATGGCAAAAACATTAGTAGCCAAAATAATTATAGTTACATCTACAGTAGTTGTAGTTGGTGGAGCAACAGCAGGAGCAATATTAATACCAAAATATATAGAAACAAAGAAGGAAGAACAAAGACAAGAGCAAATAAGGCAAGAAAATGAGGCAGATTTAGCCAATATATCTATAAATTTAAAAACAGATAAAATAACAATACCTTTAAATGGTGTAACACAAGGATTTTCAACAGAAAGATATTATGATTTAGAAGAAGTAGTACCAATGAAAGTTGGAAATGAAATTAATAAAGAACAACAAACAAAAGTATTAACAGAAACATTTATAGAAAACTACACAGGTGGAGAACTAACAGTTGAAGTTGACCCTAACTTATGTGAAAGTGTAAGAGGAGATTATAATATTACATTTACAGTAACTTCTGAAAAAGGGAATAAAAAATCAAAAACAGCAACAATAACAGTATGGAACTATGTTAGAGTAGCTGTAGGATTAGATAAAACAAATATAACTATAGCAAAGGGAACAAATGTAGATATAATGCAAGGAGTCACATATACTTCTAATTTGCCTGAAGAAGAACAAGGACATATTGAAACAGAAGGTACAGTTGATGTAAATACAGTTGGAACATATACAATAAAATATAAATATGTTCCAAAAGAAGGAACAGATGAAGGAACACTAGATGTAGAACCAGTAGCAAGAACTTATAATGTTATAGAACCATTGAAATTACAAGCAAATGTAAGTTATAGTTATGAAACTTCTACAGAAGTTGGTTCACTTCATTTTAGTGGAAATAAATTCACTTGGAGTTTCGGTATAAAAAATAGTAGTGGAATAACTAGAGAGGGAACTTATACAATTAAAGGAAATAATATTACTTTAAATTTCCCTGAAATACCAGACGATTTTGACCCATCTTACATTCATCCTGCTGAAACAGTACATGGTATTTTATCTGATGATGGGAAAAGTATTATATTAAATGAATATGATCAAATATTCTATTTAAACTAAAGAGTATAAACTTAAAATAAAACAGAGGGACGGAGCTTTTGTCTTAAGGAAAATTGGTATTAACTATAGGATAGAGGCTAAAAAGGCTAAGACAAAAGCTCCGTCCCTCTGTCTTTTTCTGTCTCTCTCTGCCTATTTGTCTTGAAAACCCTACGGAAATACATATAAAAGTGCGTAAAATTATTGATTTTTTTCCTAATTTATGCTAATCTAAAATTAATAATGTCGAATTGTGTAAAAACATAATTTACTTAGTTAAAATAAAGTGGAAGGATGTATAATATGAAAAAATTAGCTACTTTTTTATTATTGGTAGTATTTCTTTTTGTGTTTGCAATAAATGTAAATGCAGCAAGTGAGACAATACTAAATGTAAGTAAAAATGAAGTATCACTAGGAGAAGAGATTATTTTATCTATAGGACTAGATACTCAGAATGAAGGAGAAACATCTTTGTATGCTTATACTGCAAAGTTAAGCTATAACAAGGATGTTTTTGAGGTTATAACAACAGAAGATTTTCAAGAGCAAGAAAATTGGTCTGATATAAACTATAACCGAGCAAACAATAAATTTGCATTAATAAATAAAAAAGGAGAAAGTGGAGATAAGCTTTTACAAGTTAAATTAAAAGTAAAAGAAGATGCTATACCAGGAGAAACAAATATAACTGTAAACAGTATAAAAGCATCTGATGGAAAAAA
>CANRNW010000007.1 GCA_947632145.1 uncultured Clostridia bacterium
TGTGTATAATTTTTTAATGCGGGTTGCATACCATGCAACCCCTACAGTTGTATATAAACATATTTTATACAACAAAAACCACACAATATTTTACGCGTATTAAAAATACACATAGAATATTGTGTGGTTTCTATGTTTGTTATATTTTGTTATTAGGCTACATAATGTGTGTGTGTGTGTGTGTGTACAGTCGCAAGGGTTATAGCGTTTTGCATAATTTGTTTCTCCTTTGTTTTATTTGGGCGCAATCATGCGCCCCTACAGTTTTTTGTATGCAATATATTTTATTATTATAAATATATATCAATGTGTTTTATTTTTCAATAGTTTTTGCATTTTTTTATATTACAACATATCCCTTATCTGATTTTGTTAATGGCTCTCCTGCTGATTTGCCTACTAAAACTGTGTCTTCTATTCTTACTCCAAATTGTCCAGGAATGTATATTCCCGGTTCATCTGTTACTATCATATTTTGTTTTAATATGTGTTCTCTTCTATTATTTACAAATGGTAATTCGTGTATTTCTAAGCCTGTTCCGTGTCCTAGTCCATGTACTAAATCGAATCTATTTATTTTAAAATCGTTTACAACCATTTGAGTTATTACTTTTGAATTTTTTCCTTCTGCATATTCTTTTAATGTTAATTCTTGATTTTTTAATACTAAATCATATACTTTTTTATATTCTTCTTTTACATAGTCTACAAATATTGTTCTTGTCATATCTGAACAATACCCCTTATAAATACATCCAAAATCTATAGTTATAATATCTCCTGATTCTATTTTCTTATCAGTTGGTACTGCATGTGGCATTGATGAATTTTTCCCTGATGCTACTATTGGCTCAAAAGATATATCATCTGCCCCATTTTCTTTAAAATATTTTTCAATTTCTAAAGCAATTTGTTTTTCTGTTAACCCTTTTTTAATGAATTTTAATAGATGCTTGAAGCAATCATCTGTTAGCTCACAAGCTTTTCTAGTTAACTCTATTTCTTCTTCTGTTTTGATAACTCTTTGTTTTTCTATTAACTTTTCTGTTTCTACTAAATTGTTTACTTTATATGTATGCATTATTCTTTTATATTCACTATATGTTACATAGTCTTCCTCAAAACCTACATTTTCGCAGAACATAAAGAAATTTTCATATTCTTCTTTTGATATATTTCTAACATCTGTTACAATTATTTCATCATCGATTGTTATTACATTATTTACCGCTTCTATATATCTACTATCTGTTATATATATTACCTCTTTTTTGGTAATTAAAAGTGTTCCTTCAGAGCTTTTGTCTATTCCTATTAAATAACTTATGTTGATTGGATTTGATATAATCATTCCTTCTAGATTTAGTGATTTTAATTGTTCTTTTAAAAATCTAATTTTAGAATTCAAAAAAATCCCCTCCTTCAAAATTCAAAGAATTTTGTACTCTTCGTTTTTTTTATCCGCTTGTATCTTCCTAGTGTAAATATTGTTAATAATATTGATATAATTGTTTTTTCTGGAATTACAATACATATAAAAGCTGCAATTACCATATAAGGTCCGAATGCTATATATTCATTTTTATTTTTCATTTTTGATTTCATAATAATTAAACTTATAATACCTGCAACAATAAACGAAATTATAGATACTGATACAGTTAGTGCTACTCCAAAATATAACCCTAGCACTGCTAATAATTTTACATCTCCGAAGTCCCATTGCTTCTTTGCCAGCAATTAGTCTGCCTAGAAGTGCTATAATGCCTAAAATTAAAGTTCCAACAATAAAACCTAATAAATAATTCCTTGCAACAAATAAATTATCTATTCCATAAAGGAAAGTAAATATAATTCCACATTCAAATAATGTAAATGTTAATCTATTAGGAATTATTTTTTTCTTGAAATCAATTATCATTATTGATATTAATATAGGAATTAGTATCATATATTTTATAAGATCTAAGTTTTCTAATAATTTTTCTTTTATACCAAATCTATATAAAACTATCAAGTATAAAGATGCTGTTAAAAGTATTGTAAATTTGTTTATTTTTATTTTACTTTTTATAATATCTTTTGAAAATATTTTTTTATCTTCCACAATTCTTACATTCATCCAGTCTATAAATTGTCCTACAATTGCTCCAATAATTAAAAATATACCATAAGTTAGAATATGTACATCACCTATATACATTTATTTTCTCTCCTTTTCAAATACATTTTTATTACTATTGATTCTAAAGGTCTTTTTATTTTTGTTATTAGTATATCTCTTTTATCTATTGGCTTAGTTAATATCGAGTACATTTTACACTTATTTGCTCCAATTACATCTGTAAATATTTGATCACCTACAACTCCAATATTTTCTTCAGATAATTGTAATAATTCTTTTGCTTTCATAAATCCCTTTTTAAAAGGTTTATGAGCAAAATATATGTATGGTAAGTCTAATTTTTTTGCTACTTTTTCTACCTTTTCTACCTTATTCGTATTAGATAATATACACATTTTTATACCATTGGCTTTATTTTCATCACACCACTCTTTTGCGCCTTCTAATATATTTTTATCATAATCTATTAAAGTATTATCTATATCTAATATCAATCCTTTTATATTATTTTCTTCTAAAAAATCTTTTGTTATTTCTAAAATATTATTTAAATATTTTTTGGGATAAAAAATCATAGCTAGTCTCCTTTTTTCATTATATTATCAATATCTTAAATGTTTGTCAATTTTATTTGCAAAAAATTATTTTTTCATATATAATTTATTTAGTGCATATTTTGTCACATTTTCACAAAAGATATGGGAGGTTTTATGTTCAAATCCAAAATAAATATGAAAATATATCCACTTTATAAAATGTTTTCTTGGGATTTACTTTTTTATTATGCTATAAGTTTTTTATTTTTAACCCAAGTTAAAAGTTTTTCTGCATCACAAATATTATCTGCTGAAGCGTTTTACATACTTTTTAAACTATTTGCGCAATTTATTTGCGTTCCATTTGTAGACAGTATAGGCAAAAAAAATTCATTAATTTTAGGAAATATTTTAGTTGCGCTTAGTGTATATATAATTATTATTTCTAATAGTTTTTCACACATACTTATTTCCTATTTTGTTATGGCAATTGGATATGGTTTAAAGGAATTGTGTGAACCTTCTTTATTATATAATTCTGTTCCAACATGTGAAAATAAGCAAAATATTTTTTCAAAAATTGATGCAAAAGGTTCTTCTTTGTGGTTTTTTACCGATGGTATAACTTCAATCATCGCCAGTTTTTCTTATGTTATAAATCCTTACTTACCTATGTATTTTTGTATAGCATGTTTGATTTTTTCTGCATTTATTTGTTTGGCGTTTGAAGATGAATCTGTAGATAGTAAAAATTTAGAAGCTAATAATGAAAATTCTGTTCAAAGACTAAAAGACTACATGAAAGATTTAAAATATTCTTTTAGATTTATTTTTAAATCCAAAAGACTTCGTGCGTTAATTATATTCTCAGTTTTATTTTATAGTATGCTTGATATATCATCAACACTTAGAAATAGCTTATTGGTTGATTTGAATATACCTGCTCAATATTTTGGAATTCTTGCAGCTATCTATCAAACAATTGCAAGTATTTCTTCACGAAAACAAAATTGGTTTCATAATAAATTTAAGAATACTGTGCTATCCTTTTTTAGTATGAGTATGTGCTTATTATTTATTTCTATAGGTATACTTGGTATGAATAGTAGTTTAGTATCTATTTTTATAATTTTAATACTATGTTCTATTCATTATATATGTAAAGGTCCTTACTATACACTAATGGATAGATATTTGAATAGCTTTTCAACTGCAGAAATTAGTAGCAAAATTTATTCTGCAAAATCTTTAGTTACTAGTATCTTTAGTACTATAATATTACAAATAGCATCTTTAATTATGGACCATTTTAATACATCAAACTCCTTAATAATTATAGGATTAGGTTTCTTTATTGCATTTATATTTGTTTTAAAATATATGAAAACTAGAGTAGGTTTAAAACCTGAAGAATATCAAAAATCTGATATTGAATATGTGAAGGTAAAATAAAAAAAAACTTTTGGAAGCAGTTCCAAAAGTTTTTTTTTTATTTTACTGATCTCATTTCTTTTATCATCATGTCTGCAAATACTGCATAACCTTGTTTTGGATTGTTTACAAGCACATGTGTTATTGCTCCTATAAATTTTCCATTTTGTATTATTGGAGAACCACTCATTCCTTGTATTATTCCTCCCGTTTTTTCCAATAACTCTTTATCTGTTACTTCAATTAACATACTTTTATTATCTGTATTATTATTTTTATAAATCTTTTTTATTTCAATTTCGTATTCACTTCTTACGCCATTTTCTAAACTGCATAAGATTGTTGCTTTTCCTGTGGTTATTTCGTTTCTTAATGCAACTTCCATTTCTTTCGATGTATCTATGTTTAATTTACTTACATCATCAATCACACCATATATTCCTAAATTTGTATTTTTTGTAACTTGTCCTATTGCACTATTATTTGTAATAGTGCCCCTAATTTCGCCGTGGTGTTCCTTTTTGCCCTTTTATAATTGACAATATATTTGCTGATACTATTTCTCCCTTTGCAATAGTTATTAACTTTTCTGTATCTATATCTAATATTCCGATGCCCTAATGCTGCAATTTTTTTAGTTTTAGGTTCATAATATGTTACAGTCCCAACTCCTGCAGCTGTGTCTCTTACCCACAGTCCTAGCTTATATTCATTATTGTTTGTTTTTACTGGAGTAATATTTGCTTGATACTGTCCCCCTTCTCTTACATATTTAATATTTATTTCTTTTCCCTTTGAATTATTTACCTTTTCTACTAAATCTGCTGTGCAAGTGATTGTTTCTTCATTTAAAGATATAATTCTATCTCCCTCTTCAATTCCTGTTTTTTCGTATGGCTTTTGTCCATTTATTTCGCTCATTCCAACAACTAATACTCCATCTGTATATAGTTTTAGTCCAACAGTAGTACCAACTGGAATTACTGTTGCCTTAGGAATAACATTAACACTCACCTCTTTTAATGGAATTGTATTAAATAAACTTAAGCTTACTGTATATTCTTTAGATGATTCAATATTGTTTGTGTTCGATACTGTTTGAATAGCATCATAATCTATTTTATTGTTTTTTATATTTGCAGTTACTCCTACAATATTGCCTAAGTTTAATTCTTCATTTTTAAATAAAATTATACTATCGGGAATTGCAGTAATATTTGTAACATACATCAGTATTACTAATAAAAAAAATATAATTGGAATAATTTTCTTATTTTTCATAATAAACCTCGTTTTTATTAAAATTATTACAAAAATATTATTCCCAATTATATTTTTTTAAATATTGAAAATTATTGAAAATTTTATTATATAGAAAAATTTTCCATTACAAGTTTTCAACCTTTTTTGCTACTATTACAAATCTTCCATTATCTTTAGAGTATTCACAAGTAGATAATGTTAAAAGTTGTTCACCATATTTTGCAGTAACTCCAGTATCATATATGCTTGATTTTTTTGCATTTTTTATAAAATCGTCGTATTCTTGTTCATTTTTCGCATTTACAAAATAGTAATATCTAAATACATTTTGTTCTGTTTTATAATAAACTCTTGAATAAAATACTGATAATATTTCATAAGTTGCATCCTCATTTGCTGTAGTAAATTTTATTGTTTTATGGTCTTTATAAAAATCTTCACTTGCATATCTTAATAAAGTTTCAAACATTAGACCTTGCGTATTTCTATGACCATATATTAAATAATTACTGCTTCCATTAACCATATCAAAATCTTTATCTAAAAACAAACTTCCTGCCCAAGAACTTTCCTTTTTATAATTATGTGTTAAATAAAAATCGTTATCTGTTCCTTGTAAAACTGGATAATTTACATTTGTTCCTTCTATTTCTAGCCATCCTATTATTTCGTTATTTTCTTTTTTTAATTCTTCTAGTTGCAACATTCTTTCTGTTTTAGTTTCTGTTATTTGCGTTTCGTCTATTGTAATATTTTCTAATATATTTTCATTATCATGCACATCTTTTTCTTTTTTTAATGTAGCATAAATAATATAGCTAATACCAGCTATAAATATTATAATTAGTAATATTAAAATTATCTTTCGCAAATTGATTTTATTTTTTTCTGCGTGTTTTGCTTTTTTGCTCATAATATACCTCACCTTTTTATGATATATATTTTATCATATTTCCTAGTATAGTCAATATATTATTTTTACTTAAAAAAAATGAGCACACTATAATGTGCTCATTTTTTTTAATATTAGTGTTTTTTATTTAATACTGCTATTCCCATTGCAGATACTACTGTTATTATTGCAACATATCCTAATACATCAACTATACCTGTTTTTGGAGTATCATCTAAATCCTCAGTATCAGCTTTTTCTGGTGCTGGTGATTCTGGTGCAGGTGTTTCTTCTACAACTTCTTCTTCTTCGAATTTAACTTCTAATTCAATATCTTCTGTTATTGCTGTTTCTTCATCAAATTCTTCTTCACCTTTGTATAAACCTACAAATTTGTAACCTTCTTCTGGTGTTTTTAATTGTTCTAATAATTCTTTTTCATACTCTGGTAAATCTGCAAGAGTTTGTCCTTCTTCTAGTGAAAAAACTTTATCTCCTATTGTAACAGTTACAATTTTAGTACCACCATCAACATTAGTATCAAGGTTTATTCCTGTTGGCTTAACTTTAATAGTAAGAGTTTGTTCAAATGTACCATTGTTATCCCAATCAAATTTGTATGTTCCAATAGTTAATGTTTCTTCAGCAGTTTTTAACATTTCTTTATCAACAGAAACCCATACACCTATATAGTGTTTTTCTGAAGTAGAATCTTTATAATCCCAAAAAGATTTTACTGCTGTTCCGTTGTCATATTTTGAATTTTGTAGTTCAGATTCGCTCATTCCATCTGGTGCGTTAACCTTTACTCCAACCCACCATCCGTTTTTGTATCTTCCTATATCAGGCTTTGCTTCGCTCCATTTGATATCTAACTCGTTATAAGTTATTTCAACATTTGCAGATGTATTAGTAGTAATATTAGAAACTGCACTTTCTCCTAGTTGTTCTACAGTTGCAAATTTGTCATCTGCTGCTTTTACTGTGTTTGTTAAAGCAAATACCATTATTAAGGCAACTGCTAATAACAAGATTGTTAAAATCCTTTTTTTCATTTTAAAAATCCCCCTTTATTTGAATATAATCTTATATTATACTAATAAAAAAAATAAGTCAATACTTTTTGAGTTATTTTTTTATGAGTTATTTTATAATAAATTATATTTTCATTTTTAACAATATAAAATATAAATACACATATTATTGTATGGAGGTATTTATGTTAAAATTAAATGTACTAGAATTATTAAAAAATAAACAAAAAAGCAAATATTGGTTATTTCATCAATTAGATTGTATGAGTTATACAAATTTCAATAATATTGTTACTAATAAAACTAATTCTATTAAATATGCGAATATAGAAAAATTTTGTGAAATATTAAATTGTAAGCCAAATGATTTATTTAAGATTGAGAAATAATATTTTTATATTTCTAACCTTACTTAGTAAGTTTTAATGTAAGTAACATTATTAAAAATGGGACGTATTATTACGCCCCATAAAGTTCAATTATTGATTCATTTGTTTTGCAACTTCTTCAGCAAAGTTTTCTTGTTTCTTTTCTATTCCTTCACCTTTTTCAAATCTTGCAAATTCAACTATTTTAGCATTTTTGCTTTCAACTAATTTTTGAATTTTAATATCTGGATCTTTAACAAATGGTTGATCTAATAAGCATATTTCTGAATAGAATTTTCCTATTCTTCCTTGAACCATTTTTTCTGCTATTTCAGCTGGTTTTCCTTCATTTATTGCTTGTGCTTTTAATATTTCCATTTCTTTAGCAACAACTTCTGCTGGAACTGATTCTCTATCTAAGTATTCAGGTCTTGCAGCTGCTATTTGCATACATATATCTTTTGCAAGTTCACTATCTCCAGAGCTTAAGTTAACTAATACACCTATTTTTCCATCTCCATGTATATAGCTTTCTATAAGTCCTGTTGATTCAAATCTTGCGAATCTTCTTATAGACATGTTTTCTCCGATTGTTGCTATTTTATTTGTTAAAACTTCTGAAACTGTTTTGTCTGATTCTTGAATTGATTTTTCATTTAATAAATCTTCAACATCTTTTGGATTTTGTTTTGCTATTTGCTCAGCAACATTTGCAACAAATGTTCTAAATTCTTCATTTTTTGCAACGAAATCTGTTTCAGCATTAACTTCTACAACAGCTCCAACTTTTTTGTCATCTGTTACATAAGTATATACTAAACCTTCTGCTGCTATTCTATCTGATTTTTTTGCAGCTTTTGCAATTCCTCTTTCTCTTAATAATTCTGATGCTTTTTCCATATCTCCATTTGTTTCTGTTAAAACTTTTTTGCAGTCCATCATTCCTGCACCTGTTTTTTCTCTTAATTCTTTAACTAATTCTGCTGTTATCATAATATACCTCCTAAATTATATTAACAAAACGGCAAAAATGCCGTTTATATTTATTGTTAAAATTATTCCTCTGTTGTTTGTTCTACAACTTCTTCCATATCTGTTGGTTCTGCTGTTTCAACTGATTCTGCAATTTCTTCTGTAACAGTTTCTGCTGTTTCTCCTTGTCTTCCTTCTATAATTGCACTTGCCATTACATCTGTAATTAGTTTTACTGCTCTTATTGCATCATCATTTCCTGGTATTGGATAATCAACATCTTCTGGATTACAGTTTGTATCTATTAAACCTATTATTGGAATATTTAATTTTCTAGCTTCTAATATAGCTATTCTTTCTTTTTTAGGATCAACTATGAACATAACATCTGGTATTTTTGTCATTTCTTTAATACCACCTAAGTTTTTCTCTAGTTTTTCCATTTCTCCTTTTAATTGTATTACTTCTTTTTTAGGTAATACATCAAATGTTCCATCTTGTTCCATTTCTTCTAATTTCTTTAATCTGTCAATTCTTTTTCTAATTGTTCCAAAGTTTGTTAACATTCCACCTAACCATCTTTGGTCAACATAGAACATTCCACTTTTAATTGCTGCATCTTTTATGCATTCTTGTGCTTGTTTTTTTGTTCCTACAAATAGAACTGTTTTTCCTTCTTCAGCTTGTTCTTTCATAAATTTGTAAGCTTCATCAATTTTTTTAGATGTCTTTTGTAAATCAATTATATGGATACCATTTCTTGCTTGGAAAATATATTCTGCCATTTTTGGTTCCCATCTTCTAGTTTGGTGTCCGAAATGTACACCTGCTTCTAGTAATTGTTTCATTGCAACTACTGCCATTTTAAATTCCTCCTCTTTGTTTTTTCCTCCGCAAGATTTTAAGCATTTAAGAACACCTTTTGTTTAGGCACAATCTTAAACTAAATCTTACGTGTGTTTTTTAACTATAATAGTATAACAAACAAAAAGCATAAAGTCAATATGTATTTATTGATTTTATGCCTTTTTTATAAATTTTCTTGATTTGTACCGTTGTAAAGTAACATATAAATAACGGAACTTTTCTTATATTTTTATACTTCTTTTCCCTTTAAAAATATTTTTTGCTTTTTTATCGTATACTGTTCTTCTCTTGTTTAATAATGAATAAACTAGTGAAGTTATTGGTACTGTAAATACTACCCCCATGCTTCCTGCTAGTGCAGATACAGCTTCTATTGCTATTGTTTCCTTATTTATTATTTCTCCAATTGACATATCTGATGCCATAAATAATAGTATTAGTGTTAATGAACCACCTACATAAGCAAGTATAAGTGTGTTAGTCATTGTTCCTATAACATCCCCACCTATATTCATACCACTTTTCAATAATTCTTTCCAAGTAATATCTGGATTTTTTTGTTTTATTTCATCTAGTGCAGATGCAATTGACATTCCAACATCCATACAAGCACCTAATGCTGATATTAAAATTCCTGCAAAGAATAAATCTCTAAAATTAAACACTAATTCTTTTGATGCAACAGCTAATAATAATGCTTCTTCTGTTACACCAGAAATTTTAGATAAAAAGCTAAATATAACAGCTAGAAGTCCTGCTGTTAGAACTCCTCCTGATGTTCCTATTGCTGCGGTTATTGATTTTTTGTTAATTCCTGATATTATTATAAATGTTAACACTATTATTACAATTGATGTTCCAACTGATAACCATATTGCATTTTTGCCAGCATATATTCCTTTTATCATGATAAAATATATTGCAAATATTGTTACTACCAAACCTAATATTGCTTTTACACCTTGTTTTTTTCCTATTGCTAATATTATTGCAAAAAATACTAAAATCATTAGTATTATGTAGTTTTGTCTTATTACTTCGTATATTGTAACATCTGTAATTGTATCTCCATCTACTGACAATGTTGCCATTACAGTATTACCTTTGCTTAATTCATTTCCAACTATTTTGTTGTCCATATCGTAAGTCATTACATATACAGTATCTATCTTTTGTCCTTTATATTTTCCGATCCTTTATTTGTAAAGTTACATCTTGTAATGTTCTTTTTACTCCTTCTGCTTCCTCTTTTACATAAGACTTTCCGGCACTCACTACTTTTGCATTTACTTGTACTTTTTCAGTTGTTGATACTGGTTGTAATGGTGAAGTTTCTGCATCTGTAGCAAGTGAACATGTACATATTGAAAATAACATTAAAAATAATACAAATACTGTTATTGCCTTTTTCATTAAAATTCATCCTTTCAAAATAGGCGATTAAAATTTTCTTTATGCCGTTTGATACTTTCCATACTCATCTACAATTATAATCTAATTGCTCTACCTATCATTCTATTTATTCCATCATCTGCTGAATCTATTTCTATTCCAGGTCCTCCTGCTAGTATTATTAAATCCCCTTTTTCTAATTTTTTATCTTTTAATAATTTATCTATTCCTAGTTTTAATACTTTTTCTACACTGTCTTGTTTTTCAAACAAAAGTGGTTCTACTCCCCAAACTGGAGATAATTGCTTATATGTTTTTTCTATTTCTGTTAATGCATATACTGGACAAGCTGGTAATAAACTTGATAATAAGTTTGGAGTATCTCCTGTTTGTGTGTATGCAACTATTGCTTTAGCATCTGTAGTTAATGCTGATTCACATATAGCATAATTTACTCTCCATTCATCTGTTACTTTTGATAAATCATATTCTCTTCTTTTAAATCTACCCCAATATTTAATTGACTTTTCTATTGCATCAGCTATTTTATTCATAGTTTCAACACATTCAACTGGATATTTTCCCATTGCGCTTTCTCCTGATAGCATTATTGCACCTGTTCCATCAAATATTGCATTTGCAACATCACTTACTTCTGCTCTAGTTGGTCTTGGACTATTGCTCATTGATTCCAACATCTGTGTAGCTGTAATAACTATCTTTCCAGCTCTATTGCACTCTTTTATAAAATATTTTTGCACTATAGGAACTTGTTCTAATGGTATTTCAACTCCCATATCTCCACGTGCAATCATAATTCCATCTACTACTTTTAATATTTCTTTAAAATTATCTATTCCTTCTTGATTTTCTATTTTTGCTATTATTTTTATTTTTTGTCCACCATTATCATCTAATACTTTTCTAACATCTAAAACATCATTAGCATTTCTTACAAATGATGCAGCAACATATTCAAAATCTACTTTTACTGCATCTTTTAAGTCTTGTATATCTTTTTCTTTTAAACTAGGTAATTTTATAGAACATCCTGGTATGTTTATGCTCTTTCTGTTTCCTAATTTTCCACCTTCTATAATTTTGCAATATATATCTTTATTTTTTATTTCTTCTACTACTATTCCAATTAGCCCATCATCTATAAGAATTTTGGTTCCAACTTTAACATCTTGATATAAATTTTTGTAACTTACAGATGTACCATTTACATCTCCTTCACAGTCTTCATTGTATAAAACAAATTTATTTCCCTCTTCTAAGAATACTGGTGCTTCTTTTAATTTCCCTGTTCTTATTTCTGGGCCTTGCATATCTAACATTAAAGCTATAGGCACATTTAGTTCTTCTCTTGCTTGTTTTACAGCATTTATGAATTTTTCTTGATCTGGATATGAGCCATGTGAAAAGTTTATTCTTGCCATATTCATTCCTGCTTTTATCATTTTCTTTAATACTTCTACATCTCCAGAAGCTGGACCTATTGTACATACTATTTTTGTTTTTCTCATATTAAACATCCTCTTTCTATTCTTTATGCAAATATACGGACGAGCTTTTGCTCGCCCGTATGCCATAATTATTCACTATTTACTAGAAAATATGTATGAGTCTTTGTGTTCTAAATGCTATATTTTTACAAATTTCTACATATTTTTTATGCTGTAATCCATTTTACCAAATTTAAGTTAGCACTGTCAAGTAGCATCTCGTGTTTTGGCATTACTCTAAATGTATAACCATAATCTCCACCAGTTACTAATTTTACTTTTGCTTCATAAGTATATATTTTTTCTTCTTCATTTGAATTTGTAAGTATCATTGGTACTATTCCAATATTTTCTAATATTCCGTTTTCCATAACTCTTCCATAATATACTTGTGCTTCTATATTATCTGGTGATATATTTGGTAATTTAACATTGCATATAACTTCAATTTCTTCTCTTGCATTTATTGTAATATTATCAAAATTATTTATTTGCGTAATTTCTATGTCATTCCAATTTGAATATAGTTCTTCTTTAAATTTATTATATTCTGTAACTTTATCTAATGTGTTAAAGTAGTTGTTTGTTAGATTGCATAATGGCATATATAAATTTTCTACATAATCTATAACCATTCTAGAAGTGCTATATTTTGCGCCAGTAGAAATTATTGAATTTTTCATTATTTCTACCCATTCATCAGATATTCCTTTTTCGTTTTTAGCATAATATATTGGTATAATTTTATTTTCTAATGTATTATATAAACTATCACTATCTGCTAAATCTTGTGATTCATAAGATTCATAATCTGCGTTTGTTCCAATAGCCCAACCATTCTTGCTATTATATCCTTCAGCCCACCATCCATCTAGTACACTAAAGTTTATTACTCCATTTATTGAAGCCTTTTGTCCTGATGTTCCAGATGCTTCCATTGGTCTTCTTGGATTATTTAACCATACATCTACACCAGATACTAAATATCTTGCAATATTCATATTGTAATTTTCTAATACAAATATTTTTCCTTTGAATTGTGGCATCATTGAAATTTCATTTATATATTTTATTAAGTCTTGTCCTTCCTTATCTGCTGGATGTGCTTTTCCTGCAAATATTAACTGAACTGGTCTTGATTCGTCATTTAATATTTGTGTTATTCTTTCTAAATCTTTAAATATCAGTGTTGCTCTTTTATAAGTTGCAAATCTTCTAGCGAATCCTATTGTTAATGCATTAGGATTTAATTTTGATGTTATTTCCTTTATTTGTTCATAATTCATTCCATTGCGTTTTAATCTGTTTGTAACATTTTCTTTTACTAATTGTAATAATCTTTCTTTTCTAAATTTATGCTCATTCCATAATTCTTCATTTGGTATATTTTCTATCTTTTTCCAAGTATCTTGATCATGTATTTCATCTTGCCAATATGGAGATAAATATTTATTATATAAATCTTTTAAATTGAATGCCAACCATGAGCAAGTATGAACTCCATTTGTTACATAAGTAATTGGAGACTCGTTTGAAGCAATATTTGGCCATACATCTCCAAATAATTCTCTTGATACTGCTCCATGTAGTTTACTAACTCCATTTTTCTTTCCTGCAACTTTTAGAGCAAGTATTCCCATATTAAATTTTTGTTCTAATTCTTCTGTTGGCTTCATTCCAAGTTTTAAAAATTCTTCTCTTGATAAACCTAATTTTGGCCAAAAATCTTTAAAGTATTTTTCTACTAAATCTAATGGGAACATATCGTTTCCTGCTGGAACTGGTGTATGTGTTGTAAATACTGTTTTTGCTGTTACTATTTCTTTTGCAAGATTAAATGATATTTGTTTTTCTTGCATTATATCTTTTATAACTTCTAACACTAAGAAAGATGAATGTCCCTCATTCATATGATATATAGTTGGATTTAAGTTTAATATTTTTAGTAATTTTGCACCAGCCATGCCAAGAACAATCTCTTGTCTTATTCTCATTTCTTGGTCTCCACCATATAAACGTAAAGTAACATTTCTGTAATCTTCTCTATTTTTTTCTATATCTGAATCTAACAAATATAAATTTATTCTTCCAACATTTATTTTCCAAACTTTTAAATATATTTTATCTTCTGGGAAATCTACATCTATTACTAAATCTTCTCCATCTTCTGTTTTTACTGGCAATATTGGTAAATTAGACATATCTAAATTTTTATATTCAGATTCTTGATTTCCAAATGCACCTATTTTTTGACCAAAGTAGCCATTTTTATATAATAATCCAACAGCAACAAAAGGCAATCCCAAATCACTTGCAGATTTTAAATGATCACCTGATAATATTCCAAGTCCACCTGAATATATAGGCAATATCTCATCTAAGCCATATTCAGCTGAGAAATATGCTATTAAATTATTTTTATCATTTGGGTATTTTTTATTATACCAAGTATTTTTACTATTTATATAACTTTCAAAATTTTCAACTACTCTATCATATTCATTTAAAAATTCTGAATATTTTGTTACGTTTTCTAATTTTGCTTGATCAACCAATTTTAAAAACTTTACGGGATTTTTTTCGCATCTTTCCCATAAGTCTACATCTATAGTTTTAAACAATTTTAGAAAATCTGTGTTCCATGCCCACCATAAATTATTTGATATTCTAGATAAGTCTTTTATTCTTTCTGGTAACTGTGGATTTACTGTTATTTTGTTAAATAAATACATTTAAAATTCCTCCTTGGTATTTCTTTTTTTCTTTTTCATTTGTATAGAAAAACATAATTCTATTATCTATTAAATTGATATATTTGTCAAATGATTTTTAGCATAAATTTAAATTTTTTAATATACATAACAAGGGCACTTTTCAGTGCCCTTGCAGTTACATATTATTTATTATTGCTATTTATTGTCTTCCCACCATTGTCTACCACGTGCAACAAAGTCTTCAACAATTTTTTGTTTCTCTTCCTCAGTTCCATTTTCTATTTCAAGTATTTTATAAATATCTGGTACATCTGTATTATTAGCATCTGATATTGTTATATCAATTGTTCTTGTCTCATTTCCTTTTGTTCCTTTATTTATAGTAATTGTATCAGATTTTATACTACTAATATATTTTGCATCTGATGTAAGTGTTATAGTTAACACTACATCTCCAGTTACACCTAGTTCTTCTGGATTTGTTAGATTTTCATTTAATTCATATTGATAATCAATAATTCCATAATATTCATCTAACCAGTTATCAAATCTTTCCTTTGTGATAGTTACTTTATAAGTAGTATCATCCACTTTTTCTATTTTTGATATTGCTTGAATAGTTTCGCCGTCTTTTTTTGTATCATATAATAATTCTATTTCTATATTTCCAAATCCATGATATCCATTATTATTGTATCTCCATCCGTTATAATATTCTCCTGGATTTTTAGTAGTTGGATCATATGATATACTGTCTGTATAAGCTAAATTAGAATTATGTTCTTTATATAAATCTCTATAATCTCTATAATCATAAAATTTATTACCTTTTGAGCTAAATGTATAAGATTTTTCATTAGTTATATTATCAGTAATCAATCTTCTATTTTCAGCTTTATTGTATTTTTCAGTCCAATTTTGTGAATTTTTATTTGTAGTATTTTTATTAGTTAAAGTTATACTTGTTGCATTTTTTGTTGCTTCTGCTGCAACATTGATTGCTTCTTCTTTTGTTGATAATCCTTCATAGTTAATTGCATAAGTATTTGGAATATATTTATTACCATTGCCATCAATATCTATTATAACTTGATATTCCTTACTTCCATTATTTTGAATATTAGATTGTTTTATGGCTTCTAATTTTAAATCTATAGTATCCAAATTTATAGTATTAACATTCATAATTTTTAATGGATTAGCATGATTTGCTATTGGCAATTTTTGTTCATTAAGTTTACTTCCATCATATATATAAGAAGTTTTTGTTCCATTAGGATCTATTACACCAACAGTTGTACCATCTTGGAAATTTTCTGATGATAAAGTTAGTGTAAAATATTTTTCATTTTCGTTTAGTATTCCACTAATTTTACCATTAGCATCCATACTGTAGCCATTAGATGTTGCAGAAGATGGAACTGATATTATCTCGTTTGTAACAGTATCAGGATCTGCAGCAATGATTTCTAAATCACTGCTAACAACTGTTTTTTTTGTTATTTCTTGTTTTGTTTTCTTGTCAATAATTTTTATACTTCCACCAACTTGTTTTTCTAATGCTTCATAAGATGTTTTTGCATCTTTGTGATCAGCTATTATATCTGCTATTGTAGTTTGTTTTTTATTTCTCGTTATATTGCTTAACTCAACATCTTCTTTTAATACATAAAATGTTTTGTCTCCTATTTTTACTGTATAAGCATTATCTTTTTTAACATATAATGAATCATAAGTTAAACTTTGTGTTACATTAGTTTGTACTGTAACCATTGTGTTACCTACTGTCCATCCTACATGCACATACGTGTTTCCATCTCTAGTATATTCTCTTGCAAAATAAGTTGAACCTGAAGCATTTTTTATTTCATTATCATCTATACCCATTAGTTCATCATTATATATACGATATCTCATTATAATTAGACCTGTTCTTGAATCTTTAAAAAGTACTCCATATATCTTAGAATGGTTTGAATTTACGTAATAGTTTATTGTATTAGTAGTTGCTTTATGATCTGGGTAATTGTTTCTAGTTGTACCTATCATTCCTTGCCATTGTGCATCTAATGTTCCATCTTCATCAGCATCATATACTTTGCTATACTTACCATCTATTTTAAAATCGTCATCTGTCCATTGATTAGTCTCATGATTTTTTGTTATAGTTTCATAAGTAATTGGGGCTGTTACACCAGCAATATTAACTACAGCTTTTGTTTTGTTATCTGTAGTAATTGCAGGATGATTATAATCTTCATTATCGTATTGTAATCCACTTCCTGTCAATTTTACGTTACTTACATTATTTTTTATTTCAATACCAGCTTCAGTATTTCCTGATACATCTAAGTTATCAATATTAACTGTAGTCATATTATCTGTAGTTCCAGCATATACATAAAATCCCTTTTTAGCTCCTGTTACCTTAAGATTCTTTAATGTTATGTTTGCTCTTGCTCCGATATTAATTACATAGTTTTTTCCTGCTGTTATTGAAATTGTTTTTACTGTACTATCAAGTGGTTCTATTGTTACTTTTCTTCCTTCACCAATATTTAATGTATCTTCTAATGAAATGTCATTTTTTAAATATATATTTGCAATGTTCGTATTTGATACTGCTTTTACTAATTCATCATTATTATTTACTACTCTAAATTTCGCATCAAATTTAATAGTATATTCTCCATTTTCACCATCTGCTAATTGCACATTTTTGCTAAATTCTTCTACTTTAAGTATTAGTGATTTATTTAGCATATCATCTAATGTAGAATAACTTTTTAACAAATCATTTATACCTTCTTTTATCTTATCCTTGCCATCTGAAGCTATAAATTCTTTTTTTGTTCCATCTAAGCTTAAGCTTATTTTGGTTACTTCTTTTTTATTTAATACGTATTCTATTGCTTCTGCTAAAGATGTATCAGCTATTTTAGTTGATGCAATACCTTTTTGTGGAAGATTAAATGTAATTGTATGATTATTTTTTTCTAATGTAAATTCAGTAAATGTTCCATTCTCAACAACATCTTTAACAAATTTATCAACATCTAATTGCCAATGTGGAGTTAATTCTATGTTTTGATTTACTGCTTTTCCAAAATCATATTTTCCTTCTGCATCTGCCCAATATAAGAATGTATGATAATCTTTTGTTGGTTTAGCTTCTTCACTACTAACTTTATCTCCATCGCATACTTTTACTTGTTTATCTCCTGTTTTTCCGTCATCATATTTAAAAGTTACAGTTCTTTCTGGAGTAAATGTTACATTTGAATAATCTATTGTGTAAGTTTTTGCACAATAATTAGAACCTGTTCCATCTAAATCTACTTCTAGTGTAATTGGTGTAGATTTTTGCCCTTCATCTAAAGAAACTAACACTGTTAAGTATACATTACCCATAGAATCTGATGTAATTCCTGTAAGATTTTCATCTTTTTCACTTCTTTTTAATTTAACTATTGCAGTGTCTTTACATCCCTTTGGTAGTGTGATTTTTAATGGTACATAATATCCTTCACCATCAGTTACTTTTAATTGTTTTTTTACTTCACCTGTTAATTTATAATCTGTGCTATCACCTTCTGCTATTGTGGCACCATTTTTAGTAAAATCATATTGTTTATCTGTTATATTGTTTCCAGTTGTCGCAATTTCTACATTACTAATACTTGAATATTCTTGTAATTTTAAATATTGCCAATTTACTGTAATTGTATATGGTTCATATGCATCTTTTTCAGAACCATCTAAATCTATTTCTATTGTAAATTTTCTTGTTTTATCATCTTTATGTAAGTGTTTTAAGATATACATATTCTTTTTATCAGTTTCAAAATCTTTTCCTGTTAAAGTTTTATCTTCCCCATTACCTGATATTTTTACAGTCGTATCATCTGTTACTTCTTCTGTTGTAGTTATTGTAAATGCTAAATAATATTCTGTTAAGTGATCTCCACTAAACGTACCTTCCTTTAGTCCTGTTACTATTGGAATTATTCCTGTTACATTAACTGTATTTTCAACTGTATTAAATTCAGGTTTATATTCTGCTGGATAATTCCAATCATATGAATTTTTTAATGTAGTTGCAGCAGTTGAATCACTTGTTACTGTTTGAGCAGAAAATTTACTAATTTTAGCCCATTTTGCTTTTAATTCTATATCGCCTGTTACTGGAGTATTAAACTCGTATTTTGTTTCTTCTTTGTACCAGCCTTTAAATACGTATCCTTCTTTAGTTGGAGTTGTTGGCTCTGATACAGTATCTCCATCATGAACTTTAACAGAATCTATTGAGTTTCCACCATCTGTATTAAATGTTACTTTATATATATTTTTTACACCATCATAATCCATATAACATATATTCATTGGAGAATCTTCGCTTAAAATCCATTGTTTAGTTCCAACATAATTTTTTACTGGTTCCCATTTTTTTGTTTCAAAATTCTTTTCAAGTTTATATATTACCATTTCATCTGTATTTGTTTTGTCGCTTACCTTTATACTTGTAGAAGCTAGCATAACATCTTTTATTGTTATTTTTTTAGTAAATACATAATCTCCTATTACATATACTGTTTCTGTATTAGGATTTGCATATTCTATCTCTTCTCCTAATTCAGTTATGTTGTTTATTTCTCTTGCATACACTGAATTTGATATAATTAGTATAAAAAATGTTATAACACTCATTAGTAAAAATTTTTTAATTTTACTCACAAAAATCATTCCTTTCTTTTTTATATACTACATATTTTTAATTATATTTTACTGTTGCAGTTACTTTCTTACTTCCTATATCAATTATTGCATCACCTACTGATTTGTTTATCAATTCACCATCTACAGGTTGTGATTGATTAAATGCTTTTTTTATACCGTTATAAGTTATAGAGTTATATCCACTAAAATTCGTCCCATCTTTTGTTACTGCTATAGAGTAAAAAATCAATCCGAATTTTCTTGATTCATCATCTGTAATATCTGTAAATGTTATTACATATACGGAATTAACTGTAACTTTGTGTGTTGCAGAATATCCACCGTCTGCTGTTGTTACTGTTATTATTGTTTCTCCTTCAGATATTCCTGTTACTACTCCATTATTTACAGAAGCAACACTTGGATTACTACTGCTCCATGTAAGATTTTTATTTGTTGCATTGCTTGGTTGTATACTTGCCGTTAATGTAATGCTACTTCTAACATTTACCTCACTTGCACCTGTTAAATTTACTTCTGTTACCGGTATATTACTTGGTTCTTGGTTTGGTTGTGTTTGTGATTGGTTTGGTTGTGTATTCTGATTTGTTGAACTATTTTGTTGTGTATTTGTATTTGCTTTTACATTAACTGTATATGTACTTGTTTTTCTTCCATCAACTGTTGTTACTGTTATTGTTACTTTACCTTCTTTTATTCCTCTTACATTTCCATTATTATCAACTGTTGCAATATTACGATTACTACTGCTCCAAGTTACTTGTTTATTTGTTGCATCTTCTGGCATTACTTTGGCTGTTAATTTAATTGTACTTCCAACTTTTACTTCGTTTGCTCCACTTATAGTTACTCCAGTTACTTCTATATTATTTTTTGTTACAGTTATTGTACAAGTTGCTGTATAGCCTCCATCCTCTGTTGTTACTGTTATTGTTGCTTCTCCTTCATTTACTGCCTGTATATTTCCATTTTCATCAACTGTTACTATATTCTCATCACTTGATGTCCATATTAGTTTTGTATGTCTTGCATTTTCTGGTAATATTTTAGCCTCTAAAATAGCTGTTGCATCTGGTGCTAAACTTAATTCTGTGGCATTTAATTCTACTCCTTCTATTTCGGCATTTCCTTCTTCTTCCCATTCTGCTTTTAATATCATATCTTGTTTTACTGGTGTTTCAAAATCAAATAGTTCATCATTGTAATACCATCCTACAAATATGTATCCATCTTTTGCTGGATCAGCTGGTTTTGGAATTTTATTATTTTCTTTAACAATTGCAGAACTTACTTCACTTCCACCATTGCTATCAAATGTTATTTTGTATTCTTTTACTGAACACACTTTTATTAAAAGTAAAATAATAATTAGTATTGCTATAACTGCTATTACAGCAATTGCAATTTTCTTTTTGTTTTTTCCTTCCATAAAAAAACTCCTTCCTTAACTTACTAATCAGTTATAAATATATAATAAGTAACTTTGATACATGCACTGCTTTCTTTGCAATAACACGTATCAATGAAACTTAACTTTGTTTATTTGTCTATTTGAAATTATATCATTTACTTGTATAAAAATCAACATTTTTCGACAGGTTTAATATTATAATTTTACTATATTCTAATACTTCACTATATGCATTTGAATATCTAATATAAACTGTACTATAATTATTTATTAAAAAGTTTTATTTGCAAATAAATTTAACATAATTTTGATTTTTTTGTAATATATGTTATAATATAAATATATGTTTTTTTATGAAAGGATTGTTATTGAAATGAGTATTGAAATTGATATAAAATTTAATAATATAATTGAATGCGCAAATAGAATTTTAAAATTTGAAAAAGATTCATTATCAGCACAAACAGATGAAGAATATGAACAAATACTTTTCTTTATAGACGAACAAAAAATGATGATGGCAGAATATACTCATATTGCTCCTGAAAATATTGTACCATATGTAGCAGGGTTAAATTCTTTAAAAAATATAATAGAAAACGAAAAAGATCCTAAAAAGAAGTCAGAAGCAGAATTATATTTAGCTAATTTAACAAACAAGTTAAAATTAGAAGTTTGTAAACCAACTTCTAAAGAAAGTAAGTTTAGAAATAGTCAAAAATCTACCATTGATTTTTCTATTACTTCATTAAAAGAATTTAATATGGGGAAAGAAAGTTCTAAAGAAAGATAAAAAATAAATGCACATTAGAATATAAAAAATGTGCATTTTTTTATTTTGTGTTCTTACCTTTAGGCAATTTGGTGGAGATGAGGAGAGTCGAACTCCTGTCCAAATATTCTTCCATATTAACTTCTACGAGTATAGTTTATTCTTTACATTCCCTCAAATTATCGTCAATAAACAAACTATAATTTTTAGTAGCCTTTAAAATACCCCTTACCTGCAAGGCAGAGATAAGTTTGTTTCCCACTAACCTACGCCTTATTTGTAACCGTGGGCCTTTACAATAAGACGACGCCGCAACTTAGGCAGCGTAAGCTAATTCTTCGTTATTAGCGTTTACTTATTTTCTTGCATTTTTTTGGTGGCCAAGCAAGATTCCACCACTCGCCGTTAATATTTCTAAATAGTTGTCGAAACCAAATACATCCCCATATATTTAATTATTATACATTATTTTGGGGTTTATTACAACCCCTATATCCTCATCTCTTCTTCTATATTCAACAACCTATTGTATTTAGCTACTCTATCTGTTCTACATGGTGCTCCTGTTTTTATTTGCCCTGCATTTATTGCAACTGCCAAATCTGCTATGGTAGTGTCTTCTGTTTCCCCAGAACGATGAGATATTATTGTTTTATATCCATTTTCCTTGGCAAGTTCTATTGTATCTAAGGTTTCTGTTAATGTTCCTATTTGGTTTGGCTTTATCAATATTGCATTTGCTATCTTATTTTGTATTCCTTTGCTTAACCTATCAGAATTTGTTACGAATAAGTCATCTCCAACTAATTGTATTTTATTTCCTAACTTTTGAGTTAATACCTCCCACGCTTCCCAGTCTTCTTCCGCAAGTCCATCCTCAATAGAAATAATAGGATATTTGTTTACTAATCCCTCCAAATATTCTATCATTTCTTCTTTTGTTTTTAATACATCTGTTTTCCAAAAATAGTATCCATCTTTTCCTATTTTTTTTGCTTCTTCATACATTTCTGTACTTGCAACATCAATGCTTAAACACACATCTTCTTTTGGTTTGTAACCTGCTTTTGTAATTGCTTCTATTATACACTCTATTGCTTCTTCTTCGCTTTTTAAGCTTGGTGCAAATCCTCCCTCATCTCCAACTGCTACAGAATACCCCTTTTCTTTTAAAACTTTTTTTAATGTATGATATACCTCTACACCAATTTTTAATCGTTCACAAAATGTTTTATTTCCAATTGGCATTATCATAAATTCTTGAATATTTATATTATTATCAGAGTGCTTTCCTCCATTTAAAATATTCATCATAGGTATAGGCAATTCATTTGCATTTATTCCTCCTATATAATTATATAAACTTAGTCCTAAAGAATTGGCAGCTGCTTTAGCTATTGCTATAGATACTGCAAGAGTTGCATTTGCTCCCAAATTTCCTTTGTTATGTGTTCCATCTAGCTCAACTAATGCTTTGTCTAGCTTTCTTTGTTCATATATGTTCATTCCAACTAATTTTTCTGCAATTTTTGTGTTTACATTATTTACAGCTTTTGTTACGCCTTTTCCCATAAATTCTTGTGCATTATCTCTTAATTCTACTGCCTCAAAACTTCCTGTTGATGCTCCTGATGGCACCATTGATATTCCAGAAAATCCACCTTCTGTTATTACTTCTACTTGTACTGTTGGATTTCCTCTAGAATCTATAACTTGCAACGCTTTTACGCTTTCTATAGATAAGTATTCTTTCATAATAAATTTCTCCTCTCTTTAGATATTAGGGTGCTTTTCATGCTCCTCTAAGATTTATTTCGAATAAGCAATGAAAAGTCCCAAATTTGCCAAATATTAAAATCGCTCCTACAATTTAATTATTCACAAATATATATCGGTTTATACAAGAAAGGAACGCAAAGTTCGCGTTCCTTTTTAATTACAAATAGAATTTATCATGAATTGCTTTTAGAGCTAAGTTTGCCTCTTTTTTATTTACTAAAACAGATATTTTTATTTCAGATGTACTAACCATATGCATATTTATATTGTTTTCGTATAGTGCCTCAAACACCTTTGATGCAACTCCTGGATTATTTACTATTCCAACCCCTACAATAGAGATTTTTGATAGTTCATCGCAATGTATTATTTCTTTTGCTCCTAGTTCTATTAAGTTTTCGTTTAAAATTTTTAACACTTTTTTGGTTTCTGTATTTTTTACAGTAAAAGATATATTTTTTACTGTATGCTCCCCAGCAGATTGAACTATTGTATCTACATTTATTTTATTATCAGAAAGTAGTTTGAAAACTTTATAGGTTCTTCCTATTTTATTTTCTAATCCTATTAGAGTTACTCTCGTTATATTATCATCTTTTGCAACACCTGTTACATATAAAGCTTCTAAATCTTTATGATTTAAAACTCTTGTACCTATAGAATTATTTTCAAATGTTGATTTTACATTTATTGGTACTTCATAATTTTTGCCAATTTCTACACATCTATTGTGTAAAACCTTAGCCCCCAAGCTTGCTAATTCTAGCATTTCATCATAAGTTATTGAATCTAATTTTGTTACATTTTCGATTATTCTAGGATCTGATGAGTAGACTCCATCTACATCTGTGTATATATCACATCTGTCAGCTTTTAGAGCTGCTGCTAATGCTACTGCTGTTGTATCTGAGCCTCCTCTTCCAAGTGTTGTTATATCTCCAATTTCATTTATTCCTTGGAATCCAGCAACTATAACTATATTGCCCATTTCCAACTGTTTATTTATTTTTTCGGTTTCTATATATTTTATTCTTGCTCCTCCATATACACTATCTGTTATTATTGGTAATTGCCATCCTGTATATGAAATTGCATTATAACCTTTTTCTTTTAGGCACATAGCCAATTTTGATATTGTTATTTGTTCTCCAACAGATACTAAACAATCATGTTCTCTTGGATTTGGATTTTCTGTTATTTCTTTTTCTTCTGTAATTAGCCTGTCTGTTGTTTTTCCCTGTGCTGAAACTACTACTACTACTTTTTCTCCTTTATTATATTCTTTTATAATATGTTTACATATATTATATAATTTTTCTGTATCTGCAACTGAACTACCGCCAAATTTTTGTACAATTATCCCCATATTTTAAGCACCTCTTTTAAAATATATTCAACAAATTTTAATTTTAAAATTTGCCTTATTATATTTTATTTATTAGGTGCTTATTTGGTGCTATTATATTATTATATCTCTTTTTAATATATTATTGCTTACAATTCCCGTACCTATAAATTGATTTTGTGAATTGTATATTTTTACTATTGATTTTATAGGTGGAGTAACGAAAGCGTCGTTTTCTACAGAATGTTTTATAGGTATTTTTATTCTACCGCCGTTTAGAAATAAAGTTAATTTTTCTTCATCTAGTACAATTTTTTCATTATTTTCAAATAATTCTTCTATTGATATTACCTTTACATTTTCTTTGTTTTCTTCTAATTCTTCTAAAGTATAAGAATTCTCTATTTCAAATTCATCTACTTTTGTTCTTATAAGTTCTTTCATAAAGCCAACTGTACCTATCTTTTTTGCTATATCTTCACAAAGAGAACGTATATATGTACCTTTAGAACAGTCTACTAAAAATTTTATTTCTGATTCATTTATACTATTTAATTTTATATCATATATTTCAATTTCTCGTTTTGGAACTTCTATCTCTTTACCATCTCTTGCATATTCATACAATTTTTTTCCGTTAATTTTTATTGCTGAATACATAGGCGGAGTTTGTTCCTGTTTACCTAAAAATGATTTTAATATTAGTTCTATATTTTCTTTATTTAATGTTGGAACTTCTTCTGTTTCTATAATCTTTCCCTCTAAATCACCTGTGTCTCGCTTTTCTCCTAATTTTAATGTTGCAATATATTGTTTATTATGCTCTGTTAGATAATTTGATAGTTTTGTAGCTTTACCTATTAGTATTGGCAAAACCCCTGTTGCGTTTGGATCTAATGTCCCTGTATGTCCAACTTTTTTTGTATTATATATTTTTCTTACTTTGTTTACAATATCATGTGACGTGTAACCTTTTGGTTTGTTTATTATTATTATTCCGTCCATATTTTTCCTTTCACTATTCTACAACAATGGTGCATAAAAAATGTGCAAAAATTGCACATTTTTTATGCACCATTGTGCAGAATTTAATCTTCATCTACGAAATTAAATTCATCTTTAAATTTTTCTTTAAATATTTCAAATACTTTATTAAGTGTTTCTTCATCATCTACACTTACATATGATTCTTCTTCTTCATTTTCTGTATCTTCTACTTTTAATATTACTACTTCTCCTTCAGCATCCTCATCTTCTTCTACTGGTAATAATACAACATATTCTTCTTCATCTAATTCAATTAAATCTAAGAATTCAAATTGTACTTCTTCTCCATTTTCATCATTTAATACAATTATGTTATCTAATTCTTCCTCCATATTTTCTTGGTTGTTTGTTTCATCACTCATTTTATTTTTCTCCTTTCATATATTTAAAATTATATTTCATATAATGTTAATATCTTGAATCTTATAATTATTATTTGTTGTTATTCCTTTTCATATACATTTCTAATATGTATTCAGCTGATATTGTATCTACTATATTTCTTTTTTGTTTTTTATTTACATCTAAGAAATTCATTGCTTTATGTGCTGCTACAGTTGTTAGTCTTTCATCAATTGTTTCTATTTTTATTTTATTATATTTGCATTTTAGTTTATGTATAAATTGATTTGTAACATCTACTCTTGTGCTAGCAGTTCCATTCATATTTAGTGGCATTCCAACAACAAATGTATCTATTTCATATTCATTTAATATTTCATCTAACCTTTTTAATAGAATTTTATCATTGCCATTATAATGAATTGTTTCTAATCCTTGTACTGTTATTCCTAACAAATCAGTTATAGCTAAACCAACTCTGCTATCTCCATAATCTATTCCTAATTTTCTCATTACTCTAGCCCTATATAATTCTTTACTAATTTTTCTAAAAGTTCATCTCTTTCTATCTGTCTAATAAGATTTCTTGCATCATTATGGCTTGTTATATAAGTAGGATCACCTGATAATATATAACCAACAATTTGATTTATTGGATTATATCCTTTTTCTACTAATGCTTCATATACCGCCTTTAATATCTCTTTTGCTTTTGCATTACTATCATTTCCAAATTTAAATTTCATTGTGCTGTCCATATTCATATTTAACAATTCTCCTCTCTATATGCAATTTATCTCGCTTTCATTGATATCTGCACTATCTAAATATTCTTCTAGTTTTTTATTTACTCCTTCTAATCCTGTTCCTTTATAATAATTTGATAGAACTACATTTAATTTTGGATTCATTGTATTTTTTGATTTAGTTTTTGCTTTTGAAGTTGTATTTTTAATTTCTATTTTTTCTACATTTATTTTTACATTTTTTATAAATCCAATTACAGCCTCAATATCAACTCCAGAAAATACAATTACAAATTTAGGTCCCATATATCTTACAAATAAGTATTCAGATGATATGCTCTTTTTTACCAAATTACTCATTTGTATAATAGCATTATCCCCTGCTTTTCTGCCTAGTTTTTCATTTATTTCTTCTATGTTTGTTATTTTAAACATACAAATTGATGATGTTGTATATTGGTCTATATATTTCTTTCCTTTACCATATAAATATTCAGCTGAGTATAAATCTGTAAATTTATCTTTTCTATGTATGTTTTCCATAGTATTTTGATAATTTACATTTTTTAAAACAGTAACTATATTTTCTTTTACTATTTCTAATATAGTTGTATCCATATTATCAAATGCATGCATTGTTCCACTTTCTATTATCCAATAACCTATATATACATTGTCTATATATAAAGGGAAAAACATTGCTGATTTTGCCCTTCCAAACTCCATTTTTTGATATGGCAATTTTTCAGTATCTTTATTTATTGTAATATATTTTGGCTTAGCTGTTGTAATACTATCTTTAAAAATTTCTTCTTTGTGTAGATTTTTTAATGTATCCCAATGTTTTTCATCTACATTAGTTGCTCTTATAACATATTCAGCTCCGTTAAATACTACTATTGTAGAATATTTTACCCCATATCTTTCAAGTAATATTTCATTTATTTTATTTATTTTGTCGTCTACTGATGTAGATTCTCCAATTGTATTCATAAAATCTTGTACGATATTTAGTCCCTTTATTGTTTCGTTTATGCTATTAAATTTTTTGATTTTTTTGCTTAATGACAAATTGTATAGGATTAATACTAATAATACTAATAATAGTAATATTATTAATAATAGCTCCATTCCCACTTTCATCACCTCGTTTATTAGTATGGTTTATTTATTGGATTTTTTGAAAACATTCTTTTTCCAAATTGTTGTTCAAGTAAAGGATATACAATATTTGCTAAATCTTTTAACTTAGCATTAAATAATTTTGTATATGGCTTTAATGTAATATTACAATTTACTAAAGATTCTAGATATGCTGAATAATTTTGCATCTCGAATGGTATTGTTGTGTATTTTACTGTTGTTCTATCAAATAATTCTGTCATAAATGACATTGTTGGATCATTATAAAAAGCCATTCCTCCAATTATTACTTTTGGTGACAATCCTGCTACCTTTTGCTCTTTGTTTATAATTATTTTTATTTTTTGTTCATATAAAATATTTTTATTTTTTAAATCTCTTAAAAAGGCTGTTAGTGGCTGTATTGTTAATACATCCATACTTTGTACTAAATATATTTCTTGTGAATTATAGAAATACTCTATTGGTGTATCAAAATCGCAATCAATAAGCACTAATGAATAATTTTGTACAAGAGTTGTTAATATATTTTCTACATCTTCAATATTTTGATTATTTCCCGGTACTGCAGCATATACTGTTAGATTTTTATTTACTGGTATTCCTTCTGGAATATTGCTTCTTAAATTATTTATACATCTTTCTGCAATGTTTCTAAGTTTTTCTTCATTTTTTGTATATATATAATATGCATTTCTACTTTTTGTCATATCTAATATAGCAGTAGAAATACCCATTGATGAAAATAATTCAGCTAAATTATTTACTATAAAAGATGTTCCATTTTTAGTTGTTCCAACAAATGAAACTACTTTCTTTTCTCTTGTAAGTAAATTTGACAAATCAACATGTTGTACTGTTTTTTGTTGTATAATTGAATTGTTAAAATCATTGTTTTCAACAGGCTTTTCTTCTGATTCCAATTCAAATAGATTTACACTTTCTTGTGGTGTTGAATTGCTTTCATCTAAGTCAAATAAATTTACATCTTGTGCTTGTTCTTTTTTAGGTCTTCCTCTTCCTTTTTTTGGAGCTTGTACAACATCTTCTGGTTGAATTTTTCTAGGTCTTCCTCTTCCTTTTTTTGGTGTTTCAGCAACCTCTTCATCTTCTATTTCAACTGTTACAGGTGTTGGTTCAATTTCTTGTTCATCTTTTTGTTCAATTTTTGGTTTAGAATTAAATTCAGGTCCTACTTTTGTAATATTTGTAACGCGTTTTGCTGATGTTGATTCTAACTCAGTTGGTATTACAACTGGTTTAGTCATTCTTGGTGCATTTAGTCTATTTTCTATCATATCTATTTTTATTTCATCAACATTTACATTACTATTTGTTTGTTTTATTTCTGGAGAATTATAATTATTTATCTTTCTTGGTGTATATTGAGATTGATTATTTTTACTATTTTTTGCATTCTTGCCAGATTTCATAACTAATTCTTGATATTTAGGAGATTCAGCCTCTAAAACAGCTTTTACTCCCACTGGTAAGAAATTTATTATTATTTTTAATTGTGCATCATTATATTGTGAAACTATATTATTAAAGCTATCAGTATATTTTTCTGTATTTTTTCCTAATTTTTTATAGTGTGCTAATATATTTTGAATTTCTGATTCACTAACATCATTTTCACTTTCTGTTTGATAATTAACATCATCTGAATCTATTTTGTAATATTGTTTTGCTTCTTTTTTTGTTCTTGGTTTTCTTATTAGTTCACAAACATTTTCTATGCTTTTATCTTGACCTATAAGTGCATTGTATACTCCTATTCCAAAGAATTTTAGAAGCATTCCATCCTCAAAATTTCTTCTTTCCGTAGTAATTAAAATTATTTCTGTTTCTTTTCCTGTAGGATCAGTTGCTTCATCACTTATATTATCTAATTTTTCAAATATAAATTTATCTATACTATCATAATTGTTACTTGCAAAAGGCTCTAAATCTTCGCTTATAACAATTCTATCATAGCTTTTATCTTTTTGTAATTCTTTTATTATTGCATTAAAGTAATATACATTTTTATATGATAATATTTCTTTATACATTTTTTGATATTCTTTAACTATTGATTCAGAAATATTTTCATCACTAACTGCAAATAAAACTTTCATTTGTTTAACCCCTCCAACCTCTTACTACAATTGCAAAAATAAGTGGTAATACTTGACATATAACTAATATTGTTACAAATGCAACAATCAATCTTAATCCTCTATCTCTCAAATCTAATTTTCTTATTCCTATAACATATTGAAATATAGCTCCAACCGCAATTCCTATAAAGCAAAGAGGTATACTATATAATTGAACTTTTCCTAATATATATGCTGTCATTCCATAGGCATCTGAACCATACAAATCAATTTTTGCTTGAAGTTCCTTGTTTGCATGTGTTTTCATTTTAATAAGTTCTCCAGCTGTTTCTTCATTTATTATTTCATTATCTGAATTTTCTGAATTATCTATAGTATCCGTTGCAAAAACTTGTACTGTTCCAATTATTATTATCAATAGTAAAAAAATTATAGCTATTTTTTTTATTGTATGTAATTTCATACGGAAATACTCCTTTCACGATTTTATACTAATATGTATAATCATACAATATTATCAAATAAATATCAATATAAATTTTAAAAGTTTTTAATTTTTTTGTGTCAATCAAAAAATTAAATTTTTCTATTAAAGAAGAAAAAAGGCATCTATAAAGATGCCTTTTATATATTAAAAATTAGACTATTCTTCTTCTGCTGTTTCACTTTCAGGAGCATCAAATGCTTCTAATATAGCTTTTTGAATTTTCTCTCTTGTTTCAGCATTGATTGGATGAGCTATATCCTTAAATTCTCCGTTTGGAGTTTTTCTGCTTGGCATAGCAATGAATAATCCATTTTGACTTTCTATAACTTTTATGTCATGAATTACAAATTCATTATCAAATGTTACAGAAGCAACTGCTTTCATTCTGTTTTCAGAATTTACTTTTCTTAAACGTACATCTGTTATTTGCATCTTTACGTGCACCGCCTTCCAAAGTTTTAATAAAATTGTACATATATCTTATGTACTATTATATTATTCGCCAAAAAAAACTTTTTTCCTTCTACTTTTTACAATTATTATATATTTTTTATTTTTAACACTTTTTTAATAATTTCATATTATATATAGGAATAAACAGGTGCAATCATGTTCCAATATAATACAAATTTTTGAACACATTAAGAAAAATTTTGTATTGTATTGAAAAAAAGTATAAATGAGTATATAATGTTTCTCTATAGAAAGGTGTTGTTATATTATGGATATTTCAAATTTAGAAAATATTATAAAATATAAACATATACATATGATTGGAGTCGGCGGAGTCAGTATGAGCGGAATTGCAGAAATATTGCACAACTGGGGTGTTGTTGTAACTGGTTCTGATGCAAATCAAAGTGAAATTACAGATAAACTTCAGCAAAATGGTATTGCTGTTTTTATTGGTAGTAACCCGGATGTTGTTAAACAAGCCAAACTTGTTGTTTATTCTGCTGCAATAAATCCAAACGACCCAGAATTACTTGCTGCTAAAGAAAATAATATTCCTACAATTGAAAGAGGAGATTTTGTAGGACTTATAACTAGAATTTATTATGATACAATAGGAATCTCTGGTACTCATGGTAAAACAACAACAACTTCAATGATTTCTTTATGTTTCATAGAAGCCGGTCTTGATCCAACAATTCAAGTTGGCGCTATGTTAAAGCAAATAAATGGAAATTATAGAATTGGAAATAGTGAATATTTCATTTTAGAAGCTTGTGAATATGTAGAGAGCTTTTTGAAATTTTCTACTAGAGCTGAAGTTATTTTAAATATAGATAATGACCATTTGGATTATTTTAAAACTTTAGAAAATATAAAAAATGCATTTATAAAATATGTTAAAATACTTCCAAAAGATGGCCTACTTGTAGTAAATGCAGATGACCCTAATTGTTTAGATTTACGCGATTTTTGTAGTGCTAGATCAGTTACATATTCATTAGAAAATCCAAAATCTAATTTTATTGCTAAAAATATTTCTTTTGATGATAATGGCTTTCCAAAATTTGATGTTTATCATAATGGTTCATATTATGGTGAATTTAAGTTACGTGTTCCTGGAATGCACAATGTTTCTAATGCTTTGGCTTGTATGAGTTTATGTGATGCTTATGGAATTTCTCGTACACATATAAAAAATGCTTTATTAAAATTTACAGGTGCTCACAGAAGATTTGAATATATTGGTACTTATAATAACTTTAATGTTTTTGATGATTATGCACATCATCCAACAGAAATACTAGCAACTGCAAAAGCTATGAAAAACAAGAAATTTAATGAGTCTTGGATTATCTTCCAACCTCATACATATAGTAGAACTTTAAATTTATTAGATGACTTTGCTAATGCGTTAAATTCATTTGATCATATTATAATTACAGATATTTATGCTGCTAGAGAAAAAAATACCTATGGTATAAATTCTGAAACATTAGTTAATAGAATTAACTCTCTTTATGATAAAGGCGCTATATATATTTCAGACTTTAATAATATTTCTAATTACATTAAGCAAAATTGCAAAGAAAATGACATCGTTTTAACTGTTGGAGCAGGTACTGTAGAGCAAGTTGGAAAACTTATTTGCGGTTAATATGAACGCCTAATGATGTGATTTATAATATAAATAAAATATAACAAAAAATAAAAAGTAGAAAATTTTATTTTTTGTTATATTTTTTTATTAAATTGTTATTTACAAAATCTATGATTTCCAATTGTGACAGTCATTGGTCTAGACCAAATCCATTTACTAGTTGCAGTATTGGGATTAAAATAATATATTGCTCCATATGAAGGATCCCATCCATTTATAGCATCTTGTGCAGCTTTTTTTGCAGTTGCGTTTGGTGTCATATTTATTTGCCCATCTCTTACTGCATCAAAAGCACCAGATTGATATACTACTCCTGCAATTGTGTTTGGAAAAGATGAGCTTTTTACTCTATTTAAAACTACAGCAGCAACTGCAACTTGCCCCGAATATGGTTCTCCCCTCGCCTCTGAATAAACAACTCTTGCTAGTAAATTCACATCTGATGAATTATTTGTTGTTGATGAACTATTTTGCGAAGTATATATTCCCATTGCATTTAAAGTTTTAGTACCTGCAATTCCATCTACTGTTAAACCATTCTTCCTTTGAAACCATTTAACAGCAGATACAGTTTGACTTCCATATATACCATCTATATTTCCATTATAGTATCCCCATCTTTTTAACTTGGTTTGTATTTGAGTTACTTCATTTCCCCTAGAACCATATTTTGATAATCCATAACTTTCATCTCTTAAAAAGATATTGTATGATAAGTATAATATGATTAAAATTATCAACAATATAGCCATTATTTTCTTTTGTTTTTTCATTAACTTTATCTTATTTAGCATAAACAAAACCACCTTTAGTAAATATATGATTTTCCTTTATTTTTTCCAAAAGTGGTTATTTTATACATTATCGCTATTTTTTAAATTCATTTAAAGATTTAAAAACATACCCTGATTTTTTTATTTCTTTTATGCAATAATCTAAAACATTTGCGTTATCTTTAGAATTTCCATGTAATAATATTACCGCACCATTATGCACATTTCCTAATATTTTTTCTTTTGCATATTCAACTCTATCTTGCTTTTTCTCATCCCAGTCATCATAAGCAAAACTCCACATAACAGTAGTATAACCTAATGATTGTATTCTATCTAACGTTCTCTCACTATACTCTCCCATTGGTGGTCTTAAATATTTCATCTCATAACCAAATTTATTATATACTGCTGTATGCAAATCTTGTATCTCTGTTTTGATTTTATCATCTGTTAAATCTGGCATACTATAATGATTTACTGTATGATTTCCTATTATATGTCCCTCATCAATCATTCTCTTCACTAAATCTGGTTGAGAATTCACATAGTGAGCAGTTATAAAAAATGTGGCTTTTACATCATTTTCTTTTAATGTATCTAAAATTTGAGAAGTATAACCTGCTTCATACCCTTCATCAAATGTTAAATACACATTCTTTTCTTCACTGTTTCCTATCGCTATTCCATTATATTGATCTATAAGTTTTTTATTATTTGCTCCTAAATCTGGTTGAGAATGATTATCATTCCTTTTTATTCCCCACCCAATTTTTTTATTACTTAAGTTTGTGTCGTCAGTTGCTACTGTTGCACTTGTTTGCAATGTTTCTATATTTTTTGAGTTTAATATGCTAACAGTAAATATTATTGTAATTACTCCTAGCGTAATTGCAATGATTGATCTCATATTTTTTTTACTCATAAGATTCCTCCTTATTTTTTGTGAATAAACCTTTAAAGTATGATGTCGTCGAGGATACCGTCCATACAAATCTTTAAATATTTTTTATAATTATATTAGTATTCCCTTACTTTTATTACATGTTATATTTCCAAATATTTGCAATTAAAAATTTTTTATATTATAATATTATTATGATGAGTTTTCATCAAAATAAATAAAAAGGGGAAAATAGAAATGGCAAGAAGAAAAAACAACAACTTGGGGCTTAAGTCTATGGAGGAATTTAAGTGTAAAACTAGCGCTTTAACTTTTGTTTTTACAATTTTAATCGCTGTTTTAATGACACTTTTTTTCTTTGCTCGGAAAAGTACCTCTCAAGAGGTAGCAAAAGCAGAAGGCATCAGTGACATTTGGGTAGAACAATCTGATACCGAACAGCAATCAACTTCAGAAAGCACTGATGCGCACGAAGTAAGTAACATTGTAGTAGTAGAACAGCAATTTGAAAAGGCTGAATCCATTGAAAATGCTGAGTCCGTTGAAAATGCAGAAAGCACAGAGGAAACTCAAGATACTGATTCTGCTTCGGAGTCAACGACCTCAGAAGAACAGGCATATGGAGATTTCATTATTCCTGTAACTGAAGAAGATATTGGCCTTATAGTCAGAGCTGTTCAGCATGAGGTTGGATCGTCCCGTTCCTTTTATCCTGATGCAGACTTGGACACCATACAACAGTGTATGGCTCGAGTGATAATCAATCAGGTTCTTGAAGGACGTTGGGGAAATTCCGTTTCCGAAATTCTCTTCTACCCGGGGCATTTTATGAACATTGAAAGGTTGCAGAAGTTTGATCCATATGAGGAAACAACCAGAAAAAATGTTTTAACTGTTTTACGTGGAGAAGATTATCTCTCATCTACAATCACAATTGAGATGAGTTTTTCCTCAAAGTGTACTTTTGAAGACAGCATAGAAATCATGGAATCTCAGGTTGGTCCTGTAATTCCGTACTTTTGGACAGTTACAGCAGAAAACAGATTATTGATTTTTGCCGAATCAGACAAGGCAAGATTAGCTGGATAATTGCTGAAACTAAAAAAAGATTAAAAACTGCTGAATCCGAGTAACCCCATATTTAACCCCTACAGATTATTTTCTGTAGGGGCTTTTCTTTTTATTATATTATTACACAAATTCTTCCCAAACCTCGTTTGCAAAGTCTAAACCTTTTTGGGTTAATTTTATATTATCTAAGTCTACTTCTATTAAATCTTGTTTAGTTAACTTTTCTATCTCTTTTCTATATTCATATAACGGATTTTTTTGAAACTTCTCCTTATATTCTCTAATTTTTACTCCTTTTAAAGTTCTTAATTTTAACATCATATATTCTTTAGCTTTAGCTTCTATTGTTTGTATTTCATTGATTTTTCGTATTTTATTGTATTCATCATTTTCTATATATTGTATATATTTTTCCAAATCTTCTGTATTAGAATATCTAATGTTATTTATGTATGAATGTGATGCTACTCCAAATCCATAGTATTCTTGCTGTTTCCAACAATTACTATTGTGAATTGACTCATAACCTTTTTTAGCAAAATTAGATATTTCATAATGTGTATATTTGTTTCTTTCTAAGATTTCTTTTGTTTTCCAGTACATTTGTCTTTCTATGTCTTCAGAAGGTAATTCTAACTCTTTTTTATTTATTAACTCTTCTAATTTTGTGCCTTCTTCTAATATAAGTGAATACAACGATATATGTGTTGGTTTTAGGGCTATCACATCATTTAAACTTTTTTCTAAGTCTTCTATTGTTTGATTAGGTAATCCAAGCATTAAATCTATATTTATATTTGTAAATCCTGCTTGTTTTATTAAATTATATGCTTCTTTAAATTGTTTAAAATCATGTATTCTTCCTATATCTTTTAATAATTTATCATTAGTAGTTTGTAAACCTATGCTTATTCTATTTACTTTGACTTTTTTATAATCTTCTATTTTTTCCTTATTTATTGTTCCGGGATTTACTTCTATTGTTATTTCTCTATTTTCATCGAATCCAACTATACTATAAATTTCTTCTAATATTTCTTTTATAAATTTGCTATCTATTGCAGTTGGAGTACCTCCACCAATGTATATTGTATCTATTTTATTTTTAGTTTTTAATGTATAGTTAATTTCCTTTTTTAAACAATTTATATATTTTTCTATTAACTCCTCTTTATTTGCAAATGATACAAAATCACAATAATAACATTTTTGTCTACAAAATGGTATATGTATATATATTCCTCTCATTTTCTTAATTCCTCTGCTATTTCATGTATTTTCTTTAATCTATGATTTACTCCAGATTTACCTATTGGTGTTGTTAAAGATAATCCTAGTTCTTCAAGCGTCATATCTGGATTTTTTTCTCTAGCTTGTGCAATTTCTTTTAACCCAATTGGTAAATCATCAAAGCATTTGCATTTTCTAATTAACTCAATATCTTCTATTTGCATTACTGCTGCATTAACAGTTTTGTTTAAATTTGCTGTTTCGCAGTTTACGAGTCTATTTATATTGTTTTTTGTTTCTTTTATAACTCGTATTTCTTCGAACTTTAACATTGCTGTATTTGCACCAATAAAAGCTAAAAATTTAGATATTTCTTCTCCATCTTTTATGTATATCATGTAGTTTTTATTTTTAGTTATAATTTTTGAATTTATGTAGTATTTACTTAATATATTTCTTATCTCTTCTGCCTTCTCTAACGTTTTTAGCAATATTTCTAGGTGATAATCTTTATTTGGATCATTTATAAATCCTGTTTTTATAAAAGCCTCTCTTACGCAAATTCTATCAATTTGCTCAGTTTGCTTCATACTACTTTTAGAATCCCATACTTTTTGATTTAATAATTCTTCTCTTAAATCTGTTGAAAAAGACATCATTCTCCTCCTTTCACCTTTTTTAGTCGCTAGTAACACCTACTAATACACCCAAAATTATTCACTTTTAACTTTTCACTATTATTACCCTATCGTTTCCTGCTAAATCTTTTTTACAATAAACATCTTTATATTCTGTTTTAAAAATATTAGTAACTGATTCTTTTTGATTATAGCCAATCTCCATAGCAATAACACCATTTTCCTTTAAATATTTTTTTGAATTTATTAACAGATTTCTATAAAAATCTAGTCCATCTATTCCACCATCTAACGCTATTTTAGGCTCATTTTGTACTTTTATATCTAATGTAGATATAGTTTTAGTTTCTATGTATGGTGGATTTGAAACTATTATATCAAACCTTTTATTTTTATCTATATTTTCAAACATATTTGATTTTATAAAATTTATTTTTTTATCTACATCATTTTTTATAGCATTTTTTTTAGCAACATCTAATGCTTTCTCACTTATATCAACTGCAAAGACTTTAGAATTATTAGTATTTTTTGCAATAGATATTGCAATTGCTCCACTTCCTGTACACATATCTAATATATCTAAATTTTCTTTATTGCCAATTATATTTAGTACCTCTTCTACTAATATTTCGGTATCAGCTCTTGGTATTAAAACATTTTCATCTACAAAAAATTTCATCCCCATAAATTCTTGTACATTAGTAACATATTGCAATGGAACACCATTACACATTTTTTCTATTTTTTTGATAAATTCATTATAAGTTTTTTCTTCTAAATTATCATTTTCATTTATTAAAATATATTCTTTGCTTTTTCCTATTGCATTTGCTAATACAATTTTTGATATTTGTATTGGATTTTCTATATTTGATTGTTTTAATAAATTTATTGCATCATTTAAAGCTTGTTTAATTGTCATTGATTTCTCTCCTATTCGGACAACTAATAGTTGCCACTATATTTACGAAACAACATTAGTTTCCTACATATTATTTGCAATCTAATTTTATCATAAATATTAAAAGGGCGCAATCATGCGCCCTTCAATCTAAAATATATTTTTAGTGCAATTCTATTGTTTTAAATATATATTTGGATCTATATTTTCATCATTTTCTAGCATTTCAAAATGCAAATGATATTCATCCAATATCTCGAATGTTGCTGTATTTCCTACAGTTCCTAATGTTTGTCCTGCCTCTACACTTTGTCCTACTGAAACATATTCTGCAGTTAAAAGATTAGAATAAACTGTCTTAAATCCTTTTGTATGTTCTATTACAACAGTTAATCCATATCTTGGATCATTTTTTATTGCTATTACTTTTCCTTTTGCTGATGCTTTTACAACTGCTGTTTTGTCCGCCTTTATATCTATTCCTAAATGTGTAACCCATTCATCTAAAGTTTGAGAAAATAATAAACTTTCTTTTGCAAATTCTCTTACAATAACTCCATCTACTGGCATTGTAAATTCTGGCATTGGTTCTTCTACAACAACAGGTGTTTCAGGAGCCTTTGGTGGTTCTGGTGTAGGACTTTCTGTACTTATTGTTGGTTCAATAGTTTCTACAATTTGTTCATTTTTGCTTTCTTCAACAGATTTTCCTATTTGTGAAGCCGCTTCCTCTAATAAGCTTTCTGAATTCTGATTAGCAATCATATTTGTTAAGTCATTTGCTTTTAATAAATCACTTTGTAAATTTTCTTTCACTTTATTGCTATATGATGTGTATGCTACTATAAACGCAATAATTGCAATTACTAAAGTTATTAAAGATGCAATCATTAGTTTTTTAAAATTATTTGCTCTTCTGTAATTCTTTCTTGACATAAAAATCATTCCTTTCAGTCTTTTTTTCTTTAGTTAAATTGTTTCCTTTTTTTGAAAAAAATATACATTTTTTAAATCAATATTTATTTATAAGTTTTGGATTTCAACACCTACGTAAAAGTGTTTTATTATATCTTCGAAAGAACTTCCTTGCTTTGCAAGTACATCTGCTCCTGTTTGACTCATTCCTACTCCGTGTCCATAGCCAATTACCGTAAATTTAATTTTATCTTCTATTTTTTCAACAGAAAATTTTGCAGACCTAAGTCCAAAAATGGTTCTTGCTTCTACTCCAGACAAATTCACATTACCAAATTTAATTGTTTTTACTCTTTGGCTTTCAGTATATTCTAATATTTGAATTGCATCTTCTTTTGAAAAGTCTATTTCAAATTCACTATGTACTGCCTTTATTTTTTCTATTACTTCACTTTGACTTAACTCCACCTCAGAATTATATTGACTATATGCATCTTCTCCAGATGTTTCCACAACCTGTAAGTATGGATATCCGCTTCCTCCCCACACATTTAATGGTATTTCTGTGGTTCCTCCACTATTTGAATGAAAAAATGCATTTATTGGTTCATTCTCATAAGTGATAATCTTTCCTTTTGTACTATCAACAGCATTTACAATTTTTCCCCAGTACTCTTCTCTTACTCCTTCATCCCATTTATTTAATCTATCTTCTTTTGTTATCCATGCTTGGCAACAATCTGAACTATCGCATATATCTGCATCTTGATGCTTTCCACCACTATTCTTTATTTTGTAAATAGTATATGTTCTTGCAACTATTGCTTGTGCCTTTAATGCTTCAATTTCAAAATTTGCTGGCATCTCTGCTGAAACAACGCCATATAAATATTGATCTATTGGCAATTCTTCTATTTGACTTGTTTTTTCGTGCAATAATTTTATTGTTCCATATTCATTATAATTATATTCTTCAATATTAGGCATTTCTTGAATTTCAGGAGGTAATTCTAAATTATTTGCATTTGCCATATTAGTATTTTCAAAATCAAATTGCATTGTAAATAATATTGGAATTAAAAATGCTGATAGGACTATTATAAAAATATATAAAATTACTTTTTTCATTATTTTCTCCTTTATAGGATGTCTTTATGTGTAATATACTGATTATTTTTTAAACTGCTAGTTTAGTTTTCATGTAATCTAATACTCTTTTCTCAATTCTAGATACCTGTACTTGACTAATACCAATCATCTTAGATACTTCTGTTTGTGTCTTTCCTCTATAATATCTTAGCAATATTATTTGTTTTTCTCTTGTTTCCAAAGTGTCAATTACATCTTTTAAGGCTAATTTATTTACTAAATCAGACATTTCATCCTTCTTATTTTCTATTTGCTCTATTTTAGAGACATTACTTTTTTCTCCATCATTATATGAATCCTCATTTATAGATTCTATTGGTCTAGTTGCTTCTAAGGCTAAGTTTATATCTTCTATAGATACATTTAAAATTTTTGCCATTTTGCTTATTGTTAATTCTTCTTTTCCCTTATATTGATTTTGTAAATCTTTTATTTTTATTGATAATTCTTTTATACTTCTACTTATTTTTATTATTCCATCATCTCTTATAAATCTTTTTATTTCTCCTAATATATATGGTACTGCGTATGTAGATACTTTTGTTTCAAAAGATACATCATAACGATTTATTGCTTTTACAAATCCCAAAGCTCCTATCTGATATAGGTCTTCTGTTTCATAACCTCTACCCATAAATCTTTTTACAATACTCCAAATCAATCCTGAATTTTTTTCTATTATATTGTTCATTGCTTCCATATCTTTATTTTGGGCTTTTATTATTTCGTCTACACTTGTCTCATACATATATATACTCCTTATAAATTGTTAAGTAAAAGGGCGCATTTTATGAGCCCCTACAACACGCATTATTTTTTATATGTAATAATTTTTAATTTGTTGTTTCTGAGCATAATTCATCTTTGCTTTTTATTAACTTTTTCATTGTAACTTTTGTTCCTAAGCCCACAATAGATTCTACTTTCATTTCATCCATAAAACTTTCCATTATAGTAAATCCCATTCCAGACCTCTCCAAGTTTGGCTTTGTTGTAAATAATGGAGTTTTTGCTGCTTCAATATCTTTTATTCCTTTTCCATTATCAGATATCTCTATATGTATACTTCCTGCAAAAATCTTGCATTTAATCTTTATTATTCCTTGTTTATCTTCATAACCATGTATAATGCAATTAGTTACAGCTTCTGACACAGCAGTTTTAATATCTGATAATTCCTCTATTGTTGGATCTAACTGAGAAACAAAAGCTGCCACTGTAACTCTTGCAAAAGCCTCATTATTAGATTTGCTCAAAAATTCTAAAGTCATTTCATTTTCAGTTATATCTTTCATATATCCTCCTTTATTGTGTTAATTTTTAATTATTCTAAGGCAAATTATAATATATTAAATTTATGCACAATCTTCTATTGGAATAATTTTTAATATTCCAGACATTTCAAATATCTTTCTTACATTAGGTTTTACGTTAATCATAGCAACCTTTCCACCTAACATTGATATTACTTTATATCTTCCTATTACCATTCCTATTCCTGCACTATCCATAAAAGTGACACCACTAAAATCAAATATAGTTTTTCTAGGAATATGTCTTTGAATCTCATAGTCTGCTCTCCTCCTTATTTTTTCTGTAGTATGATGATCTATCTCTTCTGTTAATTCTAGAACAAGGAGCTTGTCCAAAGTATCGTATTTAACCTTCATAAGTAATTCCTCCTTTTTATTTATTCTATATATTCTTATTCTGTTTTTTCCAAAAATTTCCTTTGGAGAAAAAACAGAACTTTTGCCGATTTTTAAGAACTTTTCGACATTTTTTTCATTAGCATTTTTTATTCTTTTACATAATATGTATTATATTTCATTTTAGGAGTGTGATAAATTTGAAAAAAACAATATTTAAAGGTTGTGGAACAGCCATTATAACTCCATTTGATGACAATGGTATAAACTTTGCCGAATTTAAAAAACTAATTGAGTTTCAAATAGAAAATAAAGTTGATGCAATTATAGTTTGTGGCACTAGTGGAGAATCATCTACAATGACATTAGATGAAAAAAAGCAAGCAATAAAATTTTGTGTTGATACAGTAAACAAAAGAATACCTGTTATTGCAGGGACTGGAGGGAATTGTACAGAAGATGTTATACTTTTAAGCAAGTTTGCCGAAAGTGTTAATGTTGATGCACTTTTAATTGTTACTCCTTATTACAATAAAACAACTCAAAGTCGGTTTAATTACACATTACAAAAACATATCAGATAATGTAAATTTACCTATTATTTTATACAATGTACCTAGCAGAACTGGTTTAAATATTCTACCTCAAACCTGTTTTGAACTTACCAAAATAAGGAACGTTGTTGCAATCAAAGAAGCATCACGGAAATATATCTCAGGTTGCACAAATTTCTAATTTGTGTGGAGATGAAATTTCAATATATTCTGGAAATGATGATCAAATACTCCCTGTTCTTTCTCTTGGAGGATCAGGTGTTATTTCTGTTCTATCTAATATATTACCCGAATATACTAGTAATATGGTTCATAGTTACTTTAAAGGTGACATCCAAACTGCAACTAAACTTCAAATAGATGCTATACCTTTAATAAATGCTTTGTTCAGTGAAGTAAATCCAATTCCTGTAAAAGCAGCTCTAAACGAAATGAACTTTAATGTAGGAATTCCTCGTTTACCTTTAGTTGAAATGACCGCAGTTGGAAAAGAAAAATTATTTAGAGAAATGAGAAAATTTAATATAATTTAGCATTTTTATTAAATTATGTGATATAATATTTTTAATAATATATTTTAGAAACGAGATGCTTATGAAAAAAGATGAAGTTATGATAGAAGAATTTAATTTAATAATTGCAGATATATTAAATAATGATACAGTAAATCTTATGAAAAATTTTAGACAACATTATGATACCAGCTGTTTTGAGCATTGCAAAAATGTCGCCTTTTATAGTTATTTAATTTGTAAAAAATTTAATTTAGACTATGAAGCTGTTGCACGTGCTGGTATGCTTCACGATTTATTTTTATATGACTGGAGAAAAAAAACTGATAATAGAAAAGGTTTTCATGGATTTAGACATCCAAGAATTGCTTTAAATAATTCAAATAAACTTTTTATTTTATCTACTAAAGAGCAAGATATTATTTTAAAACATATGTGGCCTTTAACTGTTGTTCTACCTAAGTATAAAGAAAGTTATATTGTTTCGTTCGTAGATAAATTTTGTGCAATTAAAGAATCTTATGAACATTATAAAAAAAGTCGTAAATTACAGAAGTTTTATAGATATGCATATGTTTTCTTAAGTTTAATTATCTTTAAAATTATATAGTAGGGGTTGCATTTTATGCAACCCGTTTTTGTAAGGAGTTAGTTTTTCTATGGTTAATGTTTTGGTAAATGGTTGTAATGGAAATATGGGAAAGGAGATTATAAAATATATAGACACACTTGATAATTTCCATACAATTTGCGGTATAGATAGAATTGATTGTGGAGATAATGATTTTCCTGTTTACACGAATATAGAAAACATTAAAGAAAAACCTGATATAATAATTGACTTCTCTATTCCTGAAGCTAGCATTTCTATATTAGATTTTGCAAAGGCTAAAAATATTCCTGTAGTTATTGCCACTACAGGATTCTCTGAAGCCCAAATAAATTACATAAAAGAATGTTCTAAATTTATCCCAATATTTCAATCTTCAAATATGTCTTTAGAAATTAACATTATGAATATTCTTGTTTCTAAACTTGCTAAATTACTAAATGACTGTGATATTGAAATTATAGAAACACATCATAGAGGAAAAGTTGATGCCCCTAGTGGAACTGCCTTAATGTTGGCAGATTCAATCAACTCTTCATTAGGTAAAAATATGACTTATACATATAATAGAAGCAATATTAAACAAAAAAGGAATTCAAATGAAATTGGTATTCACTCTATTAGAGGTGGTACTGAAGTTGGTAAACACACTGTATTATTTTTAGGAGATAACGAAAATTTTGAAATTACTCACGCTGTTACTTCTAGACTAATTTTTGCTAAAGGAGCAATAAAAGCTGCAGAATTCATAATAAATAAATCTTTTGGATTCTACGAAATGAAGGATTTAGTTAATTTTAACTAAATCACGTTCCTTAACTCAAGTTTTTCTTTATCTTGTATGTGTTCCAACAAAAAGCTAGATTTTTCTAATTCTTCCATACTTTCAGAATATTTATTTTCATCTATATAAGTTTTCATTCCTATCAATGATAATTGTATTAAGTCTAATTCATTATGAACTATAATTGTAGACCATTTTTTCTCTAAGCTTTGCCATTTTGTATAAATATCGTCTGCTAATTCTTGAGACTTGTTTTCTTGCCCATTCTGTGCTTTTTGTATTTCCACTTTAAGTTCATCTAAATTAGCAATTAAATCATTTCCTGTTTTTGATAAATAACTTAAAGAAATATTTGCACCGATTATAACTATTATTATAGATATTACTATTATTATTATTTCCTTCATCAAGGTTATTTCCTTTCTTTTTTCTGGCAAAAAATTTGCTCTTTTCCATCAAAAGTTACAATTAGCGCTTCTTCTGGCTTCATTTTAAATTTTTCAACTTGTTTTTTTAGCCAATTATAATCTTTACCTATTGCTTTTAAATTATTACTCATTATTTTTCCATCTAAAACTAAGTCATAAGGTAATCCTTCGTATTCTGGATAAATATTCAAATCTCCAGGTGTTAACATCTTTTTTTCTGGCTTTTGAATTACTGTTAATTGTCCGCTTGTTTCTAGTATTGCATATTCAACATCAGCTATTGAAAAAACAGAATTTTGTCTTAATCTTTCTTGTAACTCATTTAAAGTAATTTTTTCTTTTTTTAATGCTTTTTCATCAATTTTTCCTCTATATATAAGTATTGTTGGTTTTCCAGAGATAATACTTCTTATTGATATACTTCTCATATTTATAAATGATATAAACATTTGCATTATAAGTAATCCTAATATTGGAATTATTCCATTAAATATTGGCACTCCTACATCAGACATTGGAATTGAGGCCAAATCTGCTATCATAATTGATATTGCAAGTTCAAATGGCTGAAGTTGTCCTATTTCTCTTTTCCCCATTAGTCGCATTGTTATCAATACCAATATGTATAGTATTATCGCTCTTATAAGAGTTGCTAACATGAATTTTCTCCTTTTAATTTTCTTTATGTATATTTTTTTATTTTTTTTAAAAAATATACATTGTTTTGAATATTTTTTTTAATTTAGTCAATAATATTTATGCAGACACCTAAAAAGCAATTTTATTTAATATATACACTGTAAAAAGGAGGTTTCTTTATGAGTGAAAATAATAATCAAACGACAACTCGTTCAAACTCTGGTGTTAGTACTATTGGGCAAATAGTAGGTAGATTTATCGCTGCTGCTATTATTTTAGCTATTACTGCATTCTTTACTCCAGGTTTTCAAATAAACAATTTTTGGGCTTTAGCTATTGCTGCTGTAGTTCTTACAGTTATTGATTACTTAATTGTTAGATTTACAGGATTACACGCTAGTCCATTTGGAAAAGGTTTTGTTGGTTTTGTACTATCAGTAGTTGTATTATATGTAACTCAATATTTTGTTGCAGGATATTCAATATCTTGGATGGCAGCAATTATTGGTGCAATAATTTACGGTATAATAGATTATTTCATACCTGGCGAACAACAAATGTAAAAGACAAAGGAAAGGCAAAGAAAAGACAAGGGGACGGAGCTTTTGTCTTAGGATTTTCGATGAAAACCTTAAGACAAAAGCTCCGTCCCCTTGTCTTGAAAGCTCCGTCCCCTTGTCTTGTTTTTTTTACTTCTTGTTCCAATCTTCTTTGTTTATTTGTCTTTGCCTTGCTATTGCTAAAGCATAGTCTGGTACGTCATCCGTTATTGTTGAACCTGCTGCTACAAAAGTATTAGAGCCTAATGTTACAGGTGCTACTAAGTTTGTATTTGATCCTATAAAAGAGTTATCTCCTATTATAGTTTTACTTTTATTGAATCCATCATAGTTGCAAGTAATTGTTCCGCAACCAATATTTGTTTTTGCTCCAATTTCACAATCTCCCATATATGATAAGTGCGGTACTTTGGTTCCTTCAGCAATTTTTGCTTTTTTTATTTCAACAAAACTTCCAATTTTTACCTTATTTGCCAACTCACAGCCTTCTCTTATATATGCATTAGGTCCTATTTCACAATCTTCTCCTATTTTTACTCCTGATTTTATTGTAGTATTAGGATGAATTACTGTATCTACCCCTATTTCTACATCATCATATATGTATGTATTATTTATATCTTCTATTGTTACACCATTTCTCATATGTTCTGAATTTATTCTTAATCTTAATACTCTTGTTAATAGTTCTAATTGAATTTTATCGTTTACTCCTAGTATTTCTGTGTTATCTTCTACAATAACCGCTCCTGTTTTTAAACCTTTATCATTCATTATTTTTATAACATCTGTTAAATAGTATTCACCTTGTGCATTATTTGAAGTAATTGAATCCAATGCACTTAATAGTTCTTTTATATCAAAGCAATAAATTCCCGCATTTATTTCTTTTATTCCTTTTTGCATTTCAGTTGCATCTTTATCTTCAACTATTGCTTTTACATTTCCACCTTCATCACGAATGATTCTTCCATATCCAGATGGATTATCATATATTGCAGTTAACAAAGTAGCATATTCTTTTCTTTCTATACTTTTTTCTATTAGTGCCTTTATTGTAGTTGGTCTTAAAATTGGAACATCTCCACTTAATATTACAACTTTTCCTTCTTTTCCTTTTAAATATTTTTTTGCTTGCATTACTGCATGACCAGTTCCAAGCATTTCTTCTTGAAATGCATATTTTACAGTATCTCCTAAAACTGCTTGAACTTGTTCTTTTTGATAACCAACAATCGCTATAACATCATCAATTCCTGCTTTTCTCGCATTTTCTACTGCTCTTTTTACAAGCTCTTTTCCGTATATTTGATGAACTAATTTTGATTTTTTGGAATGCATTCTAGTTCCCTTTCCTGCAGCCATAACTATTGCTAATGTTTCTTCCATATTTTACATCCTCCTTATTATAACAAAACAACGTTAATGTTGTCCTTACAATATCAATTTATTTTTATATTTAATCCTTTGCAATCGTTAAAACATCTATTGTTTTTGCCCCATTTTGCTTTAAAATTTTTGCACATTCATTTACTGTACTACCAGTTGTAAATATATCATCAATTAACAATATACGTTTTTGGTCTATAATTTGTGAATTTATTACTTTATATATTCCCATTACATTGCTCATTCTCTGAGTTTGATTTAGTGAGCTCTGTGGCACAGTATTAACCATTTTTATCAATACTCTATTACTATACTCCATATTCATATTTTTTGCAATCTCTTTTGCAATTAACTCAGATTGATTATAACCTCTCATTTGTTTTCTTTTTTTATGTATTGGAACCGGAAGTATTATATCATAGTTATTTTGTAAATTACAATTATTTATTATAATTTCCGAAAAAAATTTATATAAATATGAGTAATCTCTAAATTTATATTTCAATAGTTTATCTCTAATTTTCTCTTCATATTTAAATAAATATGTATGAGAATCAAAGTATTTATTCTTATACACAACAGTATTCAATTTTAATACTTCTTTTAACTTTAATTTACACTTACCACATAAATATGATTTTGATATGTCTTCACACATACCACAAGTTTTAGGATATATAATTTCTAATATATTCAAACTTTATCACCTCTATTATATTTAAAATTAAAAAAAGAAAATGAGGGCAAAACGAAACGTTTTTTCTCCCCCATTTTTTAATTGATTGCTTATGAAATTTTTTCCATGTCACTACATGTAATTTCGCTTGCTTCACAATGCCTTACACCGTTTTGTAAAATGTCCGAATCCACTTCCTTCAACTTTAAAGTTATAAAACCATTACTAATGTTTTCATTGGATATTTTTACACTAAACTTCTTACGAAGAATAGTATTGTAAAAAAAGGCCCATCTTTCGCTTTTGTCTTTATTCCATATAACATTAGGATTAGTTTCAGGAAATTTTATCAGGCTTTTTACCCGTTTTACTTCTTGTGCATCAAACGGATAAAGTGTAAATGGTAAAGCATAAGCCTTATCCAAATGCGTTATTTGTTTTATCTTTCCGTTGGAATATATCTTAAACTCAACATATCCCTCTTCAAACTTCCAGATAAGTGCAGGGCAAGAATCTTCTAGCCGTGTAAACGCACATGAATGATCATAGTTGTGACCATCTTTCCAATGCAGATGATATAAATAATATTCTCCACATTGATTTTTGTACAATTTCATAACTTACCTCCTCTAAAATAGCATTTAGTACAAACACATTTTGTTGGAGGTTGCCCTCCGAAAAAAATGCATTCGAAAGGGCATTGCAAAAAACTTTACCGTTTATTATAACATACCAATATTTTATTGTCAATTTTAGGTAATTACAGTAAAAGATAAAGTGTATGTATAAATGGTAAAATTAAATTACCGTTTTAAAAAAATAAAAAGACACATAATTAAAACTTATGATACAATGTTGGTG
>CANRNW010000008.1 GCA_947632145.1 uncultured Clostridia bacterium
CAGAAAAGCTAGAAAACAACAAAGAAATAATCAATAATTTCTAAAAAAAGTTCTCACTAAAAGTGAGAACTTTTTTGTTTTAAATACAATTATTATGACCTCTACACAGCTTTATTTTTTTCACTATATTTCATTTTCGTAGCCATTCCACCTCTTATGTGTCTTTCCGCTTTATTTTCATCTAGTATTCTTCTTACTTCCATTGCAAGCGCTCTGTTAATTGTTAGTAACCTTTCTGAAACATCCTTATGTACTGTACTTTTACTTATTCCAAATTTTTTAGCAGCACCCCTAACTGTATCTTTTGAATCTATAATATAATGTGCCAAACTAATTGCACGTTCTTCTATTGAATAATTCTTCATAAAGAAAACCTCCATTACGAATACATTTGTTTAATTGTATTCGCATAGAGGTTGTATTATGATATATTTTTATTTTCCGTAATTGGCTAACTTCTCTAGCGTTCATTCTATCTTGTAGAAGTATATGTTTAAGTCCATTTATACATTCATATACTTTTTGTACTTTGTCTGTCGTTCTTTCAGCATGTCTTATTTGATGTTTATATGGATTTTGTCTTTCTTGCTCTAATCTATCTATTTCATATTCCATACTTCTATTTACTTGTTGTAATACAATTCTTGGATTTCTTTTAAATATTGACTTACCTTCTTTTTGTGGGACTAACATTCCCTTAGAAGATTGTTCATCTGCTAATCTTTGTACTTCTTTATCATTCACTCTAAAGACTTTTTTTATTTGTGCTTCAATTGCATATAAGTCTTCTGTTTGGTTACCATTATTTTCTCTTTTATAAGATTCAATCTTTGCCATAACCTCATCTGGAGTAGCATCTCTTTGTTCGAACTCTTCTAATTGCATTAGTTTTCTACCCAACTCTAAATTTTTTATTCTTAATTCAACTTCTTTATCTTTTCCAAGCATTTTACCAAATAATCCTATTTTAGTATTTTTTAATTCTTCTATTTTAGCATTAATATTTGCTATATTTGCTTGCTTTATTAAATTATCCACTTTTGAATTTAATTCAGTTCTAAGCTGTTTTTCACAGTTAATATCATTGTATTGTTCTGCATTTTTTCTTATAGACATATAAGTATCTTCACCGATGTGAAATATTTTCCATCAAGAAATTGTCATCTTCTATTCTTGATATTACACTATTCTTTAGTTCACTATATGTTTGCATTAAAACTTCTTGCGATACTCCTGCATTCCATGTTAAACCTAATGTTTTTGCATACATATTATATCTATCTGTAGTTTCAACCATCTTTTGCAAAATTTCGCTGATTTCATTCATATAGTCATTCATATATTCTCTTGTTAAACTTTTATTTTCTTCTAAAGATTTAGCTTCTTTATATTCTGAAAGTTCTGCTTCATACTCTTTATCTACTTTTTCTTTTGCATCATAACAAATCCCCATAGCATATTGTATCATTTTATTTCTAATATTATTAAACTTATTTTCCAAAGAATTCATATTATTTGATACCTCATCAAGCTTCATACTACGTATCTTCCTATCTTTGGAATCTAAATCACCTATTCTCATACTTAATAAATTATCTTTTTGATACTTATTTTCCATATATTCACTAACAAGTTGTGGTATATTGTTTATATTGGCATTTATATCATTCAACAGTTCTTCTTGATTGTCCACCTTTTCTAATTTCTGACTTTTTACCTTACCACTATAATACTCATATCCATTCCATGAACTCATGTGTTTTATTTCATCTACTATACTAAATGGGGCAATGGCAAATTCATTCTCTCTAGGATGATTACTTTCTTCTTGTAGAACTTCATTTACTGCTATATATGGCACATTAGAATCAATGTTCATCCTAAGGATTACATTAGTCTTATCATTTTTTTCTCCAACACCAATAACTTTAGAACCAGCATGCTGTTTTGCATCTAACTCATCTATTGTAGTTGATAATATTTTATTACATTCTCCTTTTTGTCTGCTTAAATACTCTATTTCACTTAAAGTAGTTCCTCTAATTACATTCCTTGAGTCATAACCCATATTTTTCATATTTTTTTCATATTTAACCATGGCTGAATATATATTTTTTAAAGTTTTCATACTATTTAAAAAATATTCTTCAAAAAATATATTCAATCTATCATTATTTAATTTATTAACAGCCTCAATATCTCCATATGTTAATAAATTTATATATCTATGTTCCCACTCGCAATATATTTTTAGCGCATTCTTTTCTTCTTTCGTTATTTCTAATGATTTCATTTGTTTCCTACCTTTATCAAAATAAACGGGTTGGTTTTTATGCCAACCCATCTATGCTTACATTACATATTTTTTAATTAGTATAATACCACCTGCTAATATCATTACAACTATTGTTGGTAATACTACAAACATCACAACTCTACCTGTTTTTGGGCTTAATATTACTAATGCATTATCTATATCATCTTCACCTTGTTTTTTATTATCTGGTATTGAGTCTATATCTTCTGCGTCTTTGTCATTTTCATCTTTGCTTATTTCTGCCCAGTTTTCTTTTACTCCCATATTATCTTTTCCATTTATCCATTTAAATACTACATTTATTATTGCACTTTCTCCTGGTTGTAATAATGTATTTTCTAATTGAGTTGTTACTATTTTTCCTTCTTCTGTTACTGTCCATAATGGGTTATCTTCTGGAATAAATTCTAATCCTTCTGGTATATAGTCTGCTACTTCTTTTGCATAACCCGCTATTTGTCCTTCATTTGTTATTTTTATTCCATATTCGTATTTGATTACTATACTATTTATTTGATTTGGCTTTAACTCTAATTTTACTATTGGCTCTGGATTTTCTAATCCATTATAACCTGTTTCTGTTACTTTTGTTGTTCCATTTTCTGTTACCATTACTTTGCTTACCCATTTTAATAATGATAAATCAAAATATTTTACTTTTACAAATTCTTGATCTATATCATCTTCATCTGGCTCATCATTGTCTGGGGTTGAATCTTCATCATCATCACTATCTTTTGATATTTCTGCTGTGTTGATAACTATTCTTTCTTCTCCAACATTTTTCTCTACTACTTTGAATGCTACTTGAACTTCTTTATATGCTGGTTCTGTCATTGTTTCTCTATCAAATGCTGGTATTATATTGTTTTCATCGTTTTCTTCTGATAAATATGTTGTTCTTATTGTTTTTGCCTTTGTTACATCTTCTGTAACTTTTCCTTCTTCATCATACATTACCCATCCATATTTTTTATTTATCTCATGGTCTGGTACTAACTCTAATCCTTCTGGAACATCATCTTTTATTTCATTTGCATATCCTTCTATTGTTCCCTCATTGTATACTCTTAATGTGTATATTACTATATCACTATTTGCTACTACTACTGGATCTTTTGGATGTACATACTTTATTTTTCCATCTTCCCCTATTTCAACTTTTGGCTCTCTTGATACATCTTTTGTTTCATCTGTCTCTATTGGAAGATTTTCGCCATTTTTACTTTCTACTTTTGTTATAAATTTTCTTAAGGCTAAATCAAAATATCTTAATCTTATAAATTCTTCATCTATATCATCTTCATCTGGATTATCATTATCTGGTGTTGAATCTATATCGTTTCCATCATCATCTTTTATTTCTGCTATATTTGTTATTATTCTTGTTGATGTGTTAGGCTCAATTACTTTAAATACTACTTTTACATCTTTATAATCTAATGTATCCATTGTTTCAGGATCAAATGCTTTTATAACATTATCTTCATCCATTTCTTTAGATAGATATTTTGTTGATATTTCCTTTTTATCATCAGATATTTCCCATAAATAATCTATATTTGTTTCATTATCTATTATAAATCCTAATCCTTCTGGTATATTATCTTTTACTTCTTCTGCATATGCATCAAATTTACCCTCATTATATATTCTTATTGTATATTCTACTATGTCTCCATTTCTTACTAATATAGGTGTTTTTGGATGTGTATATGTTGCTGTTGTTTTTCCTGAACCATCTGTTAATGGTGTTGTATCAACAATTGGTATTCTTGAATCTATGTCTTTTCCATTAACTTTTGTTATGAACTTTCTTAATGCTAAATCATATTCTGGTTGATAGATTTTTACTTTTTCAAAATCATCATCATCTTCTTGTCCTTCAAAATAATTATTTCTATCTGCTAAATCTTTTTCTGCATTTGATTCATTTCCTTTATAATTTGGTAAACTCGAATCTGAAACTCTAACATAATTATCAGAACTTGAATCTCTATCATCATCTCTGCTATATCCCATTATTTGTGCTATATTTGTCAATACTTTTCCTGCATTTTCTGTATCTTTTACTTTACATACTACTTTTACATCTACATAACTTAATTCATCTTTTTCTTTATCATATGCTGGTATTGCTTCATCTATATATTGTGTTTTTAATACTCTTCCTGTAGCACTCCATCCATATTCTACGTTAGTTGGATTTCCTTCTACAAATTCTAATTCTTCTGGTAAATAATCTTCTATTATTGTTGGATATCCTGCTATATCTCCCTCATTATATACTCTTATTGTATATTCTATTAAATCTCCTACTTTTACTACTATTGGTTCTTTCTTATGTTTATATGTAGCTGTTGTTTCTCCATTTTTTAATGGTGTTGTATCAACATCTGGTTCTCTGTCTGCTACTACAGTATCTCCTACTTTTGTTATAAATTTTCTTAATGATAAATCGAATTCTGGTGTTGTAACTTTTACTTTTTCAAAGTCATCATCATCTTCTTGTCCTTTATAGTAGTAATCTGTTCTACTTAAATCTGTTATATTTTGATCTACTCCTGTATCCTTTCCTCTGTAGTTTGGTAAATTTGAATCTGAAACTCTAACAGGATTATCAGAACTTGAATCTCTATCATCATCTCTACTATATTCCATTATTTGTGCTATATTTGTTAATACTTTTCCTGCATTTTCTGTATCTTTTACTTTACATACTACTTTTACATCTACATAACTTAATTTATCTGTTTTTTTATCATATGCTGGTATTGCCTCGTCTATATATTGTGTTGTTAAAATTCTTCCTGCAGCACTCCATTCATATTCTACGTTAGTTGGATTTCCTTCTACAAATTCTAATTCTTCTGGTAAATAATCTTCTATTATTGTTGGATATCCTGCTATATCTCCCTCATTATATACTCTTATTGTATATTCTATTAAATCTCCTACTTTTACTACTATTGGTTCTTTCTTATGTTTATATGTAGCTGTTGTTTCTCCATTTTTTAATGGTGTTGTATCAACATCTGGTTCTCTGTCTGCTACTACAGTATCTCCTACTTTTGTTATAAATTTTCTTAATGATAAATCGAATTCTGGTGTTGTAACTTTTACTTTTTCAAAGTCATCATCATCTTCTTGTCCTTCAAAATAATTATTTCTATCTGCTAAATCTTTTTCTGCATTTGATTCATTTCCTTTATAATTTGGTAAATTAGAGTCAAGTGGTCTTGTTAAGTCATTTGGTTTAGAATCTCTATCGTCCCCAACTTCACTCATTAAAGTATTGTTCTCATCATAAGCTTTTGTAATTTCTGCTATGTTCGTTAATACTGTATCTGTGCTTGAAGCTTTATTTTCTCTTCCTGTTACTTTACAATAAAATTCTATTTTTTCAGAATCTAAATCTTCTCCATCGTATGCTGATAAATTTGTACTATCATTTTTTGTTATTATAATTTGTCTATTATCAGCAGATGTCTTAAATGTATAATTTGATGTAATTCCACTTTCAAATTCTAATCCTGCTGGTAAATAATCTATAATTTCTTCTGCTCTTCCTGCTATTTCACCTTCATTAAATATCTCTATTGTATATTTTACTATATCTCCTGTTTGTACTGGTACTGGATCTTTTCTATGATTATATTTTGCTGTTGTATCTGTTTTTCCATTTGTTCTTGTTTTTAAATTGTTTGTTTTTATATCTGGTGTTCTTCCATTTAGTTCATCTGTTGCAATTGTTCTACCATCTCTTTTTACTTCTGTTATGTATTTTCTTAAACTCAAATCAAATTCTTTAACATCAACTGAAGTCTCATCTTCCAAAACAGTTGGTTTCTTTTCTACTACTACAACTGGTTGATCTTCACTATTTTTTGAATTAGTCCACATGGTTGCTGTTGTATCACTATTAGTTGTGTATTTTATTTTTAAATTGATTTTTTTAGGATTAGCATTAGTTATTTTTACATAGAATTGACCTTTTCCTACTACATCTTTTAATCTTGCTCCACTTGCTAAGTCTGATAAAGAATTTCCATCTTTATCTGTTATTGTATATGATAAAGAAATTCCTGATTCATCTGTTACTTCATTTAATTCATCTAAGAATGTAATATCTGTGTTTCCTGTTTTTGTTAACTCAAATGGTCCTGCTATTATTTGCTTTACTGTTGGAAGTATTGATTGTTGTTGTACTTTTGCTTCTAATTCATCATTGAATTTTATTACTGTTGTTTCTCTTGAATAATTATTATTTTTTTCTGCTTCTTCAATTAAATATTTATATAAAGCTGTAGCTTCTTCTACTCTTACTTCTCCTTCTAATGTAGATTCTGCCCATTCTTCTGTGTCTGCTAAATCTGGTCCTTTACCAGATAATGCATCATAAGAAGCTAATTCTCCGCTTGTACTTACATATATTTCTGGAAGACTATTACCTGAAAAGTTTGATTCACCTTTATTTGTGAAATGCCATAATGCCCATTGTTGTACTACTTCTATATCATCATCTGTTATTTGAAGATCTGACATTTGTTTATGATACAAATTACTACTTGGACTTAATATTAAATCTTTAAATGCATTTCCAAGTAAAGTATATCTAGCTATACCTTTTTCTGAATCTGTTTCATATTGTTTTGGTAAATATATATTATCTAATAACCACAAAATTGAATTATAGTCACTATCACTGGTTATTTTTAGTATATCTTTAATTTTAGCTCTATCTACTACCATATCATAATATGTATCATAGGTTACATCTTCCATGCCACCATTTCCATTAGTAGATCCAAAACCTTGACCAGCTTTTAAACAATATATAGCATTACTATAATCTGGTGTTTCACTTGTTTTATCAACTATTTTTAATACTGGTATTCTAGTTTCTCCTCCTAAAAACATTTGATAAGAATATTTTGGGTCCTTTATAAATGTTTGATATGTGCTATCGCCATTAACTTTAAAAGTTTCTCCTTCTCTAACTTTTACTACCCCTAATTTCCAACTTCCAGTTGCTGCAAAAGTATTAGTACTAAAAACTAATATAATGGCAACTATCATAAGAATTGCAGATAATAATATTTTTTTCCCTTTCATAATAACCTTCCTTTTCTCTTTTATTATTATATATATTGTACTATTTTTTAAAATCTTGTCAATAGCCATTTTTAAGCTATTTTTCTGTATTTTAATATATGCTTTTTATATTGTTACGGAAATATATATTATATAATCCCATAAAAAATAATATGCCTACATTACAATTATATTACATTTTAAGCAAAAAATCAACTAGTTATGTAAAATAGTGGCCTTTTTTCTAGGGAATTACCATTTTTTGAAATCAAGTAAGTTAAATAAAACCAAACGCACAAAAATATAGGAAGAAAATAAAATTTCTTAGATATGTAATAAATCCGAAAAAATTATATTTTCTTCCTATACTATATTTTATAATTCTATATTTACAGTTGTACTTTAAAACTATATCGCTTTACGGCACTGTCGATTTCCTCTTGTCTTTTCGAAATCAAACCTGAATAAGATTTTAATACTCTTACCGCATTAAATATAATGCTATGAGCTGTTTCACTTTCATCAAAAAATTTAACAAACTCCAATTCAACTTCCTTTGATTCGTACGGATTTAAATATATGCCTCTATCCTTTAAATTTTGTATACTTCTATTTTCATTATCTAACTCTAACATTATTTCATATTTTTCCGTTTTGTCTGCTAATACAATTGTATTTTCAGTTCTATTAGTTAGTTTAACTTTATACTTCTGATTTTCATAGCTTTGTACTACATCCGTAATTTCAACTTTTATAAAATCATCTTCATATATTTGATGATTTTCTGTATTTCCAACGAAATTACGAATTGAAAGTGATAAGTTATTATTTTGTTTTGTTATTACAAATTTCTCTGAATATAATACTAAATCTTCTTTTCCTGTTAATCCTGTTGCTAATATATCTTCAAAAATATTTACTTCATATATATATGTATTATCAACATTTGAATAATTTTGTATTGTATAAGTTTTCTTTGAATCAAATACTTTATCTATATATTTTTTAAAGTCTTCTATAGTAGGATATAATTCTTTTTTACACTCATCATTTAACATATTGTATGCTTTTTCATATTCCTTATTATTTCCATAACTTATATATTCATCAATCAATTTTTCTATTGGTTCTTGATCCTTTTTAGGCACTTCTGAATTGTCCATTATAGCAGTATGGGGTTCATAGCTGGTCTTTGGGATCTGCGGACCTTTATAATTTTTAAGTATAAAATTTATTACAATTATTACAAACCATATTAGTAAAATAATTACTATTTTTGATTTGTTTCTTTTATAAAAATCTCTTAGCTTTAACCTAAAATCCGTATACATTTTTTCACCTCTTTACTCAGCTTGAAAAGATAATACAAAATTGTCATAATCATATTCTCTTAGTATAAATTTTTGTTCAAAACTTTCATCAGTACTTATATCTGTTATTTTTACAGATATTATATAATATCTACCTTCTCTTTCAAAGCTAATATACTCCACAGATATTATTTCAGGGTATTTTTCTTTTACATAGCTTTCAAATTTTTCTAATGTATCAAAATAGGTATTTTTAAATTCATCATACAACATATTATATGCAGTTTCAAAATCTCCATTTTCAATATTATCTATATACTTAGAAAAATAAAATATGATTCTATCTCTTTCTGTCATTTGGTCAAGTTTATTTACACTTGAATCTTCGAAATATGTTGTTTCCTTAGGATTGTTTGCTATGTTTTTTTCATTTTCATTCTTTATAGTTACAACTGCCATCAGTATTAACAATATTATTATAAATATTACAATTAACAACAAAATCCTGTTTTTCTTTTTCATATAAAACTCCTCTTTTTTGATGTTCATTATAACACAGCATTAAGCTGATTATTTTTAAAGCTTATTCTTCCTTAGGTGGATATAAATATCTATCTACATTAGTAATTACAGAATGATTACTATTTGTCATAATTATTGTTATATCTTTATTTGTAGTTTGCCCTATTTCTTCTCCTCTGTGGTATATACTATCTAGCCCAACATTTGCTTTTATTCCTCTTATAAATATTGTTTTTCCTTCTAGTTTTGAATCATCATCACCTGTAAACTCTATTTTTAAAGTTTGTGTACCATCTTCATCATCTGATATTTTTACAACTTTACCGATCCCCTGGCATTACAACTTTTAAGTTTTCTGCAAAACCACTTTTACTTTCAGTTTTTGCACTTATTTTCATTTCTGTCTCTGTTGTATTAAACATTGGGTCCCAAGCAATGGGTATGTAATCTGGTACAATCCATCTTAGTTCTCCTGCATCATCCTCTGCTGCCTCTGCTCCAGATATGTCAACTCCTAAAGAAGCAAATAACTCTTTCAAATCTCTTAAAATAAATTCTGAATCTTGAGAATGTACAGATTCTAGTATTGAAAATGCATATTGAAAAAACCTTGTATCCATTACATATTCTGTATTTTCTCCTGATTGTACTTTTTGTATTATATATCTTTTATCTCTTTCAGTTCCTTCTGGTACAGATGAGCCATTATAAATATAATATTTATAGTTTGTATTTGTATTTTCTTTTCCTGGTTCTCCTCCTAAAAGCATAGTTTGTAAAGATAACTCACCTGCTTTATACTCTCTTTTAGTAACTATAGGTTCAGCTACTTGTTTAATATCTTCTGACCTTATTTCTTTTACATATAATCCCTTATTTGCTAAAATATCATTATCTTCTCCTAACCCTACATATTCATATATATAAGTAAAATCTCCATTTTCTGTAGTATCTTTTGGATTATCTTTATTATAGTCAGGGTTTTTTATTTCCTCATATGCATTACTAAAATCTATTGAGTCATAATACCAATGATTTTTTACTCTTCTTATGTATGGTGTATATGTTTTTATTTCTTTATTATATTCTTTAATCTTTCCCCATTCTTCGTCTGTATAACCTAATTCTTTATAATTTTTTTCTGTTATTTCTACTCCATCTTTGGTCATTAATCGTATTGAAGCAAAAATCTCTTTAAATGCAACATTTACTGTTGCATCAAATTCTTTATTTTTTGCTACTTCTTCTGCAAAATCTGGAGACATTGTTGCTAAATGCAAAGTCAATAAAAACTCTAATGATTTTCCATATTTACCTGTCCAACCATCTAAATTATATGCATATACATCTTTTCCCCAGCTAAATAAATCATGCTTTAGTGCAATTATTATCTGCTTATTTTCCCTATTTATGGATACATTATTAACTTTGGAGAATATTCCACCACTTACTGTTTCTCCAAACAATCCATCATCTACTATTTCTATCAATCCATCATTTAACTCGTCTCCAAAAACTAGGTCTTTTACTCCTACAAAAGTTCCCCAAAGTGGTATAAAATATTGAAATAGATTTCTATCAACATTTCTTATTAGATATGTTTTATTTTCTGCAACTAAGTATTCCCATATACATTCGCTTGATATATTAGTAATTTCTCCTTCTTTAATTTCCCCATCTTTTGCTTGTGTTATATTACGCTTTAATATTACGTTTCCATCACTATTTTTTATTGTTCTAGTTCCAGTTTTATTTCCAGTACCTGTCCCGTCATCTTCTAATTCGTCTACTTTTGTAACACCCTTTCCGTTAGAATCTAAGAAACCAAAACCTTCTAAGTCATATCCCATACTTTCTAGATATGTAGCAATTTCAACAATATTTTCTTCTCGAACAACTGCTTCAGCTTTACCTTCAAATTCACCTACTACCGCAGTCCATATTCCATCTGCAAATTTTAAAATTTGTTCACCTATTAGTCCAAGTCCATCTGTAAAGAAAGATACAAATCCAATTATCATCATTATAACTATTATTACTAGTATAATTGCTAGTATAATCCAACCAACAGGTGTTGCAGCAGCTGCTGCTGTTCCTCCTGCTGCAGCTCCTCCTGCGGCTGCTCCTCCCGCTGCTGCTCCTCCCGCTGCTGCTCCTTCTGCTGCCGCCGTTCCTCCTGTGGCAGCTGCTCCTCCTGCTGTTGCTGTAGTACCTCCTGTAGCTGCACTACTTGCTCCACCACTTGCAGTAGCTCCAGTACCACCACTAGCACCTGCAGTTCCACTTGATCCTGCTGTTCCAGTTCCTGTACCTCCTGTAGTAGTTGAAGTTGCTCCAGTAGTTCCTCCTGATGTAGTGTTCCCTCCTGTACCGGTTGAACCTGTATTATTCATACCAGCTGAAGTATCTCCTGATTGACTTGTTTGTGTCTGTCCACTAGAATTTTGCGAAGAATTATTGCCACTTTCTCCTTTTTCAGAAGCTTTTGTAGTTGGTCCTTCAGGAGTTGCAGACTTATATTTTTTCAAAATATTTTCCTTATTATTCTTCATTTTTTCAACTAAGTCTTTAACATTATCTATCTTATTTTTTGCATCTTCTACTTTACTTTCGGCATCCTCGAGCCTACTCCCACCTTCATCTTCGTCGGGATCTACAACATTGTCTAAATCTTCATCTTCACCATTTATGTCCAACTACAACACCTCCTTTTATTTCTTCCTTGTATATCTTTTTACACTTTCTTCAGTTTTCTCTAATTCACCTGTTTGAATTTTATCTATTGCATCTAAAACCATATCATTTGGGTTTTTATAATCTCTTTCTTCAAATATTTCTCTGTATTTATGCAATACTTCAGCATAATTTCTCATATTAGGATCATTTATTTTATTTAAATCTTTTATTTGTAACATTGCTCTAGATTGATTAAACATATCATTATCATTCCATTTACCTAATGATTTTAATTTATTATATTCATCTATTAATTGGTTAGTTTGATTATTCAACCTATGTCTTCGTGTTGCAGTATTCGCTATTTTTCTACCAGCACCGGCAGCTTTTCCTCCTAAGCTTTTTGCTCCCTCTCCTAATGCTGTTCCATATCCATAGCCTGTTATTCCTCCTGTAACCATATCATCTGAAGCAAATCCGCCTATGGCAGTTCCAGCTACTCTAAATCCAATATCGACATATTTTCCTGCAAATTTTTTAATTATATCATTTCTTCTTTGTTTCTTTTCTTCATCTGTTAAATTTTCTTTAACTCTACTTGTATCCAAATTTCTATTTCCAGGCTGACTATTTTGTGTTGTAGAACTTTGTCCAAGATTTTGAGATGTACTGTTTGATGTATTATTATTTGATCCATTACTTCCAGATGAATTTTGTTGATTTTTAGACACTGTAGTAGAATTTGTATTATTTTGATTTCCTTGAGATATAGTAGCCATTGTATTTCTAGCAGCATTACTGCTTTGTTGTGGCCTTGCTGGTTTTCCGTTTTTAGCTTTAGTGCCACTGCCTTTTTCCTCTTTTGCCTTATTTATTGCATTTGAAGCTGTTTTCATACTACTCATTAACAATGCACCAGAAGCCAAAGCGCTTCCAAGTGAACTTGCATTATCGAATCCAAATATTTTTCTAACAATAGGCTCTGCTTGTTTTATAAAGAACATTACAATGATTGCAAACACACATTCTCCGACACCAGCTCCATTTACCCAGTTGCCAAAATTCACTCCACCTAACAAGTCATATACAATATTCATGAATACTAAATATATGATGCAATGGAATGGTTGTATTATTACATTATATATAAATTCTTTTAGCCATGTATTTAATGCTTGTGGTTTTCCGATCTCCTATTTTATCTATTGAATATGTAACAGTAATTATCGGCGCAATTATCATTAAAAATGCTACTGTTAGCATACGTTTTAAATAATTTATTAAAAACATAAATATCATAACTACTAAAAATAAATATAAAATTGTACTTGTAAAAGCAACCGTCCATCTTTGAGCTAATGCATTAAATGATAATTGTGAGGCAAATGATCCAAAATTGAACTGATTTTTGAACGAATTTGCAAACATGTTAACCAGTAAATCATTTACATTTACTGTTATTACTATTATGTAATGAAGCAAAAATATTGTTATAAAACCAACTACCCAATCAATTAACATTTTTTTATATTTTGCTTTATCTTCTGATAGCGTAGATATTGCCATTCTTATTCCTATATATATTAGTACAGCTAAAGATAAAATTATAGCTATATTTCTTAATCCATAATACCAGGCTGCAATACTTCCTCTTATTTTTTCTATAACTTCTGAATTATTAGTTGATTGAAAGAAATTTATACTTAATATTGGAACTTTATTGAATAATATATCTTCCATTGTTAAAAAGCCAAATCCGACCGGCCTCCTATACTAGCAATACTTGTAGATATTCCTTGTATAATTTCACCTATCAATACTGGTAAAATATTAAATATATTTAAGAAAATTCCCACTATTCCATCTACTATTTCAAGTATTGCATCTAATGGACTTACGCTATCTTCATCGTTTGTTTCAGAAGAAGTTAGTGTAGAAGAATTTGCTGAAACGGAAGATGCTTTCTGATTTACTTCATTAGCTATAACATCTACTAATTGTGGTTTTACCTTATATACAGCATATGGTACATTCGAACCGCTTCCGAAATCCGCTATGTTAATTTCTACTAACTTATCATCAGATCTATCAGTATTATTGGGGTTTCTATTAAAAATCATTACTGTATTAGGTCCAGTAGCTATTCCACCTATCTGACCATTATAAACTATAATATCTCCTGCTTGTACTTGAGTATCCTTACCGCTTTTATATAAGTCAAAAGTAGTAGTATCAAAATTCCTATTTATTGCTTCTTTTATTACCTTTGTTACGAATTGATCACTATCCATATTAAGTTCAGAAACTGTCTGTTGACCAAAATTACTTTGCAAATTTCTTGCTTTTTCAACAATTGCATTCGCAACTATTTCTTGATTACTTTCTGCTCTTACTACTTTCGTAGGAATTAATGAAAATATAATGATATTTGTTATTAGTATTACTATCATTAACTTTTTTAATATTTTCATTTTTATTTCTCCTTTCCTAATTTAAACAATGTAATATTCCTACATCATTTTGCTCCTTTTATTTTTAATAATTATTTTTATACACAATTGGTATTATAAATATATATTTCTTATTATTTAGAAATTTTCTTAATTGGTAATATCTTTATTTAATATTCTTTCTATCAATTCTTCTGCATCATACTCTTCTCCAGATATTTCGGCTGCATCTTCATTCATTTCTACAATTTTTGCTGCACTATTTACTATTTGTTCAAATTCTGGAATTACTGCTTTATTTTTCAAACTTCCCTTTCTATTTACTGCTGATGTTATTATTGAAGTTAATTCACTAGCTGACAAATTACTTATAACCTCTTCTGCAATATCACTTGTAACTATTCTTTCAATTTCATTTTCTGATGCGTTTTCATCCCAATTATTGTTATTTAATGCTATTTCCACTTTTTGTAATACTTCAGCCCTTATTGCATCTTTATTTATATTAGTTTCTCTATCTTCTGCTACATCCATTGCAGCTCTTTTTACTTCATTTCTTATATTATTTTCAAATTCAGTTCCAACATCAAAATTTGTTTCATTAGCTATTTCATCTAATACCTTTTGTAAATCGGCTAAGTCTAAAGATGTTTTTCTTGTATCTGCCATTTGTTCTAAAACATGTCTTGCAACAACATCTTCTGACACTGTTGGATCTCCTGCAATTGCTTGTCTTAAATTTAATTCTAGTTCATTTTGGTATTGTTCCTTTAAGTTCAAGTTCATTGAAACTGTTTGTGAACTTTCGTTTACACTAGGTGTATAGTATACTGGAGGGAATCCATTGTTTATCAAATTTTCAATTGAGCTATTCATTTTTCTTTCTTCTTCTAGTACTCTAGTTTGCAATGCATATAATAATTCTATTCTTTTGGTTTGAGATGGATTTCTAACTTTCTCTGTTTCCTCTTTTCTATCTTTCCATATATTTTTAGCACGTGTAGAAGTTCTAGCTGTTGCTGAAGCAAGAGAAAATCCTCCAATTCCTTTTAACACAGTATAATGCTTATTTCTTTCTGTATTAAATGTTCTTATTGTTGGCGTACTTGCGTTATATGATGTATCACCAGTTGGGTTACTTACTGTAGCCATATTATATTTTCTTAATAATTCATCAAGTCTATCTTCATCAAACTCTGAATCTTTTATTTTTTTCATTCTGCTATTTAAATCGCTTGCAGCTCCAATTACACTCAATATTCCTTCTGTTGGTCCTGCTTCGAACATTATTGGAACTGATGTTACTAATCCACGCATTCCACCAAGTACATTTTTAGATAAATCAAGTGCATTTTTATTGTATGCTTTTCTATCTGCAATTTCTTGTTGCTTTAACTTATCTATTTCTTTTTGTATGTCTGTTGCTAATTTACTATTTTTAACTTCTGATAATGGATTTTCAAGATGTTTGTATCTATTATTAACTCCATTTTCTATTCCTTTATTATAAGCATTTACAACTTTTCTCTTTCCAAAATTGTATATAGGTTTACTTATTGCGTATGCTGTCATTAAGCTTCCTGACACTTGTAATACTGAATCTGTTATATCTTTTATCGTGTTTGATTTTAATCCAAATACTTTCTTTATAATTTTTTCTGATCTTAGCATTAAATTTAATATTAGCACCATTATTATTGCATAAGGAATCATTCTTACAATATTTGTTGTTTTCATAAACGAATATATTATATTCATAAACAAGCAATATATAATTACATGTATAGATTGAATAAGTATATTAAAAGCAAATTCTTTCATCCAAGTAGTTAATGATTTTGATTTTCCCTTAACTTTTTCTATTGCATACATTATTCCTAAAATTGGTCCCAGAATTGCCAATACATATACTACTAATAATCTTTTAAAGTAAAATAGCAATAACTTTATCATATAGTATATTAAAAATACATACATTATTGCTCCAGTCCATCCCTTAGATGCTGGTATTTCATACGCATACGAACGTACTTCATCATATATAACTGTTGCATTATCTGCAGGTCTCATCCAACTAATTATTTGTTCATTGGAGTTTATTATAAATACCATAAAATAATGTATAAACATAATTACAATAAACCCTACAACCCAACTTAAAAATATTCTTTTATATTTAGCTTTATCTCCTGTAACTGTGGATATTGCCATTCTTATTCCCACATATATTAAAATTACTAGCATTACAATTATTGAAATGTTTCTTATAGAAAAATATAATCCTGCAACATTTTGTCTTAATATGTACGTTATATCATTTTGTTCAATTTTATCTCCACCTGCTGTTTTAAAATTAAAGAAGTTTACATCTAATATTTGTATTTGATTGAATAAAATAGTTTCTGCTGTAATTTTTTTATTTGCATCTTCATTTACAATTGTATTAACTAGCAATGTTGCCATATTTTGAAACATCGCCGTCCATCCAACAATTTGTATTTTATAGCCCAATGTAATGACTCCAACTAACCAATCTGCAACATCTGCTAAAGCATCTATTAACCAAATGCTATTATCATGTCCTAAATAATTACCAGATAGTGGTATTCCATTATAATAAAATTTATCTGAATCTCCATAGCTATGTATTTCAATTTTATACTCTTTACTTTCATCCGTAACACTATCACTAGGATTTGAAGTTGAACTTCCTCCTCCACTTACTGGTTCAGAGTTTGGACTTTCTTTAAAATTTGGTGTGCCAGGATACCAAGTTTTATTTAAGCTTGAAACTAATTTTTCTGCTGAACTTGACTTTATTCTAAGTAAATTATATGAACCTCCAAAATCTGATATTGGTCTTCTAGTTATTTGACCATTAGGTCCTGCATTGCCAGAATCAATCATATATCCATCACCTATAGCTATTCCTACATGTCCTGACCATTTTATGATGTCTCCAGCTACAGCTTCGCCTCCTACAGGTACATAAAAATTTTCATAATCATTTCCATAGCAAGATTGTGGTACCCCAAAAAATGAAAAACTATTTCCTCCCAATCCTGTTGCACGATGTACTATCATACTTACAAATCCAACACAATCAATTGCAAATTTTTTTGTATATTCAGTCTCTTTTCCAGTACCATAGGCATGGGCAAGCCCACTGGTCATTGTATTTTCATAAGCCATCGTCCTTCCCCAAGAATCAGGAACAGTTTTCCCAGATATTGGATGAACATATGAATTTCCATAGTCATATATTGTTTGTGATGCAAATCTATCAAAGAAATCATTTGCGGTTGCTGCAATTGCGTCTCCGACTGTGCTTTGGGCATCACTTGCTACTACATAGCTTACTTTAGGAGGAATAAGTGAAAATATGATAGTAATTGCAATTAAGTTTATTACTATTAGTTTTTTAAATTTTTTTAATACTTTCAATTATTATTCCTCCTTTCTTTGTTGGGCGCAATCATGCGCCCCTACAGGTTATATTTGTTTGGCACAATCATGTGTCCATACAGGTTGTATTTGTTTGGTACAATCATGCGTCCATACAAGTTATTTTTGTTTTACCCTCTTGCGTTGTGTACTCTTTCAAATTCGTTTTCATACACATAATCTAAATTTTCAAAATATATTTCTTTTATTCCTAGTTCATCTTTTAGTTTTTTCAATTCTTCTTTGTCTCCTATATAATTGTTTCCAATTATTAGTCCATGGCTTGGTGTTATATTAAATTGTATTTTTATTCCTTTTAAAGAATATATTAAATTAACAACTTGCTCTCCATAAACATATTCCTCATAATCTGGCCACATATCAGTTATAGCACTTACAAATTTTTTTACATCTCCATCATCTTGAAATTTTTTTAATAATTCTATGAGTTTGTCTGTTTCATCGTTTTCTACTCTATATATAGAAATTTCTCTTCCTGTAAAAAATGCATATATATCAGTTCCTTTATACCCAATTAAATTTTCTTCTATGCTTCCAAATGTAGGTTTCCCTAATATTTCTACAACCTCTTCTAAACTCATATCGGGTTTAATTCCATTTAAAACATTGCCTGAATAATTATTTTCAAATAATATATTAAAAACTTTTTTATATACATTCCTTACTGCTATACCATTATCTAAATATAAGTAATAATTAAATTCATTTGCATTTGTTGTATTTATAGCTGTTTTATTCCAGTTTTTATTTATCAAATTATTTAATTCTGCTGATTCTATATTAAATTCTGATATGGCTACATCTTGCATCTTATTTAATTCTATTTCTGAATCTTGTGTTGCAAAATAACTATCATCACCATTTATATATGTTCTTGAAATTTTCGAATCCTCTTCATCACATATTACTGCTATTAAATTTTTCTTTTCATCATCTATTATCCTAAAATTTTTAAAATTTAGTGTATTTGCCATAAGTCTAACCATTGTTCTATAATATTCTTCATTGCTTGTTTCACCTGTATATAGATTAACTTTTAATGTAGCATATATATCTAAATAAAAATTTTCTTCTATTGATTCTGTTTCTTTTATGTATTTTCCTTCCATGTATTCAATAACTTCTTTTGGTGTAGTAAAATCATCTAAGCTATTGAATTCTTTTTTTTCTTGCTCTTCATTCATTAAAATATTTCTTAATATTAGTATGACAACAAATAAAACTATTGCGCTAACTAATATTATTATTCTTTTTTTTGTCATATTTGTTGCCTCCTTTCAATCTTGAAGAGATTTGTACTCTTCGCTATATGTTACCCATATAATTATTTCTTTTTCTTCCCTTTACCCATAGAGTGTATTGATTTCATTCCTCTTGCATTAAATATTCCTTTTACAACTTTTTCTCCTCTAGATAATCCCATAAAGAATATTGCTGCAAGTATTGGTGCTCTTGCTATTACATCTGATGCAGACATAAAGAACATTCCATAAAGTAGAGCATGTAATGGTTGTATAAACACGTTTACTTCAAACTCTTGGAACCAATTTGTAAATGCTTGGGCTCTTCCATCCCCTATTTTATCCATAGGGTATGTTACAGTGATAAGTGGTGATATTATTATTAAAAATGCTATTGATAACATTCTTTTGGCATAAAGCATAAAGAACTTAACCTGATAAAATACTAAAATCCAATATACCATAGAAGTTGAAAGTGCATCCCAGCCTCCACTTCCAAGCATTTTTACAAATGTTGTCCAAAATATTTTAGTTTCAGCACTTTTATTTACAGGAATCAATTTTATTAAATCTAATATGCTTTTGGCAAGCACTGTACTAAATAATATTATGTAGTGCATAAAGAATATTAGTATAAATCCTTGTATCCACCCTATTAACATTTTTTTGTATCTTGCTTTATCTTCTGACACAGTAGATATTGCCATTCTTATTCCTACATATATAAGAACACATAAAGATAATGCTATTGCAATTCTTCTTATTGCACCATACCAAATTTCAACTTGCTCTTTTATTTTTAGATGTATATTATTAGTATTATTGCTACTTGTTAAGTAATTAGCATCAAATGTTGGGATTTCATTAAAAACAGCATCATATATTGTAAAAGCATAAGCTTGAGTAGAATCTGATACTAATGCAGATAATGCAGAAGATACTGTAAAGAAGATAGCGTTTATAATACTTGATAACACATTAGCAGTAGCTCCACCTAAAGTTGGTGCTACCACTAATTTTTCTTCTCTTGTTTTTCCGTTTGAAGTAATAGGTCGCGTCTCACCATTTATTAAATTATTATACTCTTCTTCACTTGCATCAGTTGTATTACCACTATCTGTTGTAGCATATGATATTATTGGAGATATTAAATTAAAAACTGTTATTATCAATAATATTGATACTATTACTTTTTTCATTTAGCTACCTTTCTCTGTTATTTTTTCATTTCATTTAATTTGTTCATATTTGTTTCAACGAATTCAAATTCTTTCTTAGTAGGTTGTATTGCTATAATAGCTGTATCTGATCCAACTTTTAACAAACCTTCTCCACGATTACAAGTTGTTAAGAAATATGCTTCTCCTTCGCTTAGTTTAAATACTTCTTTTATATATTCTATTTCAGATTTATCTTGTGCTAAAAATAGCTTTGTATCTGATGATGTTAAAACTGCTTGTACTTCTGGTTTTTCATAGAAATCTTGGAACTTTTGTGAAATAACTGCAAGTGATACATTTCTTTTTCTTGCACGTCTTGCCATTGTATTTAAGAAATCTACAGCCTCTGGATAAGGAAGTAACATCCAAGCCTCATCAACTAATACCCTTTTCTTAGAAGCCTTAGCTTTGTCTTCACTGTTTTTCTTAACATATTTTTCCCATATCCAAGATAATAATATTTGTTGTGCAAGTGGTCTTGCAAATCTTTCTTCTAGTCCAGATATATCTAGGTTTATAAATGGTACATTATCCAACAATTCGAATGTAGATTGTCCATCAAAATATGCCATTTGTCCATCATATTCTCTAACATATTGTTTCATAACTTTTATTAAATAGCTGTAATGGAATCTATAATCTGGGTTATCATTTAATTTAGCATTTTCTACAATTTTTTTGTACCAAGAACCTATTGTTGGCATTTCCTTTTTTGTTTTTCCTATATAACCTTTATTTATTACTTTTCCATCTTCATTTTCATATAAACTTCTTATATCATTTGTAATTCCAAGTCTTACATATTCTTGAGCCACAGCTTCTGCAATTATTTGTTTTGTAAGTTCGTTTACCTCTTGAGATCTTGTACTACCTCTTGCCATTGTAAGTAGGGCTTGTGTAACATCTTCAACTTTATTTTCAACATTTAATACTGTTCTTTCTTTTCCTGTTATTTCATCTTTTACTATTTCTGGCTCTATATCAAAAAGGTTAATTATTGTACTTGAGTTTGGGCTTATTGTAACATTTATTCCTCCTAATGCTTCTGCAACAACTCCGTATTCGCCTTCAGCATCTAGTGCTAAACTTTCAATTCCCATAAGAACAGATGAACGAGCTGTTAAGGTTTTTATTGTAACACCTTTACCAGCACCAGATTTACCAAATATAACCATATTATAATTTGTAAGTGTACTACTAAAGTTATCAAATAATATTGGTAATCCTGTTTGACGGTTAAATCCTAGTGGAATTCCTTTTTTATGTCCAACATCTGATGTGAAGAAAGGAAATACAGTAGCCATAGAACGTCTATCAAAAGTATGGTTCTTCTTTATTTTATTTTCATTAAACGGCATGTTGCTTCTAAAAGCTTCATCTTGCATTGCCCAAGCTGGTTTTACACCAATCATTGTTTTTGACATTTCAGAAGTTAGTAATTCAGTATATTTGTCTAATTCGTCCAAACTATATGCAAATAGTGTACACATTATTGAAGCATCAAATAGCTTGTTAAATCCTGCCGCTATTTCATCTCTTAATTCTTCTGCTTCTAATCTCTTTTGTGCAAGTATTCTTTCTCTGTTTATATCTCCTCTATCTAGGGCAACTATTCTTTCAGACTCTAATTCACTTATAGTTCTATTTAGTTCAGTTTGAGATGTACTCTCACTTACTGGGTTTATAAAAACAGAAACATTTAAATCTCCAAATGTGTACATTGCTCTTAAAAATTCTGGGAAAGTACACATTCTTGGTATTGTAGAAACAATCATACTTCTTGCATATCTCGTTCTGCTTGAAACTATCTCTAAATAATTTGTATTACTTGCATCTATACCAGCAGGTGATATTAAATCCTTTAATGTGCTAGCATTTCGTATAAGTACACCTTCCCCAACTTCTGTATCATTCTTTTCTAACATTGCATCTCTCTTTTTTGACTTATTTGCCATATTTTATCAATCCCTTCTTTTGTATTTTATTGTGCAATCTTTTCTGTATTTAATTTTTTTCTACCTCTCTTTACAGTTTCTGATTCTGTAGGCTGTTTCGCTTTAGTTGTTTTTCTTGTTCTAGTTGTTTTTTCATCTTCATTTTCTTCTGTTTTATCTTCTTTTTGTTTTTTTCCTTTAACTACATTTTTAGTTTCCTCATATAAATCTTTGTCCATTTGATCTTTATATTGTTCTATTAACTCTAATGCCTTTTCTTCTATAATTCTTTGTCTTTCTTCCTCTGCTTGAAGCTTTTCTTTTCTAATTTTATCTGCTTTTATAATACTTTCAGTTGCAAGTTCTACTGATTTCTCATTCAATTCTTCTTCTAATTTTTCCTGCTTCTTTATCAAAACATCTTTACTTGTTGAGTATAATGCATCATATTGTGCATCTAATGCTTTTCCTAATTGCATTAACTCTGAATCATCTCTATTATAAGCAATGTATAATAATTCTGCTAATCCTTCAGAATCTAATATTTTTCCTCCAACCTCTGCTGCTGCAAGTGATCTAATTACAGATTGAGTTCTTGTAAATAATTCTGAAAAACAAATGCTATCTATTTCTTCTCTTGAATATGTACTAACAGATCCAAATTCACTTGCAAAATATGAAACGATTATGTATGTCTTTTGTTGTAATACGTTTTTATTTAAACTCATTCTACCAACATAATCGGAAATATCTGCACCATATTCAAAAACATTTTCTTTTCTTTTTATTTGATATGCTATTTTCTTTGCTAAATCTTCATTTCCTCTCATTTCAGCTTCTTTATGTTTCAATTTTAAAGCTTCTATTTCTTCTTCCATGTTTTTTACTCTAATTTTATAATCATCTACTATATCTCTTAAATTTAAACTTCTTGTTTGAACATATAATTGAATTGGAAATCTTAAAGTATTTAAAAATTGTACAAAACCTTCTTCTACTGCAATTTTTTCGTCTTCAGACAATAAGTCATAATTTACACCTTGACATTGTATAACCATTACATATTGTTCTCTATTTTTTCTTATTATCATATTATCTTTTATTTCATCAAATTCCATAAAATCATGAATAGAAGCCGTTGATAAATTATCTTTAAATCTTCCAACTGTACTTCCTTGTGTCTTTTTAACATCCTCTTTTCCACTATTTTCTTTTTGCTTTTTATCTTTAAGCATCAAAATTAAATATGTAGCTCCTAATCCAAATATTATAAAAACTAGCAATATTATAATAATATTAAGTAATCCTACCAAATCCATCTACTTTTCCTCCTTTGTATATGTGTATATTTTTCTATTCATTCTAAATTTTATATATCTCTTTATTATCTCATCTAAAGATTCTCCACCAATTTTTTTAGTAAATGGTAGTCCTGCTATCGTTGGTATTTTAAATGTTCCTATCGCAAATCCAATTAGAGCAAATATAGCCATTATTATAATCCCAACTATTTTTAATCCCAGCAAATTAAAAATAAACAAGAAAATTGCTCCTATTAAAGCCCCTAGAGCTGTTGTTATTAAAGATTTTACAGAAAATATAATTAAAATTCTTGATTCTCCTCTTAAATTACGTGGTATATTATATGTTCCCATACGTTTCCTCCTTTGTTTAATTACTTCGTTACATCAATCATAAAATTATATAATAATGACCATATTACCTGTGCCCCAAATATAACTACTGTTGATACTACAAGCCCAATTAGTTGAGTTTTTAATTTTGCTTTTTCGTCAGGACTTCCAGATGACATATATTTTATTCCCATAATAACTGTTACAACAGCTAGTACAACTGTTGCTATCGCAACTAATGCTTGACCAATAGGAACTATAGCATTTTTTACTGTTTCTGGCGTTATTGGATTCTTACCTTTACCAGTTTCAATAAAATCATTTCCCTCTTCTATCCACTTATCTACATTATTTGCCTGCACTTCTGTTGAAAAAAACATAAACAAGCATAATAAAATAGTTAATACACTTATTACAATTTTCAGTTTTTCACTTTTCATGTAAACACCTCCTACTTCAAGTCTACATAGTTAATAATATTATACTTTATTTTATTTTATTTTTCAACATTTACCAACAATTATCTACTTTGTAATAAAAAAAATATATTATTGTAATATTGCTGTAAAAAAATTTTTTATTTTATATAATCAATTATATTTAAATTTCCGTAGAACATAATAAATAATTAACATTAAAAAATTGATTTTCCTATGTAACAAAAAAATATGTGATAGATTTTTATCTATCACATATTTTGTGCAAATTTTGCAATCATTCCTAAAAATACTGAACCTCCAAACATGATTACTGCTCCAATTACATAAGGTATTAGACTTTCTTTTATAGTCGCCTTATCGTTTGTACTACTTGTCATATATTTTATACCTAAAATTACTAAAAATATTACTCCACACGAAATTCCTATAACTTGTACTACACCTAGTATTTTTCCGCCAGCAGTAGTTACCTTTGATGTTCCTTGAGCTTTATATATACCAGAATAATCTGATGTATTTATGTCTCCTGCTAAAACTAGGTCTGGTATCATTACAACTATGCACAATAGTATTATTGCAAAACTTATTACTTTCTTTTTCATGGGTTGATCACCTCTTTATACCAAAATGGACTATTTGCATATTGCAAATAATCCACTTTTTCTAATTACACTATTTAAATACTATTATTTTGTCTTAGATGCATCATCAACGAAACCTTTAATTACTTGTAATAGTCCTGATGATCCAAATAATACTATAGCTCCTATTACATATGTCATAGCACTCTTTTTAACATCTGCTTTTTCGTTTGGTGATGATGTTAAGTATTTGATAGCTAAAACTACAAGCATTATAACTGCTATAGTAATTGCAACAACTTGAACAATACCAAGTATTTGATTACCTATATTTTGAACTTTTTTTGATTGTTCTGTTGATGTTCCTGTTACGTTTTTTGGATCTAATAAACTCTCTGATGCAAATACTGTTGATCCTAAGCAAATTGTTATCATCAATACTGTTAACATTGCAGCTAGTATTTTAATTGCTGTTTCTTTTCTTATTCTCATATTAAGTTCCCCCTTTATTTATTTAATAATATTAAATACTTTATAATATAATTTTATTATACAGTATTATTTTTCAAAATGCAACATTTTTTTCCTATTTTGTTTTAGAGTTAGCAATTTTTTATTTTTTTACTTTTTATTCCAATTGAATAATACTTTGCAATTAGTTCATCTAATTCTATGCTCAATTTATATATAATATTATAATCTTCTTCATTTATTATGCTATTATTTAATTTTTCCCTTAATTTACAAATTTCTTCATCTATCATAACATCATCCCTTCTTATGAACTTTGTTACTCTTTTTTAGAAATTACTTTACATGGTAACCTTTATTTGTATTTAAGATACCATATTTTTACAATTTGGTCAATAAAAAAGCACCATTTTTTCTATATTTCGTACAATATTTTTTTTCATTTTTTACCATATATTTTTATATTTTTCTATTTTGTTTTTTTATATACTAAAATAATACAAAAAATTACATAAATAGATAAAACAAAAGGACGCTTTCATGCGCCCTACAATGTATAAACCCTTGGTTTTACTTTACAATAGACAATACCATTTGTTCTTCTTTAAAAAATTTTTCTAACAATTCTTCTGCATATTCTTTTGTAACTTGATTATATTTATCTATATAATCAAAGCTATTTATTCCTTTAAAATAATCTGAAACAAACATTTTTGATATGTCTTCTATATTATTATATTCTCTTACATATAAACCATATATTAGCTTTTTTGCTCTATTAAAACTTTCTTCATCTATTCCGCTTTCTTGTAATTTTTTTATTTCATCTAAAATTCTTTTATATACTTCCTTAGGATTGTTTGATGCTCCTGTTATTAGTGCGAATGAATATATTTTAGAAAACTCATATTCTAATGTAGGTTCTTCTTGTAATAATCCTTCTTCATACAATTGCTTATATAAATTTGAGCTTTTGCTAATTATTATATTTAATAATACTTCTAATGCAATATGTTTTTTAACAATATCTTCCGCTTCTCCTTTAATATCTTCTTTTACACCTATTACAAACATTGGAATACTTACATCTCTTTTTTCTTCTATTTCTTTTTGTACTATTTCTTTTGGTTCTTCAGGATATATTCTTTGTATCTCTCCTTGTGATGCTTTTGGAATTAGTCTTTTTCTTATCTCTTCAACTATTTCTTCCGGTTTAAAATCTCCTGCAAAAAACATTACCATATTAGATGGGTTATAAAAAGTATTATAGCATTTATACAATATATCTTTATCTATTTTACTTACTGTGTCTATTGTTCCTGTTACATCTATATTTATTGGGCTATTTTTGTACATTGCCTTTATTGCATTCATATAAACTATCCATTCTGGATAATCATCATACATCATTATTTCTTGATTTATTATTCCCTTTTCTTTTTCGACATTTTCATCTGTAAAATATGGGTGTTGAACATAATCCATAAGTTCATCTAAAGCCTCAAAAAAATTATCTGTACATTCAAACAAATAAGCTGTATGATCTGTTGTTGTATAAGCATTTGGATTAACACCTAATGCAGTTAATGCATCTAGGCTATTTACACCATTTTCTTGTTCAAACATTTTATGTTCTAAAAAATGTGCTACTCCATCTGGAACTTTTGTTGTATCTGTTTTATTAGGCTCTATAAATAAATTATCTATTGAACCATAATTTGTAGCCCACATAACATATTTTTTTTGTATATTTTGTCTTGGGAATATCATTACAGTTAGTCCATTATCTAATTTTTCTATATATAGTTTTTCTTTTACCATTTTATTTTCAATAACTTGCATAAATTGCCTCCTAATTGCAGAACGATAGATGTGTCGTTCTCTACAATAATATATATTAAATTATAAAGTTTTGCTATTATCAATTTCTTAAGAAATATATAGTATTTATGCTTATTTTGTTTGCAATATTTTGTACTTGCTCTTTTGTTACCTCAAGTATTCTTTTTGTGTATTCCTCAAAATCTGGTATATTTCCAGATAGTTCTTGTCCTATAAAATATGTTATCTCTTCATCCTGTTCATCTTGTATTGCCTTTATTGCAGAAACAAAGGTCCTTTTAGCACTCTCTACATCATCATCTGTAAAATTTCCATTTTTCATATCTTCTAGTTGTTCATAAATTATTGGTAAGGCTTTATCGAAATTTCCTATTTCAATTCCACATCTAATATATATATTATTCTTTTGCCAAACATACAATGAACGAGCAGAATAAGCTAAACTTGCTTTTTCTCTGACATTTTGGAATAATTTTGAAGTTGCACTTGCTCCAAGTATTACATTATAAATTCCAAGAATATATTTTGATTCATTTTTATTCGCATCAATATCTAATCCTATTACTAGTTTTCCTTGTGTTACATTTTGCTTTTCTATTACTGTATTAGGTTGCGTGTCATTTGAATTGTCGTCACCTGTTGTTGATGTGTTTTTTTCTTCTACAATATTTGCTACATTCCTTGGTGACAATTTTTGTATATTCGGATTATTCTCTATTATATCTTTAATTTCTTGTTTGTTATATTCTCCTGAAACATATATATCTATTTTAGCTGAATCTATAAGATTCTTATATTGATTATATAATTCTTCATCTGTAATTTTATCTATATCTTCCACATAGCCATATTTATATGTTGAATATGCATCATTTTTATACATTTCTTCTATGCATCTATCAAATGAATATTGGTCTTTATCATTTATTTTACTTTCTATTATATTTTTTAAATTTACTTTTTCTGTTTCTATATATCTCTTCTTAAATCCACCATTTTCCAATATGGGATTAAATATTAAATCAAACAATTCATTTATTGCTTGTTCAAGTAAATTTTCTTTTTGTGGCAAAAAATTATCATTTAATACTTCTATATAAAATTTTAAAATTTGGGTATCTCCTAGTTTCTCTATACCACAATTAAACTCTGCACCATACATCTCTTCTAACCTTTTATTTATTTCTTCTTGGGTAGGTCTTGTAGCTGTTCCTAATCTTAAAATTGATGCTATCAATGAATTTTGTGTAGCAGTTTTTCTATTTAATGGAACGCTTAAAAATGCTGTTACTAAATTAGTTTTGTACTTATTAGTATTTCTATAATGTACTTTTATTCCTTCTTTTATTGTATCAGAAAATAACTCCATTGTTTCCTCCTTAAAATCTTGTACTGTAAGATTCCTTGCATTGCTCGTCCCTACGATTTTGCAATGTATTTTTATTGTAACCAATATAATCATATAGTTTATATCATAAAATAAATATACAATCAATGGTACATTTTCTTAATTCTATCAATCGCACTTTTTTCTAAACGCGATACTTGTGCTTGAGATATTCCAATCTCATCTGCAACTTCCATTTGAGTTCTTCCATCGAAAAATCTTTTATTAACTATTACTTTCTCTCTATTATTTAATTTCTTCATAGCTTCTGCAATTGTTATATTCTCAGCCCACAATTCATCAGTATTTTTCATATCCTTAACTTGATCCATAACATATATACTTTCTGATCCATCATTATACACAGGTTCTTGCAAAGACAATGGATCTTGTATTGCATCTAAACTAACTGCAACCTCTTCCTTTGGTACTCCCAATTCCTTAGCAATTTCTTCTATTGTTGGTTCTTTTTGATTTTGTTTAGATAATTTTTCTTTTACTTGTAAAGCTTTATATGCTAAATCTCTTATAGAACGGCTTACTCTAATTGGATTATTATCTCTTAAATATCTTCTTATTTCTCCAATAATCATTGGTACGGCATACGTGCTAAACTGAACATTTAAAGTAATATCAAAATTGTCTATTGCTTTAATCAATCCTACACATCCTACTTGAAATAAATCATCTACACTTTCGCCTCTACCATTAAACCTTTGTATAACACTTAGCACCAACCTTAAATTTCCTTGTATGAACTTCTCCCTTGCCTCATTATCTCCATTCTTTATTTTAACAAAAAGTTCTTCTTTTTCTTTATTTGATAGCACAGGTAGTTTTGCAGTATTCACACCGCATATTTCAACCTTGTTTATCAAATTTAAAAAACCCCCTTTTTTTAATGTTGTTTACATTATTTCCAAAAAAAGGGGATTTATTCAAACAGTAATACACATAATATATAAAATTGAATTGTTAGTTATTTTAGCCTGTTTTACTCATTATATCTCTCTTCATTTTTCCTATAATTCTTTTTTCTAATCTAGATATATAACTTTGCGAAATTCCGTAGCATATCTGCTACTTCTTTTTGTGTTTTTTCGTTTCCACTTATATACCCAAACCTCAATTCCATTATATTTCTCTCCCTATTACTCAATTTGCTGATTGATGCTCTAAGTAAACTCTTATCAACTTCATCTTCTATTCGTCTTGAAGTTACATCAGGCTCTGTTCCTAATAAATCAGATAGTAACAATTCATTTCCATCTCCATCTTGATTTAAAGGTTCATCTATAGATACTTCTCCTTTTATTTTATTACTTCTTCTCAAATACATTAGTATTTCGTTTTCAATACATCTAGAAGCATATGTTGCAAGCTTTATGTTTTTATCCGTATTAAAAGTATTTATAGATTTCATAAGTCCTATTGTCCCTATTGATATCAAGTCTTCTATTCCAACTCCAGTATTTTCAAATTTTTTTGCTATATATACAACTAGCCTTAAATTTCTTTCTACCAATGTTTGCCTTGCTTCATTATCATTTTTGGATAATCTTTCTAGTAACTCTTCCTCTTCTTCTGGAAGTAATGGTGGTGGCAAAGTTTGACTTCCAGCTATGTAAAATATTGGCATCTGGTCAATTTCTTCTTTACTTATATATTTAGCATATATTGTGTTTATGCTATTTTTTAATGTTTGTAATATATTCATCTTCTCTTCTCCTTTCTGCATCTAATATATCTAATCCTATTAGCGCATTATATGTATTATTTTTAGATAACCTCTTATTGTATATTCCTATTATTACATTTTTTATATTGCTTTCTTGCTCATCATATTCAAAATGTAAATTGTCTATCTTCAATCCTAGTAGTAATCCATTTTCTTTACCTAATGAAGTAAATGGAATTACCCTAAATCTAGATGCATACTCACTTAAATTTAAATCATATTGTCCAGTTATTATTTTTTCTGTTACTTCTAAAATTTTAATTGGCACAATGTCTACCAGTTCTTGCTTTTCTACAACCACTACTGGATTTCCAGATAATGGTTCTTTTAATAAGTTTCCTGTATCTATCATTGCCCTTAATGTTTTAAATCTACCCTCAAATTCGATTGTTATATTGCAAAACATATCTTTTTTAGTTAACTTCTTTTTGATACTCTTGAATGCTATTGTTATTATAATAAATCCTATAATAGAACCTGTTAACACTATTTTTATTGGATATGTACCTACTAATACTCCATTTTTTATTAGTATATTTTGTGGCTTTACAAAATATAGCAATGCAAATGCTACTCCACCAAACGTAAATGAAGTTAGATAAAATAGTACCAATTGTTTTAGTAAATGTTTGATGCCTTTTGGGTTATATGCAATATATACCATACATACTGATAGAAGTATTTTTAAAGCTATGCCTGAAAGTGCTGGTAGCACTGATAAATATAACATTACAGCATATAAGCTACCAATTAAACTAGATAGTAATATCCTTGTTATACTTATTGTGTTTTTGCAAATTATACCTGTTGCCAGTAATATTATGCAATTTATACATAGGTTTTCTAAAAATATAATATCTAAATATACTGTCAATGCATCACCCCTTTTACAAAACCTATTATAACTTGTATTATTTTAATTTTCTGTCATTTCTTAGGGGCGAAAAAAAGAAATAATCTACAAAATTAGATTATTTCTTTTTTTATATTCATTTTTATTTACTTTTATTTATTTAATCCCTTTTTATTTCTTAAAAATGATGGTACATCTAAGTCATTTGATGAAGACATAGACTCTTGTGCTGGTGGTGTTGAATTTATCTTTTTGTTCCAAGTATTATTTACTAAACTTTCTATTCCAGCTGAAGTTATTGGTTGTTCTTTTTCGAAACCTGTTGCTATAACTGTAATTGTTATATCATCACCTAAAGTTTCATCTATTACAGAACCAAATATAATATTTGCTTCTGGATCTACAGTTCTTTGAATTAACTCTGCTGCTGTATTTGCTTCTTGTAATCCTAAATCGCTTCCACCTGTTATATTTATTATTACTCCTCTTGCTCCTTCTATTGATGTTTCTAATAATGGACTTTGTGTAGCTTGTTTTGCAGCATCTTCTGCTCTATTTTCTCCACTTGCTCTACCTACACCCATATGTGCCATTCCTGTATTTGACATTATAGTTTTAACATCGGCAAAATCTAAGTTTATTAATCCTGGTACTGCGATTAAATCTGATATACCTTGAACACCTTGTCTTAATACATCATCTGCCATTTTAAAAGCTTCTATCATTGATGTTTTTCTATCTATTATTTGTAATAATTTATCATTTGGAATTACAACTAATGTATCAACTTTTGCTTTTAATGATTCAATTCCACGTTCTGCTTGTCCTAATCTTTTCTTTCCTTCAAATGTAAATGGCTTTGTAACAACACCTATTGTTAATATTCCCATTTCTTTTGCTGCTGCTGCAACGATTGGAGCTGCACCTGTTCCTGTTCCTCCACCCATTCCGGCTGTTACGAACACCATATCTGCTCCTCTTAATGCTTCTGCTATTTCAGCTTTGCTTTCTTCAGCAGCTTGTGCTCCAATATCTGGATTTGCACCTGCACCTAATCCTCTTGTTAGTTTTTCTCCTATTTGAATTTTAGTTCCTGCTTTTGATGTTATTAAAGTTTGTCTATCTGTATTTACTGCTATAAATTCTACTCCTTTTATTCCTGAGTCTATCATTCTATTTACAGCATTGTTTCCTGCTCCACCTACTCCTATAACTTTAATTGTTGCTGCACCATCCAACATTGTGTTATTCATGTCATCATTTTCCACCATTAGTTTTTCCTCCCTTTATTACCTTATAATTTATATAATTTAAAATTAAAAACATTTTTAAGTATAGAAAAATTCTTTTATTCTTTCTAATATATTTTTTATAAAACTTTCATTTGATTTTGCATCTATACTGCTTGATACATTTTTTGAGAAAGGTCTTCCTGCAATATATCTTACTAAAGCATAACTTGATCTAAAACTTGGTTTTATTGTACTGATTAGTCTTCCTGTTGCTATTTTAACTGGTATATTTAATATTATTTTCCCAGCAACATCACTTTTATTTATATTCGTTATTCCTTGTCCTGTTAATATTACATTGTTAATTTTCGCTTTTATACCTTGATTTGTTATATCTTTATTAACTAATGCAAATATCTCTTCAATTCTTGCTTCTATTATTTCTATAAGTTCAGAACTTTTAATTGTTTTTGGCTTTCCATCACCTTTATATGTATTTAAAACAACATCATTATCATTATCTATAAAAGATTTAAGTGCTAGTCCATATTGTTTTTTTAGCTTGTCTGCTTCTTCATCTGATATATTTAATACAACTGCTATATCATTTGTTATACTATCTCCACCTAAAGGTATTGTGTTTGTATATATGAATGAATTCCCCTCAAAAACTCCTATGTCTGTGTTTCCAGCTCCTATATCTAGTAGCATTACATTATCATTCAATTCATTTTTATCTAGCACAAGATTTCTTTCTGCAAGTGTGTTTGGAACCATTCCATCTATTTCAATTCCAGCCTTTTTAAATATTGATGCTAATTGTCTTACATAATCTTTATCTGCTAACATAACTTGTGCACTTAATGTGAAGTTTCCACTTAAATTTCCTACTGGATCATCAACAACTTTTCCATTGTCTAAAATAAATTTATCTGTTACTATATCTATTAACACTTTATTATCTGGAATATCAATATCTCTAACTTGCATTATAGCTGAATTAACATCCTTTGATGATATTCCTGCATATTTATCTTTAACCTCTTTTACAATACTATTTTGTACAATAGTTATGTATTTACCAGGTATTGTTACATAAGCAGAATTTATTTTTAAGTTTTGATTCTTTTCAATCTCTGATATTACGTTACAAATGCTTAGGGATATTTCTTCTTCATTTATTATTTTTCCTTTTTTCATTCCAAAGCATTTACAATCTGTTGTTGAAATTATTTCAACTTGATTAAAGCTATTAACTTCTCCAACAACTGCGCTTACTTTAGATGTACCTATATCAATACCTACAATTATATCTCCTATAGCCAAAGCTTATTCCTCCATTTTTATTAGTTTAATTTCTTGTTAAGAATATTATATTTTATAAAAAAAGTCAATAGTTTTTGTCATATTTTTGTAATATTTTTGTAATACGGATGTAATACTTTTATGATTTGCTCTCTTTACTTTTGTTTATCCATTTATCAATATAATGTCTTCTAATAATTGCAAGATTTGTAAACATTCTTCCAACAAAAACAACTATTGCTGCTAAGTATATATCTACATTTAGTTTCTCCCCTAAGAATGTAAGAAGTATTGATAAAATTGCATTTCCAAAAAATCCTGAAACGAATATTATCATATCAAATTTTCCTTTTATAGTTGCTGCAATTCCTCCAAATACTGAATCTAGAGCCGCAATTATAGCAATCGCTAAGTACCCTGAATATGTATAAGATATTATTGGGGCATTTATTCCTATTAGCGCTCCTACTGCGCAACCAATTATTATAGCTATTAGAATCATTGTAAGTTCCTCCCATTTTTATTTTAAAAATTTATATTTCCTTCATATTTTTTTATTGTTATATTATCTTTTCTTGTAAGAGTTACAGTTTTTCCTTCAGATTTTTGAACATCTATGTATCCATAATTCTTTTTAGATAAACCACTTTCTAGATATGTTGGATCTCCTATTGCCTTTACAACATACGGAGAGCCCAATCCTTGTTTTCTTCCATTCATTCTTATAAAATTATCTCCAATATTTACTATATAAGAATTATACACTACTCTTTCATCATTTATAGATATTGCCTCAGCACCTGCTAATTTTAACTCATTTATAAGCTTAATTAAATCTTCTGCTGTAATTGAAACATATTCATTATCTGATAATGTTACAACTACACCGCTTCCAGTTACATCTCTTAACCCTGCTATTCCTTTTAATCTAGATACTTCGTTTGTTAAAAGTTCTGATGCTGTTCTGTTACTATTTATTTTTTCTTCATATTCTGCTATTTTCAAATTTGTATTTTCTAATTCTTGCTCTATTTCTTCATACTTTGTTTTCCAGTTTGTTATTTCATTTCTTAAATCTATTTCTCGCATATTCTCTAATGCTGTTACATCTATTTTACTAATCGTTTTAAATTGAAGAAAGATAACGGCTGTAAGTATTATACATATAAGACCTATTACTATGGTCATTGTTGTTTTTCCCTTCATATTTTCCTCCTTACTTTATATAATCTGTTCCATATACTCCATCATATTTTGGTATAGTTATATCGTTTGATGTTTGAACTTCTATTTTTACATAGTTTTCTAAATACTCTAAATATCCACCCGTTCTTGTTAATTGTCCTTCTAGCATTTCTGGGAATCCTACTGCTTTTATTGTAATTGGAACACCTACCATTTCTCCGTTTACCCTTGTAATATTTCCATCACACATTATTCCTGTAGCAGTTGTTATTCTCTGATTATTTATTGATACCGCAGTAGCTCCTGCATTAAACAATTCGTTTGTTATGTACATTAAATCGTAATAATGAACTATATAGTCTCCAACATTTAGCACTTCTTCTGCTGAAATATCTCTATTATCATCTAGAGTTATAATAATACCTTCTCCTTTTACCTCAGTTTTCCCTAATAGTTTTTCCATCTGCTTTATTTGTTTTTCTTTTTCCAAATCTTCTTCATTATCTGCAACAGCTTGAGTTCTTACTTGTTCTAATCTTAACTCAGCTTCTTCTAATTCTTTATGTTTATTATTGTACTTGTCTCTTAATTGCAATATTTCATCTCTTAATCCATCATTACCAGATGTAGTTTTCCCAACTTCCTTATTAGCTTCATCTATAGTTTTTACTTGTATAGATATTGCAATTGCTAATACACAGCATATAATTCCAAATAATATTGAAATTTTAGTCTTTTTCATTATTTTCCTCCTTTTTTGCGAACAACTAATGGTTGCCCATACATTTTATGCAGATATGATGGGTTCGCCCCTATTATATTTTTTCTCTAAAATATGGTTTTGGTTTTAATGTATGCATATTTCCATTTATATACGCCTCACCAGCATGTCCACTGTCTTCTTCTATCATCTTTTTTAAATATAATATTCTAAGATTAGCATTTGAACAATCCCCAAAATACGCTACCTTTTGCTCTGAATCTAAATTTAATATTATATCATCAATGTTTGTTATATCTATAGATGTAATATATGTTAATATTCCATTGTTCTTAGCAGCTTCATATACTTCATTTATCTTTTCTATTTTGGTACAATCTTCATCTGATAACTTCTTTGTATTTTGAAAATCAATTATACTTTCTACGCTTGTTTTATAGCCCAATATAATAGGTAATGGCAATTTTTCCTGTGATATTTCTAGAATATATCCTTTTGAATCTATATACGCATTTCCATTTGCAATTTCTATTATGTATTGTGGTACTCTTTCTTTTATTGATATTTTTATTGTATTTGGTAATTCTCTAGTAATACTTGCTGATTCCACATATGAATTTTCCTGTATTTTTTTTATTGTCTCTTGCTTTTGCATTTTAAACATATTTGTATATAATTGCACTTGTGCATAGCTAATTACCTCGTCACTTGATAATTTGCTAATTCCCTCAACATTTATTTGTTTTATATCAAATATTGGAGATATCATGAATAATATTATTACACCAACTACTAATACAAATATGCTTGTCCATTTTAAAAATATTTTTCTTATTTTACTTCTTTTTGATTGTTTTGGTTTTAATTTTTCGTTTGTTCTATTCTCTTTTATATTCTTCTGTGAACTTTTAGACTTAGGCCTATTTTCTTGCTTTTTATTATTTTTTCCTTCTTTTTTAGTTTTTTGGAGTTCTGGTTTTGGAGTTAAACCAATTATCAATTCTTCATCTAAATTTATAATATCATTTCTCTTAGATTCTTTTGTAGATTTTTTATTCTTTTTAGTTTTCTTTTTGTTTTTATCATTAGGAACTTCTTTTATGTATAACAAATCGATAGTTTCATCATTAGTTTTTTTAGCCATTTTGAAACCTCCAAATAATTTATTTAAAAGTGGAACGACATTTTTTGTCTTTTCCATATGTTTTATCTTGTAGGGCGATTAAAATCGCCCATTTGTTATTGTAATCCTACAACCAATTTTCTTATTCTGTTACTCTTTCAATTTTTGCACCTAACATAGATAATTTTTTATCTATGCCTTCATAGCCTCGTAATATATATTCAATATTGTTTACTGTTGTTTTTCCTTTTGCTTGAAGTCCTGCTAAAACTAATGCTGCTCCACCTCTTAAATCTGTTGATGTAACTTTAGTTCCATTTAGCCTCTTTATTCCTTTTATAATAGCTGTTTTTCCTTCTACGGTAATTTTGGCTCCCATTCTTTTTAATTCGTTTGTATATTTATATCTGTTTTCAAATATATTTTCTACTACTATTGAAGTTCCCTTACTTACTGTTAAAACAGTTGCAAATACTGATTGCATATCCGTTGGGAAACCAGGATATGGCATTGTTTTTATATCTACACTTTTCAATTTCTTTGGTGCCTCTAATTTTACACTATTTTTAGATATTTCTATTTTACAGCCACATTCTTCTAGTTTATTTATTACTGGAGCAATATGTTCTACATTTATATTATTTAATTTTATCTTTCCTTCGGTTATTGCTCCTGCGCAAAGGAAAGTTCCTGCCTCTATTCTATCTGGCATTACTGTATAACTAACTTCTTTTAATTTTTTAACTCCTACAATTTTAATTATGTTAGTACCAGCCCCTGTTATTTTTGCTCCCATTCTATTTAACATATTTTGTAAATCTTCTATTTCTGGCTCCATTGCTGCATTATTGATTATAGTTTCACCTTCAGCTAAGACAGCTGCTAACATTATATTTTCTGTTGCTCCAACACTTGGAAAATCCAAATGAATTGTATTTCCAATAATCTTGTCACATTTACATTTAATAAATCCTGATTCTTCTTCTATTTCTATTCCTAATTTTTTAAATCCCTTTAAATGTAAATCAATTGGTCTTGCTCCAATATCACATCCTCCAGGATACGATATTTTTGCCTCTTTAAATCTACCAATTATAGCTCCTGCTAAAACAACAGATGATCTCATTTGTCTCATCAAATCATCAGGTATTTCTGTTTTTTTCATATTTTTAGAGTCAATTATTATTTTATCACTTTTCTTACCTATTTTGCAACCCAAAATCTTTAATATTTCAAGTGTTATTTGTGTATCATGTATATTGGGTACATTATATAGCTTTGTAATATTGCTATTAAGTATACTTGCAGCAATTATTGGTAATGATGCATTCTTTGATCCAGATATATTTACTTCGCCTTCTAATCTTTTTCCTCCTTCTATTATGTAACTCGACATATATATTCACCCTTTCATAACATATTTATGCTATATATTATGTTTAGTTGTGAAAAATCGTGAATATTTGATTTATAATAGAAAAAATGGTATAATTATTATATCCAAGCCGAAAGGCAATTTTATTTATTCATTAGGAGGGACTCACTATGAAAAAGCAAAAAAATTTTAAACTCCGGTACATCTTGATTCCATTGGGCATTGTAATTGTGCTCATTGTAATCAGCAACATTATGCGTTTGACATTCATTGGGCAGGTAAAGAACATGCAAGAAGCCTTTTACGCTGATGTTGAACAAAAAGTAAACTCGATTGTTGATGAGAGACTTTCAGAATTTTATTCTAATCAGAATTTTTACACACCGAATAGTTCTATCAATACACCGAGTGGTTCTACTAGCACCCCCAATACAGACAGTAATTTTACTGATGTATCTTGGCCGGAAGATTCTACTTCGGGAAGCTCAACCCCTGTTGAAAGCAAAAAAATCGTTGCTAATATTACAAACTCTGTTGATACAAATTTACCTTATACGGATTCTTGTAACATTAAAGTTTTTGATAGCTACGATGAAGCTTTTGACAATGCATTTATTTTGGATACAGGCGTATATGTTTGCATCTCTTTGGAAACTACTGTTGAAGTTGAAAACATCAAATTGACGGCATCATTTCGTAACCCTGACAGCAAAGTTTTTGAAGAATTCGGCGATTTGGAGTTTAGAACCCAAATGAACCAAAGCAACGACTACGTCCTGACTTTCGAGATTCCGGATAATCCTTCTGGTTGGGGTTACACTACCGACCACGCCAACTTCGTTGCTGTCTTTACGATAGTAACAAATGATGGCACATTCTATGTGTCTTGCGCATACTAACTTTAAGAGCGTCACTACTGTGACGCTCTTTTCATATTATAATTTACCCTGCTATTTCTGAAAAATATTCATTTATTTTTGTTATTAACTCATTTTTTGCTTCTTCCATTGTTATTCCTTCTAATTGTGCCCCTGCAAGCGTTATGTGTCCTCCTCCTCCGAAGTTTCTCTAATATAACTTGTACATTTATGTCTCCTATTGAACGTCCGCTTATACATATTTTTTCTCCAGTATTTCCTATTACAAATGATGCTGTTATATCACTTATTGTCAATAATTCATCTGCAGCTTTTGCACAAATTAAACTTGCATTTTTATCTTCTGTTTCATATTTAGATATTCCTATTGTTTCATTTATTATTTCTGCATTTTTTACTATATTTGCTATCAATTTATAGTTTTCTAAGCTACTTTGGAACCATTTTTTTACTTTTACAATGTCTACTCCAAATTTTCTTAAATATGCTGCTGCTTCAAAAGTTCTAACTCCTGTTTTAAATGTAAAATTCTTTGTGTCCATCATTATTCCCGCATATAAACTCTCTGTTTCTATTTTACTTAATTCTATTGTATTCTCAGAATATTGTAATATTTCTGTTACAAGTTCACAGGCTGATGAAGCATATACCTCATGGAAAGTTAATATTGAATTTTCTATGAAATCTGTTGACCTTCTGTGATGATCTATAACAACTATTTTTTCTGTTTCTTCTAATAACTCTGGTGCTTCAACATAAGAAATTTTATGTGTATCTACTACTACCAATAGAGTTTCTGGTGTTATTTTAGCTAATGCTTGTGTTTTATCTATTATTACATCTTTGTATTCTTCTTCTTTTTCTATTGCCTCTGCAAAATTCTCTAAATTTGCTCCTGCTAAATTATTTACAATATATACTTCTTTGTCTAGAGTTTTTGCTAATCGATATATTCCTAAACTTGCACCTATGCAATCCATATCTGGATTCATATGTCCCATTACTATAACATTATCTGATTCGCTGATTAATTTTTCCAATGCTGTTGATATTGTTCTAGCTTTTACTTTCGTTCTTTTCTCTACTTCTTGGGTTCTTCCACCATAGAAAATGTATTTTCCGTTTTTCCTTACAACAGCTTGATCTCCGCCTCTTCCTAAAACAATATCTATTGCTTCTCCAGCAGATTTATATTTTTCATAATTAGATTCGCCATCCGTTGATATTGCAATACTTAGTGTTAAAGGTATATCTATGTCAATATCTATTTCTTTTACTGTATCTAATATGCTAAATTTATTTTCTTCTATCTCCTCTAAATACTTCTGCTCAAATATATAAACGAATGTATCTCTATCTGTTTTTATCATTATTCCACCAGTTGTTGTTGCCCAATTATACATAGTAGTTTCTATTGTTGCTGTTAGTTTAGGTTTTTCCTCATCTGATACCCTTTGTATTATCTCTTCATAATTATCTATCATCAATATTCCAACACAACTCTTAGAGTTATTATATGCCAATTCTAAATTAACATTTGAAGTGATATCTAGGAAATATAATGTCATCATATATTCTGTTTTTTCTTTATTTGCTTTAGACTTTATATATTCGCCTATTATATGGTATGTTTTTTCTCCTATTTTTAATTGTTTATCTATACCTTTGTCTTCTCCGTTTTCTATACTCATTTTTACTTCTTTTGATATCTCATCTAAATAAGTATTTATTTCAGTATTTTCAAATTCCGTGTTAAAATTAGAACTTTTCCAAATAACATTTCCATCTGTTTCCAAAATAATTAGTGGAAATGGAGAATTTATTAACGTATTTTTGGCTACTGTATCTACATTTATTGTTAAATCATATATGTGTTTTGATAATTCGCCAATTCTTTTACTATTTATCCAAAAAGTGTATATTAGTAACACTGTATATACTATTATAGAAGGTAAAATTAACGCTTCTTCATATAAGCATAATATTACTAATAACAATCCTATAACTACTAAATACACTTTAGTTTTAGATTCTAATTTTTTAAACATTCTTTTGTTAGTTTTGGGCATAAAAATATTTCTCCTTTGTTATCATAAGTATATTTATTTTACTATTATTTAGTATGTTTGTCAAATAATTCGCAAGTATCTTCGCCATAATTACACATTTGAGTACACGCCAATCATATTAAAAAAGTAATCCTTTATATCTTTCTTTTTTACCTCTTCATTGCTAAGTATATCTACAGTACATATTATTTTATTATTTACAAATACATTTATACTACCTAATTTCGAGTTTTCTAGAAGAGGGGCTTCTACATAATTTATTTCATTAAACTCTAATTTAATATTTTGTTTATCTCCTTTTTTTATTGGATACATTGTATATTTTTGTTCTCCTAATTTTGTTTGTACTTCGCTTTTTATCCCCTTATTTATGTTTATTTCGTAAGTTGGTTTCCATTTTTCATACTCTACTTTTACTATTTGAGATATATCTATTAGTTCAAAATTTTGGTAAGTATATTCTATCAATTTTATTGAATCTCTAGTTCTTATTTTCTTTGTATCTGCTCCTAGTACAACTGTTATTATATTAAAATTATTTCTTACAGTTGATGATACAAGGCATCTCCCAGCATTATTTGTAAAACCAGTTTTTACTCCATTAACACCTTGTAAATATCCTAATAATTCATTAGTATTACTTATATCTTTAGATCTTCCGTTTATTGTTACTGTATAGTATTTTGTGTTAACTACTTTAGCAAACATTGGGTTATTTAATGCATAATCTGTAAGTAAAGCTAACTCATAAGCAGTAGTATGATGTCCATCTTCGTCTAGTCCATGCGGGCTAGTAAAACTAGTATTGTTTAATCCTAAATCTTTTGCTTTTTTATTCATCATTTTTGAGAAACCTTGAACACTTCCGCCAATTGTTTCTGCAATTTGAACTGCGGCATCATTTCCAGAACATAACATTAGTCCATATAATAAGTCATTTAAAGTTATTTTATCTCCTGTTTTTAATCCTAATCTTGAACCATCTGTACTTGCAGCATTTTGAGATACTTCTACAGTTTTAGATAAATCTGCATTTTCTATTAAAAGTAGAGCTGTCATTATTTTAGTTGTACTTGCCATTGCTCTAACATCATTCTCATTTTTTCCATATATTATTGTTTTTGAAGCTCTATCTAGCACCACAATAGCTCTAGAATATGTTTCAGGCGCTTGGTTTGGATCTGTAGAAGCCTGCATTACTTCTTCATGTACTTCATTAAAATACTTTAGCTCTAGTTCTGCTTCTTTTTCATCAAAGCCATATACATTAAGCGTACTAGTAATTAAAAATATAAATAATATAAATAAATATTTTATCTTTTTCATAATAAAAAATCACCTTTTAGAATTATATTTAAAAAGGTGATTTTTATTACAATACTTATATTGTAAATTCTTTTATTTCCTTTTGGATTTTTTCCATAAACGCATCTACTGGCATTTGACCAATATCCCCATCTTTTCTTGAACGCACACCTACTGCATTTGCTTCTACTTCTTTATCTCCTATTATTAGCATATATGGTACTTTTTGTAATTGTGCTTCACGAATTTTATATCCTATTTTTTCGTTTCTGTCATCTAACTCTACACGTATTCCCTCATTCTCTAATTTCTCTTTTACCTTATTTGCATATTCTGTATGTGCCTCTGATATTGTTAATATTCTTGCTTGAACAGGTGCTAACCATACAGGGAATGCTCCTGCAAAATGTTCTGTTAGTATTCCAATAAATCTTTCAAATGAGCCAAATATTGCTCTATGAACCATTATAGGTGTTTTCTTTTCTCCATTATGGTCTATGTATGAAAGGTTAAATCTTTGTGGCAATTGAAAATCTAATTGTACTGTTCCCATTTGCCACTCTCTTCCTAAACAATCTTTCATTTTTATATCTATTTTTGGTCCATAGAATGCTCCATCGCCTTCATTTATTCTATATTCGTCTTTACCACAAATTTCATCTAAAACTTTTCTTAAGTCAGCTTCTGCCTTATTCCAAGTTTCAATTTCTCCCATAAAATCATCTGGTCTTGTAGATAAAGTTAATTTATATTCTAGTCCAAATACTCCATAAAATTTACTTGCAATTTCAATTATATCTTTTATTTCACTACCAATTTGTTCTTCTGTAATGTAGTTGTGTGAATCATCTTGTCTAAACATTCTTACTCTAAATAGCCCATTTAATTGTCCAGACTTTTCATTTCTATGTATAACATCTACATCATTAAAACGAAGTGGCAAATCTTTATAACTTCTCAATTTAGATTGGTATATCTTTATTGAATTTGGGCAGTTCATTGGTTTTAGTGCTTGTTCATTTCCATCTGCATCTGTTAAAATAAACATATCTTCTTTATAATGATCCCAGTGTCCTGATGTTTTCCATAATACACTGCTATTTAATTGTGGTCCAGAAAATTCTTCGTATCCTCTTTTTTTGTGTTCTTTTCTCCAAAATTCTATTAAAGTATTTAACATAGTAAATCCCTTTGGTAGCCAATATGCCATACCAGGTGCTGTTTCATCAAAGAAGAATAAATCTAATTCTTTTCCTAATTTTCTATGATCTCTCTTTTTTGCTTCTTCTATTAAAGTAATATATTCTTCTAATTCGCTTGATTTTGGGAAAGATATTCCATATATTCTTTGTAGCATTTTATTGTTTTCATTACCTCTCCAATATGCACCAGAACTTGTTAATAATTTTATTGCTTTTACTTTTCCTGTGCTCATTAAATGTGGTCCTGCACAAAGATCTGTAAACTCTCCTTGTTTATAAAAAGATATCTCTTCTCCTTCTGGCAAATCTTCTATTAACTTCACTTTATAGTCTTCTTGCTTTTCTTTCATGAATTTAATTGCTTCATCTCTAGGCAAAGTAAATCTTTCTATTTCTAAATCTTCTTTTATTATTTTTTTCATTTCTGTTTCTAATGCAGATAAATCTTCTTCTGAAAATGGCTTATCTGTATCAAAATCATAATAAAATCCATTATCTATTGATGGTCCTATTGCAAGTTTAATTTCAGGATGTATTCTTTTAACAGCTTGTGCTAAAATGTGTGATGTTGTATGCCAATATGCTTTTTTTCCATCTAATACATCAAATGTTAATATTTCTAGCTTGCAATCTTTAGTCAAAACATATCTTAAGTCTTTTACTTCTCCATCAACTAATCCTGCTGTAGCAACTCTTGCCAAACCTTCGCTTATTTTTTTTGCAATATCTAAAATGCTTAAATTTTGCTCTACTTCTAGAACAGAGCCATCTTTTAGTGTAATTTTAATCATAACAACTCCTCCTATTTTGCGGGTCGTCGAGACGCCGACTTATGTATTATTTAAGACAAAAAATACCCCTATAGACAAAGTATTTTTGCCTATAGGGGTACATATAGCACGGTTCCACCCTATTTTTTACTTAATTTAGTGATTATATCGTAAATCAACGGTAGCTTTCACTACAGACTCCAGAGTAGTTTTCAAAGTAGACTTGCTTAAGATTAGCTTCCAGCCCATGACTAATCCTCTCTTGTAAAGTTTTTACTTTTACTCTTCTCTATCAACGTCGAAATTATTATATTACATATTTTTTAAAATTGCAATTATTTTTTAAAAATTGATGATTTTTAACGCGTACACAATTCCACAATCTTAATTTTTTACTATGTATATAGGACTAAAAGACTGAACTTTATCTGGTGTATATGTTCTTATTGCCAAATAATATGTAACACCCGCTTTGCAACTATATGTAAAGCTAAAATTATATCCATTTCCACCATCATCATCATATTTCAATGATTTACTGCTTAATCCATCTGTTTTTCCTGTTTGTGCATATTCTAATGCCATTTGATCAAGCTGTTCAACAGTATATTTTTCTGTACTATATAAATATGCATAAGGATCGGTTTCCTTTGTATCTGCTACACTATCAGCTGAATAAAATTTATATGTTGCAGTAGTTGTTGGTGTAAACTTAAACACTCTTAATTGGTATGATTGTGTTAGTGAAGCTGAATAAGTTCCACCATCTGTTGCATCCGCTGCACTAGAGAATGATATATTTCCTGATATTTTTATTGCTGATGCATTTATAACTAAAGTACCTGTTACATGATTTACTGTTAAAACACCACTTACACTATTATAAGTGTATTCACTTGTTAATAGAACCCCATCCATTGTAATTTCTATTGTAGTAGGTCTTTGATAGTTTAATGAGTTTATAGGTGTTAAAGTTGTTGTATATGTTCCGTCATAATCCACTAAATTATTTGTATTGCTTGATACTAAATTTTCTAAATTATAAATAACTAAAGATTTTGCTTCTATAACTTTTATTTTTATCATTATAGAATTATTTTTTACATCTGTTATTAGAAATTTGTAAGTTTGATTTCTTATTGTTTTATCGCCTGTATCAGCAATTCGGCTTTCTCTAGATAATATATTTCCGTCCTCATCTTGTATCATAGCTATTTCATTTTCACTATATTTTACTTCTATTTCTATTTTTCTCTCGTTTGAATTATATGTAGCTTTTGCTTTAATTAACTCTCGTTCATCAGTATCTATTACTTTTAATATAATTCTTTTTTGATTTGATATATCAGTAATTGCTTCGCAAATAGTTATATTACTTATATATGTTATATCATCTCCAGTTATTTGCATTGCTTTTGTATTTGCTAAAAATTCATATTTTCCTTGTTCTTTATTCATTTCTTCAATATTGCTTACATACTTTTCATCTATATTCTTTTCTATCCATACACCAGTTAAAGAAAAATCTGGTAATGTTTCATTATCAATCTCATATTTGAATGTGTCTGGAACCATCCACATTGTTTCTAAAGTTGCTTTATTTGTTACATATCTCATTTCTTGTGTGTTATTATTTACTGCAAATCTTGGTATCCATGCAAATATTGTTCCTATTTCATTTTCTTGTATTTGTGCTCCTATATTTTCTTCTGCTAGTTTTTTACCTGTCATATCATTCATTAATTCACTTTGGTATACTCCATCATTTAGCATCATATATGCTGGTTTTCCTTGCTCGTAGTTATACCAGTTTTCATCTGCTTCCGTTGTTATTACCCACATTTCAGTTCCTTCATCCCATTTAACCGGAATCATTCCTGATGATATTGTCGGTGCATTTGGATTTCCCATAATCATATTGTTTTCTATATTTTGTGCTAGGTTTATTTCGTTTTTAGTTGTTAGCTTCATTATATCTTTTGAAAAAACTAGTAACAATATTATTACTGCTATTACAATTAACATTACTGTTATTTTTATTATTTTGTGATTTTTCTTTTCTTTCTTCATTTGCATTATGGATTCCTCCTTTAAGGTTGGGTAAGGCGTTGTAGTATTGGGCGCTTTTCATGCGCCCCTACAAATATAAATATATACTAATATGTTTTGTTTTTCAATAGGTTTTGTAAAATTTAGCCCTTTTGGAATAAATTCCAAAAGGGCTATTATTTTGGGGAGAATTTGATGTTTTTTTAATGTGTCCCAAAATTGTACTATTCTGCACTTTCTACTTGCCATGCAAGGATTGGATATCCATTGTTTATACCTTCTGTATCTTCTGCAAAGGCATTATCTCCGTTAATTAGATCTAATTTGTCATTATCTGTTTGCCAAGATAAAATTGGTAAGCCTTGGTTTATGTTATATGTATCTTCCTTCCAATTTGCAGTTCCTAAACTTTGTACTAATTGTTTTAGTGCATCAAAACTCATCTTTGTGGTTCCGCTTGAAGAAGCACCTTTTCCATTATATGTACTTCCGACTCCGTATTCTGCTATTCCATCTAAATAATAATTATTATTTGTTTTAGCCCCATAACCTGAGTACCCCAAAATTCCTCCAAAATATTTTCCTCCACAAGATATATTTCCAATATTATAATTAGAATTAGTTTCAGCTCCACTAAAATTACTTCCATTTCTACCAGCAATTCCTCCTATGTAATTACCTTCTCCTTGTATTTTTCCTATATTATAGCAATTATATATCTTTCCTGGATTTCCACCGTATCCACAAATTCCTCCAACACTTTCCGTACCTATAATTGTTCCTAAGTTATAGCATTTTTCTGTAACATTCTTTGCCTCTCCGAATTATACCTCCTATGTATGATTTTCCTATTATTTCTCCGCAATTGAACGAATTAGATATTTTTATTCCATACCCTAAAATCCCCCCTACATAACTATCATTTCCTTGTACTTTACCTACATTATAACAATTTTGTATTTCTACCTCTGTTTTTCCTACAATACCTCCTATATATGATCCACCTATTATTTCTCCGCAATTGAACGAATTAGATATTTTCATACCTAATCCTAAAATTCCTCCTATATAAAAGCCATTTCCTTCTACTTTACCTGCATTATAACAATTCGCTATTGTAGCGTCTTTACTGCTCGTACCACAAATTCCTCCTATGTATGAATCTGTTCCAGAAATATTTGCAATATTATAACAATTTTCTATTGTGCCACCATATTGATATCCTATAATTCCTCCTACATATCCTTTACCTGTTATCTTTGATTCCTTTAAGCCTAAGTTTTTTATAATTACTTTAGAGTTACTCCAACCAAATAATCCTTGATAATACAAATCATTATCTATATAAATCCCGCTTATTGTATTTCCTCTTCCATCATATGCTCCATTAAAGTATTTAGAGGATGTGCCTATCGGCTCCCATTGTTCTGCATCTTCTGCAAATGTTATTTCTCCTGTTTCTTCATTTATTGTATATTTTCCTTCATTCATCTGTATA